>NZ_JAPNXT010000007.1:0-241484 GCF_030397495.1 Cobetia sp. 14N.309.X.WAT.E.A4
ACCGCGGCAACAAGTACAACGAGCTGGTCTTCGATGATGCGACGGATCAGGAGCGCGTGCGCCTGAACTCGGAGCACGAGAAATCCCAGCTCAATCTGGGCTATCTGATCCATCAGCAGGGCAACACGCGTGGCAGCTTCCGTGGCACCGGTTTCGAGCTGCGCTCGGACGCTTACGGCGCCATCCGTGCGCATAAGGGGCTGCTGCTGACCAGCTGGGGGCAGATCGCCGCCAGTGGCGAACAGCTCGATCTCACCCCCGCTCAGCAGCAGTTGGCCAGCGCCTATCAGCTCTCCAATACGCTCAGCGAGAGTGCTACCAGCCATGAGGCGGAAGCACTCGCGACCCTCGATAACCTCAAGCTGGCCAGTGAAGATGCCCAGGGCCGCTATGGCGCGGAAGACAGTGGCAGTGATTTTGATGGCAGCTCCGCCTCAAGTGCCGCTGCGGGGGGCCGTGGTGAGGCTGCTCGTCTCGATGCCCCCTGGCTGCATGTCAGCTCACCGGCAGGCATCGCGCTGAGCACGCCGGAATCCACCCATCTGGCACAGGGCAAGTCACTCAGCATCACCAGCGGCGAAGACATCAATCTGGCCACCGGCCGCAGCCTGATCGCCTCGCTCTCCGAAAAGTTCTCGCTGTTCGTGCAACGTGCCGGCATCAAGCTGTTTGCTGCACGTGGCAAGGTGGAAATGCAGGCGCAGAGTGATGCGATGGAACTGACCTCCGAGAAGGACATGACCATCACCTCCACCGAAGGCACCGTCACCATCCAGGCCAAGAACGAGATTCTGCTCACCAGCGGCGGCGGCTATATCCGCCTGAGTGGCGGCAATATCGAAGTACACGGGCCGGGCAAGGTCGATGTCAAAGGTGCGCAACATAGTTTTGGCGGGCCTGCGAGTCTGGAGGGCACCATGCCTGAGTTACCCGAAGGTGGCTGCGAGACACAGATGACAGGGGCCGATGACTACAACGCCGGCGCTGTCGCGTTATGAGGAAGTTGTCATGACGCAAGTGATGAGAGACGGCACTCTCGCCGAACCTGCGACCGAGACGGTCAGCGAGCCGTTGGCAGATTTGCTGACCCGGCAGCGATTCGCCTTGCTCAATCCGCTGACGGTGGAAGAGGTGGACTGGAGCGATCTGCCATCTCAGCCATTGGAGAATCCCGCTGCCAAGATACGCTCGCATCTGATGCCGCGCCTGGTTCGGCTCCATGAACTCAACAAGGCACAACGCCTCGCGCTGATAGCGCGCATCGAGCGTTATCAAAAGCGCGGTAGTGCGTTCTTCTGTGCGCTTCTCGAGACCCAAGCCTCGGCTGAACGTGTGGCGGGGCATCTTCAAGAGCAGCTTGTCCAGCGTCGTAAAGGAGACTCCCGGCGCTGGTGGCTGCGCTTCTATGACCCACTCGTGTTTCGCCACCTGTGCTGGCAATGGCAAGACGAGCACCTGGATCGCCTTCTAGGGCCAATCTCTGCATGGTGCTGGCAGGGCGAGGGCGGTCAATGGCAGCGACGGCGCTATCAAGCAGAGACGCCTCCACGGTTCAGTTATCTGTTCCTGGAGCCGCAGCACTGGGCAAAGATTGACCGTATCACCCTGTTGAATGCCTGCCTGATGAATCTGCAAGTCTTCGCGCCACAGCAACCTCAGACGCCCGGATTGTGGCGCTGGGTCGATGAGCTGATCGTCCGCGCCAGAAACATTCCGCTGGCCAGTGATCGAGACTGCCAGCGCTACGTGGAACAGGCTGTCTGCCACCATCCCGATATTCACGCCCATCCAGAACTGCGCGCCCGTCTTGACCGCATTCGTGAGCAAGGCGGCAGCTACATCACAGCCTGCAAAGATCTCGACGCTGCCACGTTGGAACGTCTGGCAGCCGACATGAATTCCCGCATTACCTGCAAGGAGGCCCCATGAGCGCCGACGACACGACATCCATCGCCAATTGTTCATTCTGCCGTGGAGAAGGCCTGCCCATCTTGCCAGTGCGCTACGCCATCGCACGCACTGACAGCAAGATCCCTGCGCCACGCGCACCAGTCGTCAATGGCCCCTTTGGTGAAGGAGTGACAGATGTCGCGACGTTGCCCGATGGGCAGGACTACACGCTACGCTTGATGCGTGCTGGCTTCCTTTACGTTTACAACGAAGCGGCGGGGACATGGTCGGGTTATGTGGTCACAGAGAAGGGATATCTCTATGCCTACGTCAAAGAGATAGAGCATTCATTGCTGGTGGCAATGGATCCTGCAAATCCGACACAAGGTGTCAGCAATAAGCTCAAGACTCCGTCTAGTAAAGTGGAATTTTCTTGTGCTGCCAATAACTCCGCACATCAATATCCAGGGCGCTGTATTACCATACCGGATGCTGCCAACGCCGATAATATCTATCTTGCTTTTTCTGATACTGCCTGGACAAACCGGGTCTGGCATGAACATGCAACCAATGAAGTGGTAGAGGGTACTACGGTAAAACGCCGTGACCAGATGCGAAAATTATCGCTTGCGGAATGGCGCAGCGGACAAGCCAGTCATGCTTCTTCCATTAGTACAATATCCCAATATGTTGCTGAGGCATCGATTGAGGAACTAACAAATAAACAAGAACAAGACTCAACTGACGAGACTGGTCTTGAATTCAGCTTGGATCCGGTAAACGGAATGGCTGATGACGTCGATAATTTAGTGAGCTGGGCCGACAGTAAGTCTGTAGATGATGTATCTGCTGTGATGATTGCTTTAGATGACCCTGTAGGAATCACCTCAGATGTCGCAATGTTGTTGAATAATAAATTAAAAGAATTTATTAATAATCCCTCTTGGCAGTGGCCGCTGACTACTGCGGCGCAAATCAATGATATTGAAAAAGCAGTTAGAGAGCAAGCTGCAGGCCAATACATAAAGAAAATCACAGATGATAATGTAAGTAAACATTTGAATATGCTTGAAGCCCGCGCTCCTAATTACTGGAGTTATTTGGGTGAGGATGCAAAGTTACAATATATTGAAGATAAGAAAAACGAGGCCCAAGTTGAAATAACAGATGAAAAGCTTATGGAGGTAAGTAGTGAAGCATGGAATGATTATAGTAAGATGATTGGTAATGTCACCACAAAAAACGGTAATAATATATATAAGAATAAAAAATGGGAGGAAGAAGTTTATAAGGTAAAGTTAGATAAACACAACAATGATGTTATGGATCCACTTGCTGATGCATATTTAAACTGGGTTGCTTCAAGTTCTTTTCTGGAAAAGTTGAATTCAAGTCATGATGACTCAAGTATAGAGTGTGGAGTAGCTTTCTCTACTACTGTCATGAAATGTCTACTTGATACCCAGCAGTATTCAAAAATACATGATAAATTTACGTATTTACTAAGCCAAAAGGAGATAACCAGTGATAATTGGCTGCTTAGAGCTTTAGTTTTAAATAATAAGGATTTGAAAGAAATAGTACATAGTGCGCTTAAAGAAGGTATGGATGCTGAAGATACAGTAAGTCTTCCATGGTCAGGGCTTATATCAGCTTATCAAGCATTAATGGAGAGTAATCCAGGCTATAAAGATTCATTAGGTTATCTTTTGGCTATGGTCGCTTCTCCTTATGTGAAGGCGCTGAGGAATGTTAGTGATAAAAAAAGACTTCCTAGTTTCGCAGTATTAGGAATGTTAGCTGAACGGCAAATAGTTAAGGTTACTGTCAACGGTACATTGAAAGATTTATTGCCTGCTATTAGAAATGGTATGGAACAGGCTAACCCTCAATTCAAAAATGTAAATCCCGATATTTTTGATAGATATATTGAAGTGGCAACAAGGCAATCAAAGAGAGCTAGTGTTGCAAAGGGAAAGGGGTTATTTGAGCATACAGTAATATATGATCATTTGATGCTGGTTGAAAATGTTTCCGATGCAACTACTAGCAAGTCATTGCTAAAGCTAGCAGATAATGCTATTTATACTCAGTCACAAATAAGTAAAATGAGTGCCTCGCAACTTAGTGGCACCCTTTGGTCAAAATTAAGTGATCGTAGTAATAGTTTAGGTGTCGTTTCGCTTATTATCGGTTCTTTAACATTTCTTGCTCAAAACAAGACACTAAAAGATTCTGCAAGTGATAAAGAATCCTATCTATTGAACGCTAAATTGGGTGCAATAGCATCAGGTACTCTCGGTGGTGCTGCGGATATTCTTCATAGTAGCATGCAAAAGAAAGCGATAACACTAAACAGAATGCAACAGTGGAGTGCTAGTTCGTTTAATAAGGTGCTTAGTTTCTTTGGGAAGCTATTTGGCTGGACGGCCGCTATAGTATTTAGTGCTTTGGATTTCATTTCTGCCATTGATGCATATAAACAAGGTAAATATTGGACTACTGCAGCCTTTTTGTTATCAGGCGTGCTGGGAATGTCATCCTATGTTTTGGTGGTCAGTACGTCAACAGCAACTTCAACATTATTAGGTGTTACATTAACTCTAACTGGTTGGGGGTTGATTCTAGCTGCGGGTGCTATTTTTATAAATATACTTATTTCAATGTTTTCAACAAATAAATTGCAGGATTGGCTGGGCGATAGTTATTTTGGTGATAATGCCGACGGGTTTAATAGTCTAGAGTCACAAAATTCAGTATTAAATACTATTTTCTCGGAGTAAATATGGATTTCAAAGGTTTGACTGAAGGTAAATTGCTAAAATATCCTGTTAATAGAAAACTAACTGAGGATGAAAAACTTAAACAATTAAATCCTAAGTGTAAAATGCAATGTCTGCCGAAAGATCTTTTTTCGGTTGTCAAAATGAATAATAGATATTTGGAAGTAGTGGATCGTTGGTATTCTCATAAAGGACATTCGTTAATATATGCTTTCGGGATGTTGGTTCTATTTTTTTTTACATCAATTGCATTGTTATTAGCTACTATTAATAAAGAAGAATCTGGGGCATGGATCGTTCTTATGGGTATGTTGGTGATTCTATCGCCGCTCGGTTATATTGGATATAAATACTTAAGGTTGGAATCTTTTCAAAAAACGTACTATCCAGTCAGGTTTGACCGAGTGGAGCATAAAGTGTATGCAATTTTACCTAGAGGTAAATTCGTAAGCGAAAACTGGGATGACTTGTTTATTTATATCGAGGCTAACAACATACCCTTTTCTAGCGAAGATTATTATGAAATAAAAGCACATGTGTTGGGTGAAGATAAAGAGACTGTTCTAGAAACATTCTCTTTAGGTTATCCCGCCTGGGGTGATGAAAATGATGCATATGCAATTTGGGAGTTTATCAGGAAATACATGGAGGAGCCTGCAGGGTATAAGGAGAATTCGAAACTTATAGATATATGCATGCCGATAGATAATAAAAGAGAGGGTTTTTTATTTTGTATCTTCAGAGCAATGCTTTTGACATCCATTAACCCTGTGCTGCAATTTATAACTTCTCCTTTCATGGCAGTTCTGGCTTGGTGTCGTCTCTTCGCGGTGTATACAAGTAAAACACCCGAATGGCCCTCATATGTTAAAGAGAAATACGAAAATGTGAGTTTAGATAAGTTTAGTAGAGGTTATGAAAATAATGTCCAATTGAGTTTTTTTGAGGGTACTTGGCCTATCATATGTTTTGTTGTAGGCAGCATTATATCAAGCGCCTTGATTTATATTGGGTGCTATAGTTTAGTGGGGTTGTTATAAGCTATGTTCAGTTCCGGTGATGGCGTTATCGTGCTCGGTGATAGCACGACTCATGGCGGTAAGGTGGTGTCTGCCCAGTCCAACTATCTGCTGGAGGGCAAGCCGGTGGCAGTGGTGGGGGACATGGTGACGTGCCCCAAGGATGGCCACAGCACCTGCAGCATCATCGAGGGGCATCCCACTATCAGCTTGAATGGCAAGCCGGTAGCGTTTCATGGCTGCCATACGGCATGTGGGGCGGCGCTGATTTCTGCCGCGAGTGGCAAGCACGGCTTGGGGTGAGGGCGTGAGCTTGCCCATGTGGTATCCGTATTCGATGATCCCGTAGCCTTGGCTGCGGGATTTTTCGTTCTGGATCTGCATAAGTGCCGCGGTCTCATGTTTCAGGCGGCGCATTGCTGTGGCGGGGGCTGCATTCACGTTCAAGGTTTCATTGAAAGTCTTTCTCTGCGCCGCGGGTTTTTCAGCCAGGCAGCGAAAGATAGTGTCAGTCACTTCCCGAGACAGACCTGCTGCCACGTGACGCAGCGGGTCTTGCCGTTGGGCCGATGACAACCACTGACTATAAGGGGCATCTCCATGCTCACCTTGATCGTGAAATTTGACGTCAAGCCCGAACAACTCGATACCTTCAAGCAGGCCTTGGCTGACAACAAGCTGGGCTCAGCGGCTGAACCGGGGATGCTGGAAATGCGTTTCTTCGCGGCCAAGGATTCTCCCACCACCATTTTCGCCTATGAGCGCTGGGCAAGCACCGAAGCGCATCAGGCACATGTGAACCAGCCCTACGCGCAAGCCCTGCTGAAACTGGCTGACACGGCGTTGGCATCGCCATTCGAGGTGATGCCCTTGAATGATACTGACCCGGCGCCATTGCATGAGGCGCACCCCAGGCACGTGCAGCCGGAAGATGAGGTATTCAGTATCTTCTTCATCTTCAAGATCAAGGAAGAATATCGCGCTCGGTTGCTGCAACAATTCACCACGCATGTGGCAAAGACGCGCAGTGAGGAGCCGGGCAATCTCGTGTTTGATCTGTATACCATCGAAGGCCAGGACGACACGCTGGTGATATACGAGCATTGGCGTACGGAACCAGACCTGTGGGACATTCATTTCCAGCAGCCCTATGCCATCGAGACAGGCAAGCTGTTGGAGCAGGCCATGGTTGGTGATATGCAGCAGTACCTGAACATCGTCAGCGAGTTCTGAGCTGACTGGCAGGACCTGCGCTCTCTACATCTCCATCTTGAAGACAAGGCGCAGCCATCTCAGGCTGCGCCTTGTCTGTTTTAGTAGTTTCCAGTCGACATGAGCGTCAGCGTGCCATCCAGCCGCCATCGACCGTCAGAACGGTGCCATGCACATAGTTCGAAGCAGATGATGCGAGGAATACTACCGGGCCCTTGAAGTCGTCTGGTGATCCCCAGCGCCCGGCGGGGATGCGCGCGAGGATATCGCGGGAGCGCTGTGCATCCTGTCGCAGGGCTTCGGTATTGTCGGTAGCGATATAGCCCGGTGCGATGGCGTTGACGTTGACGCCATGAGCGGCCCACTCATTGGCGAAAGCCTTGGTGAGCTGAGCGATGCCGCCTTTGCTGGCCGCGTAGCCCGGCACGGTGATGCCGCCCTGGAAGGAGAGCAGTGAGGCGGTGAAGATGATCTTGCCGCTGCCGCGCGCGACCATCTGTTTGCCGATCTCGCGGGTCAGGATGAACGGGGCGGAGAGGTTGGTATCAATGACGCGATCCCATTGCGCGTCCGTGTGCTCGGTGGCCGGGGCGCGCTCGATGGTGCCGGCGTTGTTGATCAGGATATCCACCCGAGTCGAACTCAACTGCGCAGCCAGCTGCTGGATGGCGCTGCGGTCGGAAACGTCGCATGCGATGCCCTGGAAGGTGCGCCCCAGGGCGCGGATACGTTCACCTACATCACCACCATCGGCGGTCATGCTGGCACTGATGGCAATGATATCGGTGCCGGCCTCGGCGAGGGCGATCGCCATGGCGGCCCCGATACCGCGACTGGCACCGGTCACCACGGCGGTCTGATGACTGAGGTCGAAGGGTTTGACGTCATGCATGTCGCGGCTCCCATATCAGTAAAGTCTCACGCAAGCCTACTGCAGAAAGAGGGCGACCACGAATGCCCGCGGGGGAGCGCTTGCTAGGCGAGCCAGAAAGCCGTGAGGCCAAGCTATGCCCGATCAGTGCGAGCCTTGCGAATGTGATAGCGTCTTGGCAAATCCAACTCCTCGGCGGCCCGATGCCCCCAGTACGCCGCAGCTGAAGCCTGGTAACGCACTCTGGCTGGTGACCTTGCCTGATGATGGCTCGCGCTGGTGTCTTCCGCGATCACCTGTCCGCTGCCTGGGGACGAGCTGTGCTGACGGCATTCCGTCAGAAAGCGCCTCATCCTTGCCGTCACGTGGGAGCCAGTCTCTGCGAGCTGATGGCGTTTTTCTCGTACAAGGAAGAAGACATGCGTAATCATAATCGCCGCCTGGCTAGCCGCTCACGTCACAGTGTTCAGGCGATGACCCTTGCCTGGGGAATCCTGAACGCAATGCGTGTCTCATGAGCTCATTGGCTTTGGGACTCATCCTGATCTCGGTCTGTCTGCATGCCGGCTGGAATCTGCTGGGCAAGGGCCGAGCGCCGTCGCTGGCTTTCTTCATGCTGGCCATGGGCAGTGGGGCGTTGATCTTTGCACCGTTGCTGGCACTGGGGCCGGCGTTCAACGAGCTGCCGGATGAGTTCTGGGGTTGGCTGGTGGCCACGGGGCTGTGTCAGGCGCTCTACATGGGCGGGCTCGCCTGGGCGTATGCGCGCGGCGAGGTCAGTGTGCTATATCCCATCGCGCGTGCCTTGCCCGTAGTGCTGGTGCCGCTGGTCTCCTTGAGCCTGCTGGATAGCCAGGCGCTGACAGTGTCGGATTTCACCGGCATGGGGCTGATCGTGCTCGGTGCGCTCATGTTGCCCTTGAGCAATCCGCAGGGCTTGCGAGCGAGAACCTATCTGACCCCCGCGCTGGGGTTCGCGTTGCTGGCAGCGCTGGGGACCACTGGCTATTCGCTGATCGACAAGCAGGCGCTCGACATCATGCTGAGTGTCGGCTATTCGCCGACGTCTGCAGGCGCTGTCTTTCTGGTGTTGCAGGCCATGATGACGGTCGCCTGGGGCGCACCTCTGGTGATGCTGTTACCGACTGAGCGTCGTCGCCTGCCGATGCTGTGGCAGGGCGAGCGGGGCAGCATGTTGCTGACCGGCGTGATGGTGATGGCGACCTATGGGCTGGTATTGATCGCCATGACGCTGACGGAAGAGGTCAGCCTTGTGGTCGCCATGCGTCAGTTGTCGATCCCGCTTGGGGTGGTGCTCGGCGTGGTCTGGTTGCGCGAGCGTTCGGCCATGGTCAAGTGGGTCGGCATCGGCGTCATGCTGGCAGGGTTGTGGACCGTCGCGCTGGTGTGAGGAAAGGCGTGGCATGAGGCACAAAAAAAGCGAGACAGGCGGTGGCCTGTCTCGCTTTTTGTCTTTCTGCTGACGCCTGTGGGGGATGGCAGTCTTGCCTTCCCCCACAGGCCTGTTCACTTCGCGTGAAGCTTACTTGGCGTCTGCCACCAGCATTTCCAGCGTGGCGCGGGCACCGTTGTCGTGCAGGCTCTTCAGGGCCTTGAGGTAGGCATCGCGGAAGCGCGGCTGATCGACCAGATCACCGAACAGTTCACGGTTGTCCAGGAAGGCGGTCGGCTCTTCGCGCTGACGGCTGGCGCGTTCCATCAGCTCGTCCTTCAGCGGGTCGACCACGTCGATGGTCTCGCCTTGCTCGTCGACGCCTTCGGCATAACGTGCCCAGCTGGCCACGACAGCCGCGGTACGACGCAGTTCACCGTCGTTTTTGAGCTGTGCGTGGGCCACCGGGATCAGGAACTTCGGAATGCGGTCGGAGGTCTCGGCGCACAGGCGCGCGAGGGTGTCTTTCACTTCCGGGTTGGCGAAACGCTCGATCAGCGTCTGGCAGTGGGCATCGAGATCGATACCCGGCAGCTGGGCCAGCGTCGGGCGAGCTTCCTCGTTCATGTAGCCGAGCAGGAAGTCGACGATCAGCGGGTCGTTGCAGGCTTCGTGGGCGTAGCGATAGCCGGCCAGATAGCCGAAGTAGCACAGTGCCTGGTGACCGGCGTTGAGCAGACGCAGCTTCATCAGCTCATAGGGCTCGACGTCTTCCACCGGCTGCACGCCGGCATCTTCAAAGGCCGGGCGGCCATTGGCGAAGTGGTCTTCCAGCACCCACTGGGTGAAGGGCTCGCAGACCACCGGCCAGGCGTCTTCCACGCCGAAGCGTGAGGACAGCTCTTCGATGTCATCCGGGGTGGTCACCGGCGTGATGCGGTCGACCATGGAGTTGGGGAAGGGCACTTCGGCTTCGATCCAGGCGGCCAGTTCGGCATCGCGTGCACGCGCGTAGGCGGTGAACATCTTGTGGGCGACGTTGCCGTTGCCTTCGATGTTGTCACAGGACATCACGGTGAACGGGGCGACGCCGCGCTCGCGACGACGTGCCAGGGCTTCGGTGATCAGGCCAAAGCTGGTCTTGGCCTCACCCGGGTTGGCCAGGTCGTGCTGGACGTCGGCGTTCTCGAGATTGAATTCGCCGCTGACCGGGTGGAAGTTGTAGCCACCTTCGGTGACGGTCAGCGAGACGATGCGGATCGCCGGGTCGGCCATCAGCTCGATCACGGCATCCGGGGAGTCCGGTGCAAAGCGATAATCGATGATGGAGCCCACCACGCGCGGCTCGTAGTTGCCGTCCGGGTGCTTGAGCACGACGGTGTAGAGGTGGTCCTGAGAGGACAGGGCTTCCTGCATGCGGCGATCGCCCGGCATCACGCCGACACCGACGATGCCCCAGTCCAGTGCCTTGCCCTGGTTCATCAGCTCGTCGAGGTACATGGCCTGGTGTGCACGATGGAAGCCGCCCACGCCGAAGTGGACGATGCCGGCGCTGACCGCAGCACGATCGTAGTTCGGGGTGGCAACCTTGGCGTCCAGCTGAGTCAGACTGGCATTGGAGAGACGAGTCATGGGGGGAGGTCTCCTGCCGCATATCGCGGTCGGGTCAAGATGGGTAAAGAAAGGGTAGGTCGTAACGGCCAGCGGCGAAGGTTGCCCTCGTGAGTCAGGCTACCTTCGCCGCGGACCAGGCAGGGGACTTGCGTGTCCCCTGCCGACTCAGCCAGCGGTGGCCGCTTGCTTCGGGGACTGCTTGTTGAACAGCGCCTTGCTGCGCTGCAGTTCCCAGTACGCGAAGATGAAGTAGATGATCGTCGACCAGATGGTCACGTCATAGAACAGCTCGCGGTTCGCTTCGTAGCTTGCCAGGTCCGGGCTGCCGAACAGCACGCGCAGCGCCAGCACCAGAGGAATGACGAGACCGATCACCATCCAGATGGCTCGGATGACCTTGGTCAGACCTGATGTGTCCTTGACCGGGGCATGATTGGTCGTGTCGGCCTGCTTGGCGTGGAAGGCATCGACTCGCTCCTGGAAGTGCTTTTCGGTGGCTTCCGCTTCCGGATAGGACTCAGCGGCGCCGGCGGACTTGGCCATCAGGGTGTAGAGAATGATGGAGACGAACCAGGTCGGCAGGAACAGATAATAGAACGGGATCACGTCGACCATCTCGAGACCGAAGCCGAAGATCAGAGACAGCGCCCAGGTCGCCAGCGCCGGCGTGTTGTGCTTCACCCCCTTGTAGCGCGCCCAGTAACGGCTGAAGCCGAGTTTCGGGAACAGGTGATGCTCAGCGAAGATGATCCCGCCGACCGGCACCAGTACCAGACCGGCGTAGGTCAGCAGCGGCAGCATGCTGCGATAGACGAACGGGAAGCAGCTGAGTACCGCAACGCAGATACCCACGGCCAGCGTCGCCTTGTTGCGCGACAGGTTCGGCATGGCCGACTGTGCGGCAAGGCCCGCGCGATACAGGTTGGCGTTGGCGGTGGTCCAGCCAGCGACGACCACGATCACGAAGCCGGCGGCGCCAAGGGCGTGCAGTGCCACTTCACCCGGCTCCAGCACATCGATGCTGATACCCGCGACGGCAGCGGTAGCGGCGCCCATCAGGCCGGCGGAGATCCAGGCGACGTAGTGGCCGAACATCATGCCGGTGCTGGTCGCAAGGCCGGAGCGCATGCGCTTGGCATAACGCAGCAGCGCCATGTCGATCAGACCGAAGTGGGAGAAGGTGTTGGCCGCCCAGGAGAAGCCGATGACTTCCCAGATACCGATGCCTGCCTCGCCCTGGGAATTGATCCCGGTGAAGACGGTACTGCCAGCGACATCAATGAAACTCGAGAAACTGTCCAGGCTGGTGTTGCCGGTGACGGACTCGGCCAGTTCCGGCAGCAGCACCAGGCCGCCGACGGTGAACATCAGCATCAGCCAGGGAGCGCAGATGCTGGCAAATTCCGTCAGGGCATTGAAGCCATAGACGGCAACCAGTACTACGATGGCGGCAACGGCCAGCGCCAGCAGGATGAACTCGAAGCTGGTGGGGTAGGCCTGGGTCTGGGCGGGTATGTCGAACAACAGCCTGACCGCCGTGGCGGAAACGGTGATCATGGCCGCCGAGATGGCGGTGAATATGATCACGTTGGCCCAGTTGTACAGCCGAGACATCGAATCACCGGCGATGCGGTGGAGATAGGTGAAGAGGCTGAGGCGAGTCTCGATGGCGATCGGTGTGGTGATCAACCAGAAACTGAGTACCGCCAGACCATTACCGATCAGCAGGCCCAGCAGGATATCCCAGATACCGGCACCGAGTGCCACGAAGGTGGCACCGATGACGAACTCGGTCGCGGCAACGTGCTCGGCGGCATAGAGACCGGCAAAGTGCGGCCACCGGTGCAGTTTGTGACGTGGTACCGGCAGTAGCTCGTCGTCCATATGGGCGATCTGCCGATCCAAATCTGGCGCAGTACTGGCCATGATTGGCTCCTGTTTTTTTACGGCTTGTCTTGCTGCTCCTACCCGAGGTGTCACGCAGCCGCCTTGGCGTTCCTATCGGCGATGACAGGGGTAGATCGTCTTTTATCGATCAAATGACTCAGGTGTGGTGCAAATGATCGATGAATGGTCATCAAAACGCAAAGCCCGCGTGCTTGAACTTTGGGCTATGTCCTCGGGTGATCTCGGAGATTATGGTCTCGATGAGGCTGAAGGCCGCATGAAACGTGGGGTTACGGGGAAATGTCGGCGTTCAATGACACGATTCAGCAAAGTGGATTTTTCCGTTCTTACGCTCTGTCCGGCGATGGAAACCTGGTGTCCTGGCGAAACCTGCCTATAGAGAAGGTGATGAAAGACCGAGTCGAGCATGGTTTGGGTGAACCAATGTGGTGCATGACTCGCTACCGATTTCCTGACAGGTACTCGCGCACTGAGGAGGCAATGGGGGAGGCAATGGAGGAGCGAGCGAAGTGCGCAAGGCAGGCATGGCGGTACCGTGACCGCTCAACGAGAGAGATGGTGCAAGGCAGCAGGGTGTTGGGTAGAAGCGACATCAACTTCGGCGCCAGGCGACGGAATATGCACGAAATAACGACAAAGATCGCGAAAATTGAGACATCTTGCGGCCTCCTCGGGATGTCGATAAGGTTATGCAACACTGTTTCCTAATCAGGAAATGCCCTTATTGACACCCGGCGCCGACAGGGCGGCGGGGCATTGCGAGGAGGCCAGCCATGCGAACACGCACACTGACCATTCTGATGATGATCGTTTCCCTGATGGGCGCTCCCCTGGCGCAGGCCGGGCCGCATGACCGTGGCCATGGTCATGGTCATCACGACAAGCACCATCACAAGAAGCACTACAAGAAACACCACAAGCATCAAGAACGCCGCCACGAGGCGCGCCGTGATCATCATTGGCGTCGTGGCGACCACCTGCCGCGTCACTATTATTCCGATCAGCGTTATTGGGTAAAGGACTGGCATCACCGTCACCTGTCCAAGCCGCCGCGCGGACATCGGTGGTTGAACATCGATGGGCGTTATGTGCTGGCAGCTGTGGCGGGTGGCGCGATCACTGCGATCATCCTCAATCGCTGATCACTTGGATCGTTGTTCTCGGCTGCTCAAGCCAGCTTCAAGAAAAGGGCCTCTCATGAGGCCCTTTTTGCATGCGCCGTTTGCCGGCAGTGGCTTCAGGCGTAGGCGCTGCATACCCAGGTCATGGTCGCCGGGGTGTCGCCGTTGTAGGTGATGGCGTGTCCGAGGGTGCTGTCGAAGGCCAGGCTATCGCCGACCTTGAGATGGATGGGGTCGTAAAGCTCGGTCCAGACGGTCACCTCGCCGCTGGTCACGATGATCTGTTCCTGGCCGGAATGTTTTTGCAGGCCGCCGAACTCCTCGAGACTGCGATTGAGCACGGTGGTTTCCAATACCATGTATTCCTTGGACGCCACGTTGTTGCAAAGCGGTCGATAGCGGTAGTTGGGCGTCTCGATGACTTCTCCCTCCTGCGCTCGCGTCAAGGCGAGCCAACCCCGAAATGACGTGTCCTCCGTGTGATAGAACAGCTCGCTGACATCCACGTTCAGGCCCTTGGCGAGATTCACGATCGCCTCGAAGGTCGGTGAGATGCGTCCATTCTCGATTCTCGACACGCTGGCCGCCGAGATGCCCGACGCGCTGGCCACGGCCGCGATGGTCAGCCCCTTCTCCTTGCGTAGTGCCTTGAGATTGTCACCAATGGCGCCTGCCTTGCGTTCTCGGTGCTTCAGGGCGATCGGCGTTTCCTGGTGAGATGTCATGTCAGCGTGCTCCATCGTGATCGTCTGCAATTGTCGGGTCCCTGAGCGTTGTCAGTGCGCAGCGCCTGTCGGCTGAAAAGCGCTTGCCACCGCGTGCCGAGTCATGGGGAAGCGGCGTGCTCGTAGGTCTTGATAGGGTTCATTTAGAGCTTCCTCGTGCAAAATGTCGAGCCAATATTCACATTTGACGCAATGTTGCGTATATGCAACTCTGGTTCCTGAAGTGAAATTGCTGGTGGTGGATCTGCTCGCCTTCGTGGACGTCATGTCGCGCCCGGTGGAGGTCTTCCAGCGCGAGAATGTGTGATCGCGGGCATCGTGAGATGGGGGATGCCCGTACTGCGGTGCAAGACGCTCAGAGACGGAATCACCTTCGACTGGAACAATACGAGGAAAACAAGAATGCATAGCCTCACGAAAAATGTGCTCGGCATGGGCATCGCAGCCGGTCTGCTGGTCACCTCGACCACCCAGGCCGCTGATATCGAGTGGAAGATGGCAACCCCCTGGGGGGGCGGCCCCTGGCTTGAGCGAGATGCCAAGACGTTTGCCGATTATGCCAATGAGCTGACCAATGGTGACGTGAGCATTCAGGTGTTCCCGGGCGGTACGCTGGGTGGCGCGCTGCGCGTGACCAATACCGTGAAGTCCGGTGTCGCGCAGGTCAGCCACAATTACATCAACTATGACTACGGGACTGACCCGACGGCGGCGCTGTTGGCTGGGCACTCCAGTGGCCTGACGCCGGAAGAGTTCATGTTGTGGATGTACGAGGGTGGCGGTGTCGAGCTCTATGAAGCGTTCCGTCGTGAAGTCTTCGGAGTCGTGGCCTTCCCGTGCTCCACCCTGGGCACCGAGATATTCCTGCACTCAAGCAAGAAGGTACAGACGCTGGAAGACTTCCAGGGACTGAGACTGAGAACATCCGGTGCTTGGGCGGAAATCGCCTCGCGCCTGGGGGCCTCTACCGTGGTGATGGCGGGCAGTGACATCTACACGGCGCTGGATCGTGGCGTCATCGATGCCGCGGAGTGGGGCAGCCCGGAGCTCAACAAGCCGACCGGCTTCCAGGACGTGGCGCAGTACGTCATCCTGCCCGGCGTCCACCAGTCCGGTGGCATCCTCGAGTGCGAAGTGAATGTCGATGCATGGGATGGCCTGAGCGAAGCCCAGCAGAGTCAGTTGCGTCTTGCCGGCAAGTTGAGCGTGTTCGAATCCTGGCTCGACAGCTCCTATGCCGACCTCAAGGCCTTCAAGGAGCTGGAAGAGGGGCCCAATGAGATCGTGCAGCTGGATCAATCCTTCATCGATGCCATCTACGAAGAGACACGTGCCTGGGAAGATGAGAAGGCGGGTGAGAACGAGTGGTTCGCGCGCGTGCTCGAGTCACAACGCGCCTTCAAGGACAGCATGACCACCTGGCAGGATTACCGTCTGCCGATCGGGGAAATGGGGCGCTGACCCCCGCAGGAACTGACGTTTCCGGCACAGGCAAGGCCCTTGCCTGTGCTTCCCCCTGACTGTCATTCGGTAGGTTGTCATGAAAATAGTCGATGCCATTGAGCGTCAAACCCGTTGGGCGGGGTATCTGGGGGCTGTCCTGATACTGCCGCTGGTGCTTGCGCTGGTCTATGAGGTCTTCAGTCGCTATGTGCTGGGAAGGCCCACCCTGTGGGCGTTCGAGGTCAGCTACATGGTGATGGGCGCCATCTTCATGTTTGGCATGGCGAATGCACTTCGCGTGGGCCAGCACGTCAGTGTGGATGTGTTGAGTCAGAACTTTTCGCCACGTCTGAAAGCCGGGGTGCATCTGGCCTGTTATGGCGTATTGCTCCCCGTACTGGGCTGGCTGGTCTGGGAGCTTTCGTTCTATGCGATCGAGGCCTTCTCCAGCAATGAGCGCTCTGGTCGCTCGGCCTGGAATCCGGTGATCTGGCCAGTCTTCGGGGTGTGGTGGCTGGGCTTTGTCTATCTGACGCTGCAGGTGATCGCGGAGATGTTCAAACTCTGGAGCACGTTGCTGGGTCATGATCATGGCGCGGAGGTGTCCTCATGAGCGATTTCCTTGCCCTGATCATGTTCCCGGCCCTCATCGCGCTGATCGTGCTCGGCTTCCCGATCGCCTTCTCGATGATCGTCGTCGCGACGGTCTTCGGCGTCGCCCAGTTCGGTGATGCCGCTGCCTATCAGTTGTTGACCAAGATCGAAGACACGGCGTCCAACTCCATTCTGGCGGCCGTGCCGCTGTTCATCTTCATGGGCGCGATGCTCGAGAATTCCGGCATCGCCGAGCGGCTGTTCGGTGCCATCCATCTGTGGACGCGCCGGTTGCCGGGTGGCCTGGGGGTCGGCGCGGTCATCATGGGGACCATCTTCGCGGCTGCCAGCGGCGTGGTGGGTGCGACCGAGGCAGTGATCGGTATGCTGGCAGTGCCGGTCATGCTCAAGCATCAGTATGACAAGTCACTCATCTCCGGCACCATCTGCGCCAGTGGCTCATTGGGCACGGCAATTCCGCCTTCCATCACCGTCGTCATTCTCGGGCCTGTCGCGGGTGTCTCCGTCGGGTCACTGTTCAGTGGTCTGTTGATTCCGGGGCTTCTGATGGCGCTGTTGTTCCTCGTCTACATCGTCGTGGTCTGTGCGCTGAAGCCTGCGCTTGCGCCGCGACTCAAAGAAGATGAGCAACATCCGGGCTGGGGCAAGCTGCTCACCATCACCCTGAGTGCGTTGCTGCCGACCATGAGTCTGATCATGGTGGTGTTGGGCACGATTCTGATGGGCATCGCCACGCCGACGGAAGCGGCAGCCTGTGGTGCGCTAGGCTCCGTCTTGCTGGCGCTGGGCTATCGCAACCTCACGCTGTCCATCCTGTGGAATGCCGCGATACGCACGCTCAACATCACCGCCATGATTCTGCTCATCGTGCTGGGTGGCAACATGTTCGCCGGTGTCTTCTTCGCCTCCGGTGGCATGGCGACCGTTCAGTCGCTGCTGCTGGATACCGGCATGAGCCCGTGGTTCATTCTCGGTGCCATCCTGCTGATCGCCTTCCTGGCCGGTTTCGTGCTCGACATGATTTCGGTGGTGCTGATCGTCATCCCCGTGGCCATGCCGGTCATCGGTCTGCTCGGGTTTGATGAGATCTGGTTCTGCGTGGCCTTCCTCATCGTGATGCAGACGAGCTATCTGACCCCGCCGCTTGCCCCCTCCATCTTCTATCTACGCGCCATCACGCCTGCCGAAGTGACGCTCAAGCACATGTACAAGGGGGTCGTGCCTTTCATCGTCCTGCAGCTGGTGGTACTGGCGTTGATTCTCACATTCCCGGGGCTTGCGCTGTGGTTGCCTGATGCCATCAGCGGGCCGTCCTGGAAATGATGGTCGCCTTATTGAAAAGGAACGCGTACGCATGAGTGATGCAAAGCACGAAGATACTGAAATGGACATCAATCTCGATCGAGAGGCGCTCACCTCGCTATGCCACAAGGTGCTGACACGCCATGGCTTCAGCGAGTCGAATGTCGAGGCCATGAGTGATGCGCTGGTCGCAGCCGAGATGGATGGCTGTCGCTCCCATGGGCTCTATCGCCTGATGGGGTTCGTGGCCACGCTGAACAATGGAGGAGTGGTGCCGGACGCCGTGCCGGTGGTCGAGGATACGGCGCCCTCCATCGTCAAGGTGGATGCCAAGGGTGGCTTCTCGTCGCTGGCCTTCCAGCAGGGCGTGCCTGAGCTGCTCAGCAAGGCGAGAGCCAATGGGATTGCCATTCTGGCCATCAACCATTGCGTGCATGGCACGGCATTGTGGGTCGAGATCGAGCGCCTGACCCGTGAAGGGCTGGTAGCCATCGCCTGCAACCCGACCCAGTCGTACATGGCGCCGTATGGAGGCAGCCAGCCCCTGCTGGGCACCAACCCCATTGCCTTCGGCTGGCCGCGCGGGGATGGCAATCCCTACGTGTTCGACTTCGCGACCAGCGCCATCGCACGTGGCGATATCGAGCTGCATCGTCGTCAGGGGGATGAGATTCCGCTGGGCTGGGGGGTTGATCGAGAGGGCGCGCTGTCACAGGACCCTGCCGAGGTGCTGGATCATGGCGCGATGCTGCCGTTCGGTGAGCACAAGGGCTCTGCGCTGGCGATCATGATCGAGTTGATCGCAGGGCCGCTGATCGGTGACATGCTCAGTATCGAATCCAGCGAGCATGATCAAGGCAAGGGCAGCCTGCCGTATCATGGGGAGATGATCATCGCGATGGACCCGGCGCGTCTCACGGGGGGCAGCCCCCAGCAGCACATGCTGCGCTCTGAACGGCTGTTCGACCTGGTCAAGCAGCAGGGCGCGCGTCTTTCCTCCGAGCGTCGCTATCAGGCTCGCCAGAAGCATCTGGAGGAGGGCGTCACACTCTCCCGGGCGCTGTATGACGACATTCTCGAGCTTGCCTCCTGAGAAGTTGCCTGCGCCGAGCAGCCGAGTCATCGCTGACAGGCGCGCGGCAGGACGTCATGAGGGCATGAGGTCATGACTGCAGCAAGAAGAACGGCCGCCCCTGGGCGGCCGTTCTTCTATATGAGGTGTCCATCGTCGTCGCTGTCATCCTCAGTGCTCACCGATACTGGGCGCCCATCCAGTTCTGCCTGATTATGTGCACCACCGGATGTGGGCGTTTTTCCGCAAAGGTGCCGTTGCTGCTAGCGTAAGCCGTGTTGAGGGTCGTTGATGCCATCTTGATGGCCATTGAAGGGGAAAGGGACATGACGCTTGAGACGACATCGCGGTTTCGGGGTTGCTTGTTGGGTGGTGCGGTGGGAGATGCGCTGGGGGCGGCAGTGGAGTTCCTGTCGCACGAGGAGATCCAGGCGCGCTTCGGAAGTGAAGGAATACGCGATTACGCACCGGCCTATGGCGGGCTGGGGCGGATTACCGATGATACGCAGATGACACTGTTTACCGCCGAGGGTCTGTTGCGTAGCCACGTGCGCGGCTGTCTGAGAGGCATCACGACGCAAGGTAGCCTGGTCAACAGTGCCTATGAACGTTGGCTGTACACCCAAGGGGAACGCACGCAAAAGGCAACGGAACAGGAATGGCTGGACAGTGGCTGGTTGATCAAGCAGCCGGCACTGCATTCGCGCCGCGCCCCGGGCATGACGTGTCTGTCCGCGCTCAAACAGGTGCGCACCTACAGTGACACCGCGCAGAACGACAGCAAGGGCTGTGGGGGTGTGATGCGCGTGGCCCCCGTCGGCTTGTTCGCGCATGTGATGGGGGCCTCCTATGAGATGTGCTTCGCACTCGGGGAAGAGGTCTGCGCGCTGACCCATGGCCACGTGACCGGTCAGCTGACGGGCGGGGTGCTGGCGGTGATGACCCAATGCCTGGTGGCGGGTGACTCGATGGCACAGGCACTTGCGCACGCCATGCGCATTCTCGAGCGCAAATCAGGCTGCGAAGAGACCATGCAGGCCCTGAAGCAAGCCTGCGAGCTTGCCGAGTCCGACACTGCGCCGCAGGTGGCTGTCGTGATGCTGGGGTTGGGATGGATCGCGGAAGAGGCCCTGGCGATGTCCGTGTATTGCGCACTCACCGCGCGGGATTTCCGCTCCGCGATCCAGATCGCGGTCAATCATGATGGGGATTCGGATTCCACGGGGGCCATCACGGGCAACCTGCTCGGGGCGCAATGGGGAGAAGAGGCGATACCCGCTGATTGGCTGGAGCCGCTTGAACTGCGAGAGGTCATCGGCGAGGTGGCCCAGGACCTGCACGATTGCGCTCGCTGGGAGCTCTATACCGACGGGGGTGGCAAGGACGAGCGGTGGGTCTGGGAGAAATACCCGGGCTATTGATACGCGCAACGCTAGCTGACTGAACGCGGGGCAATCCTTGGATTGCCCCGCGTTTTCGTGTCTGACGATGCCTTTTTGGCGGCTGTCACGAAACGTCGGTAGCGCAAAGGTGAGGGCATGCCTCAAGTGGGCGATCCGAGGACAACATCAGAGGGTTTCGTAAGCGATTGATAACGCTGCGGTTATTACCAAAGTCGTAGACTGCTGCCTGACCAGACGTTCAATACAGGCTTTTATTGGTTCGCTAGTGGAATCAATGCTGTTCCAGTGGGGGGATATGTGCCGATGCGGGATTCGTCCACAATGCGCTCACTCCACATTGCACGAAACGGCAGTCTGGATCTGGTCGATGGCAGGCACCTGTCAAGACGCCTGCGACTTTTTTGAAGATGGCATGCATCCAACCCGTTTGCTCAAGCGTAATACTCATCAAGCACAACGGTGAGGGTTTCAGCAGGGTAAGAGGACAAGTTGCTGATGAATGCCTTTCTGATGATTGCGACCAAAGTTTAAACGTCATACGGCAGTGTCCTGGACAGTGCCAAGCATCTGATCCGCTCTCGATCATGGGATGTCCGCACCTTCAAGGTTATACAGAAGTGATGCAGAAGAGGGTTGAAGGTTGTACCTCTTGAGGTTCACCAACAATCCTCAGGAGCAGGGCAATGCCCAGGCAACGCAATCTGGTTCTTTGATGGAAACAGTGAGCTGCCAGCAGCACGGCTAGTGTGATAGCGCAATAATCATTAGTCTGTTAACAAGCTAGACGGATGCAGCCAAGACTGCATACGACATCACAAGGGCAATATTGCCCAGGACATAGAAAGGAAAACCCAATGAAAACTCTGAATCTCAAGACTCTGATCGCCGCCGCCGCTCTTGCCACCGTCAGCACCGCCACCTTCGCGGCTGATGACAGCCCGGCCGCCCAGCGTGTTCAGCAGTCCGTCAGCCAGGACGTCGTCGTCGGCACCGCCCAGCAGGCCCCGACGACTCAGGCCACCTTCGCGGAAACCGGCAAGAGCGTTGCGGCAGGTCGTGTCGAGACCGCGCTGACCCAGTCGTCCATTGAAGGGCACGGCAGCGCTACCGCCAGCCGTGAACAGGCCTTCGACAATGACGCTGGCAAGAGTGTCGCCGCGACCCGCGTTCAGCACGCCCTGAGCGACAGCAACGTCTGATTGACCATCATCCCTGACCTGCATTTCCAGGTCTGATCATCACTTCATCTTCATCGAGGAAATCATCATGAACACCATCAAGACCCTGATCGCCGCCGCCGCTCTCGCCACCGTCAGCACCGCCACCTTCGCGGCGGATGACAGCCCGGCCGCCCAGCGTGTCCAGCATTCCGTCAGCCAGGACGTCGTCGTCGGCACCGCCCAGCAGGCCCCGACGGCTCAGGCCACCTTCGCGGAGACCGGCAAGAGCGTCGCGGCAGGTCGTGTCGAGACCGCCCTGACCCAGTCCTCCATTGAAGGGCACGGCAGCGCTACCGCCAGCCGTGAACAGGCCTTCGACAATGACGCTGGCAAGAGTGTCGCCGCTACCCGCGTTCAGCACGCCCTGAGCGACAGCAACGTCTGATTGACCGTCATCCCTGACCTGCATTTCCAGGTCTGATCATCACTTCATCTTCATCGAGGAAATCATCATGAACACTCTCAAGACCCTGATCGCCGCTGCCGCTCTCGCCACCGTCAGCACCGCCACCTTCGCGGCTGATGACAGCCCGGCCGCCCAGCGTGTCCAGCAGTCCGTCAGCCAGGACGTCGTCGTCGGCATCGCCCAGCAGGCCCCGACGGCTCAGGCCACCTTCGCGGAAACCGGCAAGAGCGTCGCGGCAGGTCGTGTCGAGTCTGCTCTGACCCAGTCCTCCATTGAAGGGCAAGGCAGCGCTACCGCCAGCCGTGAACAGGCCTTCGACAATGACGCTGGCAAGAGTGTCGCCGCTACCCGCGTTCAGCACGCCCTGAGCGACAGCAACGTCTGATTGACCGTCATCCCTGACCTGCATTTCCAGGTCTGATCATCACTTCATCTTCATCGAGGAAATCATCATGAACACTCTCAAGACCCTGATCGCCGCCGCCGCTCTCGCCACCGTGAGCACCGCCACCTTCGCGGCTGATGACAGCCCGGCTGCCCAGCGTGTCCAGCACAACGTCAGTGAAAGTGTAATCCACGGTGCCGCTCAGCAGGCACCGACAGGCCAGGCGACCTTCGCGGAAACCGGCATGAGCACTTCGGCAGGCCGTTTCCAGATTGCCTCCGGTGACGACGAGATCCGTGGCCATGACCGCTCCATCCACCTGCAGGAATTCGATGTCGCCAATGATTCAGGCGATAGCGTTGCCGGCACCCGTGTTCGTCACGCCGTGAGCGACGTCAACGTCTGAGACGCCCGATGTCTGCGTCAGGCGCTTGCAGGCCAGGTGTCTGCACTGACATGACCTTTTTCAATAGGAGAACCCCCATGCAATCTCTCAAGTCTCTATTCGCCATTGCCGCATTGTCCGTTGCCGCCACTGGCGTGGCCTCTGCCAATGACAGCGAAGCCGATGCCCGCGTACGTGCCACCCTCAGTGATCGCGTGATCATGGGTCAGGCACAGCCGGTCACTCAGCAAGCCACACTGCACCATGATGATGTCGTGAAAACCGGCATGAGTGTCGCTGCCAGCCGCGTCCAGACATCCATCAGCAACGCCGGCATCCAGGGCACCACCCGTGCACTGGCAAGCGATTCGGCGGATTACGTCAACGATGCCGGCAAGAGTGTCTCTGCCACACGCGTCGAACATGCCTTGAACGAGAGCGCGTAACCGCTCGCGGCAACGCAATAGTCCCCGACTCTGCAAGACAGCCAAGGACGCCGATATGCCATCGACCTACCTCTGTCAGTTGCTGAATGGACCCACTGACCATCACGTTGTCTCCTGATGGTCAGTGCTCCAGAGAACAACTCGTGAGAGAGAAGAACGCTTGAGCAAGTGTTTTGACCCGAACGCAAGACCGCACTCGTCGTCAATGGCAGAACCCTTGCTCAAACGCTTTCCTGTCCTGAATGTCCTGTCCCGACATTCCCTGCCCGCCATTGGCGGGCTTTTTTTTGGCTTTTCGACGCTTCATGTGGATGTGACTTCATCCAGCACACGAACCACGGGGCTGTTGATCAGCGAGATCATCGCAATGAGGTCCCGTGAGAGAAAGGGCGCCGTGTGGTCGTGGTGACTCGCCTTGCATGAGAAACGCCCGCCATTCGGCGGGCGTTTCTCATGCAAGGATTTTCGCTTGCGTGGCGCTCGGATCAGTGAGCGCGAGTCAGGCGCGTGGCCAGCCACCAGCCCAGTAGCATCGTCAGTAGAAAACCCGCCAAAGGCAGACTCATGGCGCTGCTGGAGACGATGGCAGGCCCGGGGCAGTATCCGCTCAGGCCCCAGCCGGTACCGAACAGGGCCGTGCCGAGCAGCAGGCGACCATCGATATCGCGGCGTGTCGGCAGTTGGAATCGCTCACCCAACAGGGGAGTGCTGCGTCGCCAGGCGAGGCGATAACCGATGAAGGTGGTGATGACCGCCCCGCCAAGCACGAAGATCAGCGTGGGGTCCCAGTCTCCGGCCACGTCGAGAAAGCCGACGACACGCGCGGGGTCGGTCATGCCGCTGAGTGTCAGGCCGAGGCTGAAGACCAGCCCGGTAATGAAGCCGGTGACAGCTTTCATGGTGACTCTCCCAGCAGATGTCGGGTCACGAAGACCGTCAGCATGGCGATGGCCACGAACACCCCCGTGGCCTCCAGCGAGCGCGGGGAGAGACGCGCGATGCCGCAGACGCCGTGGCCACTGGTGCAGCCGCCGCCGATGCCTGTTCCCAGGCCCACCAGCAGGCCGGCGAACATCATGCTCAGCACCCCGCTGGCGGGATCGCCGATCAGCGCATCCGTGCCCTCGGCCACATTGCCCCAGTCAAGATTGAACAGCACAAGGAGCAGCGGGCCGCTGATCAACCCGAGCACGAAGGCGATACGCCAGCGGCGGTCCGGGCCTGATTCCAGCAGCGCGCCCTGCGTGATGCCACTGATACCGGCGATACGTCCCAGAAAGGCCATCAGCATCACTGCCGAAAGACCGATCAGAACGCCGCCGGCGAGTCCTTTCATGCTGCTCATCATGTCCATGTGGTTCGTCCTCGTGTCGCGGTCATCCTGCGTTGCGACGATGATATGCTCGTGCTTGGCAAGCGCCAACCGTCATCGCCCACCGACTGCTGAGTCTGCTGGTCATGACATCTGCCCATCGGGTGGCCTGAGTGGATCAGTTTGACCCGACAGCCACGGAAAGGCCCGCCTCGAGCATCTCGGGGCGGGCCTTTCCGTGGCTGTTCTACGTGTGGGCAAGGTCAGACCAGCTCGCGGTGCTCCTTGCGAGCGCGACGGCTGTCACGTACCACGGCGCCGCAGATCACGGCGAGTACGCCAAGGGTCAGCAATGGCCAGATGAGGACATAGGTGGCAAACAGGAATGTCATGGGCGTGTGTCTCCTGAAATGTGCAGTAGGAAAGTCCCCGGCGACGCCAAGGGCCGCCGGGGCTCTTGTGGCAAGCATCCCGATCAGGTCAGGGACTCGTCGTAATGGCCGACCTTGTCGGTGATGGTGGTGAAGTCAAAGCGCGGCTGGCGGCTGGCGAGACTCATGATCACACAGACCAGGGTGCTGGTGCCGTAGGCCGTGAGCGAGGCCAGCAGCACGGTGTAGTCACGCAGTTCGCCGGTCGCGAAGATGACCATGGCCAGCATGGCCAGCACGCCGGCGACCAGTCCGGCGATGCGACCGAGGAAGCCGAAGACCATCAGGCCGATGATGACGCCGCCACCGATGCTGGCGAGCAGCTCGAAGATCAGCCCACTGATACCCTCCAGCGGCACCCACTCGAAGCGCGCCATGCAGAACACCACCATGGCGACCAGGACGGAACTGGTGAAGGCCAGGTTGGTGATGCGATCCCAGAAGCAGCTGGCGATCACCGGGAAGACGATGGCGCCCCAGAGTGCGCCGACGAAGACCAGCATCACCAGAATATCCAGGGAGAAGCTGGCGAAGACGATCCCCAGCACGGTGGCGATGATCATCGTCAGACGCCCGACCAGCAACATGCGTCGAGGGTCGGCCTTGCCGCGGGCGATGTTCTTGCCGTAGACGTCCGCCATCATGATCGCCGAGAGTGCCGAGAGATCGGAGTCAGCGGTGGAGGACAGCGAGCCGATCACCAGGATGAAGAACAGGGCGATGAAGAAGGGCGGCAGGTACTCCGACACCATCTGCGGAATCAGGTTGTTCATGTCGCCATTGAGCGGCTCGACCCCGAGGGTCAGCGCCATCAGACCGATCATCCCCAGACCGATCACGATGGCACCGTAGCCGACGGTAGCCGTGATGAAGGTCGGCTTGATGTGATCTTCATTGACCGCGAACAGGCGCTGGGAAATCGTCTGATTGCCGATGGCATACGCCAGCACGGCCACGAAGAAGGGCGCCCCCTGATTGAGGATGGCATCCGTCGAGAAGAAGTCGGCCTGTTGCGGCGTGACATGCTTGAGCCCTTCCACCAGCTCCGAAGGGCCACCCATGGCAAAGAACACGGCCGGAATGATGACGATGGCGATGGCCATCAGTGCCACCAGCTGGGCGAAATCCGTCAATACCGAGGCGCGGAAGCCCGACCAGAGCGTATAGCAGAGCACCCCGACCCCCGCCAGGATGACGCCTGTCTGGAAGGACAGCGGCGACAGCACCGAGACAAGCGCACCGGCGGCCGTGAAGTTGACCATCAGGCTGATGATGCTGCCCAGCACGTTGGAGAAGGCCAGAATCAGCTGGCTGCTCGAACCGTGGCGTGCATGGATCAGCTCGCCCAGCGTATGGGCGTTGGGGGCCAGCTTGCGGAAGCGGCGGCCGAAGGGATAGATGAACAGGATCATCAGCGCGCCCCAGAATCCATAGTGGATCGGGCCTGACACGCCATAGGTATAGCCGGAGGTGGCAGCGGCATAGAAGGAGGCGGCCCAGATCCAGGTGGCGGTCATGCTGGCGGCGCCCATGCCGAAGCCGACACGGTGGTTGGACACCATGAACTCGTCAGCATCTTCCTTTTTCTTGCGAATGGTGAGAGTGATCAGGTAGGTACCGCCATAGAAGGCGATCAGCAGGAGAAGAACGGTAATGGTCGAGAATTGATAGAGAGAGTCGTTGTTCAAGTACGGAGCCTCCAATGGATGACAGAACACCTGTTGACCTGAGCAGCGAGCTGTTCAGGAGTGCGGTGATGAGAGTCATGAAAGGAAGGTTCTGAGCCGTCTTGCCTTGAGATGGTTGTCGTGTCCAAGGCGTCTTCGTCTGGTGAACAGGCAGACCCTGTCACACTTGCGAGCTACGAGGTGTCAGCACTTTCCAGGGAAGAAAGTGCGGGGTGGCGGGCGTCGTGGCATGCACTTGCCCTCATCAGCGTAATGCTGCGTCATGGATTCCCTCTCTTATCGATAATGTCGAGGTTTCGACAGTCTTTCGAAAATACTGGTGATCCAGTGGGTCGCGAGTCCTGGTGCTTTCGGTGAGCGTTAAGATTGAGTTAATGAAGGCTGCATACCTTAGTGTCTGGTTTGCGACATGTCCACCCTTGACAGATTCCAGCAGATCGCTATCAAGTATTATCTAAACTCCAGGTCCATAAAGATGGCGTCATGCCCAGAGATATCTGGCGGTTTATTGAATCTTCGTTCAATATAAATCAAGTGTAATTCTTGGTGTTTCAGGACGTCAAAGTCTGTCATTTAATGTCATTTAACTGTGTGAATTCCTCTTCTTTTTCTCGTGTTGCCTCTCGGATCATTGAAGGATTTTCTCTGCCTCATCGTGGGGTTTCATGTTGCTGGACCTTCGATAATTTCACGCAAGTGACTGTTTTAAAAGTTGTTTGTCTATTATTGCTCAGCGTTCGACCAGTTCTCATGAATACCGTGGTGACGAGGAGGACGCGAGAGGAGTACGAAGAGAGGGCGAGAAGAGTGAGAGGAGAGGGCGAGAGGAAAACAAGGAAAAAAGGGAAGGCTGTCTCGACGGTTGTACGCCACCTTGCTGGCCGATGAGTCAAAAAAACCGCCCCCTGAACGGGAGCGGCAAGATGATGTTCTCAGTGCAGAGCACGTCACTGAGGGGCGTCTTCAGCCCGCCGGGCTCAGGATGCGGATATCGCCATCGGCGATCCAGTCACCGGCGTTGTCGCGGAAGCGCTGCATATGTTCGGTCTCACGGTGGGCCTGCAGCGCATCGTGGGATTCCCAGGCTTCTACCACGGTGATGGTGTCGGGGCGTGGGTCGTTGTCCTTGTCGGCGGCGCGCTCGGAGTCCAGGCACGGGTGGTAGGCGTGGCAGCCATCTTCCTCGCGCACGGTGGGCGCGACGGCGCAGAGTTCATTGAAGACATCCTGAACGTGACCTTCCTTGGCGGTAACGGTGGCGATTACCCAGATCATCCTGGCTCCTTGTGACGGTGTTGACCGCAGTTGTGGCAGGGATTCTCGTGATGAGATGTCCTGACTATGTGGAGTCGTTTCTGGCCACTGCAAGGGGCGGCGGCTGACTGCCGGCATGATCTCGCGTGATGCGCACACCAAAGCGCCGGACAGCAGGGCTGTCCGGCGCAGTTGTCACCAGGCAATGATCCGTGATCGTGAGGGATCAGGACGGGAAGGCGAACTGGGCGCCTTCACGCAGACCGGCGGAAGGCCAGCGCTGGGTGATGGTCTTGCGGCGAGTATAGAAGCGCACCGCGTCCGGGCCGTAGGCGGACAGATCGCCGAACAGCGAGCGCTTCCAGCCACCGAAGCTGTGATAGGCGACCGGCACCGGCAGCGGCACGTTGATGCCGACCATGCCGACCTGGATGTGATCACTGAAGTAGCGGGCGGCTTCGCCATCTCGGGTATAGATGCAGGTGCCGTTGCCGTATTCGTGATCATTGATCAGCTGCATGGCGGCTTCCATCGAATCGGCGCGCACGACCAGCAGCACCGGGCCGAAGATCTCTTCCTGATAGCAGGTCATCTCCGGGGTGACGCCATCGATCAGGGTGCCGCCGACGAAGAAGCCGTTCTCGCCGCCTTCGACCTGCGGATTGCGGCCATCGACCACCACCGTCGCGCCTTGCTGCTCGGCGCTGTCGATGTAGCCCACCACCTTGTCGCGATGCGCCGCGGTGATCAGCGGGCCGAAATCATTGCCCTTGTCGCTGTAGATACCGACCTTGAGGCCTTCCATCTGCTGCTTCATCTGCGCGATCAGCTTGTCGGCGGCGTCATCGCCCACGGCCACCGCGACGGACAGCGCCATGCAGCGCTCACCCGAGGAGCCGAAGGCGGCGCCATTCAGTGAGTTGGCCACGTATTCCATGTCGGCGTCCGGCATCACGATGGCGTGGTTCTTGGCGCCACCGAGGGCCTGACAGCGCTTGCCGTTGGCGGCGGCGCGGCTGTAGATGTACTCGGCGATCGGCGTGGAGCCCACGAAGCTGACCGCCTGGATGCGCGGGTCATCCAGCAGCGTATCGACGGCTTCCTTGTCGCCATTGACGACATTCATGACGCCGGCCGGCAGGCCAGCCTCCATCAGCAGCTCGGCGATGAACAGCGTGGAGGTCGGGTCGCGCTCGGAGGGCTTGAGGACGAAGGTGTTGCCGCAGGCGATCGCCATCGGGTACATCCACAGCGGCACCATGGCCGGGAAGTTGAACGGCGTGATGCCGGCAACGACGCCCAGTGGCTGGAATTCGCTCCAGGAGTCGATGCCCGGGCCGGTATTGCGGCTGTGCTCACCCTTGAGCAGTTCCGGGGCGCTGCAGGCATATTCGACATTCTCGATGCCGCGCTGGAGTTCCCCCAGCGCATCGTGACAGATCTTGCCGTGTTCCTGGCCGATCAGGCGAGCGATCTCGTCGGAGTGCTCTTCCAGCAGCTGCTTGAAGCGGAACATCACTCGGGCGCGCTTGATCGGCGGCGTGTTGCGCCATTCCGGGAAGGCGGCGGCGGCGGCCGCGATGGCTTCCTCGACGGTCGCCTTGCTGGCCAGGCGCACCTGACCGCCGACCTCACCGGTGGAGGGATTGAAGATGTCCTGGGTACGGCCTTCGCTGTGATCGAGGTTGCCGTTGATGAGGTGACCGAGCGTTTTCATTGTTGTGGGCTCCATGAAATGACTTGCAAGAAAAAGGGCAGTGATGGGGCTGGCGTCGATCGCCAGTCCGAACGTGATTGTCAGTCCTGAACGTGATTGTCAGTCTTAAGCGTCGATCATCAGTCCTGTGCGGCGAAGGCATCGCCCAGGGCATTGATCAGACGATCCAGTTCATCGTGCTCGGTGATGAACGGCAGACCCAGCTGGATGGTGTCGCCGCCGTAACGCACATAGAAGCCGGCCTTCCAGCAATGCATGGCGATCTCGTAGGGACGCCGCGCCGGCTCGCCGGGATAGGCCTCGACCTGCAGAGCACCGGCCAGGCCGTAGTTGCGGATGTCACTGATATAGCGAGTGCCCTTGAGCTCGTGCAGCTTCTTCTCGAAGACCGGGCTCAGTTCACGGACACGGGGGATGAGCTGGTCATTCTCGAGCACGTCGAGGGCCGCCAGCGCCGCGGCACACGCCACCGGGTGACCGGAGTAGGTGTAGCCGTGGGGAATCTCCATCATGTAATCGGCGCCGCCGTTGTCCATGAAGGTCTGGTAGATATCGCCCTTGACGACCACGGCACCCATCGGCACCGCGCCATTGGTAAGCTGCTTGGCGACATTGAGGATGTCCGGTGTGACACCGAATTCCTCGGCGCCGCTCATGGCGCCCATGCGCCCGAAGCCGGTGATGACCTCATCGAAGATCAACAGGATATCGTGCTGGTCACACAGCTCGCGCAGTCGCTTGAGATAGCCCACAGGTGGCGGCAGCACGCCGGCGGAGCCTGCCATCGGCTCGACGATGACGGCCGCGATGTTGGAGGCATCATGCAGCGCGATCAGCTCCAGCAGCTCATCGGCGCGCTCGGCACCGGTCTGGGGCATGCCGGGGGTGAAGACATTTTCCTTGAGCAGGGTATGCGGCAGATGGTCGGCATCGACCCCCTGGCCATAGAGCGTGCGGTTGGCGCCGATGCCGCCGACGCTGAAGCCCCCGAAGTTGACGCCGTGATAACCCTTGCTGCGACCGATCAGCTTGGTCTTGGTCGGCTTGCCTTTCTTGCGCCAGTAGGCGCGCGCGATCTTCAGTGAGGTATCGGCGCTTTCGGAACCCGATCCGGTGAAGAAGACGTGATCCAGCCCCTCGGGCATCAGTCCCGTGATGCGATGTGCCAGCTCGAAGGCCTTGGGGTGGCCGTACTGGAAGGATGGCGCGTAATCCAGCTCGCGCAGCTGTGCGCTGACCGCTTCGGCGATCTCCGGGCGGCAATGGCCGGCACCGCAGGTCCAGAGACCCGACAGGCCATCGAAGATCTGGCGTCCCCGGGAATCCGTGAAGTAGGCACCCTGCGCCTTGGTGATGATGCGTGGGTCCTGCTTGAACTGCCGATTGGCCGTGTAGGGCATCCAGTAGGCGTCAAGTTGTTCCTTGCTCAATCCTGCCTGGGCGGAAGGGGATGTGTCGAAGGCGGTCATGATGTCTCCCGAAGAGTGCTGTTGTTGTTGGATCTCGGCTCCTGTCTGGCTAGATTAGAAAGCCCTTTTGATAAGATAAATGCCGTTGTCTTTATCTTCAGGAAAGCATTTACTTAACTTTCCATGTCGTGGAACTCAGGAGGGCAGACCATGCGCAAGGACGGCATGAGAGGACAGCTTGGCGATGCCGATCTGCGCTTGCTGCGCATCTTTCGCAAGGTGGTGGAATGCGGCGGCTTCTCGGCGGCCGAGATCGAGCTCAACATCAGTCGCTCCGCCATCAGCATGGCGATGAGTGACCTGGAGACGCGGCTTGGCCTCAAGCTCTGCCAGCGGGGTCGCAGTGGTTTCGCGCTCACCAATGAGGGAAGAGACGTCCATGAAGCCGCGATGCAGATGCTGGCAGCGGCGGAAGGCTTTCGCACGCGCATCAACGGACTGCACGCCTGGCTCAAGGGCGAGCTGAACATCGGCATCACCGACAACCTGGTCACCATGCCGGAGATGCACATCACTCACGCCCTGAGCGCGCTCAAGAAGCACGGTCCGGAAGTGAAGATCAACATCCGCATGATCCCGCCCAATGAGATCGAGCGCGCCGTACTGGATGGGCGATTGCATACCGGGGTGATCCCGACGCTCAAGACGCTGCCAGGACTCGAGTATCGCTCGCTCTACGAGGAAACCTCCTGCCTTTACTGCGCGCGGGGCCATGTGCTGTTTCGCGAACCCCGGGAAGGCGACACTCGCGCGCGCGGACGCCCGGTGGGGCAGGAGGAAATACGCCAGCATGATGCCGTGCTGCCTGCCTACGCGCAGACGCCCACGATCAAGGCGCTGCATGAGCCACTCAGGGCATCCGCCTCGGCGACCGACCGCGAGGGCATCGCCTTTCTGGTGCTCTCCGGGCGTTATCTCGGCTATCTGCCCACCCACTATGCCGAGCGCTGGGTGCGCGATGGCCAGATGCAGGCGCTCAGCCCGGTGGCCAACTCCTATGTCACCTATTACAGCGCCATCACGCGCAAGAGCCGCGCGCCCAATCTGGTGCTGGAGCGTTATCTGACCGAGCTGGACGCCCTGCGCCAGGCGACACCGACACGGAAAGCGCCATCTACCCAGGAGGGCCGGTCATGAATCAGCACCAGAGGAAGTGGGCCATCCAGGGGCGGGGAGACTGTCGGGATCATCAGGCGCGGTGAAGCGGATGACCTATTCGTTGTCGTCGTAGTGAATGATCGACAGCAGCTGAATCGGGACCTCGTTCAACTTCTCGGGGCCATGCGGAACGCCGGCATCGAAGGCCAGGCTGTCGCCGGGGCCCATCTCATAGAACTTGTCACCGTGGCGATAGGTGAGATGTCCTGACAGCAGATAGATGAATTCATGTCCGGCATGGCAGAAGTTGGGGAAGACTTCGCTGGCATCATCCATGGTGATCAGGAAGGGTTCGTAGCGCTTCTTGGGGCCCTGCTTGTAGCTCAACAGTTGATAGGCATGGCCGACTTCCGTGCCGGTGCGTACCACCTGCATGCCTTGCCCGGCCTTGATGTGCTGGGCACCACGCCCATTGACATCGTAATCGCTGAACAGCTTCGAGATCGGCAGACTCAAGGCATTGCACAGCTTGTTGAGGGTATCGAGACTGGTGGACACCTGGGCGTTCTCCACCTTGCTGATCATGCCCTGGCTGACACCGGCGATACGCGAGACGTCGGAAATCTTGTAGCCCTGCGAGACACGCTGCTGCTTGAGCGCGCGCGCGATGTGCTGCTCAAGTCCGAGACGCGTCTCGTCAGCTGCCGCCGTGATGGTGTCTTTCCTCTCTGACTGCGCAGCGGGGTCGGTCGCTGGTTCACGGGGCAGAGTGTCGGAGCTGTCCTGTTCCGACTTCTCGGAGGGAGCGGGGGATTTTCGCGGCATGATGACTCCTGTAGCGGAGAGGGTGGCAATGGGAAGGGGATGGCCGGCGAGGACACTGCATGTCCTTGTGAGGCATGCGGCGCATCGGCTCGCGGGCGGGGTATGGCGTGACATTACCAACTTTGCCGTCAACCCTCATCCTTGATGTCTGCCAAGGGGGCGGGAGTACCTTTCGAGAGTCCTTCTCAATCACCTGGACTGGGTGTGAGGCAAGAGGCCTCCTCGACGTCACGTCGAGGAGGCCTCTTGCGTCTTGCGTTCGCAATGCGTCCTGCCACTTCACCCGGTTATCACTGCAGGTCTTGCAGTGCCCGACATGGTGCGTGTGCTCAGCCGCGAGCCAGTCGCTTGGCCTTTTCCGGGTCATCGAAGGGCAGGGAATGACTGATGGCCGAGAGGCTGGTCTCTCCGTCAGTGCCGGTCTTGAGGGTCAGCGGGGTGCCATGCTCGGCATAGCCGGGTTCGAGACGTGCCAGCGCCATGGAGCGATCGCTCAGGCGCGAGTACATGCCTTGGGTGATGACACCGACACACTTGCCGTCGGCGTAGATCTTGTCACCGATCTGGGCGACGTCTTTCGAGTCCAGCAGCACGCCATAGACCTTGACGCGCTCCTTGCCCTGCAGCGCGAAGTGTTCGCTGGCGCCACGGAATTCGGTCTTGCCCGGGGAGACGGTGAAGTCCAGGCCCAGCTCCCACAGGGTGTCGCCCACCGGCTGGTCGGGGTACGGGTAGGTTTCGGAATTGTCCGCCGGGTAGAACAGCAGGTGGCTCTCGACCCGCAGCCAGTCAAGGGTGCCAAAGCTGCACGGCTTGATGCCCATGTCGGTGCCATCTTCGAGAATCTGTTCCCACAGAGAGGGAGCGTCCTTGGCCTTGCAGAAGATCTCGTAGCCCCGCTCGCCTGTGTAGCCGGTGCGCGAGATCATCACGTGGTAGCCGAACAGCTGGGTCTGCAGATGGTGGAAGTAACGCAGCTCACGGATGCCCGGCACATGACGCTCCAGAAAATCCACCGCGACCGGCCCCTGCAGTGACATGTCATGCATGTCGTCATCGAAGGTCAGGCTGACGGCGCGCCCCAGGGCACTCTTGGCCAGCATTTCATTCGCGGTGCCCGTGCCGTGCACCACGAGGTAGGAGTTCGGCGCCAGACAATAGACGATGCAGTCGTCGACGAACTTGCCGGCCTCATTCAAGACGCTGGCGTACACCGATTTGCCTGGATACAGCTTGGACATGTCCCGCGTGGTGACGTAATCCAGCACGGCCTGGGCGTGCGGGCCATTGCAGTGGATCTTCTTGAGCCCCGAGACATCCATCAGACCGGCGCGGGTGCGGATGGTCTCGTGGTCATCGGCCGTGTCCGAGACGGCGTAATTCCAGGCAGTGCCCATGCCATTCCAGTCTTCAAGCTCCGCGCCCAGCTTGCGGTGTTGTTCGGCCAATGCCGAGATGCGCCATGAATTCGCCATGCGTCCCTTTCTCCTGTGAGTCGTGCTGCCTAGCGTAAGTGGGTGGTGCCGTAGTCCTGCTGGTGCTGGCGGAGATGGCGCGCAAGACGCGCATCCGCCGCAGGAAGTGTTGTTGTTCTTTCGCCTCTTCAGGCGCCTCTTCAGGCGCTTCACAAGGGCTTGTGCCTGCTGCTTGCCTTGCCTGATCGCATGAGCATCGATTCTTGAAAGGAAAGAAACATTCCTCATGGTTAAGCAAGGGGCTTGCCAATTCCGTCAAAGGCCATGGCCACGGCAACCCTGGAGCGAGTCAGGCGGCGATTGGCAGCACGAATTCGGGCGTGAATATCAGCGCTTTGCATCATGCTGGTGCGAAGAGGGGGCTTTGGGCACCGAAATGATGCCTATTTCGAGAAACCGGCAGGATTTCACTCAGAATCACCTGACGTTTCCTGTGGGGTAAAACGCCTATGGAAAATAAATTTCCATACAAAACAGTAGGTTGATGAAAAGCTCTGGGCGACAGCTGACGAAATGGCATGCTGCATGCTTTTCTTTGAAGGAAATAAAGTTGACCAGCAGGAATCACAAAAACTCGTTTCATCCGCTATCTTGGCGTGGCGTGTCACCACAAGGGGTCAGGTTTCCCGGGGTGGCAGACAGTGTCGAGGGAGATGGAACCCGGTCCGCTCTCAGAGGAAACCCAGATGTCACCCGAAAAGGCGCAACAGTTCATCAAGGATCACGATATTCGCTACTTGCTGGCGCAGTTCGTGGATATTCATGGCGCTGCCAAGACCAAGTCCGTGCCGGCCAATTGCCTGATGGATGTGGTCGAGAAGGGCGCCGGCTTTGCCGGCTTCGCCGTCAGTGGTCTCGGCATGTCGCCGGAGGGGCCGGACTTCATGGCGCGTGGCGATCTGGACTCGCTGTGCCTGGTGCCGTGGCAGCCGGGCTATGCGCGCATGGCCTGTGATGGGTACGTCAATGGGCAACCGTTCGATAACGACAGCCGTGTGGTACTGCTCAAGCAGCTGGAGCGCATGAAGGAGAAGGGCTGGACACTCAATAGCGGGCTGGAGCCGGAATTCTCACTGTTCCGCCGGGGGGAAGCGGGTGAGCTGTTGCCGGTGGATGAGAGCGATACCCTCGCCAAGCCCTGCTACGACTACAAGGGCCTGTCGCGTTCGCGTGAATTCCTCGAGCGTCTGGTCGAATCGTTGCAGGCGGTGGACTTCGACGTCTATCAGATCGATCACGAGGACGCCAATGGCCAGTTCGAGATCAACTACACCTACAGCGATGCGCTGACCTCGGCAGACCGCTTCACCTTCGTGCGCATGGCTGCCGGCGAGATCGCCAATGATCTGGGCATGGTGTGCTCCTTCATGCCCAAGCCGCTGGCGGACCGCCCGGGCAACGGCATGCACTTCCACCTGTCCGTGTGTGATGACACCGGGCGCAATCTGTTCGGCGATGACACCGATTCCCAGGGCATGGGCCTGTCGCCGCTGGCGTATCACTTCCTCGGCGGTCTGCTGGCGCATGCCCCGGCGCTGTGTGCCTTTGCCGCGCCGACCGTCAATTCCTACAAGCGTCTGGTCGGCGGCGGCAGCACCAGCGGCGCGACCTGGGCGCCGGTCTTCATCGCCTACGGTGACAACAACCGCTCGGCCATGGTGCGTGTGCCCTACGGTCGCCTCGAGTTCCGCCTGCCGGACGCCGGCTGCAACCCCTATCTCGTGCACGCCGCCATCATCGCCGCGGGGCTGGATGGCGTGGCACGCAAGCTGGACCCGGGCACGCCCCACAACATCAATCTCTACTCGCTGACCCCGAGCGAATGCGCCGAGAAGGGCATCGAGACGCTGCCGCAGAATCTCTCGCTGGCCATTGATGCGCTCGAGGCGGACAGCATTCTGCGCGAGAGCCTGGGCGAGGGGATCTGCGCCGAGTTCATGCGCCTCAAGCGCGAGGAATGGCGGGACTACAACGCCCAGGTCAGTGAGTGGGAAGTCAAACGCTACGCCGAATTCTTCTGATCTCATCCGGCGGCGCTCGCGGATCTCGCGGGTCATGTCAGACGAGTGTCGCCACTGTCACCACCACGCTCAAGACACCAGGCAGGAGGACGCCTCCTGCCCGTGAGAGGACATCACCATGTGTGGAATCGTAGGGCTTTATCTCAAGAACCCGGCGCTGGAGTCGCGCCTGGGGGAGCTGTTCGAGCCGATGTTGATCGCGATGACGGATCGCGGCCCGGATAGCGCCGGCTTCGCCATCTATGGCGACGAATTTGACGCTGGCATCAAGCTGACGCTGCAGAGCGATGGTGTCGATGAGGATTGGGGGGCGATCGCCAAGGGCCTGGGCGAGCAGGTCGGCACGGTGGCGGACTGGTTCAGCAATGCCAGTGTCGCGGTATTCAAGATCGCCGGGGAAGAGAGTGCCGTGCGCAGCTGGCTTGCCGACAGCGCCCCGCAGATACGCGTATTGAGCGTGGGGCAGAGCATCGAGATCCTCAAGGCGGTGGGCCTGCCGGCGCATATCGCCAGCCTCTATGGCCTCAAGGGCATGCAGGGCAGCCACATCATCGGCCATACCCGCATGGCGACCGAAAGCGCCGTGACCCTGCAGGGCAGCCACCCGTTCTCCACCGGGCGTGATCTGTGCCTGGTCCACAATGGCTCGCTGTCCAACCACAACTGGCTGCGCACCAAGCTCAAGCGTGAGGGCATCAGCTTCGAGACCGACAACGATTCCGAAGTCGCCGCTGGCTACCTGACCTGGCGTCTGGAGCAGGGCGACAGTCTGGAAGCCGCGATCACCGGCGCCCTAAAGGACCTTGATGGCTTCTTCACCTTCACCATCGGCACCCGTGATGGCTTCGCCGTGGTGCGTGACCCGATCGCCTGCAAGCCTGCCGTGATCGCCGAGACCGATGATTACGTGGCCATGGCCTCGGAATACCGCGCCCTGGCCAGTTTGCCGGGCATCAAGGATGCCCGCGTGTGGGAGCCGGAACCCGGCCGCCTGTATCTGTGGGAAAAAGACACCGCCCGTTCGGAGGCCGCGTAATGATGAAGACTCACGATCTGGCCGTTGATGGGCTGCGCGAATTGAACCAGGCCCTGCACGATGCCGACACCCTGAAAGACGCGCGTGAGTGGCGAGTAGTCAACTCCGACGGCGCTCACAACATCGCCTGCGGTATCAATGACGCTATCAGTGTCGATATCGATGGCCACGCGGGCTACTACTGCGCGGGCATGAATCAGAAGGCCAGCATCACCATCCACGGCAACACCGGGGTCGGGGTGGCGGAAAACATGATGTCCGGCTGCGTGCGGGTCAAGGGCGATGCCTCCCAGTCCGCGGGCGCGACCGCCCACGGCGGCCTGCTGATCATCGAAGGCAACGCCTCGGCGCGCTGCGGCATCTCGATGAAGGGCGTGGATATCGTCGTCAAGGGCAACATCGGGGCCATGAGTGCCTTCATGGGACAGGCGGGACGCATGGTGGTCTGCGGCGACGCCGGTGAAGGCCTCGGCGATTCGCTCTATGAAGCGCGACTCTACGTGAAGGGCACGGTCGCATCGCTGGGCGCGGACTGCATCGCCAAGGACATGCGTGCCGAGCACCTGGAAGAACTGGCGGAGCTGCTGGCGAGTGCCGGAATCGAAGAAGACCCGGCCAGCTTCACGCGTTATGGATCTGCGCGTCAGCTCTATCACTTCAAGGTCGACAACGCCTCAGCCTACTGATCAGGATGCCCAACATGACCGACGAGACTCAAACACAGCCCTACAACCCGGCATTGCGCGAATCCGCGACCTTCGGCCGCGATGTCATCCATGAGATCCAGCGCGCGGCGGAGACGGGAATCTACGATATCCGTGGCTGGGGCGCCAAGCGCAAGGTGCCGCATTTCGATGACCTGCTGTTCCTCGGCGCCAGCATGTCGCGATATCCGCTGGAAGGCTATCGCGAGAAGTGCGAGACCGAAGTCGTGCTCGGCACGCGCCATGCCAAGAAGCCGGTGGTCATCAGCACACCGGTGACCATCGCCGGCATGAGCTTCGGGGCCCTGTCCGCCCAGGCCAAGGAAGCGCTGGGGCGTGGTGCCTCGGAAATCGGCACCTCCACCACCACCGGCGATGGCGGCATGACCCCGGAAGAGCGCGGCCAGTCCTCGCGCCTCGTCTATCAGTACCTGCCATCACGTTATGGCATGAACCCGGATGACCTGCGCAAGGCCGATGCCATCGAAGTCGTGCTCGGCCAGGGCGCCAAGCCCGGCGGTGGCGGCATGCTGCTGGGGCAGAAGATTTCCGAGCGGGTCGCGGGCATGCGCACTCTGCCGCAGGGCATCGATCAGCGCAGCGCCTGTCGCCACCCGGACTGGACTGGCCCGGATGACCTGGCGATCAAGATTGCCGAGCTGCGCGAGATCACCGACTGGCAGGTGCCGATCTACGTCAAGATCGGCGCGACCCGCACCTACTACGACGTCAAGCTGGCGGTGAAGGCGGGCGCGGACGTCATCGTGCTGGATGGCATGCAGGGCGGCACCGCCGCCACCCAGGATGTCTTCATCGAGCACGTTGGCATCCCGACCATGGCCGCCATCCCCCAGGCCACTCAGGCACTGCAGGAGATGGGCCTGCATCGTGAAGTGCAGCTGATCGTCTCCGGCGGGATTCGCAACGGTGCCGATGTCGCCAAGGCGATCGCGCTGGGTGCCGACGCCGTGGCGATCGGTACCGCCGCCTTGATCGCGCTGGGCGACAACCATCCGCGCTACGCCGAGGAGTATCAGAAGCTGGGGTCCGCCGCCGGTTTCTATGACGACTTCCAGGATGGCAAGTGTCCGGCCGGTATCTCCACCCAGGACCCGGAGCTGAGCCAGCGACTGGACCCGGTCGCGGCCGGCAAGCGCCTGGCCAACTACCTGCGCGTGCTGACGTTGGAAGCTCAGACATTGGCACGCGCCTGTGGCAAGTCACACCTGCATCATCTGGAGCCGGAAGATCTGGTCGCCCTGAATGTGGAAGCGGCCGCCATGGCACGTGTTCCGTTGGCGGGCACCAACTGGGTGCCGGGACAGGGCGGTTACTGATGGCTCGATCTTCATTATGCATGAGCGTGATTGGGCATAGCTGGCATTGCGCATGATTGTGATGGTAAAGGTGCGGAGTCTTTTGTCAGCAAACTCGCCGGAGTGTTGTCCGGGAAAGTTGCTACGATGCAGGAAGTTTTCTCCGGTTGATGTAGAAATATGACCTGACGATATCGAGTCATCAAAGCGCCTCACCGTTCGGTGAGGCGCTTTCTTTGGTGTTGAGTAAAGTCAAGTAATCCGACCAGTATCATGCAGAAAAAGCGCGTCAGAATACTGATAGTGGAGAAGCTTAGGGTGCCGTATAGATTGAAGGTTCGCGATTCTAACTGGATAGATTTTTCAATTCTTTCAGTAGTTTGAAGATATTCCATGATAAGGATATCTGGCGTAGCGATTGGCTTATGGGGGTGAGATAGATTCAGGGCAATAATGGTGAATTGAAGCCGTTTTTTATGAGTCAAGGGTCCTGTTTTGGTGCGTAAACATCTCTATTAATTGTTCATATGTGAAGTGGGGTTTTCAGGTAATTATGCTGGGTGTGTGGAGCAATGATTTTGCCATCAATGGCACGAAATATGCTCATGAAATGGAGTGGTAGTCGGGTGCACGTCATCGTCAAGACGGCGGCATTACAACAAAGACAATTTCTCAGAGCAGGGTCGTGTCATGAAAAGCCCGCAATCATCCTCTGTCACTGCCGGGATTCGAAGTCGGCAACACTATCCACGCATCGAGGCGCTGCCCGATGCCCAACGCTATCTGGTGGCGTGCCAGTCTCCCGAGAGCCTGCCAGGCACTGGAGAGGCGGCGGGCAACGCCCGTCAGCAACTGCAGATGCATTGTCAGCTGATCAGTACGCTGCTGGGGCAGCTCGGCAGTCGCGAGGTGGGAGGCGCCGTGCAATCCGCTCCGGCAACAGAGGCGTTGCCCACGGGGCCCGCCGACAGCGCCCGCCTGCATCGCTGGTACGACGTCGATGATCGCCCCCTGGCCTGCGATGCGCTGGCGGGTGCCATCGGCGAGGTAGGCGCGGCGGGGTGTCTGGTCATCATCGGCAGTGAGCATTTCGTGTGGCAGGTCGCCAATCTGGCTCAGCAGCAGGGGCTGCTGCTGGATGACATGGTGATGCTGCCGGTGGCTGCCCTGGGGCGGCATGTGTTCTGCGTGCACTGCCAGCAGGTCAGTGAGCACGTCATCCACTCGCCGTCAGCCTGCGATGGCTGTGGTTTGATGCTGGAAGTGCGTGATCATTTTTCCAAGCGTCTCGGCGCCTACATGGGCGTGCGAATCGATGCGGAAGCGCCGGGAGAGATTCCCCCACAGGAGGAGGTGGCACCATGTCTCGCTTCATGAAGGCGCGGGTCGCCGCGGTCGATCAGCTCAGCAGCAGCGTGCGCCGTCTCACTCTGGTGCCTGCCGATGAGACTTCACCCTTCACGCCGTTCTCGCCGGGCAGCCATGTGGTGCTCGGCATTCCGGGAGAAGGGCGGGTGTGTCGCAACGCCTATTCATTGATCAGCTCGCCGGATGATCCCTCGCATTACTGCATCGCGGTGCGTCGTCAGCCGGTCTCGCGTGGGGGCTCCGAAGCCATTCATTCCCGCGTGCAGGTCGGCGACGAGCTGGAGCTCAGCCCGCCGGCCAACCTCTTTCTGCCGCACTGGCAGGCACGCCACCACCTTATGTTGGCAGGCGGCATCGGCATCACGCCGTTTCTCTCCTACCTGCCGGAGCTGGAGAGTCGTGGCGCCAGCTGGGAGCTGCACCTGCGCAGCCAGGACCTAGACGTCGCCCGCTTCCCGGAGGCCGCGCCCTATCTGGCGAGTGGCAACATCACCCAGCATCGTCTCGAACGCCCGAATCTGAAGGCCTTGCTGGCGCGTCAGCCCGCCGGCACGCACGTTTATCTCTGCGGCCCGCAGGCCATGATTGATGCCGTGAAGGAAGCAGCACGCGAGCTGCACTGGAGTCTCGCGCGCATCCACCACGAGGTCTTTGCCGCCCCGGAACCGGGGACTCCCTTCACGGCCGTGGCGCGCGGCAGCGGCGTGGAAGTGGCGGTCGGTGCTCAGGAATCGATGCTGGAAGCACTGGAGCGCAGCGGTGTCGAGGTGAAGAGCCTGTGTCGCGGCGGGGTCTGCGGACAGTGTCGGGTCGAGATGCTGGAGGGGGAGGCGGAACACCGTGACGCCTTCCTCGATGAACAGGAGCGGGCCAGTCAGCGCTGCGTGATGCCCTGCGTTTCCCGGGCACGCAGCCAGCGGCTGGTGTTGGATCTCTGAAACCGTCTTTCGCGAGATGGACCCCCAAGGAGCAGGAACATGCAATTTTCCCCGCGAGATGACCAGGCGTTCCATGGTCAGTTCACCTTCAAGAATTCCGACTACGCCATCCAGCGTTTTCCCTTCCCGTTCCCGGAAGATGAGTACCGTTACTCGGTCAATATCGAGCCACATGTCTTGCCGGGCAAGCCGGGTTCCATCACCGAGCACATGCTGGATATCGATGAGCATTATCTGAGCGAGATCGCCGAGCGTGAGCGGGTGCTGGCCAAAGACCCCAGACGCTGCCTGGTGATGCCACACATGCAGCCGGCAGCCTGGGACTTCCTCGAATTCGTGATGACGCACTACGCCCGGGACTATCCGCAGGCTTTCAGTCTCGAGCGCGACGGCGATGACTGCGTGTGGCGCAACCATCTGCTGGGGCTGGAACAGAGCTTCCGCATGGGCGATGACACCAGCCTGCCACTGCCGCCACTGGACTATATCGGCCGTCAGATGCAGGGCGATATCGCGTTGCTGGACCAGCGCGACGGTGACCTCTTCATGGACGCCGGCATGATCACCTGTCCGGCGGACTGGTCACTGGCCTTCGATGCTGGCATGAGCTTCAAGCAGTGGCATGGCCCGGTGCCGCTGGCGCATGAGATGGGCGTGTTCGATCGCGCGCTCAAATATCTGTGCGCCATTCAGGTCGGGGGGCCGGTGCGACGCCTCAACTGGACCATGACCATCCATCCGCGCATGGACAGCTCCCCGGAGACCTATGCCGAGTGGGGCAGTGATCGCACCACCATCACCGCCGAAAACGCCGGTCGTGATGTGCATCTGCGCGTCGAGCTGCAGACGCTGGTGCGCATGCCGCGCAGTCATGCGCTGTTCTTCGGTATCCGCACCTATCTGATCAGCCTCGAGGACCTGTGTACCAACCCGGTCTGGCAGTCGCGCTTGTTGAAGGTGCTCAAGACCCTGCCGGCGGAGCTGATCGACTACAAGGGGCTGACGCGCTATCTGCCCAGCGTGCTCGAGTGGCTGGAAGCCCGCGAGGCAAGCGTTGCGGCCAAGGCCGAAGCGACGGCGCAGGCAGCGGTCTAGGCCACGTTGCGGGCAAGCCGCTCTGGCTAAGAGCTCTTGATAAAGAGCTCTCGGCAAACAGCCCTCGGCACCGAGGGCGTGATAGGGCATGGATCGCAAGCCGCTGACGAAAGCGCTTGCGAATAACAACAAAGGGGAAACGCTGGTGAATATCGATGTGCTCCAACTCAGCTACGCGCTGGATACGTTCTACTTCCTGATGTGTACCGCGCTGGTCATGTTCATGGCCTGCGGCTTCGCGATGCTGGAATCCGGGCTGGTGCGCTCCAAGAATACCGTCGAGATCCTGACCAAGAATGCGCTGCTCTATGGCATCGCCTGTCTAGTGTTCCTGGTGGTGGGCTACAACGTGATGTATCCCGGTGACAATGCCATCAGCAGCGTAATTCCGGGGCTGTCGTTCATGCTCGGCGCTGACAATACCCTCAGCGACATCAGTGCTGGCGAAGGGGCGGCCTATTACTCCAGCATGGCGGACTTCATCTTCCAGGCGGTGTTTGCCGCCGCGACCATGTCCATCGTCTCGGGGGCCGTGGCGGAACGCATGCGTCTGTGGCCGTTTCTGATCTTCGCGGTGGTGATGGTCGCGGTCATCTATCCGGTGGAAGGCTACTGGAAGTGGGGCGGCGGTTTCCTGGATGCGATGGGGTATCAGGACTTCGCAGGCTCGGTGGTCGTGCACATGGCGGGCGCGGCGGCGGCATTGGCGGCAGTGCTGCTGGTCGGTCCGCGCAAGGGGCGCTACGGCGTGGACGGCAAGGTGCGTGCCATTCCGGGCGCCAACCTGCCGATCGCCATGTTGGGCATGTTCATCCTGTGGATGGGCTGGTTCGGTTTCAATGGCGGCTCGATGCTCAAGATCGCCAGTCTCGATGATGCCAACAGCGTGGCGCGTATCTTCGTCAACACCAATGCCGCGGCCTCGGCAGGGATGGTGGCCGCGGCGCTGCTGTCACGCGCCATGTTCGGCAAGACTGACATGACCATGGTGATGAACGGTGCCCTGGCCGGTCTGGTCTCGATCACCGCCGAGCCGTTGCTGCCGTCTGCCGGCCTTGCGGTGCTGGTCGGTGCGGTAGGCGGCATCATCGTGGTGCTGTCGGTGGTGGGACTGGACCGTCTCAAGATCGATGACCCGGTCGGTGCCATCTCCGTACACGGCTCCGCCGGCCTGTGGGGCATCATGGCAGTGCTGTTCTCCAATCCGGATGCGGCCTTCGGTACCCAGATACTGGGCACGCTGATCATCTTCGCCTGGATGTTCGGCGCAAGCTTGGTGGCGCTGCTGGTGATCAAGAAGGTCTGTGGTGGCCTGCGTGTCAGCGAGGAAGAGGAACTGGAAGGCATGGACATGCACGAATGTGGCATGGGGGCCTACCCGGAATTCGTCAACATGTCCTCCCCGTCACAGGGAGAAGGCACTGCGTCCGGGCATGCCGGCAAGGCGAGCGCTGCAGTCCCAGCTGCGGTGCTCAAGGGGGCGGCGCGTTGAGTCTGCCCCCCAAGTACTGGATTCCCCGAGTGAGGTGAGTCCTGTCAGCGTGTGATACGAGAAGGCCCGCCAATTGGCGGGCCTTCTCGTGTTCCAGGGTGAGCGTAAGGGGAAAGGGTGGGCAAGGGACAGGGAAAGGAGGGGGAAACAAGCGGGATGGTGGACGTCCCGGGATGAACAAGCAGCGACCAGACGGAAACTGCCTGTCAGCGGCGGTGCAGTCCCCCCAGCTCATGATTGATATGGCGGGCGCAGTCCATCAGCGCGCCGCGCAACAGCAGACGTCGGCGCTCGTCGGCCATCATCGCATCGGGGCCCGAGATATTGATGGCGCCCACCAGATGGCCGGTGTGGTCATACAGTCCCGTGGCGATGGCGGTGGCGTAGTCGGAGCGGCTCTCCACCCACCCCTGGCGGCGAGCCTCCTCGATGGCATCCTTCAAGGCCGGCAGGTTCTGGGGCGCCGGCGGTGGGTAGTCATCCAGACGGATCTGACGATAGAGCTGCTGCAGTTCATCCTCGCCCAGCACCGTGAGCAGGATGCGCCCCATGGCGCTGACATGACACGGCAGACGGGAGCCGATGGGGATGTTGACCGACATGCGCTGTGCGGCGAAGGCGCGGTAGAGATAGATGGCATCCGTGCCCTCACGCACGCTCAGGTGACATGACATGGTAGTTTGGTCGCGCAGGGTGTCCAGGTGGGGTGCCACTACCTCGACCAGGTCACGACTGGCCAGATAGCTGAAGCCCAGCGAGATGACCTGTGGCCCCAGTTCATAGGTGTTGCGAGCGATCTTCTTGAGATAGCCCATGTCGGTGAGGGTGATGACGATACGATAGATGGCCGAATTGGTGGTGCCCAGTTCCTCGGCGAAGTCATTGGTGGTCAGCACCTTGCGCCTGCTGCTGAACATCTCGAGGATTCTCAGCCCGCGAAACAGTGCCGGCACGGTGTAATCATTCTCGCGAGCAGGCGCGGTCGAGAGCGATGGGTCATCGGTCACGACATCCTGCCCGGAAGGGAGCGAGGCGTGGGAATCGGGCATACCTGGTTCCTTTTGCTGCGTATGGCGAGCCGTAGGTGAAACGCAGTCTCCCCGTCGCTGCCTGGAACTCAGACGACGACGGGGAGCGGGTGACAACGTGAGAGGCATGCGCGAGCGGATGCCAAGGTTGCGTCGCAATCGCTAGCCGTGATGATGGGCCAGCAGGGCAGCGGCTGTCACGGTCTGCCCCGAGTATTCGCGCATGGCATCGAGCATGACGCCCCACAGATAGTGGCTGGAGGCGATGTCGAACAGCAGGTGGAAGCAAGGGCACTGATGGCTTCCCACGTTGACGATGATCGCGTTGGTGCGTGCCACTGACGTCTGCGCGACGCTCCCGGGCGGGAAGGCCTCACTGCGCAAGTCCACCCCGCACAGCTTGGCCATCAGCGTCGGTACGCTGCTGCCACTCAGGCTGAACCAGGCGTGGGAATCCCGCCGTGGGAGGGAATGCACGCGCCTGCCCCGGGCCAGTGCGTCATCCGCCTGCGCGATGAGCGGCAGCTCGGCCACGCCCGCATCGGGGGTGATGGCCGGCGTCAGTTGCAGAAACTCGCCCACTGACAGCCTGACCAGCCAGCTGCCATCCGTCTGGAGCCTTGCCGTATTGGGCGTATCCGGCACCGTGAAGCCCAGCGAGGCCAGCCAGTCGGCGGCCTCGCGGCCGCGAACGCCTGCGCGTCCCAGGGCGCTCATGTCGGCGAGCGCACAGTGGCTGAGAACGGTTACCGTCACCGAATCACTTGATGCGTCGGTTGTCGACGCGCCGGTGAGGCTTGCCGGCAGTGCACAGCGCGCCAACGCCGTGGCGCCATCCAGATGGTCCGTCATTGATGTCGTCATTTCACAGCTCCTGGCGGGCAGACTTGGGATCAAAGAAGGGCAGTGCCACGACCTCGGCCTGGACCAGTACGTCGCCCTGGGTGCGGATGGTGATCTTGCTGCCGGGCGTACTGCTGTCGATTCCAGCGTAGGCCAGGCCGATGATGGCACCCAGCGTCGCGCTGTATTCACACGAGGTCACGTTGCCGGTGATGTCGCCACCGGGCTTGGCGGCGTCGGCGCTCTGTTCCCCGCCGCTGAGCACCAGCTGACCTTCCAGCGGTTGCGGGCTGTCCTTGGGCAGCATGAAGCCGACCAGCTTGCGGGTCTGGGGCTGGGCGGCAAGAATCTCAATCGCACGACGGCCGACACAGAAGGGCTTCTTGTGGCTGACTGCCCACTCAAGGCCGATCTCGCCGGGATGGCTCATGCCATCGGTATCCTGCCCGATGATGATGTGACCTTTCTCGAGACGCAGCAGACGCTGGGCCTCGACGCCGAAGGGGCGGATGTCGGCCTGCTCGCCTGCCAGCATCAGCAGGTCCCACAGCGCTTCGCCGAAACGGCTCGGCACGTGGATCTCGTAGCCCAGTTCACCGACGAAGCCGACCCGCAGCAGGCGGGCGGGAATCCTGCCCTGCGTGCCCAGCAGCTCGGTCTCGAGATGGCCGGTGCGCAGCTCCAGATAGGGGAAGGCCTGGGGGCTCAGGTCGATGTCGCGGCACACCTTGCTCAGCACCTCGCGGGCCTTGGGCCCGGCCAGATTGACGGCGCAGTAAGCGGCGGTGACGTTGGTGATATCGACATCGAGTCGCCACTGGGCATTCCACTTCAGCATCTGCTGGTAGACCCGGTCCACGCCGCTGGTGGTGGCGGTGACATAGAAGTGTTCCTCACCGAGGCGGCACGAGACGCCATCGTCGATGATCACGCCTTGCTCGTTGGCCATGGTGGCGTAGCGCGTGCGACCCACCGGCTGCTTGAGGAAGGCGAAGGTGTAGAGGCGGTTGAGCAGCTCGGCGGCATCCGGCCCGCGCAGCTCGATGCCACCGAGGGTCGAGACATCTATCAGGCCCACGCCGTTGCGCACGGCCAGCGCCTCGGTCTGCATGGCGTCATTGCGCTGCTCGGGGCGGCCATAGAAGGCCGGGCGCGCCCAGTGGCCGGCCGGCATCATGCTGGCACCGAGAGCCAGATGGCGCTGATGCATCGGCGTCTGGCGGTAGGGGTCGAAGCTGCGACCGGCCAGCAGCGGCAGCGGTTCGGCCACGAAGGGCGGGCGCGCGGTGGTCACGCCGGTCTCGCTGACGGTGCGCTGGGTGGCTTCGGCGACCAGACGCGCGGCCGGCAGTGCCGAATGACGGCCCTGGGACGGGCCCATGCCCAGCGTCGAGAAGCGCTTGACCAGCTGGATGTCGCGATAGCCATGGCGGGTGGCATTGAGGATGTCGCGGATCTGCAGGTCTTCATCCAGATCGACGAACTCCTTGCCCTTGGGGTGCGCGAACAGCGGCCAGCCATGCTGACGGAAGGGGCGTGACGGCGTGACGGCCGCAGGCTCATTCGCCTCAAGCGTGGCATCCACGATCTTGCCTGCCGCGGCAAGCCCGTTCAGGGCGGCGCTCGCGGCACGCTGACCATCGGCGATCACGTCCTTGAGGTGATAGAGGCCATTGGCGGAGCCTGCCATGTGTAAATGTTTCGGCAGGCCGCTGAGGCTGAAACGCGCATCGTCATCCAGATAGGAGAGCTTGGCGCCCGCCTGACAGGCCAGCTGGTAGACCGGCATGTAGCCCGCCGTCATGCAGACCAGATCACAGGGGATCACCTCTCCCTCGGTGGCCAGTTCGCCGCGCGCGATGATCTTGCGTACCTCGACGCCCGTGACGTGATGCAGCGACTTCTCCGCCAGCGCCTCGAAGATGGCGTGCTCGAGCTTCAAGGCGATGCCGCAGTGGCGCACCGCATCGGCAAGGCTTGCCTCATCGGGCTGGGCGCGCATGTCGAGCAGGGCGACGATGTTGACGCCGTGCTCCATCAGGTCCAGTGCCGCCAGATAGCCATCATCGCTGCCGGTGATCACCACCCCTTGCTTGCCCGGCAACACGCCATAGTGCTGCATCAGGCGCTGGGCGGCACTGGCGAGCATGATGCCCGGCAGGTCGTTGTTGCGAAATACCACCGGCTGATCGAAGGCGCCGCTGGCGAGAATGCATTCCTTGGCGCGCACCTTGTAGAGGCGCTTGCCGCGGATCACCGGCAGGTAGTTGTCGGTGAACCAGGCATTGCAGGTCGCCTCGGTCATCACGTCGATGCGCGGATGCGCCGTGACGGCCTCGCTCAGCGTCTGCAGTGTCTGGTTGGCCTCATGGCCTTCGGCGTCGAAGCGCGCATAGGTCAAGGCGCCGCCGAGCAGACGGCCCTGTTCGACCAGCAGCACGTTGGCGCCACCCTCGGCAGCCCCAAGCGCGGCCGTCATGCCGGCCGGGCCGGCGCCTACCACCACCACGTCGTGGAACAGATAGGCCTTGTCGTGATAGTGGTCGCGCACGTCCAGATTCAGGGTCCCGAGCCCGGCCTTGCGGCGAATCAGCGGCTCCCAGTACTTCCAGACGCCCTTGGGCTTGTAGAAGGCGCGGTAATAGAAGCCCACCGGCATGAATTTCGAGAACTTGCCCAGCCGCATGTCGCGGTCATTGTCCAGGCTGCCATTCACGTTCTGAGCAGTGACCTCGAGCCCCGGGCTGATCTGGCGCTCATCGCCCAGCACGTTGGGCTCATCCGGCAATTGCACCAGGGTGTTGGCATCCTGGCCGGCGAAGGTCAGAGCGCCGCGCGGGCGGTGATACTTGAAGGAGCGCGACAGTAGCCAGCGGCCATTGGCGGCCAGGGCGCTGGCGATGGTGTCGCCGGCAAAGCCCTGGTAGCTCACACCATCGAAGCTGAAGGTCACCGGCGTGTCACGGTCGATCAGTCGGCCCATCGGGGCTGGCAGACGTGCGCCTCGGGTCATGGGGACTCTGGCGTTCATGCGCGTTCTCCCGAGCTATCCGTGGTGTGCAGTGGAAACTCCACGCGCTGGGTGAAGCGCTCGGAGGGATCGAAGGTGCGCAGGATCTCGTCGGTCACGGTGTGACGCTCGGCGAGAAACCAGTAGCTGGAGGCGGCGTGCATCCACCATTCTGTGACGACACCGGCGGTGTTGTCGCTGAAGAAGACGTAGTCGGCCCACTCGCGATCACTGCAGGTATCGGGGTCTGGCATGTCGGCAAGCTCGCCGCCATACACGAATTCGCTGATATTTCGGGGCCCATTGAGTGGGCAGGGCATGATCTTCATCGCGGAAATCCTTGACCGTTGTTCTTGTACATCCAGCGTGGGGTGCGCATTCCCGGGCAGTCGTCGAGCCCTGATGGGGTGAGCCGTCGCGAGGCATCAGTGGCTGGCGGCAGTCGCGCCCATCTCGTTGACCTGGCGGAAGCGCGCGAAGCGTTCCAGCGCGAAGGGGGCGATCAGGTCCGGGGTCTTGCCGCCGGAGGCGACCAGCTCGGCCATGGTCTTGCCGCAGATCGGCGTCGCCTTGAAGCCCCAGGTGCCCCAGCCGGCATCCAGGTAGTAATTCTCGACGGGGCTCTCGCCCATGATCGGGCTGTAGTCCGGGGTCATGTCGGTCGTGCCCGCCCATTGGCGCATCAGGCGGGCCTGGGACAGGAAGGGGAACATCTCCAGCGCCGCGGCGATCAGGCTTTCCTTGAGGTCCAGCGTCGAGCGGGTGTTGTAGAGCGGGTAGGGGTCGGAGCCACCGCCGAACACCACCTCGCCACGGCTGGTCTGCTGCACGTAGCAGTGCAGGGCCGAGGAGCTGACGAGCGGGTCGAGGAACGGCTTGAATGGCTGGGTGACCATCGCCTGCAGCGGGTAGCTGATGATGGGCATGGTGAAGCCGGCCTTTCTGGCGAGTACCGAGCTGTGCCCGGCCACCGCCTGCACCACGCAGCCGCACTGCACGGTGCCGCGATTGGTCTTCACGGCGCGAATCTTGCCGCCTTCGACCACGAGGTCCTGCACCTCGGTGAGCTGGTGGATCTCGACGCCGCGCTTGGCGGCCTCCTTGGCGTAACCCCAGGCGACCGCATCATGCCGCGCGGTGGCGCCATCGATGTGCCACAGGCCCGCCATGACCGGCAGGTGGCCGGGGTCAAGATTCAGGGTCGGTACCAGCTCGCGGATCTGCTGGCGATCCAGCATCTCGGTGCGCCCGCCGAAGTGGGTGTTGACCTCGGCGCGCTGGCGGAAGGCGCGCACGGTGGAATCGGTGTGCGCGAGGGTCAGCTGGCCGCGTTCCGAGTACATGATGTTGTAGTCGAACTCGTTGGACAGTCCCTGGAACATGCGCACCGATTCGCTGTAGAAGCGCACGCCTTCCGGCGTCAGATAGTTGGAGCGAATCACCGCGGTGTTGCGCGCGGTGTTGCCACTGCCCAGGTAGGCCTTTTCCAGCACGGCGATATTGGTGATGCCGTGATACTTGGCCAGATAGTAGGCGGTGGCCAGGCCGTGCCCGCCGCCGCCGATGATGACCACGTCGTAGCGGGACTTCAGCTCCGTGGGCGGTGGGAGGTCGACTTCGGCCGGATACTCGGAGGACAGGCCGTACTTGAGCAGGGAAAAGGGCATCATTCACTCCCGGTACGCGCAGGCGTACCTCTAGTGGTTCAGGCCGACTGGCGACGCGCGGCAGTCAGGGTGTTGGCGAGCAGGCAGGCGATGGTCATCGGGCCGACGCCCCCCGGGACAGGCGTGATGGCGCCGGCGATCTTGCTGACCGCAGCGAAGTCCACGTCCCCGACCAGGCGGGTGCGCGCCTTGCCGGTAGGGCTTTCCTCGGCGGACTGCGCGATGCGATTGATGCCCACATCGATGACCACGGCGCCGGGCTTGATCCAGTCAGCGCCGATCATGTTCGGGCGCCCGACCGCGGCCACCACGATATCGGCCTGGCGGCAGAGTTCGGCGGGATTCTGGCTGCGTGAGTGCAGCTGGGTAACGCTGCAGTTGGCGGCCAGCAGCAGGCTGGCCATCGGCTTGCCGACGATGTTGGAGCGCCCGATGATCACCGCATGCAGGCCAGAAAGATCACCACCGCGCTCGGCAAAGGTGTCACGCAGCAGGCGCATGCAGCCGGTGGGGGTGCAGGGCGCCAGGGCATCGGCCCCCTGCACCAGTGCGCCGACGTTCATGCGATGGAAGCCGTCGACGTCCTTGGCAGGGTCGATGGCCTCCAGCACCGCGTCTTCCTGGATATGCGACGGCAGCGGCAGCTGGACGAGGATGCCGTGCACATCAGCGTCGGCATTGAGTCTGGCGACCAGCGCCAGCAGCTCGGCCTCGCGGGTCTCGCTGGGCAGGATGTGCTCGAAGGACTGCATGCCACACTCGACGGTACGCTTGAGCTTGTTGCGCACGTAGACCTGACTTGCCGGGTCTTCGCCGACCAGCACGACGGCAAGCCCCGGTATCACGCCTTGCTGCGCGAGGCTTGCGACCTCTGCCGTGACTTCCTCCAGCAGTCGCGTCGAGGCGGCCTTGCCATCGATCACGGCGGCGGTGGGCTGTGCGAGTGTCTCGTCCGCGATCGCGGTGGGTGTCGCTTGGCTATTCATGACTGCGCTTCCTCCCTTGGGTGACGGCCGATGATTCACACGTGGTCTGTCTTGAAGACTTGCTTTAAGACTTGTTTGACGCCTTGTTTGAAGACTTATTTGACGCCTTACTTGAAAATCACGGTGCGATCATTGGCGAGGAAGACGCGGTGTTCGATGTGATAGCGCACGGCATTGGTCAGCGCCTGGGTCTCGGTATTGCGGCCGGCGGCGACCAGGTCATCCGGGGCGAAGTTGTGCTCGACTCGCTGTACGGCCTGATCGATGATCGGCCCTTCGTCGAGGTCTGCCGTGACGTAGTGGGCGGTGGCGCCGATCAGCTTGACCCCGCGGGCGTGTGCCTGGTGGTAGGGCTTGGCGCCCTTGAAGCCGGGCAGGAAGGAGTGGTGGATGTTGATGGCGCGCCCGGCCAGCTTCTGGCACAGCTCATCGGAGAGAATCTGCATGTAGCGCGCCAGTACCACCAGCTGAGTGCCGGTTTCCTCGACGATGTCCATCAAGGCCGCTTCCTGGCGCGCCTTGGTGTCCTTGGTGATCGGCAGGTAGACGAAGCGGATGCCTTCGCGCTCGACCATCGGGCGCAGGTCCAGGTGGTTGGAGACAACCGCGGTGATCTGCATGTCCAGCTCACCCTTGCGATAGTGGTAGAGCAGATCATCCAGGCAATGGTCGAACTTGGAGACCATGATCAGCACCGGCATCTTGTCCTTGCCACCGTGGATCTGCCACTGCATCTCGAAGGGCGCCGCCACATCTTCAAAGGCCTGACGCATACGCTCGATATCGCCTTCGATGCCCGTGTTGAAACGGAAGCGTGCGCGCAGGAAGAACTGCCCCTTGTCCTCATCATCGTACTGCGCCAGCTCACTGATGTAGCACTCGTGAGTGGTCAGGAAGGTGGTGATGGCCGCCACGATGCCGGACGTCGCCGGGCAGCTGATGGTGAGGATGAAGTGATCGTCTGAGGTGCAGGTCGCGTGAGGCATTCTGGGCTCCGATGTCGGCAGAAAGGCATTGTTGTTGTGATATGAAGAATCTCATTCGCTGACGTGGTTTGGATTCGGTTTTTTCCTGTCAGTGACTTAATTTTCTTCTCAAGTAAATAACAATGTTTTTCTGGCGCTGGGTCAAGCCTGATCGACACGTCGACCGGTGTTAGCGTCCATGAAATGAAGACAATGATTCACTGATGAATTTTTACCGCTTTGGGGATCGAGGAGCAGGCTAAAGCCATGAGGCGGGAGAGGGTGGGGCAGGTGCCTGATGAGACACGCTCGTCTCGAGTTGGCTACAGCCTGCGAGCAACGTGAAAGGAATCGTCATATCCCGGTTGGGCAATTGCTGGCTGCAATATCAACACGTTAGTGTGCACTCATTGTATGCCTTGAGGTGTGACCTCTTGAGCCGGTATTCCTGCAAGACAATGAGGTAGACACGATGCGCACATTGACGATCGCGGCACTGATGGTGGCCAGCATGGCCGGTTCCAGCGTAGCGATGGCCGGCAACCCGGTCGATGATGGCCACGCTGCCAAGTCCCAGTACACCCAGCACAAGGACAGCGTCAGGACCTCTGCTCAATCCCACAAGGCGGCCGCTTCCGGGCAGGTGGCTGACAAGTCCTCTCACGTTGCCAGCAAGGCCCACGATGCCAAGTCCAAGGTGAGCGACAAGGCGAGCGATGCCGGGTTCAAGGCGAGCAACAAGGCGAGCGATACCAATTCCCGCTATCAGAAGAAGAACTATGCTGACGTGCTCAAGAACGAGCGCCACTGATGGCATGACGCTTTTGCTCGCCACGGCTTGAGTCGGGCAGTTGCCCGCTGTTGACAAGACCCCCTGAAGCCTCCGGTTGCAGGGGGTCTTTGCATGCCGGGCACGCTCCTTGAGATCCGCGCCTGACTGGCGCGGCAGGCGATGTGCCTCTGGTGTGCGTCATCAGACGCTGACGTCGCGTGTTTCATACGCTCGCCTCGACAAGATGCAAGCATTCGTCAAGCGAGCCTGACTGGCTTGCGAACATAAATATCAAGGAGTTAGTGTGCCACCACCCTGTCTCCCTGGACCCTGGTCTTCAGGTCAGGAAGGGGACAATTCGCGAGTAGAGAGGAGTAGGTACGATGCGCAGGATGACGATTGCAGCACTCATGGTAATGGGCATGGCTGGCTCCTCAGTGGCAATGGCAAATTCCTACACTGATGCGGCGAAGGACAGTGCCAAGTCCCAGTACACCACAGCCAAGGACAACGCCAGTTCCAAGGTGACTTCCCGGACTGACAGTGCCTCTTCCAAGGCCAGCTCTGCCAAGACCAAGGCAAGTGACAAGGCCAGCTCTGCCAAGACCAAGACAAGTGACAAGGTCAGCTCTGCCAAGACCAAGGCAAGTGACAAGGTCAGCTCTGCCAAGTCCACCAAGTCCAGCTACGAAGACAAGTTCAAGTGATCTGATCCCCTGGGTTCGGGGGAGTCATGTGACACCCAGCCCCCGTCAGCCTCAGGCTGGCGGGGGCTTTTTCGTGGGGGATCCCCAAGGCCGCGCAGGAGTCGTCTCTCGCCGGGAAGTGCGTTCTGCCCGGCACGTCATGAGGAGAATGGGCGAGCCGAGACGGACATTGGCAGATCAGTGGTCCGAAAAGGTCTCGACCAGATGCTGGGCGAAGGCCTGCACGCGGCGTGGCTGAGCGCGGGCGGGCGGGAACAGCAGCTGAAGCGGTGAGGGCGGAGCAGCCTGCTCCGGCAGCAGCTCCACGAGGCGACCCTCGCGCAAGTCGTCCGCCACGTCGACTTCCGATTTCAGGGCGATACCAAACCCTTCCAGACACCATTGGCGCACCAGTTCCCCATCATTGGCGATGCGATTGCCGCTGACGGTGACGATCTGCGGCACCTTGTGGTTGCCGAAGTGCCATTCATTGTCGAGGCTCTTGCCAAAGCGCATCACCAGACAGTTGTGGTGCTTGAGATCGGCCGGCGTCAGTGGTGCGGGGTGCTGCGCCAGATAGGCGGGAGAGGCACACAGCAGGCGGCGTTTCTGGCCCAGATGACGCACGCGCAGCGTGCTGTCCATGATGGTGCCGAAACGCAGCGCAAGATCGATCCCCTGACTGACGATATCGATGTAACTGTCCGACAGCAGCAGCTCTATCTCGATGGTGGGGTGCTGACGCTGAAATTCGGTGATGGCGCGTGACAGGGCGTTGCGACCCAGATCGCTCGGTGCGCTGATGCGAATTCGACCGGTGAGTGTCTGGGCACCCAGGCGGATGCGGGTCTCAAGCTCCGAGACACTGTCGAGCAGACCACGGGCTTCTTCCATCAGCGTGCGGCCCTCTTCGGTCAGGCTGATGGCACGTGTGGTGCGGTTGAGCAGCACCACCCCGTAGTGCGCCTCCAGTGAAGCCAGACGCTCCGATACCGTCGTCGGCGACAGTCCCGTCTCGCGCCCCGCGGCGGTCAGGCTGCCTTTCTCGACGATGGTCAGAAACAGCGCGATGTTGTCCAGTAGCATTGTGCGGTTTTTCCGAATTATCTTTGCGAAAAGGGGATGTTTATACGGACAAGGCTTGTGACTAGGATGATCACATCGCTTGAGCAACTCAAGCCTTCCTGACACATCACGGAGTTCCTGCCATGTCCCAGTTGACCATCATCGCCAATATCCACGCCAAGCCGGACCAGATCGAGAAGGTCAAGGCGGCGCTTCTCAAGCTGGTGCCGATCACCCGCGCTGAAGAAGGCTGCCTCACTTACACCCTGCATCAGAACAACGAGAACCCGGCACATTTCACCTTTCACGAGAACTGGGTCTCGCGTGAGCTGTGGCAGCAGCATATGCAGGCACCGCATCTGGAAGAGTACGTGGCAGCGACAGAAGGCGCGGTCACTGAGTTCACCTTGCAAGAGATGACGGCTTTCGCCTGAGGTGTGGATCCTGGCTTTTCATGGCGGCAACGCCTGACTTGCTCGCTTTCTCCCTCTGCAACGTCCACCCACTCGAGGCTGCCATGACAGACCCTATCCGCATCGGCCATATCGCGCTGTCCTTTCACGAAGCCAGTGCCTGGGAAGTGGCCCGTATTCTCGAAAGTCACGGTCATGACGTCACCTTCACCAGTGCGCCGCACGAAGCGGCCTTCGCGATGCTGGGGCGAGGGGAGATCGACATTCTGGCCTCTGCCTGGCTGCCGTCGAGCCATGAGGCCTATCTGGCACCTATGCTGCACGACGTCGACAAGATCACCGTCCTGTATGAACCCTATTGCATCTGGGGGGTGCCGGATCATGTGCCGGAAAGTGCCGTGGCAAGCGTCACGGACCTGCTGCGGGAACCGGCGCTGAGCAAGATGGAACCCTTGATCCAGGGCATCAATCCCGGTGCCGGCATCAGCCGCTTCTCGGCCGAGATCATCAAGCAGTACGGCCTGGGCGCAGCCGGGTATGTCTTCCGCACCGGTAGCGAAGCGGAGTGCTTTGATCGCTACGAAGCCGCCGTCGTCGAGGGGCGTTGGGTCGTGGTGCCGCTGTGGCATCCGCAGTTCCTGCATCATCGCTACCGGATTCGCGCCCTCAAGGAGCCCAAGGGGCTTCTGGGTACCCGGGATGACGCCACCCTGGTGGTGCGCAAGGACGCACGTCTGCGTATTGGCGCCGCGGCGCTCAAGGATCTCTCCCAGCTCTACATCGGCAATCCGCGTCTCAGTGAACTGGAAGATGAACTGCGCCGTCGCGCCTGATTCGTCACGCCTGATTCGTCACGTCTGAATCTCTATAACCCCCGGGCGATGACCACGTCATCGTCCAGTCTCTCTATCTCATTTTCATTGACCCTGCCGGCCCAGCGCACAGCGCCAACCGGCGGGCAAGGAGTCCCCATGCGTTTTTCTCGCCTCAAGACTGCCATTCTCATCGCCTCACTGGGCGTTGCCACTGTCGCCAGCGCCGCGCAGGCGGCCGCTGACAGCACGGCTGTGAACCCCCTGAATGCGAAAGTCGCCTCCCTGCGCGACGGCACGCTGACCACCGTCGCCGAATATTCGGACACCCGCCCCGGTAACATCACCTTCACGCCGGATGGCCGCCTGATCATGTCCCAGCAGCCACTCGATGCTCCGGCACTGCGCGTGGTCGAGATCACCCAGGACGGCAAGCGTGTGCCATTCCCGAACCTGGACTGGGCCGATGGCCCGGAAAAGGGCGAGGTCGGCATCGCCTCGATCATCGGCGTGCACTCCGACCGTCAGGGCGTGGTGTGGATGCTCGACATGGGCAGTCAGGACAGTGCGCCCAAGCTGGTGGGCTGGGATACCCGCAGTGATTCGCTCAAGAAGGTGATCCCGCTTGGGGGAGACAGCGTGCTGCCGATCTCCTTCCTGCAGGATTTCGTCATCGATGAAAGGCGCGGCAAGATCTATATCGCGGACATGACCTTCACTGCCCCCGCCTCCCACATGAAACCGGCCTTCGTGGTGGTGGATATCGCCAGTGGCAAGACGCGCCGTGTGCTGCAGAGCGATGAAAGGCTGATGCCGGTGGCGCATGACATGGTCATCAATGGGCGTCTGATGGCGGCCAAGGGCGATGGTGATGGCGAGGGAGAGCAGAGTGGCGGGCCGAAGCCCTGGTACCTGGGCTTGAACGCCATCGCCTTCGATCCGGCAGATGACGTCGTCTATTTCGGTGGCGTGAACGGCAGTGAGATCTATCGCCTGCCAGCGGCTGAGCTGGCCGATGACACTGCCACGCAGGCGGAACTGGCTCGCGCCATCACGCCTTACGCCGCCAAGCGCCCCAATGATGGCTTCATCTTCGATGCCAAGCGCGGCGGCATCATCGCCGGTGACGCGGAGCACAATGCACTGACCTTCTCATCGCCGGAGGGCATGTCGGTGATCGCCCAGGATGACGAGCGTCTGCGCTGGCCGGATGGCTTCGCCTTCGCGCCCGATGGCAGCCTCTACCTCACCACCAATCAGCTGAATGCTCACCCGGCGCTCAATCAGGGTGTCGATGGCAGCGACAAGCATTACTACCTGCTCAAGCTGACACCCGCCAACTGACAGGCTCTGCTTGCGGCAGGCGAAGGGCTTGTCTGGCCAGTCCTTCGCCCTGTCTTGCCTGTCAGCGTATTTCCCCAACGCAGGACGTGTCTGATGACCGTCCTGCGTTGTCGTCTCTCGCCTCTCGCCTCTCGCCTCTGTAGCCGACGACCCGCTGGCGTCTCCCTGGAGGCAACCCGCAAACTCGTTGCTCATTATCCGCTTTATCCGGATTAACTTTGCGGATATGGGTCGTTTTTACGCTCTGTCCATGGAGTTAGCATGGTGTCATCGCTTCACGGCAGGGTCGCTCAGTCAGAAGTGGTATCAGACGCAAGATGCATCTGATACCTGACACCCGAGATTGCCCTTGCCGCCACTGACATGATGTTCTGGAGAGACTCTGATGAAAGCCATTGGTTACTACGCTGCCGGTTCCATCGATCGTGATGATGCCCTGGTCGATATCGAATTGGAGACACCGGTCGCCACCGGTCACGACCTGCTAGTCAAGGTTGCCGCTGTCTCGGTCAACCCGGTGGACTACAAGATCCGCGAAAGCCGCGAGCCGGCCGCAGGCGAAGCTGCCGTCATCGGCTGGGACGCCGTAGGGGAAGTCGTCGCCGTCGGTGACAAGGTCACTTCCTTCGCCCCGGGCGACAAGGTCTGGTATGCCGGTGATCTCACCCGCGCCGGCACCAACAGCGAATTCCACCTGGTGGATGAGCGCATCGTCGGCCATGCGCCCAAATCCGTGGCGGCCCATGAGGCGGCTGCGCTGCCGCTGACCACGCTGACCGGCTTCGAGATGCTGTTCGATCGTCTGCGTGTCACCGAGCCGGTGCCGGGCGCTGCACGTGCCATCCTGATCATCGGCGGGGCCGGTGGCGTGGGCTCCATCACCATCCAGCTGCTGCGTGAGCTGACCGACCTGACCATCATCGCCACGGCGTCACGTCCCCAGACCCGCGAGTGGGTGAAGTCACTGGGCGCGCATCACGTCATCGACCACAGCCAGCCGCTGCCGGCCCAGATCGAGGCGCTGGGCATCGGTGCACCGGCCTTCGTGTTCTCGACCAACTTCTCCGAGCACTACGCGCCGCAGGTCGCCGAATTGATCGCTCCGCAGGGCCGTTTCGGCATGATCGATGATCCGCAGACCCTCGATGTGGTGCCGTTCAAGGGCAAGGCCGTGTCCATCCACTGGGAGCTGATGTTCACTCGCTCACTGTTCACTACCGCTGATATCGCGCGTCAGGGCGAGATCCTCACCAAGGTGGCGGGTCTGCTGGACACTGGCAAGATCACCTCCACGGCAACGGAGACCTTCGGCACCATCAATGCCGAAAATCTCAAGCGCGCACATGCCTTGCTGGAAAGCGGCAAGGCCAGGGGCAAGATCGTGCTTGAAGGCTTCTGATCGAACCCACTGCTGAGGCGGTGAAGTGAAAGGCGTGCGGCCGGGCAACCGGTCGCACGCCTGTGTCCGGGAGAGGGGCTGCCAATATCCTGGTCAGCGACGAGCGCCGGGCATCGCTGGCGCATGAAGGCGCGCAGGCCATCGTACACGGCAACCCTTGGCTCCCTGACCGCCTCACGGGGTGAGTCGAGACAGTGGCGGCAGTACGTTGCCGAGATCCCGGGGATCACCTCTCATCTGGGTCAGATGGGCGATATCTGGCGTCAAGTGCTTGTCAGGCATATAAAAGATCGTTCCGATGAGAGTTATCCGACCGCACATTGCGCTGCTGACGCGTTATGCTGAGAGGGGAGAACAGGGGGCCTGACACATCGCTTCCCGGGACCACTCATGGTTGTCTGAGCCGGGCTCAGGGCGCCAGAGGCATACAGCCTGACGAGGAGACAAGACATGAACAGGTGGTCATTGACGGGGCTGACTCTGGCGTTGGCGTTGTTGGGTGCCTCGGTGGTGCAGGCCGAGGCCGCGGATGACGGCAAGAGTCATGAAGAGCAGCTTAAGAAGAAGCACGAAGCGCTAGAAGGGCAGGCCAAGGCTGAACGCGTTCAGGCCGAGCAGATGCATGAGCTGAAGCAGATTCAGAAACAACGCCAGGCTGCAGAAGCGCAGGCGGACAAGGCGGTTGCGGACAAGGCTGTCCCGACCAAGGCCGTTGCGGACAAGGCCGCCCCGGAGACTCCTCCGGCAGGAAAGTCCGATGCGAAGGCAGCGTCACCTGGGCCTCTGCTCAGACGTGGCGGTCAGTTGCCCGATGCCTTGGCGTCTGACAAGGCGCTCTGGGTGGAGGACTGGCAGCGACATCAGCTACCCGAACCTAGCGCAGGTCAGCGCTGGCTCCAGCTTCGCAGCGGATTCGTCCTGACGGATATTCAGAGCGGCACCATTGAAGAGATACTGCTTGGGCCGTGAACCGCACTTCTGACATGGCACCCGTAACAGGATCTCGTCGTGTTGCGTGGTAACTCTGTCGGTAAGTCGCGACATCTGTGGGTATCTTGGCGACAACTTCGGTCACATTGTCGGGAAACGTGAAGAAATCTGCGCAGACTTGCAGAGTGCAGCGTAAGTCATCAGAATTAGGGAACAGTGTTTTCTAATTCCCGGTGTTGAACGTGCCCGGGCGTGACGAGGAGATCGAAGATGCGCAACCGCACCCTGACAGTCTGCAGCATGGTGATTGCCCTGATGAGCGCCTCCGTCGCGCAGGCGGCTCCTGATGATCGTGATGATCGTGGGCAAGGCCAGTATCAGCAGCAACGCAAGCACTCTCAAGGCAATCAGCAAGGTCAGAAGCACTAGGCCAAGCAGCAACATGCAGCGCAAGGACACGGTAAGGCCCGTGCGGGGCATCATTCCGCTGGGCCCCAGCACTGGAAGCGGGGCGACCACGTCTCGCGCGATTATTACGGCAACAAGCGTTACTGGGTAAGTGACTGGAAGGCACACCACCTATCCCGGCCGCCGGAAGGGCATCGCTGGTTGAATGTGGATGGCCGCTACGTTCTGACGGCCGTCGCGACCGGTGTGATCACGGCGATCATTCTCAATCAGTGATGCCGCCTGGACTGACAGTCCACTGACCACGCCATGGCATCGCACAATGAAAACCGTGTCATCAGAACCGTGTCATGGAAAAGGGGCCTCCAGATGGAGGCCCCTTTTTTCGTCTTGCGGTCAGCCGGGACAGCATCATCAGGCCAGCAGTGTCTCCAGCGCCTGGGCGACGCGCAGCAGCGCCACATCCTGGCCCTGGGGGCGTGACAGCATCAGGCCCAGCGGTTCCTCGTTCTGTGGTGCCGGCGCGGGAATCGAGATCGAGCTGGCATCCAGATAGTTGAAGACGCTGGTGTTGCGCAGCGCACGCTTGTTGAGCTGGGCAAATAGCGCGCCATCCTGCTCCAGCAGGTCACGACGCGGGGCACGCATGGCCACGGTCGGCATCAGCACCGCATCGACATCCTGCACCTGCTGGGCGAAGCGTTGCTGGATGGCGGTGCGCGGCCACAGGCGCGCCAGATACTCGCTGGCCGTGATGTCACGCCCGCCATTCAGGCGTTCGGCGATCAGCGGATCATACTGATCTTCATGGGCAGCCAGCAGTTCGTGATGCACGGCGGCCGCTTCCGGAATGACCAGCCCGCCGCGCTGATTGATGGCGTAAGCGGCCTCGATGGCCTCGACCGGCGCACGCTGGAGGCGAACACCCAGCCCCTCGAGTCGTTCCAGCAGGGCGGCGAAGTCGGCGGCTACATCGGCGTCCACTTCACTGACCAGCTCGCTCTCCGGCACCAGCAGCGTCAGCGGGCGAGTGAGGGGCGTCTGGTCAGCGACCTCACCGCTCAGGACTTCCCACAGCGTGCGACAGCAGGCGACGCTGGGCGCGATGGGGCCGATACAGTCCAGGCTCGGTGACAGCGGAAAGGCGCCATCTCCCGGCACGCTGGCCTGTGACGGCTTGAAGCCCGTCAGCCCACAGAAGGCCGCCGGAATCCGCAGCGAGCCGCCGGTATCGCTGCCCAGGGTCGCCGCGGCCAGCCCGAAGGCGACGGAGGCCGCACCGCCGGAGGTCGAACCGCCGGTGATGCGCTCGCCATCGAAGGGGTTGGGCGGCGTGCCGACGTGCGGGTTGAGGCCAAGGCCAGAAAACGCGAACTCGCTCATGCTGGTGCGACCGGCGTGCAGAATGCCGGCGGCTTTCAGGCGGCTCAGCGCCACAGCGTCCTGGTCGGCTGGGTGACTCTCTGCCAGTGCGCGCGAGCCTGCCAGCGTCGTCATGCCGGCCTCATCGAACAGATCCTTGATCGAGACAGGGACCCCTCCCAGCGGCAACGACGTCGCAGCCGCCTTGAGTTGCTGCTGGGCCGCTGCCTGCGCGCTCATGCCAGCATCATCGCGGCTGATGATGCTGTGGCTGGCGGTCTCACCCAGGGCCTGGTGGCGCTCGGCAAGCACCGTGGCAGTCTGCTCGGGACCGAAACTGCCTGCCTGATAGGCGGCCAGCAGCTGCGTCAACGTACGCTGGCGGGGCGAGCGCGCCCAGAATTCACGGGCGTTGTCCATCTTCACGCGCTCAGCGCTCATGCCTTCATCACTCATGCCACCACCTCAAGTTCTTCCACCTCGTAACGGTGCTCGATGCGACGACCCGTCTGCGGGTCGATCAGGCGCATGGTAAAGCTCGGGCTGGGGCGGATGCCACCGATCGCCGGCACGGTACCGCACAGCAGCACGCTGTTGGGGGCCAGGCTGCCATCCTTGGCGATGGCGGCGGGCAGGCGCTCCATCAGAGTGGCGACCGGCAGCAGCTCGGCGAGGGTGCCCTGCTGGTAGCGCACGGTCTTGCCGGCGTCCTCGATCTCGCTCTCGATCTCGAGGCTGTCCCAGTGATCGATGACCTCACTGAGCTTCCAGGCGTGGCGGGCAATCGGCTTGGCGCACAGCTGCTTGGATTCGGCGACGCCGACGGCTTCGAGCTTGCGGTCGGTGTGATCCGAGGCAATCGTCACCCAAAGGGTGCCCTCGGCGTCGCTGACCAGACAGGTCTCGACCTCACCGGAGCCTTCGCCGCCGAGCATCGCGACCTGAGAGGCCTGGGTCAGGGTCTCGCGGCTCACGCGGTAGAACAGCGGAGTCTGGGAGGGCGGTGCCACACCCAGCAGCTTGAGCTCGTCGATATGGTGCTGCACGCCCGCCTGGTCGCGTCCGGCCCAGCCGGCAATCGCGACGCGCTGGATATCAAGGGTGAATTCGCCGTTGTCATGGGTAAAGGTCAGCATGGTTTATCGCTCCGTTATCGGGGTTGTCGTTGTTCTTTGAAAAATTCTTGAATGAACGGTGGGGCGCCAATGACACCTGCCGGCTTGCCAGCAGGTGCCAGACTAGAGCAGGTTTACAGTGCCGAAGGCAGCCACAGCGCGATCTGCGGGAAGGCCACCAGCAGCGCTGCCATCACCAGCATCGCGCCCAGATACGGCAGGGTGCCGATGATGACGTCGGCGAAGGCTTCGCCACGCCGTGAGGCCTGCACGATGTAGAGATTCAAGCCGACTGGCGGGGTGATCAGCGCCAGCTCGACGAACAGGATCATCACGATGCCGAACCACACCTTGTCGTAACCGGCCGCGACGATCAGCGGGGTGACGATGGGAATGGTGATGACCATCAGCGACAGGGTCTCGATGAAGAAGCCGAGCACGATGAACAGCGCGATCACCGCCATCAGCAGCGCGAAGGGACCCAGGTCATAGGCTTCGAGCAGGCCGGTGACCTGCTGGACCATGCCGGAGGAGGCCAGCGCGAAGTTGAGGAAGGAGGCCGCCATGATGATGAACAGGATCATCGAGGTGGTCTTGACGGTGCCGTCCAGCGCGCGGCTGATCATCGACAGGTTCAGCGAGCGGTTGATGGCGGCGAGGCCCAGTGAGGCCAGCACGCCGATGGCGGCGGCTTCGGTGGGCGTCGCCCAGCCCAGATAGATGGAGCCGACGATGACGATGAACAGCACCAGCAGCGGCAGCAGGAACGACAGGCTCTTGAGGCGGGTGCTCCAGCTCGCGCTCTTGCGCGGGCCGCCCAGCGATGGCTTCCAGACACACAGCAGCAGCGAGGCCAGCATGAACAGCGCTGCCAGGCCGAGGCCCGGTACCAGACCGGCCATGAACAGCTTCGGGATAGAGGTCTCGGTCAGGAAGCCATAGACGATCAGGTTGATCGACGGCGGGATCAGGATGCCGAGGGTGCCGCCCGCGGCGATGCTGCCGCAGAACAGCTTGGGGTCGTAGCCGAGCTTCTTGCCCTGGGGGAGCGCCACGGTCGAGACCGTCGCCGCTGTGGCTACCGAGGAGCCGGAGGTCGCCGAGAACAGCGCCGAGGTGGTGATGTTGGCGTGCAGCAGGCCGCCCGGCAGCCACGACAGCCAGTGGTCCATGGCGCGGTAGGCCTTCTCGGCAATGCCGGCGCGCACGATGATCTCGCCCATCAGCACGAAGAGCGGAATCGCGATCAGCAGGAAGGAGTCCGCGGCAGACCACAGGTTCTGGCCCAGTGCCTTGGTCAGCGGGAAGAAGGAATAGAACTGGTCGATCCCGAAGGCGAGCAGAAAGAGAGTGACCGCAACCGGAATGCCGGCCAGCAGCAGGGTGAGGATACCTACCGAAAGAAAGCCCAACATCAGCGTGTCTCCTTGGTCGTGGAGGCCGCCTGGGCCAGAGCCCCTTCGCTTTCTCCGTGATCGGGGCCGGCCAGTGTTTCCAGCGTGGTGGTATCACGCAGACAGGCGGCAACGAGAACGCGCAGTCCCAGCACGCTGGTGGTGATCGCGAACCAGGCATAACCGGACAGCCACAGCAGCTGCGGAATCCACAGCGGTGTCGCCAGCGGGGTGTTGGCGGTGGAACCGTTGCTCAATGACTTGCCGAGCACCGGCCAGGCATTGATCAGAATCACCCAGGCCACCAGGTTCAGCGCCAGCATCGCGAGGATATCCAGGGTGTGGCGCGAGAAGGCCGGCAGCTTGCCGTGCACGACATCGATACGGATGTGGGCGCGCTCCATCAGGGTGTGGGACAGACCCCACGCCGAGAGCATCGCCAGCACATAGCCGGCATATTCGTGCACGCCGGGCAGCGGATGATTGAACAGTTGGCGCATGAGGATTTCCGCGCCGATGAAGACCACGACGGCCAGCAGCAACAGGCCCATCAGGCGTGCGGCATGGCGCGATATCGCGCGTGTCAGGGACACGAGGACATCGAGTGCGTGAAGGAAGGAGTTCATGAGTCGGGTCCTGCTGGGGCGGTGAACGACGCTGATCCGTGCCAATCAGGCGAGGTGCGGGCGTTCAGCGCCGTGTCTCTGGGGAGCATGTCTGCCGTATCCGGGCAGGGCGGGGCTATCGGCCCCTGCTCGCGAACAGCCCTTCGCGAGCAGGGGCCGGTGGATCACTCCGCGGTGGCGGTCAGGCCGACGACCTTGCCGACACTCTCGTTCCAGGCCGTGCGCGTCTCGGCATCGACACGTGCCGCCCAGGCAGGCAGAACGGTGTCCTCGAGTGCGGCACGTGCGCGTTTGGCATCGTCATCGCTGAAGTCGACCAGCGTCATATCGGCGCTCTTGCCCAGCGGGCAATCGCCTTCGCCGGTCAGACAGGCCACGCCTCGCGCGGTCTCGCCACGCGCGTTTTCCCACACCGGCGCGGTGAACTCGCTGTCCACCTGTTGCTGGATCAGCGTCTGGCTATCAGCGCTCAGGCTCTGCCACTTGTCCTGATTGATGGCGGTGATCACGTAATCCCAGCCACCCAGCGGCAGCGGCATCAGGTGGCTGGAGACTTCGTGCCAGCCGGCGCTGTAGCCGGAGAGCGAACCGGTGACGGCGCAGTCGATCACGCCACGTTCCAGGGAGCCCGGCACCTCGTTGAAGGCGATGTTGAGGCTCTGCGCGCCCAGCGCCTCGATGAACTCACCGGTGGAGCGGCCGCTGGCACGTACCTTCTTGTCCTTCAGACCATCGAGCCCTTCGATCGGGGTATTGCAGAACAGCACCTGGGCTGGATACGGCACGATCGCCAGCACATGGCTGTTGAAGCGCTTGTTCATGGCGGATTCGGCCAGTGGGCGGAAGGCTTCGGCCACCTTCTGGGCATCCTCGGCCGTCGGGGCCATCATCGGCAGATCCAGACCTTCGAGTTCCGGCGCGTCCGACACGGTGTAATCCGCGACGGTCATGCCGACATCGAAGACGCCATCGCCCAGGTAGCGATAGACGTCGGAGCCGGGGATGCCCATCTGGTCGAAGGTGGTCACCTGGGTGCTGAGTTCACCGCTGCTGGCAGCTGGCAGCGTCTCGCTCCAGAAGGGCTTCTCGAACTGACGGTTGAGCTCCAGACTGCTCCAGCTGCCTACCACGTTGAGGGTGTCGGCAGCATTGGCGCTACCGGCAGCGGCGAGAGCGAGACCAAGGGCGGAGAGGGCAAAACGTGTCTTCATGGGAGTCACCATTGTTGTTGTGCATCTGGTGTTATCGAAAGAATCTGACGGTCTTGTCTGTTGCGGAGCAGGTCCGTGGCTCCCACAAGCGGTCATCCGTATTTGAAGCGATGATTGGGGATATCGGTGATCAGCATGTGGCCCGGGCTGTGTGCGATGGCCAACGGCAGGCGCGCATTCTCCAGTGCCAGTTGCGGCGTGACGCCACAGGCCCAGAACACCGGCAGGTCGCCTGTCTCAAGCGTAGGTGCATCGCCGAAATCAGGGGTGTTGATATCGGAAATGCCGATCAAGGCGGGGTCACCCAGATGGACGGGCGCGCCGTGGACGCGGGGCATGTCGGTGGTGATCTGGATCGCGCGAATGGCATGCGCCGCCGACATCGGGCGCAGGGACACCACCAGGTTGCCGTGGAAACGACCGGCACTGATCAGCGGAATGTTGGTGCGATACATCGGCACGTTGCGCTTCAGGCGCGCATGGCGAACCTCGACGCCTTCGTTGAGCAGCGCCTCTTCAAACGAGAACGAGCAGCCGATGGAAAACGCCACGAAATCGTCCTGCCACAGGGCGGCGATATCCGTGCGCGTTTCTTCAAGCTTGCCGTGACGGTAGATGTGATAGGCGGGCAGGTCGTGGCGCAGGTCGATGTTCTCACCGAGCCCTGTCGGGGCGGGAGAACCGACGGCCGTGACATCCAGCAACGGGCAGGCCTTGGGATTGGCCTGGCAGAACTGCAGGAATTCGCCGGCAGCCTCGGCTGGCAGGATGATCAGGTTCGTCTGGGCAAAGCCTGCAGCGATACCGCTGGTGTGGCTGGCCCAATGACCGCTACGGATCTGCTCGCGCGCCTCGCGGGGGGACGACGCGGCACTGAGAAGTGTCTGGGGCATCGTGGGGGCTTCTTGTGAAGTTGTTGTTGTCTGTCTTCACCATAAGAAGCACGCCCAGATAAATCCAATCGATTTTTATCGAGTCAAGCCATCGGAAATTCCTTTCATGTGAGCAGTGACTAACTTTACTCGTAAAGTATGGAGTTGAAGGAAACCAAATACCCTAATCATCAGATATTCCGAATGGAATGTGAGCAAGTTAACAAATATTCTCGGCGATGAGTATTTTCTTAAATCAGGCAAATTATAAAAATAGTGTTGACGCCATGATGATTAAAAAGTATCTTCCGCGCTCAATAATAATACCAGCATTTATCTTCATATCCTGAGTGCTGGATAGGGATGTTTCAATACGCAAGGGGAATGCAATGAAAGTCAAATATATCGTCGGTGCAATGATCAGTGTGATCAGCTTGTCAGGCTGCGCTACTATTGTGGGTGAAAGGGATGAGTCCATCACATTGAACAGCTCTCCCAGTAATGCTGATATCCTTATCACTGATGAGAAAGGTCAGAAGATTCTATCGGCAACGACACCTTCGACTGTCCAGTTGAAGAAGGCGGATGGTTCCTATTTCGGTGGCAAGACCTACACCGTCGAAATTTCAAAGGCTGGTTATGACTCACGTACCATTACTATCGAGTCATCGGCTAATGGCTGGTATATCGCTGGAAACCTCCTCTTTGGTGGACTGATAGGCTATCTGATCGTAGACCCATTGACCGGCGCAATGTACAACCTCTCACCAAACGACATCAACGCTTCTCTTGATGAGAATGTTGCAAGAGCGGAAGATGGTGGGAAGGTGCTCAATGTCGTGTTGTTGGAAGATATACCGTCCAGGTTGCGAGATGAATTGGTCCTTATCGGACAAGCGTGATTCAAGAAGCCCCGCATTGCGGGGCTTTTTCTTTTGTGTAGTAGTGGTTCGCTTACCGTGCATGAACCCCCCGAGGAAGATTTTCAGAGTAACTTCCGTAACGCCTCGAAGGTGATAATGGTTACGTTGGTAGCGCACCAGAGTGGCTTTTGAATGACTCAAGCCCACTGCAATCGGGATATTACCCTTGATGGTTATGCGCCTCCTGATCCTGGCGGGCGATCTCGATGGCCAGTTCACACACGCCTTCGGCGAGGGCGCTTTCCATATGGGTCGGCCAGGAGGCGGTGAAGGTCAGCTCGGGCAGCTCGCAGGGCAGGCTGAGCAGGGTGCCCTGGCGGATTTCCTCGGCGACGATGCGCGGCGGGATGGCGCCGACGCCCAGGCCATCCAGCGTCATGCGCACGATGGTCCACAAGGAGCTTGAGCAATGCAGCTTCACGTCATCGAGTCCCATCTGATGCAGCATGGAGCCAAGTTCATGGTGCGGCCGGCTGTTGCGGGCAAACGAGATCAGCGGTAGAGCATTCAGGCGTCGCAAGGAGAAGTTGTCTTCGGTGAAGCCAAGAGACGGGCTGGTCACGAAGCCCATCGTGTAGTTGCACAGAAAGCGGTTGAGCACGTTCTCCGCCGTGACCGGCCCCATCAGGAAGGCGAGATCGATATCGCCGGCGGTGAGCATGGCGGCAAGCCCCGGGGAGCTGTCGACTTCGAGTTCCAGGGTGAGATCCGGGTAACGGCGCGCCAGTTCGGCCAGAAAGCCGGGCAGCCAGCTGTGCGCCACGGTCTCCACGACGCCCAGTCGCAACACGCCCTGGAAGGGCGTGCTCAACGCCATCATGGACAGCGCTTTCTGGCGCGCTTCCAGCAGCGCCTCGGCGTGACGATAGAATTCGCGCCCCTTGAGAGTGGGCTGTACCGGTCGGCGAGTGCGCTCCAGCAGGCGGGTTTCCAGGGTGGTTTCCAGCTTGTTGATACGTTCGGAAATCGACGGCTGGGTCAGATGCAGATGCTGGGCAGCCAGTCGGAACGACCCCAGGCGGGTGATCCACACGAAGGCTTCCACTTCCTTGAAATCGAACATGGCCAGATCCTGTCGTGATTGATGCCGCAAGCTTGGGGCTCACATTACCATTCGTTGAGAAATTGCGTTCTCGATGGCGTGCATTCCGGTACGATGTGGAGCATCGAGAAATGTGTATTTTCAAGAAAGGAAATGATGATGCAGTCTAGCGTGCGAGTCGTCAGCCTTGTGATGCTGAGTGCCCTTGTCATGGCGGGGTGCAGTTATACGCCGGCGCGGATCGATGCCGAGCCTATCATCGAAATCGGTGATGGACATCATGATCACAAGCGCGGAGGCGGCGACTTCTGTCCGCCGGGGCAGGCCAAGAAAGGCAACTGCTGATCACGTCGAACCACAAGGAGCCGCTCATGCGGCTCCTTTTTCGTTGTCGCTCGCTTCCTGATATGGGCCTCTGGAGTCGCTTGATCTGCAAGGATATCCTGAGTGATCCGAGTCTTGCCTCTTCCTCCACTGCTGCTGGCGGGGACTGTCTCCATGCTCAATCCCAAGGCGCTGACGGCGCTGAATGAAATCATCCGTCGCGGCTCACTGCGCCGTGCGGCACGGCACCTGAATCTCGACCCTTCCGCGGTCAGCCGCCAGATCAAGCAGCTGGAAGAAGAGGTGGGTGTCGCGCTGTGCGAGCGCAGCGAGACGGGCATGCGTGCGACCCAGGCCGGGGTGTTGCTGCTGGATCATTTCCATCGTCAGCAGGCGGCGGAGGCCGCAGCGCTCTCGCAGCTGAGTGCCCTGCAGGGGCTGCGTAGCGGTGAGGTGCGAATCGCGGTGGGCGAGGGTTTCATCGCCGATCTGATCTCGCTGCCCTTGCAGAGCTTCATGGCACGTCATCCCGGCATCGAGGTGGTGGTACGCATGGCCGGCGTGAATGAGGCGACCGAGCTGTTACGCGACTTCGAGGTGGATATCGCGCTTCTCTACGCCCCGCCGGTAGACCCGATTCTCTGCTGTCATGTGGAGACCTGCCAGCCGTTGGACCTGATCGTGCCGGCGGCACATCCGCTGCTCGAGATCGGCAAGCCATTGACGCTCGCACAGGTGGCGGATTGGCCACTGGCATTGATTGACGAGTGCACCGGCATGCGCCAGATGGTGAATCAGGCGGCGCAGCAGGAGCGGGTCTCGCTGCGTGCGCAATTGCGCACCAATTCCGTCTCGGTGCTCAAGAACTTCGTGCGCTCGGGAATTGGTGTCACCTTCATGCCCGAGCTCAGCGTGGTGGAGGAATTGCGGCGTGGCGATATCTGCCTGTTGCCGATGCAGCATCCGGCCCTGGCACAGACCCGCGCGCAGATGTGTACGCGGCGCGGGCGTGAGATGACGGTGGCCGTCGAGGCCTGCCTTACCCACCTGCAGCAGGGATTGCGGTTCTTCACCGCAGACGCGCCGCGTCTGCTCGGCAAGTGACACCCGCTGGACAGCGCCGCGAGTGGGTCAATCCTCGGCGCATCCAGTCTTGACGGCTTCTCGTATCAGAGTCTGGGCATAGTGATATCTCACGACAACAACACCTGATGCGAGGATTTTCTCCGATGCTGAGCCCCCTCAAGACACTACTGGCGCTGGCAGCGCTTCCTTTCAGTCTGCAGGCCCAGGCCTATGAGATAGAACCTCTCGGAGAGGGGCTCTATCGCTTCATCGATGATCGCCATCGCTCCGTGTTCATGATCACCGATCAGGGCGCGCTGGTGACGGACCCGATGAATCACGCCGCGGCGAGCTGGTTGAGCAACGAGATCAAGCAGCGCTTCGATACTCCGGTTCGCTATGTGGTGTATAGCCACAACCACAGTGATCACATCTATGGCGGCGAGGTCTTCGACACCCCGGATACCACCTTCATCGCGCACCGGCTGGCAGCTCAGGATATCGCCAACACCCGGGCGAAGGCCGTACCGCCGGATCTCGTCTTCGAGGATGAAATGACCCTGCGACTGGGCGGCAAGGAAGTCCAGCTGCGGTATCACGGCCCGAATGACGGGCGGGGGTCGATCAGCATGTACTTCAAGGACCACACCACGATGTTCGTGGTCGACTGGATCGTCATCGGACGCATGCCGTGGCAGAAGCTCTGGAGCTATGACATCCAGGGCATGATCAACTCGACGCGTGAAGTGCTGGAATATGACTTCGATACCTTCGTTGGCGGGCATGCCGAGATCGGTGATCACGCCGATGTCGAACGCTACCTGACCTATCTGGAGTCACTGTATTCTCAGGTGACGGAGGGCATTCTCGCCGGCAAGTCACTGGAGCAGATCCAGCAGGAGGTCGATCTCTCCGAGTACAGGGATCTGGCTCAGTATGAGGAGTGGGTCGGTCTCAATATCGAGGGCGTACATGAACGCCTGATGGAAGAGTCCGGCATGGGCTGGCGCAGTGATCTCAAGGGTGAGCATACCCACTGACGATGTAGCGCCTCGTTCAGCCCTGCTTCGCTCAACACTGCCTCGTTCAGCACTGCCTCGCCGTGTCATTGAAATGGCCCCGAAAACTCCGGTTTTCGGGGCCATTCTGGTCTTTGGGTACGTCAGGTCTTGGGGTACGTCGGGTCTTTGGATATGTCAGGTCTGTGGGAACGCCAAGCCAGAGATGGGCTTGTCAGGTCCAATGGGTGTGGACGAAAAAACAACACTCGCACGATTGATTAGTCTACAGCGACAACGCTACTTTCGACGTGTGAGGGTAACGCCCATCACCTGGCCGGCCACAGTGCCATACCCCCGGGACGGCGTTTCTCCCGTTGCATACCACCGATATTTACAAAAACAAAAGGGAATCCACATGTCCTTGTCCAAGACATCTCTGCTGCGCAAGACGTTTACCGGTTCCACTCTGGCGCTCAGCCTGCTGGCGGCCAGCGTGCAGGCCCAGACCATCAATCTCAGCTACAACGGCGCACCGGATGCCGACAAGAATGCCGTGCACGTCTTTGCCAGCAACCTGAAGACGCTGGTGGAAGAGAAGACCGATGGTGAGCTGGAGCTCAAGCTCTACCCCAACAGCATGTTGGGAGAGGAGCAGGAACGCATGGAGCAGGTCATCAGCGCACCGAGCCTGAACATCGCCTCCTTCGCGGGCATGGCCCCCATCGTGCCGGAAGTCTATGTCAGCGCCACGCCGTTCATGTTCGACGGCTTTGATGAGGCGCGTCGTTTCTTCGATGAAGGTCAGTACTGGCAGCAGGTGCAGCAACTGTTCAGTGAGCGCACCAATGGCGCCGAAATTCTGGCCGTCGTGGAGGAAGGGGGCTTTCTGGCCTTTACCAATGACAAGCGTCCGATCACCAGCCCGGATGACTTCGAGGGGCTTCGCTTCCGCGCGATGGACCCGAGTCAGGTAGCGCTCTACGAGGCCTTCGGCGCCTCGGGCACGCCGATTCCGTGGACGGAAGTCTACATGGCGCTGCGCACCGGGGTGGCGGATGGTCAGATGAACCCGCCGATGTACATCCTGCTGGGCAGTCTGCAGGAAGTGCAGAAGTACCTGACGCTGGCCAACATCCAATACTCGGATCAATTCCTGGTCGCCAATGGTCAGCTGCTCGAGAGCCTGTCTGATGAAGAGCGCACCGCACTGCTCGAGTCAGTCAAGGAAGCCAATGCCCAGGCCCGTCAGGACAACCAGAGCCAGGTCGAGTCACGCATCGCCTTGCTTGAAGAGCAGGGCATGCAAGTGATCCGCCCGAGCGAGGCAGACCTCGAGGCATTTCGCAGCAAGGGCCAGCCGGCCTACCTCAAGTGGCTCAAGAGTCAGGACATCGCACCAGAGCTGATCGATACCGCGATGAAGGATGCCGGTCTCTCTTCATGAGGGGCATGTGAGGCGCGCGGTTTCCACAGCGCTCAAGTGCCCAGGCGTGACTCGACGTCAACGCCTCTCGACGTCAGCGCCTCTCGACGTGAGAGAGCCCTGGGCCTGATGAGCTGATGGTGCAGTTCCCCCGATGCCCGGGGAATGTCGTCCGGGCATCGGGGCTCTGATTCTCCCTCCTTTCTGGTGGATTGCGGTAAATGACTTCCATGACTCCTTCACGACTGTCTTCCTTCAGGGAAGGCCTGCTGCATGCCTGTGGCCGCGTGACGCTGGCGCTCGCGGCGATGCTGCTGGCTTCCACGGTGCTGATCATGCTCTACGGCGTGGTGATGCGCTATGTACTGGGCGGCGCGCCCATCTGGGTCGATGAGCTGACCCGCTATCTCATCATCGCCAGTGTCATGCTGGCGATCGGCGTCGTCTGGGCAGAAGGGGCACACATGCGCGTGGCGCTGCTGGAACGGCGTCTGCCTCCGCGCCTGGCCAGGGGGCTGATCCATTACCAATGGTGGCTGACGCTCGTATTGATGGCCGGCGCGACCTGGATGACCTGGCACTACGCCATGTCGGCGAGCATGTTCCGCACCATGGGGCTGGGCATCAGCCGCAGCGTGCCGATGCTGTCGATGCCGATCGGTTTCGCGTTGATCACGGCCCAGGTGCTGTTGCATGGCCCACGGTCGCTGAGATCCCAGACCCTGGAGATCGCACCGGACGAGGAGGCCGCCGACCTTCCGGCGCATGATGACAGGACAGGAGGGCCGCGCACATGATCTGGGCAATGCTGGCCATCTTCGTGGTGCACGTCCTGCTGGGCCTGCCGCTGTTTCTCTCCCTGCTCGCCACCGCCGTGACCGGCTTTCTGTTCATCGATATCTCGATGCTGGAACGTCTCGGACCACAGCAGTTCTTCGGTGGCATCAATGCCTTCTCGCTGATGGCGATTCCGCTGTTCATCCTTGCCGGCAACCTGATGAACATCAGTGGCCTGACCGAACGCCTGATGCGCCTGGCGCGGCTGATGGTCGGGCATCTGCGCGGTGGCATGGGCCACGTGAACGTCGTCTCCAGCGTCTTCTTCGCCGGCGTCAATGGCTCGGCGGTCGCCGATACCTCCGCGCTCGGCTCGTTGCTGGTGCCCGCCATGCGCAAGGAAGGCTATTCGACGTCCTTCGCCGCAGGCCTGACCGCAGGCAGCTCGTTGATCGGGCCGATCATTCCGCCCAGCATCTTCATGATCCTCTACGCCTCGCTGACCAATACCTCCGTGGGCAGCCTGTTCCTGGCCGGGGTCGTGCCCGGACTGGTATTGGCGGTGGCGTTCATGGCGATGAATGCTTGGTATGCCCGTCGCCATGGCCTGCAGGCGCGCGGTCAGGCACCGGCACGCAGTGAAGTGATCTCGGCAATCATCGGCGCGCTGCCGGCACTGGTAGCACCGGTGATCATCGTCTCCGGTATCGTGCTGGGCATCGTGACCCCGACGGAATCCGGCGCCTTGATCGTCGCTTACGTTCTGCTCTGCGGGTTGTGTCAGGGGCCGCTCAAGCTTGTCGAGGTATGGGGTGCCATCAAGGATACGGCGCGTCTGACCAGTGCCATCTTCGTGATCATGGCGGTGTCGTCCATCGTCAGCTGGCTGCTGTCCTATGCCCAGGTGCCCAATCAGTTCGTGGCCTTGCTGACGCCCTACATCGACAGCCCGATCCTGATCCTGTTGCTGCTCAGTGCCATCACCTTCGTCACCGGCATGTTCATGGAAGAGGTCTCGGCGCTGATGCTGTTGACACCGATCTTCGTGCCCGTGGCCATGGCCGCCGGCATCGACCCTGTGCATCTGGGTGTCATCATCACGCTCAATATCACCATCGCGCTGATCACGCCGCCGATGGGGGCCTGCGTCTTCGTGGCCGCCGCGGTCAGCAAGCTCGAGATCACCTCACTGTTTCGCACCATCTGGCCCTTCGTGCTGGTGGCGGTCGCGGTACTGCTGATGCTGATCGTCTTCCCGCCCTTAACTCTGTGGTTGCCGACCCTGTCTGGATAACACCTCATGACGTCATCACTGACTTTTACGCCTCCTGCCATCCCGAGTCATGACGAGCCGGATTGGTCGCAGGTGACCTGCATCCCCGTTAAGGGCTGTGACAGTCCTCTGGTGCCGACCAGCCTCGGGCCGTCATGCCTGAAGGTCTATCCCGCCTACGCACGCCTCGGCATTCCCGGGGCGGTCAATGAATGTCTGGTGCGGCGTGCGGTGTATCAGCGTCTGCTGCAGGCCGCACGCGCCTTGCCGGAAGGGCTGTCGCTGGTGGTGATGGATGGCTGGCGACCCTGGCGGGTACAGCAGTATCTGTTCGAGACGCTGTATCAGTCGCTCAAGACGCATGACCCCTCGCTTTGCGAGGCCCAGCTGCTGGCGCGTACGCGGGAATTCGTCTCCTTGCCCAGCCGTGATCCCGACGCGCCGAGCCCGCACCTCACCGGCGGTGCCGTGGATGTCACGATCTGCGATGCCGATGGCTTGCTGCTCGAGATGGGGACGCTGTTCGATGAGGCGACACCTGAGTCCCACGCGGACTATTTCGAACGTCATCCGCCTGGCGCAGACACGCCCCAGGCTGCGGCACGCGATAACCGGCGGCTGCTCTATCACGTCATGACCCAGGCCGGTTTCACCAACCTGCCCAGCGAATGGTGGCACTTCGACTTCGGGGATCAGCTCTGGGCCTGGTACCGGGGCGAGCCCGAGGCACTCTTCGGTCCGGCGGAGATGGACAGTATCGAGAGTCTCTGGAAGCGGTCTCTGCAATAGCGGCGCCTGGCGGGTCGCACGGATTGGCCATGCACAGCGCCAGACACAAGACGCCCCGCTCGATGACCTCTCGAGCGGGGCGTCTTGTCATCCTGTGGGAGGGGAATTTCGCCTCAGCTGACGATCTCGGCCTGATCGAGCATGGCGTGGAAGAGCACGTTGCAGCCGGCGTGCAGGTCCTTGGGGGCGGCATTCTCGATCTCGTTGTGGCTGATGCCGCCTTCGCAGGGGACGAAGATCATGCCGGCGGGAGCGATACGGCCCATGAAGATGGCGTCGTGACCGGCCCCGCTGACAATGTCGAGATGTGAGTAGCCGAGCTGGCTGGCGGCATTGCGCACCGCGTTCACGCAGTTGTCGGCGAAGTGCTCGGGGACGAAGTCGGCGGTAGGGGTGAGCTCGAAGGCCAGGCGGTGACGTTGGCTGACGGCTTCGACGACTTCCTTGAGTTCGGCGACCATCGCGGTGAGGGAGTCGGGCTCCAGCGAGCGCAGGTCGATGGTCATGTTGACCTGACCCGGGATGACGTTGCGAGAGCCCGGATGGACCTGCATCACACCCACGGTGCCGCGGCCATGCGGTGCGTGATCGATGGCGATGCGGTTGACGGCGACGGTGATCTCGGCCGCCCCGAGCATGGCGTCCTGGCGCAGCGACATGGGCGTGGGGCCCGCATGGGCTTCCTGGCCGGTCAGCGACAGATCGAACCAGCGCTGGCCCAGCGCGCCCATCACCACGCCGATGGTAGTCTCTTCATCTTCCAGGATCGGGCCCTGCTCGATATGGCTCTCGAAGAAGGCGCGCACGTTCTCGCGGGGGATCTCATCGCTGCCCCGATAGCCGATGGCATCCAGCGCTTCGCCGGCGGTCACGCCATCCGTGTCCTTCTGAGCCAGCATCTCGTGCAATGACAGTTGGCCGGTATGCACGCCGGACCCCATCATGCAGGGCGCAAAGCGACAGCCTTCCTCGTTCGTCCAGACCACCACCTCCACCGGGCAGCGGGTCTTGATGTCGTGCTGGTTGAGGCTGCGCAGCACTTCCAGTCCCGCCATCACCCCGAAGCAGCCATCGAACTTGCCGCCCGTGGGCTGGGTATCGATGTGGCTGCCGGTCATCACCGCCGGGGCGTCCGGATCGGTGCCGGCGCGGCGCGCGAAGATGTTGCCGATGGCATCGATACGGATCGTGCAGCCTTCGGCCTTGCACCATTGAATGAAGAGATCGCGCGCCTGGCGGTCCAGTTCGGTCAGCGCCTGACGGTTGACGCCGCCCTTGGGCGTGGCGCCCAGCTCGGCCAGGGTCATCAGGGATTGCCACAGGCGATCACTGTCGGTGCGCAGCTCGCTCAGGGTGCTGACGGGGGAGGTATCCATCTGGGCAGTGGTCATCGATTTCCTTCCTCTCGTGAATATTGTTCTTGTGATGTGTCGTGCGGTGTCAGGCTCTGCTGTCGGCCATCAGCTGCGCCGGAGTGACGAGCAGCTGGTCGGCCATTTCCACCTCGAGGGCCGTCATATGGTGCTCGGCATCCTGCATGTGCTCCGTCATGAGCTGACGGACCTGTTCGTGATCCTGCTGGCGGAACGCCGTGATCAGGCCGGTGTGGTAATGCTGATTGGCGGCATCGAACTGCTTGCGCTCCGGGAGATAGGCCTTCTTGATGACGACAAGCTCGTGCAGCATGTCGTTGAGGAACTGGCACATGAAGCTGAGCAGCGGGTTGGGACAGGCGCGCGCCAGTACCTGATGGAACTCGATTTCCAGAAAACGCTGGCGACGCTGGTCCTCGTCCTGTGGCTGATGGCAACTGCAGTCACTGACATTGTGCTCGAGCGCGACCAGATCCTCTTCGCTGAGCAGGCCCACCACCGATACCGCCATCTCGACTTCCAGCAGCCGGCGCAGCTGATAGACCTGGGCGCCATTGAGCGTCTTGAAGTGCAGGAAGCTTCTCAGCATGCGACTGGCGGGCTCCATGCTCGGCGCATTCAGCACGGCGCCGCCATTGGGGCCCGTCTTCAGCGTGATCAAGCCTTCGACTTCCAGAATCTTGAGGGCTTCACGCAGCGTGCCCTTGGCGCAGCCGTATTGCGCCATCAGCGCCTTCTCGTTGGGTAGCCGGTCACCTTCACGCAACCCGTCACGCACGATGCTGCGCCTCAGATCATCGCTGATCAGCTCGGCCAGTTTCTGGCGTTTGGGAGCGCCAGAGCCATTGCTGGTGCGTGACGTGATCAGTGGTGGAGGCGATGTCGGCATGCGATGTCCTGAGCGGAGGCGAGTCATTCATATTTATTCGTATAAATAAGCTTTAGTCGCGGACTCGAGCGCTGTCAAACCCGCAATGTGAACGTGAGCGTCGCGAATTCGATCAAGGACATGACGCGTCGCGTCAAAGGCTGCGCATTGGCGAAGTTCCGGGTGGCAGTCTTGAAAAGCGCCTGGTCTGACATAAGGTTTCTCTATTCGACCCCGCGAAAGGAGGCCCTATGGAAACGCATGACTCTCAGCGAACGCGTGACGCCGATATCGTCATCGTCGGTGGCGGTGCCGGCGGACTGGAGCTGGCGGTTCGCCTCGCCAAGGCAGGCCACAAGGACGTGTTGCTGATCGATCGCGACACCAGTCACGTGTGGAAGCCGCGCCTGCATGAGATCGCGGCGGGCCTCGGACGGCGCCAGGTCGATGAGTTGGGGTATGCCGGTCTGGCGGAGCAGTGGGGATTTCGCTTCGAGTGCGGCACCCTCGAAGGCGTGGACCCTGAACAACGCCAGATCACCCTTGCGGCGATACCGGGCAGGGAAGATGACGCGACCGCCGAGGTGCCGGTCCGCGTCAGAGGTTATCGCCAGCTGGTACTGGCCCTGGGAGGGGTGACGCCTGACATGGGCGTCGAGGGCGTGCTGGAGCATGCCTGTCTGCTTGACTCGCCGGAAGACGCCGAACGTATTGCCGAGCGCTTCTCGCGTGGCTTGCTGGCCAATCATGTGGCGATGGAAACAGCACCGACAGGGGATTCAGGCGCGTCAGCCACCCAGGACGTCGCTCAGGATGGTGCCAAGGATGGTGCTCAAGAGTCTCCGGGGCGGCCGTATCAGGTGGTGATCGTCGGCTCCGGTGCCACCGGTGTCGAGCTCGCCGCCTATCTGCATGAGGCACGTGGCAGACATGATGCGCCTGCGCCGAAGGACTCGCGGGTCGAGATCACGATCCTCGAGGCCACCGAGACCTTCATGCCCGGTGTCTCACAGGAACTGCGCGAGGCGATCCATCAGCGACTCGAGGCACAGGGCATCAATATCGAGCTGTCTCGTCAGGTCGCCAAGGTGTCACCCGGCAGCGTCGAGATCAGCGAAGGTGACGAGTCCGTGACTCGCGAGGCAGACCTGGTGGTCTGGGCGGCGGGGCGTGTGGGGCCTGCCATCGTCGAGGAGATCGAAGGTCTGGCCAGCAACAAGAAGCGTCAATGGAAGGTGACGCCCGGACTGCAATGCCTTGAGCAGGAAGCCATCTTCGCGCTGGGCGACTGTGCCTGCATCGATGAGGCACCCTTGCCACCCACGGCACAGGTGGCCAGCGAACAGGCCGAGTTCCTGGCGGAAGAACTGCCGCGTCGCCAGCAGGGCGAGGCGGCTCAGGTCTTCGAGTTCAAGGATCGCGGCACGCTGTTGTCACTGGCCAGGGCGGGCAGCGTCGGTGAGCTCGGTGGCAAGCTCAGCGCCAAGCTGAGCCATGCACAAGGCAACGATGGGCATGAGGATCTGCAGGTGAGAGGGCGCTTTGCACGCGCGGCCTACCAAGGACTGCAGCGTCAGCATCAGTTTTTGCTGCTGGGGCCGCTCAAGGGCTCAGCCGAGGTGGTCAGTGACGTTCTGCGCCATGCCATGGGGCCGCGACTCAAGGTGCATTGAGGCAAGCCCATGCAAGCCGGTGCGCTGGCCCGAGAGGGCAGCGTGCAAAGGAGGACAGGCCGACATGTGCCGTGGTGGATTCCATCGGCGCATGTCGGCCTGACATCAAAGGTTCGTGTTTCTCACGAGCTTCTGGTCTGTGAACTGGCCACCGGATAGGTGCCGGGCCTGAGGATACGCGTGTCCACGTCGTGGATATCCCGCAGTCCGCACAGGGCCAGCGTCGTGTCGAGCTCCTTGTGGATGATCTCCAGGGTCTTCGTCACGCCTTGCTCGCCCATGGCGCCGAGTCCATACAGGAAGGCGCGTCCCAGATAGACGCCCTTGGCGCCCATCGCCACCGCCTTGAGCACATCCTGGCCAGAGCGAATCCCGCCATCCATGTGGACCTCTGTCCTGTCGCCGACCGCCGCGAGAATGTCCGGCAGGGCGGAGATGGAGGAGGCCGCACCATCGAGCTGACGTCCACCGTGGTTGGAGACGATCACGGCGTCGGCGCCTGCCTGAACGGCCATCTCGGCATCCTCCGGCTCCATGATGCCCTTGATGATCAACTTGCCGCCCCAGCGATCCTTGATCCATTTGATGTCATCCCAGCTCAGGCTGGGGTCGAACTGACTGGCGGTCCATTTCGACAGGGAGCTGAGGTTGTCGGCGTCCTTCACGTGACCGGCGATGTTGCCGAAGCTGTGGCGCTTCGTCTTCAGCATGCCGGCGCACCAGCGCCACTTGGTCGCCAGGTTTAGCGCGGTGGCCACGGTGGGACGAGGAGGGACGCTCAGGCCGTTGATCAGGTCCTTGTGGCGCTGGCCGATGATCTGCAGGTCAGCGGTGAGCACCAGCGCGGAACATTCCGCCGCCTTGGCGCGATCGATCAGCCGCCCGATGTAATCCTTGTCGCGCATCACGTAGAGCTGGAACCAGAAGGGGCGTGTGCTGACGGATGCGACATCCTCGATGGAGCAGATGCTCATGGTCGAGAGCGTGAAGGGCACGCCGAAGTCACTCGCCGCGCGCGCGGCCAGCATCTCGCCATCGGCATGCTGCATGCCGGTGAGGCCAGTGGGCGCGATCGCCACCGGCATGGCCACATCCTCTCCCAGCATCTGCGTGCGCAGGGTGCGATTGTCCATGTCGACCATCACCCGTTGACGCAGTCCGATGGCGGCAAAATCAGCCTCGTTGGCGCGATAGGTGGTTTCCGTCCATGAGCCGGAGTCGGCATAGTCGTAGAACATCTTCGGCACACGGCGTTTCGCCAGGCGTTGCAGATCATTGATGCAGGTGATGGTCATGCAGAACTCCATCCAAGGAGAGAAGGCGGATCGTTCGAGGTCCAGGGACATCGCCAAGGGGATGCTGGGCTTACTGTCTCCGATGGATGGGGGGTTCACCATTGGCGATACGTCTATCTGTCGAGGACGCCTGTGCCATAGCATCATGGCAATGATGCAACCGACCTGCTGCACGACGTCTGCAGACGGACACGTTGACTGCGCGACCTGAGGTGTCAGGTCGCGCCCCCATGAAAGGTGATGGACCCATGAGATTTGCCTGTAGCGCCTCAGCCGATGGTCGGCGCCCGACAACGCCGCGCGATCCGGCCAGGTCCCATGGCGCGGCAAGGCCAAGAGTCCTGCGTCGTGGGCGTGACGCGATGCTGGCGTCCTGTCTGTCATGGCTGATGATCAGTCCGGCTCACGCAGCGTCCGTGGTCGCTTCCGAGGCGGAGCGTGAGGGACTTGTGGTCGCCAATCTGCAGGAAATAGAGCAGCGGGTCGGCGCGCGCCTTGGTGTGACGGTACTGGATACTGCCGATGGCAGACGTGTCAGCTGGCGGGGTGATGAGCGTTTCCCCATGAGCAGCACCTTCAAGGTGCTGGCATGCGGCAATCTGCTCTCGCGGGTGGATGCCCGTCAGGAGTCGCTGTCACGCAAGGTGGAGATTCGCCCGTCGGATCTCGTGACCTATTCCCCCGTCACCGAACGTCAGGTGGAGGGCGATGGCATGACACTGGCGGCGTTGTGCCGCGCCACCATCACCACCAGCGACAATACCGCCGGCAACCTGATTCTCGATGCCATCGGTGGGACTGTCGGGCTGACGAATTATCTGCGGACTCTGAAGGATGACGTCACACGTCTGGATCGTCGTGAAACGGCGCTCAATGAGGCCACTCCGGGAGATCCCCGTGATACCACCACTCCCGACGCGATGGCGTCCACCCTTCAGCGGCTGCTGCTGGGGGAGGCGCTGAGCGAGGCGTCGCGTCTCACGTTGCAGGGCTGGATGCTGGCCAATACCACGGGAAGTGACAAGCTGCGTGCCGCCTTGCCGGATGACTGGCAGATCGCTGACAAGACCGGGGGCGGGGGGCATGGCACCAACAATGACATCGCCATCATCTGGCCGCCGAATCACGCCCCGTTGATCGTGGCGGTCTATCTGACCGAGAGCGAGGCCGAGCGTACGGTGCGTGACGCCGCGATTGCCGATGTCGGGCGTCTGCTGGTCTCCGAGGTACTGGCCATCGAGGGGCTGGCCATCGAAGGACCGGCCACCGAGGGGGTGGACACGCACGCTGACAATTGATCGCGTGACGCGTGAGAGCACGTGCTGAAGTAGCGTGCCTGAAGTAGCGTGCCTGAGAAAGTCTGCGTGAAGCCTGGGCAACTCAGCGTTGCCGGCCCTGATGCCATCCTTTGCTTGTGACTCCTGCCTCTCGCCCGCATTGTGCCTGAACTGTATCCGCAATGGTTTGCCGGAGGAGATGGAACCCGCTCCCCCTGTCATGTCCGCTCATGAGCCTTGCCCAACCTGTTCCTGCACGTGTCTGGAGGATATCCATGTCCACACTGTTTTCCCCGCTGAAGCTCGGCCCGCTCACGCTGGACAATCGCATCATCATTGCACCGATGTGCCAGTACTCCGCCCAGGATGGCCGGATGCAAGCCTGGCATGACCAGCATCTTGGCAATCTGGCCCAGTCAGGTGCCGGCCTGCTGATCTTCGAGGCCAGTGCCGTCTCCCCCGAAGGGCGTATCACCCATGGCGATGTGGGGCTCTTTGACGAGGCAACGCGTGACGCGATGCAAGGTGTCGTCGAGCGTATCCGTCGTTATTCGCCGATGCCGTTGGCCGTGCAGATCGGTCACGCGGGCCGCAAGGCCTCATGCGAGAAGCCCTGGGAGGGCGGAACTGCCATTGCCCCGGGACAACCCAACGGCTGGCAGACTCTGGCACCCAGCGCGATTCCCTTCAGTGAAGGGGGGCCGCTTCCCGAGGCGATGAGCGCCGAGCAGATCGCCCAGACCATCGACGCCTTCGTGGAAGCGGCCCGGCGTGCCGTCGAGATCGGTCTCGACGGGATCGAGCTGCACGCGGCGCATGGTTATCTGCTGCATCAATTCCTGTCACCGTTGAGCAATCAGCGCGAGGACGACTATGGCGGTTCTTTGGAGAATCGCATGCGGCTGACGCTTGAGGTGTTCGACGCCGTTCGCGCCGCGATTCCTGACGAGGTTATGCTGGGCATCCGGATCAGCGCGACGGACTGGGTCGAGGGCGGCTGGGATCTCGCACAGAGCATCGAACTCGCCAAGGCGCTTGACCGCCGTGGCTGCCACTATCTGCATGTCTCAAGCGGCGGGCTCAGCGAGCAGCAGCAGATTCCGGTGGAACCCAACTATCAGGTGCCGCACGCCGAGGCCTTGAAGGCTCAGGTGGTCATGCCCGTCATCGCGGTGGGCTTGATCACCGAGCCACAGCAGGCGGAAGACCTGCTGGTGACAGAGCGTGCCGATGCCATCGCCCTGGCGCGCGGCATCCTCTATGACCCGCGCTGGCCCTGGCATGCGGCCGCCGCGCTGGGAGATACCGTCAAGGTCTCGCCCCAGTATCTGCGTTGCCAGCCGCATGGTCTGAAGTCATTGCTGGAGAATCAGCAGGACTGAAGTCCGTGAAAGGACATCGATGACTGACGCCCGCGTTCATGAGCCCTTGCTCGATGATCGCGGGCGTTCTTGTTTGCTCAATCCCCTTTGCTCAATCCCCCTGGCGGCGCGAAGCCTCGATTTGAGGGAGGAGAGTGGAGAGGCGTTTGCGCCTCTCCTTGTGGCTCAAGGCGGCGCTGCGCCAGCAGGGCGATGAAGGCACGGGGGAGTACAGGACGGCTGGCAGTAATTATACGAGTGTGCAATAGTGGCGGAAGATCCACCGCAATCCACTCGCTGCCAGTCGTGACACAAGGAGAGCCAATGCCAAGCCAAGCCCCTATTCTGGGTGTCTACCTGAGTGAATCCCTGGACCTGGACAGCCTCTACGGTGAGGCGCTGCGCCAGCTGGGCGAGGATGTCGTGCTGCAGAACCCGCAGGAGATCGAAGACCCCACGGAGGTCGCGTTCGCCATCTGCTGGCAGCCGGGAGAAGACGCCTTCACGCCGTACCCCAATCTCATGCTTGCCATGTCGATCGCGGCGGGGGTGGATGCTCTGCTCAGTCATCCGGGGCTGTCAGATGAGGTTCAGGTGGCACGGGTGCGAGACCCGCATCAGGCATTTCTGATGGCCGGGTTTGCCGCGCATGAAGTGCTGCATCAAGAGCGCGAGTTTGCCGTCATGGCAGACAATGCCACGCGCCGTGAGTGGCAGCCCTTGCCGATGCGTGCGCCCGAGAAGGCGCAGGTGGCGGTGCTGGGCCACGGCAGCATGGGGCGCGCGGTGGTCACTTCGCTGTCGGCACTGGGATTCACGGTGACGGTCGCCTGTCGCAGCGAACCCGTCGCACCAGTGCAAGGCGTGCGCTATCTGACGGGCGACAATGCGGTGATGGCCGCGGCTCAGGGGGCGGATTACCTGATCAACATCCTGCCGCTGACTCCGGTCACCGAGAATGTGCTGAATGCGACCCTGTTCGCCCAGCTGCGGCCGGGGGCATGGCTTGTACAGATCGGCCGCGGCGAGCACCTGGTGGAAGCCGATCTCGATGCGGCACTGGCGTCCGGTCAGCTGGCGGGCGCGACGCTGGACGTCTTCCGCGAGGAGCCATTGGTGCCCAATCATCGCTGGTGGCAGGACGCGCGCCTGCGCATCACGCCGCATGTCGCCAGTGACTCGCTCCCCGAGGTGGTCGCCGAGCAGGTGGTGGCCACGGCGCGCGAGTTGCGCGATGGCCTGCCGCTCACGTTGGGCGTGGATCGCCAGCGCGGCTATTGAGGCCCTGGTCTATTGAGGACCTTGGCTATTGTGGCCCTCGGCTATTGAGGACCGGAAGGTGGAGGCGTCAAGGCTTTTCAGGGCTCTGCGGAGCCTTTCTCGACCCCAGGCAGCGACATCTTGATCACAGGAGACAGCGACATGCAGGCATCAACCATGAGTGACGCGGAATGGCAGGCACGCCTTGATCTGGCAGCCTGCTATCGGTTGGCGGCGCACTACCGCATGACCGACCTGATCTATACCCACATCACGGCGCGAGTGCCGGGTGAGGAAGGGCACTTCCTGATCAATCCCTATGGTTGGCGCTGGGAGGAGATCACCGCATCCTCGCTGGTCAAGATCGACGTCAACGGCGAGAAGGTCGATGACAGCGCCGCGCGGGTCAATCCAGCCGGCTTCACCATTCACTCGGCGATTCATGCGGCAAGCCACTCTGCCAGCTGGATCATGCATACCCATACGCGCGCTGGCGTGGCGGTATCGAGCCTGGAAGAAGGACTGCTGCCGCTGAACCAGATCGCCCTGCAGTTCCATGGTCGCGTCTCCTACCACGACTATGAAGGCATCGCGCTGGATCTGGATGAGCGCGAACGCATCGTGGCAAGCCTTGGCGACAATCCGGCGCTGATCCTGCGCAATCATGGCCTGCTGACCACGGGTGCCTCTGCCGCCGAGATGTTCAACAACATGTTCTACCTCGAGCGCAGCTGCGAGATTCAGGTCGCGACCCTCTCCATGGGCCAGCCGGTGCGCCGTCTCTCGCCCGAGATCTGTGCGCATGTGGTCGGCCAGTACGACATGGCCATCCATGAGGATGGCGATCTGGCACTGGAATGGGATTCCCACCTGCGTCTGCTGGAGAGTCTTGGCAGTGACTATCGTCGATAAGCCTTCCCTCGATGCGTGGCCGCTGTCACCTGAGAGTGAGGCAAGTGAGGCAAGTGCGGCAATCCCGGCGTTGAGTGAAGGGGAGGGGCCCAGATGAGTCGCAAGGTGTTCCAGCGCCTTTCCCAGGATCAGCGTCGGCGCGACCTGCTGGAAGCCACGCTGAGCTGTGTCGCGCAGCATGGTCTGGCCGGCGCCAGCGTGCGCCGCGTGGCGGAGGCAGCCGGTGTCTCACCCGGGCTGATTCGCCACCATTTCGGTACCAAGGACGACATGGTGCGGGCCGCCTATGCCTACATGATGGGCCAGCTGACCTCCGATATCGCCGATGCCAGCCCGGTCAGTGATGAATCCTCGGCGTGTCGTCTGGCACGCTTCATCGCGGCGAGTCTCACGCAGCCCAATCTGGCCGCCCACAAGGTCTCCCTGTGGGCGACCTTCATCGGTCGGGTACGTCACGATGCCACCTACTCGGCGGTCCATCAGGAAACCTATCGCGAGTTTCTCGATCTGCTGCGATTACTGATCCAACCCGTTCTGAGCGCCAATGATCAGCCCGCTGATGACGCCATCTGTGAGGAGCAGGCGATCGCCCTCAATGGCTTGATCGATGGTCTGTGGCTGGAAGGCGGGCTGGAACATGGCCTCTATGCCGTCGAGCGCCTGCCCGCGATCGCGATACGGGCGGCAGAGGGCATCCTGCGCCTGCCCCAGGGCACCTTGCTTGAGCATGTCGAGATGACAACAACACCCCCACCTCACAGGAGTTGAGCATGCGCTACGCCACCATCACCGAACGATTGAGCGATCTGGGCGGTGACAAATGGGCCGTCCACAGTGCCGCTCGTCAGCGAATTCTGGCGGGAGAGCCGATCATCGAGCTGACCATCGGGGAACCTGACATCGCCACGCATCCGGCTCTGGTCGAGCGCTGTGTCGAGGCGCTGCGCGCCGGGCGTACCCGCTACTCCGATGGCCGTGGTGAACCGGGGCTGGTCGCGGCATTGGCCGAGCGCTACTCAGCGCGCATGCCCGAGATCAGCGCAGACAACGTGCTGTGTTTCCCCGGCACTCAGACGGCGCTGTTCGCGGTGATGCTGGCGCTGGTGGAAGAAGGATGCGGCGTACTGACCGGCGACCCCTACTACGCCACCTATGAGGGTGTGATCCGCGGCGCCGGCGGTGACCTGCAGCCGGTACCGCTGCGCATGGAGCATGGCTTCGTGTTGCAGCCGGAAGATCTGGCCGCGGCCATCACGCCGCAGAGCCGTGTGTTGCTGCTCAATACCCCGCACAACCCCACCGGGGCGGTGATGGACCGGGCGACCCTCGAGCACATCGGCGCGCTATGTCGCGAGCATGATCTGTGGATCGTCTGCGATGAGGTCTATGAAGCGCTGATCTTCACGGGCGAATTCGTCTCGCCGCTGGAAATCGAGGCACTGCGTGAGCGCACCGTGGTGGTGTCCTCCATCTCCAAGAGCCATGCCGCTACCGGCTTTCGCAGTGGCTGGGCCATCGGCTCAGCGGAATTCTGTCGTCGGCTGTTGCCGGTCTCGGAAACCATGCTGTTCGGCAACCAGCCCTTCATCGCCGACATGACCGAGGCCGCGCTGCGCGGAGATTTCGATACCTCCGAGCGTCTGCGCGAGTCGCTTGGACGCCGCGCGCGCCTGGTGCATGAAGCGCTGGCGGCCATTCCGCAGCTGTCCTCCAGTCTGCCACAGGGGGGCATGTTCCTGATGGTCGATGTCTCCCGCACCGGCCTTGACGGCGAACAATTCGCCTGGCGACTGCTGGAACAGCAGCAGGTGGCGGTAATGCCCGGCAGCGTCTTCGGTGATTGCGGTACGCCGCTGGTACGTGTCGCCCTGACCGTGCCGGACGACAGCCTGCTGAAAGCGGTACAGCGTATGGCGCTGCTGTGTGATCAGCTGGAAGGGGAAGTCATCGTCTGAGGCGCGACTTCGGCCATGCACAGTCTTTCGCTCAATTTCGTGCAGGTTCACGTACAAACGCCGCTCATGAGCGGCGTTTGTACGTTCAGCGATGCTCATTTCAGGAAATCATTTCCAGCCCATCTGCCAGACATCGTCCTGCTTCAGCTCACGCCAGCCCAGCACGTGATCGCGATGTGTCAGCACCGCCTGCAACACGACCTCGACCACATGCTCATCCTGATCATCACGAATCACGCGGGTGACGATGAAATGTCGCTCACGATTCCTGGGGGTCACGGCGGTCCATTTGCTCTGCAACAGCTTTTCGGGGTTGATGCGGTTCATGCAATGTCTCGTCGGTAAAAAGGAAAAGGGAAAATGAGGAACAGGGGAGGGTATCTGAACTGGGGTAACGTGAGGATGAATCTGACCCTCAAGTCACTTCTTGAGGCCGCTCACTGCCCGAGCGGCGTTGCTCGCGCTCCTGCAGGTAGCGGGCAGGCGTGGTGCCGAGCAGCTTCTTGAACATGCTGATGAAGGCGTTGACGGACTGATAACCGACGTCTTCCGAGACGCGCTGCACGCTCATGCCTTCGGCCAGCAGGCGGATCGCCACCACCAGGTGGAGTTGCTGGCGCCAGCGGCTGAAGCTCAGGCCGGTGTCGCGCTGGATCAGGCGGGCGAGGGTGCGTTCGCTCATCGCCAGTTCGCTCGCCCACTCGGCCAGGGTGCGCCGATCATCCGGTGTCTTGATCAAGGCATCGCTGATGCGGGTCAGCCGCGGGTCTTCGGGCAAGGGCAGATGCAGACGTTCGCTGGGCATGCAGGCCAGTTCTTCCAGCAGGACATCGACCAGCCGCGCTGTCGGCCCCTGTTCAGGATATGGCTGGGGCAGCTCCGCCAGACGCAGCACCAGCTCGCGTAGCAGGGGCGAGATCGACAGCGTACAGCTGTGGCTCGGCATCTCGAGCGCTCCGGGCTCGATGAACAGGTGGCACACGCGGCCGCCACGGGTCAGGTGGTTGCTGTGGGGCAGGTTGCCGGGAATCCAGACGCCGCTGTGCGGTGGCACCATCCACAGCCCTTCCGGCACGCGGCTGGTCACGACGCCATGCAGGGCGATGACCAGCTGTCCCTTGCGATGCTGGTGGATCGGGACTTCCATCACCTGCTGACCGGTATCCACATGCAGGGCGCTGGCCGGAATCTCGTAGATGTCCGGGTCATGTTCGCAGACGCTGCTGGAGAAGGGCACGGAGGAGTGACCGCTGGCGACTCCCGACGATGAGGTTGCGTCTCGCGTGGCAAGGGAAATCGGCGTCGCGGAGGTCCTAGAGGAGGTGGCTGACATGTCGGCTCGCAGATTGTCTGATTTCAGGTATCTGATGTCATGATGGCTCAATTCTGCAGCGATATTGGCGATTACGCTATCGTTAATCTGCGCGGGAATTCACCTTTGATGTGTCGTCCCGCTATCTGTCCGTTCCAAGTTCGCTGCGAGCGTCTCATGACTGAACTCTGCCACTCTTCTCCTGTTCGGCGATTGAGCCATCCTGCCGTGTTGATCGCCGGCATCCTGATGATTGCCATGAATCTGCGTGCGCCCTTTACCAGTATCGCGCCGTTGCTTGAGCGTCTGCAGGCGGCGCTGGGCTTCAATGCCACAGCGGCAGGGTTGCTGATGATTCTGCCGCTGTTGGCGTTCGTCGTGGCGTCCCCCTGGGTACCCCGTCTCGCACGGCATGTGGGGCTTGAGCGCAGTGTCTTCCTCGCCTTGCTGGCGATCGCCGCCGGCATCGTGCTGCGGGTGCAGGGCAACACGCTGGCGCTCTATGTGGGGATCGCCTTGATCGGGGCGGGCATCGCGGTGGGCAATGTGCTGTTGCCCAGTCTGGTCAAACGCAGCTTTCCCCGACACATCGCGCTGCTGACCTCCTGCTATGTGCTGACCATGGGCATCATGGCCGCCATCGCCTCGGCGGTGATGGTGCCGCTGGCGCAGGATAGTGCGGATGGCTGGCAGTTCGCGATGCTCATCGTGGTCATCCTGCCAGTGGTGACGATGGTGGTGTGGTGGCCACAGTTGTCGCATCGCTCCCTACCGACGGCGGCGAAGGAAGCCGAGAAGGTAGCCGAGAAGGGTGCCGCGCGGCCGGTGCGTCAGGCAGCCGTGTGGCACTCGCCACTGGCCTGGCAGGTGACGCTGTTCATGGGGATCAATTCGCTGCTGTTCTATACCGTCAACAGCTGGCTGCCGAGCATGCTGGCGGACAACGGCTTTTCCCCCGAAAAGGCGGGATCGTTGCACGGCCTGCTGCAGTTGGCTTCGGCCTTGCCGGGATTGATTCTGGTGCCTCTGATGCCGCGCCTGAAGGATCAACGTCTGATCGCCTTCGCGACGCCCTGCATGTCGCTGGCAGGGTTCATCGGGCTGTGGCTGATGCCGGGGTGGGCGCTGGTGTGGGTGCTGTTGCTGGGCGCGAGTTCCGGGGCCAGCTTCATTCTCGCCCTGTCGTTCATGGGGCTCAGAGCGCGCGATGCCATGCAATCGGCGTCGCTGTCGAGCATGGCGCAGACGCTGGGCTATCTGCTCGCGGCCATGGGGCCGCCGTTGATCGGGGCGCTCTACGATCGGCAGGGTGACTGGCAGCTGGCATTGATGGTGTGTGCCTCCCTCAGCGTGCTGATGGCGGGGATCGGCTGGCTGGCGGGCAGGGACCGCCAGTTGCCTGAGGCGTCGGCATCTGAATAATGGAGCGATGCCCTGAAGGGCCACAGGAACATCCCCCCATGACAAGGAAGTGAGAGATGGCGAATGCATCATCCGGAAGAAAAGGTCAGCCGGCCTCTGGTACCAAAGAGGCTGCGGGGAACACCCGGCGTCCGCGTGCAATGCGTCGCCTGCGGGCAGCCATCCTCGGTCTGGCCAGCATTGGGGGTGTCGTGATGATCGCTCAGCCAGCCAATGCCGCGACGCTGTCACTGCGGGTGATCGAGACCACCGACATCCACGCCAACGTGATGGATTACGACTATTACAAGGATCGTCCCAGCGTGCGCATCGGCCTGGTGAGGGCGGCGAGCCTGATCCAGCAGGCGCGTTCCGAGGTGGCCAACAGCGTGCTGCTGGACAACGGGGACCTCATTCAGGGCAGCCCGATGGGCGATTACATGGCGGCGGAAGGTCTCGAGGAGGGTGATGTCTTCCCGGCCTACAAGGTCATGAATCAGCTGGATTACGATGTCGGCAACATCGGCAATCATGAGTTCAATTACGGGCTCGAGTATCTCGAACGGGCGCTGTCCGGCGCGCAGTTCCCCTATGTGAACGCCAACCTGCTGGATGCCACGACCGGCGAGCCGTACTTCACGCCTTATCAGATCACCCCCCATGCCTTCACCGACAGTGAGGGCAACGCTCAGACGTTGAAGATCGGCTATATCGGCTTTGCGCCGCCGCAGGTGATGACCTGGGATCGCAAGCACCTCAAGGGGCGCCTTGTGGCTGAGGGCATCACCGAGAGCGCCAGGCGCTGGGTACCCGAGATGCGCCGGGCGGGCGCGGATGTGGTGATCGCCATCCCGCACTCCGGCATCTCGACTGACCCTTACCGGGTGATGGCCGAGAATTCGGTGTATTACCTTTCGCAGGTGGAAGGCATCGATGGCATCGCCTTCGGGCATGCCCATGCGGTCTTCCCCAGCGAGGAATTTGCCGAGGTGCCGGGGGCCGATATCGCCAAGGGCACCCTCAATGGGGTGCCGGCGATGATGCCAGGGCACTGGGGCAGCCATGTGGGCGTGATGGATCTTGAACTGAGCAATGACTCGGGCCAGTGGCGGGTGGTAAGTGGCCAGACAGAGGCACGCCCGATTCAGGTGGGTGGCGAGGCGCAGGTGGGGGAAGATGCCGAACTGGCGGCGTTGGTCGAGCATGAGCACGACGCCACGCGGGAGTACGTCAACCGCAGCATCGGTCGCGCCAGTGCGGCGATGAAGAGCTATCTGGCGCTGGTGCAGGACGACCCGACGATCCAGATCGTCAATCGTGCCCAGGCTGATTACGTCAAACGCTTCGTCGAAGGCGACCCGGACCTGGAAGGTTTGCCGATTCTCTCGGCAGCCGCGCCGTTCAAGGTCGGTGGCCGTCACAATGACCCGACCCAGTTCACCGAGATGGAGGCCGGCGAGCTGAGCTTCCGCAATGCCGCCGACCTCTATCTCTATCCGAATACGCTGGTGGCGCTCAAGGTCACCGGCAAGGAAGTGCGGGAATGGCTCGAGTGCAGTGCCGGGCAGTTCCATCGCATTGACCCGAATCTCGCCACGCCCCAGCCCCTGATCAACTGGGAAGGTTTCCGCAGCTACAACTTCGATGTGATCGACGGCGTCGAGTATCAGGTGGATGTCACGCAGCCGGCGCGTTATGACGGCAATTGCGCGCTGATCGACGCCGATGCCCACCGTATCCAGGGCCTCACTTACCAGGGCGAGCCGGTCAAGGACGACGATGTCTTCCTGCTCGCGACCAACAACTATCGCGCCTACGGCGAGGACTTCCCCGGCACCGGAGAGTCGCATGTCGCTTTCGCGTCACCGGATGAAAATCGCAGCATTCTGGCCCAGTACATCTCGCGCCAGACGCAGCAGCAGGGCGCGGTGGACCCTGCGGCGGATCACAACTGGCGGCTGGCCGCGATCGACACCGATACCCCGCTGGACATTCGCTTCACCACCGCCCCCGGTGAGGATGCGCAGCAGTTCATCGATGCCCAGGCGGTCTATCCGATGACGCTGGTGGATCAGGACGAGATGGGCTTTGCCCGCTATCGCGTCGGGCTGGACCGGATGAAATAGCCAAGGCAGCGCATTGTCGAGCACGTCGTTACTGGCCTGGGTTCAGGTGGGGAAAAACGCCAGTCAGCAATTGCTGACTGGCGTTTTTTTGTCACCAGGCGCTACCCGTTATCTGTCTCATTATTCACTTTTGCATCAGGTTCTTTTGCGCAGTCCCATTGCGGGTCAGCGCCAGGGCGCGTGCAAGGCGATGCTCAGCAGCACACGTTTGCCGCGCTCGATGCGGCTGACGCTGTGTTCGTGAAGGTCGGGGCGAAACAGCACCACGCGGTCCGCGAGGCGAAATAGGCTGCCATCGGTCTCGAAGACACCGCCCTGACGGGGTTTCTTGAGCACGATATTGAGCTTGTAGTAGCTGCCGCTACCCATCGGGTCGTTATGGCGCATCACGCTGTGGCCCTCGGGGTAGGTCACCAGATTGATGGTCAGGCGGCGAAGATCGAGCAGACTACGGTTGATGACACGGGCCATTGGGCTTTCCCTTTGAAGATTGCGGCTATTGAAACGTATTTTGAGTGATTGATCAAAAAAGAGGTTGAGTGATTGCTCAAAAATACGTACGGTGGCTCCACGTTCACGGCGCACAAGGTTCGGCAATCGAGATCGCCGAGGCCGTGATTGAGAATCGAGCAAGCAAGGAGGTCAGCAATGAGCCACGACAACGTGACAATGGAAGCTCTGGAAACCCGTTATGCGATGATCGAAGGTCACCGCATTGCCTACAAGGAAATGGGGGAAGGTCAGCCGCTGTTGTTGATTCACGGCATTCCGACCAACAAGCTGATGTGGCGCGATGTGATGCCGGAATTGGCCAGACATTACCGGGTCATCGCCCCGGACATGCTCAACTATGGCGAGTCGGACATGCCGGTGGATGCTGATGTTTCCATCAATGCCCAGACATGCATCTTCATCAAGCTGATGGATTCACTGGGTGTGGCGAGTGCGGATGTGGTCTCGCATGATATCGGTGGGGGTATCGGTCAGCTGATGGCGGTCAACCACCCCGAGCGCGTTCGTCGCCAGGTGCTGATCGACAGCGTATGCTTCGATTCCTGGCCGATTCCGGAGTTCAAGCAGCTGCTGGAGCCGGGCGTCGAGGAAGCCACCAGCGTCGAGGAATTTATCAGTACCATGCGCGGCTTCATGCCCAGTGGTGTGCATGATCCGGCGGTGGCGACCGAAGAGATGGTCGAGCGCTACGTGTCCCAGTGGAACAGCGAGCAAGGCAAGGCAGCCTTCTTCCGCAACATGCGCCGCCTCAACAAGGAATACACCCAGGCCATCGCCGGTGAGCTCAAGAATATCGAGATCGACACCCTGGTACTGTGGGGCGACAAGGACAACTTCCAGAAGCCGGATTACGCCCCGATGCTCACAGATGCCATCCCGGGTGCCGAGCTGATCTGGGTGAAGGACGCCGGTCACTGGGTCACTGACGAGAAGCCCGAAGAAACCGTGCGCTATATCTTGGATTTCCTGGCGCGCTGAGAGATGGCCAGCCCCGATGCCCAAGCGGGGTGTCGGGCGCCATGCCAGAGAGCAAACAAAACCGCCCGGTCATGAGACCGGGCGGTTTTGTTGTCATTGCAGAGACGCTGCCGAGCTTTCTGCTATGGCGTCATGGCGAAGAGGGGGCGAAGACATCTCACTGGATGTCATGGCCCTGGCCCCCGTCTTGACCTTGCGCTGCATGGCGATGATGCCTCCCGCGCGCGTCGGGGTGAAGGGCTCCTCGAGTCTCACGAATCCATGGCGTTCATACAGGGCGATGGCCGGGCTGTCGGAGAAGGCCCGAAGCCGCAGGAGGGTGTCGTGGGGCTGACGCTTGCTGAGGCAATCGATCAACCAGCTCAGACAGGTGGAGCCGATACCGCGTCGCTGCCACTGGGCCACCAGCTGCAGGTCACGCAGATACACCATGTCGTTCAGCGACTTGAGGCTGATGAAGCCGATCCATTCGCCATTGAGGCGCACGGCGAAGTTCTTGTTGTCCTGCCATTTTTCCTCGAATTGCTCTGCATCCCAATGGAAACCATGACGCTTGTAGGTCGCGAGCATGTTGCCACAACTCAGCCGGTGCGCCGCTGCATTCAGGTAGCGGTTGGCAGGTGTGTCGTAGATGGGGGAAATGCTGAGATCATCCATGATCCTTCCGATTCTTTTGAGAGTTATGTCAGGGAGTAGCATCCGTCACGTTGCAATTTCTGCAGGCCGACCGTCCAGTCAGTTAGTGAGTGCTAATTCAAGCGCACTATCTTCAGGTTTTCAGGACAGCCTGACAAGTGAATGCCTGTCCAGTACCAGATGCCGCTCGGGATTGCCAACGCTGGTTCGTTATACTATAACATTGCGCTTTTCCCGCGCTGTCTGACGGCAGCGAACATGTCTTTTTGACAGGATGCGCAATGACGATGGTCCACCCTCTGAGCAGGCTCAGGCCTCCTGACACTGAACGGCGATGGTACAAGTCGCTTTTCCGCTCTCTGACAGCTCCCGTGTCGGCTGATCTTTCCAGGTCTGCAAGGCATTCCCGGCCCGTGGCTGAGCAGATCACGTGCTGGCTGGGAATGACGCTCATGGTGCTCGGTCTTGGCATGCCTCAGGCCGTCAAGGCATCCGCTCAGTCTTCGGGCGATGAGCAGGCGACGTCGCGTCGTCTGGAGATCGTCGCGCCCTTTGACATCAAGGGAGCGGACCCGCTGCTCAGCGGTATCCTTTTCCAGCGCATGCAGGTCGTCGAGACATTGGTCGAGGTGGATGCCACGGGAGAGCTACAGCCGGGGTTGGCGACCGTTTGGAAGGTCTCGGATGATGGCCTGGAGTGGCGCTTCACGCTGCGCTCCGGCGTGCAGTTCCATGATGGCAGCCGTCTGGATGCCGAAGTCGCGCGTCAGGTACTCGAGATCGCCCGTGCCAAGCCGGGTCTGTTGAAGTCGGTGCCGGTCGAGCGGATCGTCGCGGAAGATCAAAGGACCCTGTTGATCAAACTCAGCGAGCCCTTCGCGGCATTGCCCGCCTATCTGGCCGATTATCGCCAGCAGATACTGGCACCGGCGTCCTTCGATGAGACGGGCACCGCCCAGCAGGTCATCGGCACCGGCCCCTATCACATGCTGCGCATGACGCCGCCGCTGAGCCTGGAAGTCACCGCCTTCGAGGACTATTGGGGCGAGCAGCCCGAGGTGCGTCAGGCGCGCTATCAGGCGGTCAGTCGCGCCGAGGGCAGGGCATTGATCGCCGAGAGCGGAGATGCCGACTTCACCTATGGGCTGGACCCCGCCAGTCGTCAGCGTCTCTCTAAGTCGCCGCGCGTGACCCTGGCGGCGGCCGCGACGCCGCGCACGATGCTGTTGAAGGTCAACGCCAATCATCCGGCCTTCCAGGACCCGGATGTGCGGCGTGCCTTGAGCCTGGCGATCGATCGCACCGCCATCGCGCAGGTCGTGCTGCGCTATCCGCGCGGGGCCAGCCAGCTGTTCCCGCCGATGGTGGAAGGCTGGCATGACCCCGCGCTGCCCGAGCTCCATCAGGATGTCTTTGAGGCGCGTGCATTGCTGGACGCCGCTGGCTGGACCGTCGGCGAGGATGGCGTTCGTCAAAAGGACGGTCAGCGCCTCGCGATCACCTTGATCACCTTCTCGGACCGTCCGGAGCTGCCACTGGTGGCCACGGTGCTGGAGCGTCAGTTCCACGCCATCGGCATCCAGACGCGCCTCGATATCACCAATTTCTCGGCGATTCCGGCCGGTCATCATGACGGCAGCCTCGACATGGCGCTGTTCGCGCGCAATCTGGCCATGGTGCCGGACCCCATCGGCAACGTGCTGAGCGATTACGCGGGAACGCCTGAAGCCCCCGGTGGCGACTGGGGCGCGATGGGCTGGTTCGATGCGGACTTCACCGCAGAGCTTGAGCGCATGGCACGCGAGGGCTACGGCCCCACGCCCGAAGGTGAGGACCCGCGAGCGCAGGCCAGTGGCGTGATCCAGCAGGCATTACCCGTGATCCCCATCGCTTGGTACTACCAGAACCTGGCGATCTCCCATCGACTGCAACGCGCTCAGGTAGACCCCTGGGAGCGTAGTTTCGGCCTTTCAGAATTGCGGTGGGCACCATGAATCTCCCTTCACGTCTGTTGCAGCTATTGATGGTGGTGCTGATGGTCGGCGGCGCCAGCTATCTGATGATGCAGAGTCTGCCCGGCGATGCCGCCTGGCGTATCGCGGCCGGTCGCTATGGCTATGACGCGCTGGATGCGGCCGCTGCGGCCTCGGTGCGCACCGAGCTGGGCCTCGAGGCACAAGGCGGCTTGCACTTCCTCTACTGGCTGGGCGATATCCTGCGCCTGGAGCTGGGCACCTCACTGATTTCCGGGGAATCGGTGTGGGTAGAGATTCGTCATCAGCTGGGCAATTCCCTGTCGCTCGCCGGCGCGGCGCTGGGCATCTCGCTGTTGATCGGCCCGCCGCTGGGGCTGCTGGCCGGTCTGCGTGCCGGTGGCTGGCTGGACCGAAGCCTGCTGGCCGTCTGCAGTCTGCTGCGCGCCACGCCGCAGTTCTTGCTGGCGCTGGTGCTGATCCTGCTGATCTCGGTGGAGATGGGCCTGCTGCCGGCCGCCGGTCACGGTGAGCCGCAGCACTTCATCCTGCCGGCGATGACGCTGGCGCTCGGGCTGGCAGCGGTATCGGCACGTCTGGCACGCGATGCCATGGCCGCCGTCACCCAGACGGCCTTCCATGATTTCGCGCGCTGGAAGGGCCTCAGCAATGCGCAGACCTTCTGGCGTCACGGCCTGCGCCATGTGGCCTTGCCGCTGGTGACCTACCTGGGGCTGCAGTTCGTGACCCTGGTGGAAGGGGTGGTGGTGATCGAGAGCATCTTCGGCTGGCCGGGCATCGGCCATGCGCTGGTGCACGCCATCTTCTCGCGCGATGTGCCGATGGTGCAGGGCACCGCCCTGGTGCTGGGCGTCGGTTTTGTCGTGACCAATCTGCTGGTCGATCTGCTGGGTCGCCAACTGGACCCACGGGGTGTGAAATGAATCAGGTGATGGAAGGGCTTGCGCCGCAGCGCGTGGACGCCGTGCGTCGTCCACGTCTTGACTGGCCATTGCGTCGGGTGATCGGGGCCGCAATGGTCGCGAGTCTCGTGCTGCTGGCTCTGCTGGGCAATCTGGTGATACCGGGGGACCCGCTGGAACAGCATCTCTATCGTGCGCTGCAGGGCGCGGACGCCGTCGGTGTCTCTGATGCCGGTGAGGTGATCACCAGCGCCCCGCTGGGCTATGACCATCTGGGGCGCTCCCTGTATCACCGCCTGGTGGCGGCGCTCGGGCTGTCGCTGTCCATCGCTGCGGGGGCGGTGATTCTGGCGGCGTTTTCAGGCATCTCGCTGGGCCTGCTGGCCGCGGGACGCGGTGGCTGGGCCGAGCGCCTGTTGAGCCTGGTGGCAGATAGCCTGCTGGCATTGCCGGGGCTGCTGCTGGTGCTGATGGTCAGCGTCATCCTGCCGTCGACGCCGCTGGCATTGTGGTTGGGCCTGTCGCTGGTGCTGTGGGTGGAATTCTTCCGCCTGGCACGTGCCACCGGTCGCAGCGTGCTGGCGAGTCCCGGCGTCGAGGCCAGCCGTCTGCTGGGCTTCGGGGCCTGGTACCGTTTTCGTCATCACCTGTGGCCGGAAATGGCCCCCGTGATGATGACGGCGTTGGCCTTCGGCATGGCCAACGCCCTGATGGCGATTGCCGCGCTGGGCTTCGTGCACGTCGGCATTCCGGAGCCCACGCCGGAGCTGGGCACCATGATGGTCGAGCTGTTGCCGTACTGGCGTGAAGCGCCTTTCGCGCTGCTCACGCCGGTGCTGGTCACCTTCCTGCTGTTGCTGGGACTGTTGCTGATGTCCGGCAGCAAGGCCAGAACGTCAACCGCCGCTGAGACCCTTGAAGGAGCGCGCCCATGAATGTCGCGACAATGACCACGCCTGCCTCTCACGCGCGGCACGGGGTAACGGCGGATGATGTGGTGCTGAGCGCCGAGGACGTGAGCGTGCGGGTCCGCGGCGTGCAGACGGCACTGCTGGCGCCTGTCTCGCTTGCGCTCAATCCGGGAGAGCCGCTGGTGGTGATCGGCGAGACAGGCTCCGGCAAGAGCCTGCTGGCTCAGGCCCTGCTGGGCACGCTGCCTCCGGAGCTTGTGGCCTCCGGCAGCCTGTGGCTCGACGGCGAGCAATATCCTCTGCACACGCCAGAGAATCGTCGCCCGCTATGGGGTCGCCGCCTGGCAGTACTGCCACAGGAGCCCTGGCTGGCGCTGGACCCGCTGATGAAGGTGATTCATCAGGTCGGTGAGGCATATCGTCTGGTCGCGAGGCGTTCGGCGCAGGCCTCTCATGCGGCCGCGCGCAGTGATCTGGAGCAGTTGGGTGTCGCTGCCGCCGGCGAGCAGCTGCCGGGCAAGCTGTCCGGTGGCATGGCGCAACGTGTGGCCTTCGCGGCCGCCCGCGCCGGCGGCGCGCCGCTGTTGATCGCCGACGAGCCGACCAAGGGGCTGGACGCCGCCCGCGTCAGCGAGATCGGCGAGCTGCTGCTCAAGTCACTGGCCGAGACACCGCGTGCCGGCTTGATGGTCATCACCCATGACATGGCGCTGGCGCACCAGATCGGCGGCCGCCTGATGGTGGTACGCAAGGGCGAAGTGATCGAGCAGGGCGCGACGCGTGACGTGCTGGCCGCGCCGACACATGCCTATACCCAGCGCCTGGTGAATGCCGCGCCGCAGGCCTGGCCGGAGGCCGCCTTCAAGCCGGCAGCGGACAGTGCAAGCCGTGATGGCAAGGCGGCAGGCGATACCATCCTCCGTGCCGAGAATCTGACCATCGCGCGCGGGGGCACCGCGCTGCTGCGTGACGTGGAGCTCAGCGTGAAGGGCGGTGAGATCATCGGCATCCAGGGCGCGTCAGGTTGCGGCAAGTCATCGCTGGGGGATGCGCTGCTCGGCCTGCTGGCTCCGTATTCAGGGAAAGTGGTGCGCAGCGCCGAGATGCTTGAGTATCAGAAGCTCTATCAGGACCCCGTGGCGACCTTCCCGCCACGCCGGACACTGGGCCGCCTGCTGAAGGATCTCAGCGCACGCCATCGTCTCGATGACAGCCAGTTGCCGCAGCTGATGGCGCAACTGAGCTTGGCGCCGGAATTGCTCTCGCGTCTGCCGGGACAGGTCTCGGGTGGCGAGCTGCAGCGTTTCGCGCTGTTGCGTCTGATGCTGATCAAGCCGCGCTTCGTGTTCGCCGATGAGCCGACCTCACGCCTCGACCCGCTGGTCCAGCAGGAGGTGATCGCCTGCATGGTGAAGATGGTGCGCGAGCAGGGCACGGCGCTGGTGCTGGTCAGTCATGATGCGGCGCTGCTGCGCAAGGTCGCGGATCGCGTGCTGGTGGTGGAGGAAGGTCGCTTGAAGGCGCGTCAGCAGCTCTGATCACTCATCAGAGCCCATGGCGGCAGGGTCGCGACAGCAAGAGGACGATTCAAAAGACAGTGCTTCATACGCCAACGCCCGGCCAAGACTCCTGCAGAGTGTCGGCCGGGCGTTGGCGTATCCGGTGTGTTCGTCAGGGCGAGAGGCTCACGGTGCGCAGCGCTCAGCTCCCCAGCAAGGCGGGGTTGGCTTGCCAGACGGACCAGGTCAGCGCACTGGCCAGCGTCACCCATGCCAGATAGGGCAGCATCAACAGCCCGGCGAAGCGATTGATGCGCCAGAAGGTGAACAGGGTGACGGCGATCAGCGTCCACAGCACCAGCACATCGATGAAGGCCGCCTGACCGAGATGCCAGGCAAAGAACAGCCAGCTCCACAGGGCATTGACGATCAGTTGCACCACGAAGAGTCCGAGCGCCAGACGATGGCGCGAGCGGAAACCGTTGCTGGCATGCAGACCGTCGCGCGCGACCCGCCAGGCGGCGAGTGCCATCATCACGAAGAGCGCCGTCCAGACCGGTCCGAAGGCGCCTGCCGGAGGTGCCCAGGCGGGCTGAGTGAGGCTTGCGTAGAAGGCCTTGGCATCTACCGAAGCCAGTGCACCGATGGCGGCAGTGAGAAAGCTCAGCCCGAACCAGATTCCCATCTGCACGGTGGCGCGCAGGGCGGTGGGGGGTGAGGACGGTGAACGCTGCAAGGTCATCGGCTGCCTCCTGCTTTCATGGGACGTGATGAAGGAAAGAACGATATACCACGCTGGGCCATGAGAAACGACCATGACTCACACGTTGTTCAGTCCGGTATCGGGGCGTCGAAGACGTCCGTGCGGCGACCGGTCAGCGTCGTGCCAACCGAGGCGGTGATCACCAGTCCAATGGCAAGCCATTGAAGTAGGCCCAGTGTCTGGCCGAGGAACAGTAGCCCGGACAGCGCCGCCACGGCCGGCTCCAGACTCATCAGGGTGCCGAAGGTATGAGTGGGCAGGCGCGGTAGAGCGATCATCTCGAGCGTATAGGGCAGGGCGGTCGAGAGCACGGCGACGGCCAAGGCCAGCGGCAATATCTCGAGTGAGAACATGGCGCTGCCCGCCTCCATCACGCCGATGGGTGCGACCACCACCGCCGCGATCGTGATGCCCAACGCAGCACTCTGAGTACCGTTGCCTGCCCCGGCCTTCTGGCCGAACAGGATGTAGAGCGCCCAGCACACGCCGGCACCGAGGGCGAAGGCGGCACCGACGGGGTCGATCGGCGCAGCGGTGTCCTCGCCCAGCAACAACAGCAGTACCAGTCCGATGATGGCCAGCGCGACCCAGCCCAGGTCGAGCCAACGACGCGAGCTCAACAATGCCACGGCCAGCGGGCCGGTGAATTCCAGTGCCACGGCGATACCCAGCGGCACCGTCTTGAGGGCCTGGTAGAACAGCAGGTTCATCACGCCCAGCGCCACGCCATAGAGGGTGATGGACTTCCAGGCCTTGCGTGTCACTGCCTTGCGCCATGGGCGCAGAATGGCCAGCAGCAGAACGGAGGCGATGATCAGACGAATCGCCGTCGCGCCAGCGGCACCGATCATCGGGAACAGGGAAGTGGCCAGCGAAGCACCGCTCTGGATCGAGCACATGGCGACCAGCAATATGGCGACAGGCCACAGACGAGAAGAGGAGGCTGCGACAGCAACGGACATGGGAGTCTCCTTGAGTGATCCAGTGGGTGATGGGCATGGTCAGTCAGCCACACATGCGGCATGATTCGTGGGCAGTGAGGTAGCAAGGGAGGAGGCGGCCGGGCGTTATGCCCCCACTTCCTCGTCGTCGGCAAGATTGTACGGATGCGCATTATATTGCACAACGAAAATCAGAGACCTGATGTACTGGTTCACGTCGCGGCCAACGTCCGCCGCCTGCGGCTGGCGGCCGAGCTGAGCCAGCAGGCACTCGCGGATCAGGCCGAGATCAGTCGGCGGATGCTGGTGAACATCGAGAAGGGTGACGTCAATGTGAGCCTCGGCACGCTCGACAAGCTCGCCGAGGCGCTCGGGGTGCTCTTCTACGCGCTGGTGCAGCCCCCGGAAAGCGAGGATTCGGCACGTATCAATGAGGTGGCCTGGGTCGGGAAGGCACCAGAGAGCCGAGCCGTACTGCTGGCCAGCAAGCCGGCCACACAGGAAGTCGAGTTATGGAGCTGGACTCTGGCCCCCGGTGAGCGTTACGACTCCGCCCCGGATGATGCCGGCTGGCACGAGATGCTGGTGGTCACCCAGGGAGAGCTGACATTGACGCTGGAACGCGAGGACATCGTCATTCGCGCCGGCGATTTTCATGTCTATCCCAGTGACCAGGCTTATGCCTACCGCAACACCGGCACTGACATGCTGCGCTTCATTCGCAATGTGATGCATTGATTGCTGCCGGGCCATGGCCTCTCAAGCTTGCAGTGTTCGACCCGAACTCAATCCAGCCTGGCCTGTCCCATTGTCATGATGTTTCGTTTCGAGGAGCAACGGATGGCGAAGGTACGTATCACGCAACAGGGCACGATCCATTGTTTTCCGGCAGGCTTGAAGGATGAGGATGGCAAGCTGGTGAATGCCGAGATTTCCGCCGTGGCCTATGACGGTGAGCGATTGTTGATGGCGAGTGACAAGCCGATTCCGGGCGAGGGGCGTTCAGCCGTCTTCTCATTGCCGCTGGATTCCAGCGGGCCGGATGATAGCCAGCTTGAGTATCTGACCACCCCGCTGATTCGTCAGGCGGTCAAGTATGAAGACTTCGCGCTGACCACCGATGGGCGTCACATGTTGGCGACTACCGGGTTTGATCGCATCGACAGCGAGAGCCATGCCCTCAATGCCTACAACCACCTGTTGATCTGGCCGCTGGGCGAACCCGACAAGGTACAGGTGGTCGACCCGGACCCGCGTGACGGGGTCGAGGGCTCACTGGAGTTTCGTCAGAAGCTTGAAACGGCCATTGGCCAGCCGTACTACAAGATTGAAGGGCTGGCGGTCGTCCCGAGTGACAGGGGCGATGGGTTGATCCTGTTCGGGGTGCGGGAACAAGGCAATTCGCATGATGATTTCGCGTATGTGCGTCGGGTCATCGGGGCGCGCTATGCGATGACCGACAGCGACAACATCGAGTTCATCGAGGACCTTCACGATGTCTATGCCTTCGACCCGGCCGAGTATGACGGCGTGGATCACGAGTGCGGTCTTTCTAGCCTGGAATATGACCCCTATCACGCACGCCTCTATCTGGTGACCAGCTTCGAGACCGAGCAGGGCAATGAGGAGGTGATCGGGGGATATCTGTGGGTGCTGTCGCTGGCGGACTTCCACGCCGGGAAACCTCCGACGCTGGTGACGCATGAGGATGGCCGTGTGCTGGAGTTCGAGCACAAGGCAGAAGGGCTTGCGGTACTGGATCGCGAACGGCTCTTCGTGGTCTATGACAATGATCGCAACCACGAGCTGGGCAGTGTGGATGAACGCGACGAGCGCCATTCCTGTGAAGCGCCCTATACGATGCTGGCGCTGGTCTGACGGCAGCTCGCCGACTCAGAAGCTTTCTCACTGCCTGGGAGAATCAGACTCACGGCTTTTGCACTTGAATGGCAGACTGTCTGTCTTCGCCATGACGTCGTGATCGCCAGACGGGACTGATCAAAAAATCCAGCCGAAATCATCCATCCTCTGTCGGGATTGATAACGACAAAGCCCCGACATGCTTCTGCATGTCGGGGCTTTTCATGATCTCACCTTCTCTGTGTCAATGCGCTCTGTCACACGACATCGAGTGGTGAATCTTCTTTATCTCTGGCTCAAGATCACATGGCCTTGTAGAACAGATAATCGGCCTGGTACATCACGATTTCGACCTTGTCCTTGTGGGCGTCATCACAGGCCATCTCAGGAGCGGCACCGCCCTGGGTATTGAGGCGCTGCACATAGGTGACGCCCTGCATATGCCCTTCACCTTCGGCCGGATTGGCCTCGACCAGCTGCAGCGGAATATTGCCCTTGCCGTTGGGCTCAACCGCCAGCTGTGTGCCGGTGATCTTGGAGCCATCCATGGATTCCCAGGTGGCGGGCGGACCATAGTATTTGCCGACCTGCTTGCCATCAGCATCATTCAGCGCGGCATCCGGACCCTTGAAGACCCAGCCCATGGTGCCATCATCCTTTGCTTCACAGGCCCATTTGATCTTGCCGACGCCAACGGTTTCCATGGCGACGTCATTGCCTTTCGGCACCGTGACGCTTTCGGGAACTTCCATGGCTTGAGCCAGCGGGCTCAATGCGAGGGCAGCGAAAATACCAGAGATACAGGCGATTGTTTTCATCTTGACGACTCCGTAGACAGATAAGGTTCAGCTAGCGGTTGCAGGTGTGTCGTTGTCTCCCTTGCACTGCTCATAACGCTGGCCTTTCCCGTCTGGATGTCACGGGATCAAGATTTTTCGTGCTTTCTATTCGAGGTGCGTTTCTGGCTTGTCAGGCGGAGTGAGGCAAGGACAGATTGAGGTAAGAGCGGGATGATCAAAGAAGGGAGGGGGAAGGAGAGAGTGGTGAAAGGAAGACGAAAGGAAGCCGAAAGGAAGCCGAAAGAAAGAGGAAAGAGTGATGAACGATACAGGGCAAGTTTGAAGGCCCTGATACAAAGCCGCCCCGCAGCACCAAGGCTGCGGGGCGTCTTTCCTGCGCGACCTGAACCCTGAAAGGTTCAGCCGTAATCGCGGGTGCCGCGAATCGGGTAGTGGTTGTCCGGCTTGCGGATGAACTCGATACCCCCGATGAGCGTGTCCAGGTCAGGACGTACGAAGGGCGCATTGGCGACTTCTTCGATCTGGACCTTGCCTTCGCCATTGACGATGAAGAAGGCCGGCTCCGGGAAATCGTGATCGGTTTCCTTCTCGCTGCGTGGCGTGGAGATGAACAGCCCCAGCGTTTCCATCTGCTCTACCGTCAGGCCACCGGCAATCGGGAAATTGAGATCCAGAGATTCGAGGTGCTCGTTCAGCTGCTGCTGGCTGTCGGCAGAGACGGCGACGAGATCCACGCCTTGTGCGCTGAAGCGCTCACGATATTCCGTCAGCTTGTTGAGGAACTTGGTGCAGATCGGGCAATGCTTGCCGCGATAGACGACCACCAGTTGCCAATCATGCTCCCCCTGGGGCTTGCCGAGCGTCAGGGTTTCGCCATCGTGGCGCTGGACCTGGATGGCCGGAAATTCACTACCTGGATGAAGCTTGCGTGTATACATGCAATCTGGCTCCCCTGTTGGATATCAAGATGTGCGATACGCCACATGTCCCCCTTGAATGACGCCATTGTCAGGGTTTTCAAGGGGCCCTTGGCGGAACGCGAAGATGCATCCATCGCCAGGGGCAGGGACTGGTCGGGCCAGAGCCCCCTTGCTGGGGGCTCTGGCCTGCTGGGGAAAGCCTTAGCCAAGATAGCCGGTGTGTTCCAGCAGGATGGTCGTGCCGATGCCGATCAACACCAGTCCACCGATGATTTCCGCGCGCTTGCCGACCATCTTGCCCAATACGCCCCCGAGCATCACACCGGTGGTGGCCATCACGAAGGTGGCGGTGCCGATCGCCAGCGCAGTGGTGATGATATTCACGCCAGCAAAGGCAAGCCCGGCACCGACGGCCATGGCATCGATGCTGGTGGAAAGGCCAGTCAGCATCAGGCGGGGCAACGATTGCGGCGTGCTGCAATCCTCATCTTCCTCGTCCTTGGAGAGCCCCTCATGAATCATGTGGAGACCGAGCAGCAACAGCAGAGCGAAGGCGATCCAGTGGTCCCACTGTTCGACGTAGACGGCCAATGAGCGACCGATCAACCACCCGATCATGGGGGTGATGGCTTCGATGACGCCAAAGATGAGGCCGATGCGCAGGGCATCTTTCAGGGACGGCCGTCGAATGGCCGCACCCTTGCACAAGGCAGCAGCGAAGGCGTCGCAGGACATGGAAAAGGCGAGCAGGAATGTCGATAGCAAAGGCATGTGTCAGGAAGTTCCAGGCCGGTTACGAGTCAATAACAGCGAGACACCACCGGCCGGAAGCGTCTGACTGTCATTGGTCTCGCCGAACCTTGTCCTGACCGATCATGGGCATGATCTGGATAGGTGGGTCCTCGGTGCCACGGCAATGCCTGCCGACCATGTTGACAACCGAGACTCTCGTTGGGTAACGAGAGCGGGCTACTCCCCAAAAACTGGTGGCATGTTAGCAACAAACTTTCGTCGTTTCATCCCCTTGTGTCACAAGCGTCTGACCGTCATAACTGGGCTACCGAGTCAGAGCGCCACAACACCGACGTTTCTGACGCCATCGAAGTCTTGAAGCTTCAACAGGATGCCAAGGAGTCAAGGGTATGAGCGACAGCTATCAGCCACCCAAGGTCTGGACATGGGAAAGTGAAAGTGGCGGCAAGTTTGCCAGCACCAATCGGCCTATTGCCGGACCGACGCATGACCAGGAGCTGCCGGTCGGGGAGCATCCCTTCCAGCTCTACTCCATGGCGACACCGAACGGTGTGAAGGCCACCATCATGTTCGAGGAGCTGCTGGCGCTCGGACATTCCGGTGCGGAATATGATGCCTGGCCGATCCGCATCGGTGATGGCGATCAGTTCGGCAGTGACTTCGTCGCGATCAATCCCAATTCGAAGATTCCCGCGCTGATGGATAGAAGTGGCGACACGCCTGTGCGTGTCTTCGAGTCCGGTTCCATCCTGCTGCATCTTGCGGACAAGTTCGGCGCGCTCATCCCCAAGGAGCCGGCCAAGCGGGTCGAGGTCATGAACTGGCTGTTCTGGCAGATGGGCTCCGCGCCGTATCTGGGTGGAGGCTTTGGCCACTTCTATGCCTACGCCCCGGAGAAGATGGAGTATCCGATCAACCGTTTCGCGATGGAGACCAAGCGTCAATTGGACGTGCTGGATCGTCAGCTGGCTGACAATGGCTACATCGCGGGTGATGAATACAGCATCGCGGACATCGCCATCTATGCCTGGTATGGCGCGCTTGCCGAGGGCAAGCTCTATGACGCTGCCGAGTTCCTTTCCGTGCAGGACTACCCCCATGTGCAGCGCTGGGCCAAGTCGATTGCCGAGCGTCCTGCGGTCAAGCGGGGTCGCATGGTCAATCGTTTCTGGGGGGAGCCGCATGAGCAGCTGATCGAACGCCATTCGGCGAGTGACTTCGACACCAATACCGAAGACAAGCGCGCCGACTGACCCTCAAGACCCAATGTCTAATGTCTTGTGAAGTTGCCGCTGTCTGGCAATCAAAAAGGGCTACCCATCGGGTAGCCCTTTTGCATTCTGGCCATCGAAACTGACTCAGTCCTGGCAAACCTTGAGCACGACCTTGCCCACATGACCTTTCTGCTGGAAGACGGCCTGGGCAGCGACTCTGCCTTGGCAGCGCTGGTGATGGCGATCACATGAGCACCACGTGCCTTGGCGAGCTGAACGGCTGCAGAGCCGACGCCCCCTGAGGCGCCGGTGATCAACACGCGTTCCCCCTTGGCAAGCTGCGTGCGTGTCAGCAGGTTCTCGGCGGTGGAGTAGGAACATGGGAATGAGGCCAGTTCCAAATCGCTCAGTGCGCTCTTGATGGGGTGTGCATGGCGTGCTGCCACCTTGGTGTATTCGGCGAAGCCGCCATCGCCCTTGGAGTACCACGCCAGGCGTGTGTTGATGTCGGTATTGTTGGCGCCAGCAGCCCCGACGCGCACCAGTACGTCGCGCGGGCCGGGAACCGGCCGGGGGATGTCGTCGCGCACTTCCAGCACCTCCGGGCCGCCGTGGCCGGTCAGTTAGATACCGTGCATGGTGTCATGGCGTGTGGATACAGCGCTCATTTGCGAGGTTCTCCCAGGAGGGTGAGGGTGGTGGAAAGTGCCGCTTCGATCGCTGTGTCGCCCAGTACCAGCCAGGCCGACGATGCCCCTTCATGAATCAGGAACAATTCGTTGGCGAGATCTTCCCGGCGACTGCGCGTGCCAAGCCAATGGAGGGTTTCCCGCTTGTGACGGGTGACGGCATCACTGACGTCACGGTTGTCAGGGAAGGCCGCCAACGCATTGATCGACATGCAGCCATTGGGGGCTTCGTGCTTCATCCAGTGGCCCAGTCGTCGGTAAAGATGGCTGAGCGCAGCGGCGCCATCGCTGGGCACCTCGTCCTCAAGAAAGGCGAGGTAGCGCTCATGGCGATGCTGCAAGGCCCCAATCACCATGCTTTCCTTGGAAGGAAAATGTCGGTAGAGGGTGCGTAGGCTCACGCCAGAGGCAGCCTTGAGCTCTGACACACTGGGTTCTGCGAAGCCACGCTGGCTGAAGAGGGCTTCCAGGCGAGCGGCGATGTCGTGCTGAATCATGGAAGGACCATCGTCGAAGATTTCAGGGAGAGCGTTTATTCTACCTCTACAGGGTAGAGCGCTCATTCTCCCTGTGTCAATGTCCTGCAGCATTGTCCCGCTCGTCACCCCCTTTGATGGCTCGGCGACCCACGAGTGCTCCTCAATGAGGAGCGTCATCTTGCCCCTTGAGCGCAAGAGACTGCTTTCATCACGACCAATGGCGATGATTTCGGCCACCTGCTGGCTGGATTCTCGAGATAACGTTGCGACACTTTATGGTAAAGATTATCATTCGCGCTCAATTTGCTGGCGCAGGGGGCGTCAGTCATGGCCATGCTCTGTCGAATACAGGGCGAGATGTTGATTCAGCAGGACGCTGGCACATCACATAGAAGGGTTCCAGGTGCCAAGTCATTCTCGCAACCACGTCGTCAACAAGAATACCGTCAGCAAGAGCACCGTCAGCAAGAGCACCGTCAGCAAGAGCAAGGGGCCATTTTCCTGTCTGGTCTTCAGCCTCATGGCATTGCCGAGTACCACACTGGCGGCAGGTGAGTCGGCGCAGGACGCCTCGGCAGTCGCAAGCTCGGTGATGGTGGTCACCGGCCAGCGGGAATCGGAAGTGGCGCCGGGCAGTTACCGTGCAGAGGCCTCAAGCCTTGCCAACAAGCAGTCGGTGGAGTTTCTCGAGCAGGCCCGCACCATCAATGTGGTGACCCGGCAGGTCATGCACGACTTCAATCTCGATGACCTGGAAGAGTCGCTGCAGCCGGTGGCTGGCATTCAGCTGGGCAATACGCTGGGGGGCACCGAGGATGGCTTCGTCAAGCGAGGCTTCGGCAGCAACAGCGATGGCTCGATGCTGATCGATGGCATCCGTCAGCCGCGCCGTACCTACACCACGGCGACGGTGGACCGCGTCGAAGTCCTCAAGGGGCCGTCATCGCTCTTCCAGGGCCAGCAGAACCCCGGCGGCGTGATCAACATGGTCACCAAGCGTCCGCAGTACGAGACGCACACCGAGATCAGCGGTGAAGTCAGCTCCTTCGGCGGTGGCAATACCACCCTGGACACCACCGGTCCCATCGAGGATACCGGCCTGGCCTATCGCTTCATCCTCTCGCATGAGGATGAAGACTCCTGGCGCGAGTACGGCAATGACCGCCGCACCACCATCGCCCCGTCCTTGCGTTGGGAGGGCGAGCACAGCAGCGCCCAGATCAGCTACGAGTATCAGGACTACGAGCTGGATATCGATCGTGGCACCGTCTTCTACAACGGCAGCGCCGCCAACGTCACGCGTGGCACGCGTTTCGATGAATCCTGGAACCGCGTCTATGGCCATGACGAGTCCGTCAATGCCTGGTGGAAGCAGGAAGTCACCGACAACTGGGACATGAAGCTGACCTATGGCTGGACGCGTCGTCAGTACAGCGATGCGCGCGCCAACGTCACGAATGTCAGCGATAGCGGTGATGTGACCGTGCGCGCCGAAGAGAACCAGGGCTATGAACGCAGCGAGCACTACACGGCGCTGGACGCCATGGGTGATGTCGAGATAGCCGGGCAGCGTCACCAGCTGGTCATCGGTGCCGATTATGAGACCACCCGCGACTATCTCGACGAGCGCTATTTCGGCGACTCCGTCACGGTCTCCACCGTCACCGACGTGAATCACGGCCAGCTGGCCCAGGTGACCTCCGACGACATCAACACCTCGCGCAGCAATCGTCTCGACGAGAGCCAGGCCATCGGGGTCTATGTCAGCGACCGCTGGTATCTGAGTGACAAGTGGATTCTGGGCCTTGGCGGGCGCTACACCTGGTTTGATCAGCAGAGCGGGCAGGGCGAGGATTTCGTATCTGACCCCGATTACAGCGACGATCTGTTCCTGCCCTCCGCGAACCTGCTGTATCGCATCGACGATGCCAGCTCCGCGTACCTCAGCTACAGCGAATCCTTTGTGCCCAACGGCAGCGACAGCGACAGTGGCGAGAGCCTCGACCCTGAGCTCGGCAAGGGCTATGAGATCGGTTACAAGCGTCAGTGGAATCCGCGTCTGGCGACGTCTGTGGCGCTCTATCAGATCCGCAAGGAAAACGTGGCGGTGACGGACAACGGCACCACGCGCACCATCGGTGAAGCCGGCTCGCAAGGCCTGGAGTTCAGCCTCGAAGGCGCCCTGACGGATCGTACTTCCTTGCTGTTCAGCTATGCCTACACCGATACCGAAGTGCTGGAGGATACCGAAGGCACCGAGGGCAATCGTCTGCCGAATGCGGCGCTCAACGCGGCCAGCCTCTATCTGGCACATGATCTGGCGATTGATCCATCCTACGGCGAGTGGCGTGTCGGCGGTGGCGTGCGCTACGTCGGTGAGCGTGAAGGTGACGACGACAATAGCTTCTCGATGGGGGCCTACACCGTGGCGGATGCCTTCGTCGGCTGGCGTCATGACTTCTTCGGTCCGGACACCGAATTCAAGCTCAATGCGAAGAATCTGTTCGATACCGCCTATTACTACGGCAGTGGCGGTGACACGCGCGTACTGGTGGGCGATCCGATGGAAATTACCCTGTCGGCCAGCGTGGGCTGGTAACACCGCTGATTGCTCTTTATGAGCTGATTGCTCTTTATGAAGAGGGGACGACAGGCAACTGTCGTGGACCAGGGGCGCTCCAATGCGCCCCTGATGCGTTGCGACGACTCGACATCGGGGCCTGACGTATCGGGTCCTGCCGCTGATTCAATCGGATTGGCTGATAGACTGACGTCTCGAGGGTCTCTGCCTTCATTCGATGTCACTACTGTCCGGAGAGCTTCACATGCTCGACTCGCTTCCCCTTGCCGATATCCGTGCCTTTGTCATGACAGCGGATCACGGCAGTTTCACCCGGGCCGCCGAGACGTTGGGCGTATCGCGTTCACAGGTGTCCAAGCAGGTCACCGCGCTGGAGAAGCTGCTGGGCGTGACTTTGATGCAGCGTTCCACTCGCTCGTTGCGGCTCACCGAGAGTGGTCATCTTCTCCACGCGCAATGTCGTAGTGCGCTGGGCGACATGGCGCAGATCGTGACGCTGGTGCGTGAAGAGCGTAACGCCATGCGCGGTCGGATTCGGCTCAACAGTGTCGGGGGCCCAATCGGCGAGCGTCTGCTGGGGCCAGCCGTTCACGCCTTCATGCAGGCCTGGCCGGAGGTCGAGATCGAACTGGATTTCAGCAGTCATCGCGTGAATCTGATTCGCGATGACTTCGATATCGCCCTGCGCATGGGTGCACTCGAGGATGCCGATTTCATTGCCCGTCCGCTGGCGACTCTGTCCTATGTGGTCGTGGCGAGTCCTGACTATCTTTCGCGGCATGGCTCACCGCAAACTCCCGGTGGCCTGCAGGCTCACCGCTGCCTGGTGGGCTCGGTCGCGCGCTGGAGCTTTCGCGCCCGACATGACCCGAAAAGCGAGACACAGGTGGATATCAGTGCCCAGTTGCAGTGTCGCAACGGGCATGTGCTGGTCAGTGGTGCCCTGGCCGGCAACGGCATCATTCGCGTGCCCAGACTCTACTGTGATGACGCCATCGCAAGCGGTGAGCTCAAGGAAATCCTGCAGGATTGGCAGCCGGCGGATGTGCCGTTGTCATTGATCTACCATCGTGAGCGCCATCGTCCGCTGCGTACCATGCGTCTGATCGAACATCTGGTCACCTGGTTTGATGAGCGCAATGCCTGATTGTGTGCTTCATTACCACGTGAGTCATACTGAGTTGATTAGGAGGACGATGCTCCCGTGAATGTCGGCCTTCAGTGGGAAACCGCTGGGGATTCACGCATTGCGTGCGCGATGTGCTGGCGGCAAGTCACGGAGTTTCCAGGTGGGATCAATCTGACAGGGAGTCGCTCATGAACCTGATCGCTGCATTGGCCAGTGCGTTGTCAGTCTGAATGCGCCACTTGCCGAATTACCTTTATCAACCGCCCTACGGTGTAGCGACGCTCGCGCCGGAGGCGCTTGACCTGTTGGAACGGCTGTACCGACATGATGCTGACACCCTGGCGCATTCCTGGCGGGTGGCAGGGCTTTCGGCCTCGCTCTATGCCAGGCTGCTCGACCCGCAGGCGCGCAGTCTTTCCTTGCAGGCACTGCACCATGCGGCGCTGCTGCATGATATCGGCAAGCTCTCTATCCCTCGCGAGTTACTGCAGGCGCCACGAGCGCTGATACCAGAGGAGCGCTGCCTGATGCAGTGCCATGCGAGTGAAGGTGGCCTGCTGCTCGACACGCTAGGGGAACCGCTGCGTACGCTGAGTATCGAGATTGCGGTAGGGCATCACGAATGCTGGGATGGCTCTGGCTACCCTGGCCAGATCATGACGAAGGCACTGCCCTTGCATTGCCGAGTGGTCGCGCTCATGGATGTCTTTGATGCATTGGCGTCTCCTCGGGCCTACAAGGCGGGATGGCCGCTGGACAGATTGATCGCCTTGTTCGTTGCCCAGGCCGGGCGTCAGTTCGACCCGCAGTTGACCGGTCGCCTCTCACCCCTCTGGAAGGAACTGCTCGCGGTGCATCATCAGTTGCTTGATCAGACACGAAGTGATTGAGCGTGGTGATGTCTCTCCGGGACATTCAAAGGCCCCTGTCGATGTTCATGACAGGGGCCTTTGAAGTTAAGTGCCATGCGAGCAATGCGTCATCAACAGCAGCGCTCACGCTTGATGGCGGCCCAGTCAGTAGTTGGATTGCGGCGGCCATGATTGCCGGCATAGGCCGCGACCTTGGGCGACTCCCAGCCTGCGAGAACGTCGCCTTCCAGCTGGTAGATCTCGACACCCAGCGGGTTGCAGGTCTCCAGCGGGTCACGCGCATCAGGGCCCCACAGGTCCACAGACAGATCGCCACCCGGGCAGCAGGACATCGCGCACAGCAGGTCCGTCTCGGCAAAGAACTCCAGGTAATCGCCCTTGCGAGCCGGGCAGGCCTTCATGAAGTACTTGTCTTCGTTGTTGAGGCCGGTGCACTGGAAGATGTTGAGCACATCGTGGATATCGAATTCGGTCAGGCCCCAGGGCGCCACCGCGCGGACCAGATTGGAATGGCAGTGGTGATCGAAGTCCTCGCCGGTCAGCAGGCGATTGACGTAGGGATCGCAGCGCGTGCCCAGCAGGTCATGCACGCGACCGCCTTCTGCATCGACGCCATAGTCGGCGAGGGTGTCATCGATGATGGTCGCCATCGGGCGCAGGTAGGGCAATGTGGACCACAGGCGATCATAGGTGCTGACATGCGCGCGCTGCAGCTGGCGGGTGCGAGACGCCCACATGCGCTCACGCGGGTTGTGCAGGTTCCACATGTTGAAATCGCCGACCTGTGAACCCTCGGTGATCTTGATGCGCAGCACGTGGCCCGCCGGCACTTCCCACGCCAGGCCATCGCGCAGCGGCACGGTATGGGTCGCGACCAGGGTGCGCTCAGCCTTGCCTTCGGTGAGGCTGTCGTAGAAGTCGCGATCGACGTCCAGAATCGAACCTTTGGTCGCTTGATAGGCGGCAGAAACATTACTCATGGCAAGACTCCTCGTGAAACGAAACAGGGTCGGTATGGCGATGGTTGCGATCCCCTGGAAGACCGCAGTGGTCAGGTATGTCACTCATGAACTCGCTCATGTTGCCTCGCGTCGCCAGTGCTTCATCAGACGGTCGAAGCAGGCGCTGGCAGCGGATTCTGCGTGCATGCGGCTGACGATGACGACGGCGATCAGGGCGAACAGGAAGCCGGGCACGACTTCGAACATGTCGAATATCTCCAGCGGGCCGCCGCTCAGCGGCTTCCAGATCGCGACGGTAAGGGCACCGACCAGCAGGCCGGCGATGGCGCCGTTGCGGGTCATGCCACGCCAGAACAGTGACAGCAGGATGACGGGACCAAAGGCGGCGCCGAAGCCACCCCAGGCGTAGGACACCAGGCCCAGGATGCTGCTGTCACGCTCGCTGCCCATCACGGTGGCGAGCAGTGCGATGCCGATCACGCTGGCACGGCTCAGCCAGACCAGCTCCTTCTGCGTCGCTTGGGGGCGAATCAGGCCACGATAGATGTCTTCGGCGATGGCGCTGGAGCAGACCAGCAGCTGGGAATCGACGGTGCTCATGATCGCGGCCAGGACACCGGCCAGAATGAAGCCTGCCACCCAGGGGTTGAGCATGATCTGGCTCAGGGAGATGAAGACACGCTCGCTGTCCGTGAGACCGCCACCTAGCTCACCGCCGAACCAGTAGTAACCTAGCACGCCCACTGATACTGCAGCCGCCATGGTGATGGCGGACCACAGCAGGGCGATACGCCGCGACACCTTGATATCTTCGCGCTTGCGCACGGCCATGAAGCGCACCACGACGTGTGGCTGGCCACAGTAGCCGATCGCCCAGCCGGCCAGCGAAAGCATGCCCAGGAAGGTCACGCCTTCCATCAGGCCACCGATGGGGGCGACATCCTGCGCCGCTGCTGGGGCGGCTGCGCCATCGCCAAACAGCGCCACTGCCGTCATGGCAGCCACGGCACACAGCGAGGCGGCCATCATCAGGCCCTGGATGAGGTCGGTCCATGAGGCGGCGAGGAAGCCACCGAGGAAGGTATAGCCGACGATGACCAGCGCGCCCAACCACAGTGCGACGCGGTAATCGATGTCGAAGAGACCTTCGAACAGCACGGCACCACCGACCAGACCCGCCGAGACATAGAAGGTGAAGAACACCAGCATGACCACGGATGACAGGGTGCGCAGTACGCGCGAGCGATCTTCGAAACGCGCTTCCAGATAATCCGGCACCGTCAGCGCATTGCCGGCCGCTTCGGTGAACACGCGCAGTCGCTCGGCGACCAGGGTCCAGTTCAGGTAGACGCCGACCAGGGTCCATACCGCGATCCAGGCTTGCGAGAGGCCACCACTGAAGATGGCGCCGGGCAGGCCCATCAGGGCCCAGCCGCTGAGATCGGAAGCGCCGGCACTCAAGGCCGCGACGCTTGGCGGCAAGCCGCGTCCCCCGAGGATGTAATCCGACAGATTGTGGGTGATGCGATAGAAGTAGATGCCGATGCCCAACATCAGCAGCAGATAGAGCCCGAACGACAGCAGGACAGGTAAGTTCATCCTAGGAGACCTCATGGTGACGCCGAGGCGTCTTGTTATTGTTCACCAGTGGTGTCGTGTTGCAGCAGGCTTGCGCGGAACAAGCAGCGGGGAGCTGGCAATATCACTGACACCTTCACCTTAGCCATGAGGTGGATTGCAGAAAACTGACCATTTTTCGTTTAACCTATGACTCAATATCATGGTTTGCCGTCAGAGCTTTGTGATCAGAGCTCTGTCATCAGGGCTCTGCTCGAAAGCACTCAGCACTCAGCACTAAGCACTAAGTTTCTGGCACCCGGCCAGACCAGTCATCAAGGACATCCCATGCGACCCAGTCTGTCATCGCTCAATGCCTTCGAGGTCGTGTCACGTCTGGGAAGCATCACTGCGGCTGCGGATGAGCTCAACATCACCCAGTCGGCGGTGAGTCACCAGATACGCCGCCTGGAGGCCACGCTGGAGGTCAGTCTGCTGGAGCGGGCCGGACGCGGCGTGGTGCTGTCACACGCCGGACGCCGACTGGCCGATGGCCTGCAGGCCGGCTTTGCCAGAATCGAGCAGTCGGTGGCCGAATTCGAGGTCGACCCACAAGGCGTGCATCAGCGGCGCCAGCTGCGCGTCAGCTGTCTTCCCTCGGTAGCGGTGCGCTGGCTGATCCCGCGGCTCAACAGCTTTCGCGAGCAATGCCCCGATATCGCGGTCAGCCTGCAATATGCCGGCATCAGTGCGCGGGGGCTGCTGCCGGAGGTCGATGTGATGATCACCTGGCAGGACGAACTTCCCGCCAGGACGGTACAGGGATTCCGGCTGTTCTCGGGGGCCACACAGCCAGTGGCCAGCCCTCTGTATCTGGAGCATCACCGTCGCCCGACCCAGCCGGCAGACCTGTTGAAGCTGGAGCTGATCCACGATCAGTCGCGCCAGCCCTGGCATGACTGGTTCAACAACTGTGGCCTGTATCCCTCTCAGCTGGACAAGGGCGATCTCTATCAGGATTTCAGTCTGCTGAGTGCTGCGGTGGTCGCGGGGCAGGGGGTCGCGCTGTGTCCGCCACGCCTGATCCGCAAGGAGCTTGAGGACGGTACCCTGGAATGCCTGTTCGAGATGGTCGCCAACCGCCAGCGTGCCTACTGGTTGTTCCATCACCCGCAGCCCGCCAGGCACGTGCAGCAATTCTGCGACTGGATGCGCGCGCAGGTCGCCGCCGAGGGTGAAGCGGCCGACAGCGGGGTCATCGTCAGCCGCCGCCAGCCCTGACGGCGGACATCTCTATCTCGGGCAATGACGCACGCAACGCAAAAGCCCCGCCGGGATTCGGCGGGGCTTTCTTGTACAAGTGCTCATGTCATGACGGCATGGGTCGCGAACTGAGCCATGGCCCTTGGCCAAGAGATGGCGGCCTCTCAGCCGTTGAGCACGCCCAACCAGGCCCACAGGCCGAGCAGGGCGGTGATCAGCACCGGCGGCGTCAGCACCAGACCGACCTTCATGTACTGCCCCCAGCTGATGTGATGGCCTTTCTGATCGAGCACATGCAGCCACAGTAGTGTGGCGAGACTGCCGATCGGGGTGAACTTGGGCCCCAGATCATTGCCGATCACGTTGGCATAGATCATCAGCTCACGCGTCGCGTCATTGACCTGCTGCGCAGTGAGGTGGTCGATGGCCAGCGCGCCGATCAGCGTGGCCGGCATGTTGTTCATCACCGAGGCGGTGACGGCGGCCAGCACACCGGTGCCGAGAGTCGCGACCAGACTGCCCTGGCTGGCAAGCCAGGCGAGGATGTCGCTGGCGTGGTCGGTCAAGCCGGCATTGCCCAGCCCGTAGACCACCAGATACATGCCCACCGAGAACAGCACGATCTGCCACGGCGCACCGCGCAGCACCGGGCCGAGTTCGATCACGGCATCACCGGCGCCCAGCCAGCGCCCGGCGATGACCAGCAGAATCAGCGCGGCGCTGCCGGTGACGACCGCGAGTGGGATACCCAGCGGCGCGGTCACGAAGTAGGACACCAGCAGTACCCCCAGCAGCGGGAAGGCCGCGCGGAATACCTGGCGGTCCTTGATGGCGCTCGACGGTGCCTCGAGCTTCTCCAGCGCGTAGTGCGAGGGCAGCTCCTTGCGGAACATCAGCCACAGCACGATCAAAGTGGCGACCAGCGCGATCATATCGACCGGCATCATCACGGCGGCGTAATGCGTGAAGGAGATGTCGAAGTAGTTGGCACTGACGATGTTGACCAGATTCGAGATCACCAGCGGCAGGCTGGTGGAGTCGGCCACGAAGCCGGTGGCGATGATGAAGGCCAGCGAGGCCGCCGCCGAGAATTCCAGCCGTACCAGAATCGCGATCACGATCGGCGTCAGCAAAAGGGCCGCGCCATCATTGGCGAAGAAGGCCGCGATCACCGCGCCCAGCAGCACGATGAGCGGGAACAGCTTGCGTCCGTTGCCGCCGCCCCAGCGCGCGACATGCAGTGCGGCCCAGCTGAAGAAGCCCGCCTCATCGAGGATCAGCGAGATGATGATCAGCGCCACGAAGGTGAAGGTGGCGTCCCAGACGATATCCCAGACCACCAGCACATCCGGCAGATTGACCACGCCACAGGCCAGCGCGACCACGGCGCCGCCGAGGGCGCTGGTGCCGATGCCCAGGCCGCGTGGCTGCCAGATCACCAGTGCCAGCGTGATGGCGAAGATTGCCAAGGCAAGCATGACGTCTCCTTGTCGAGGGTGAAGAGTAATTGAGAAGCCGCGTGTGCGACCATGGGCTGCGTCAGATCGTGCTCTGATTGACGCGTCGGGAGACCTCTTCGGCGCTCTCGACACGCTCCGAGTAGCGCTCGGTCAGATAGGCGCTGCGGTCGCGGTTCATCCAGGTGAACTTCATCAGCTCTTCACAGACATCGACGATGCGCAGATACAGCGGCGACAGGCGCATGCGGCCATGCTCGTCGAATTCATTGAAGGCCTTGGGCACGGATGACTGGTTGGGGATGGTCAGCATGCGCATCCAGCGGCCCAGAATGCGCAGCTGGTTGACGCTGTTGAAGCTCTGGCTACCACCACTGACCTGCAGGATGGCCAGCGTCTTGCCCTGGGTGGGGCGCACGCCGCCCAGTGACAGGGGAATCCAGTCGATCTGTGCCTTCATGATCGAGGTCATCGCGCCGTGGCGCTCCGGGCTTGCCCACAGCATGCCCTCGGACCATTGGGCCAGCTCGCGCAGCTCCTGCACCTTGGGATGATCGGCCTCGCAGTCATCCGGCAATGGCAGGCCGGCCGGCGAGTAGAGGCGCACCTCGGCGCCGAAGGCACGCAGCAGGCGCGCCGCTTCCTCGGCGGCGAAGCGCGAGAAGGAGCGCTCACGCAGGGAGCCGTACAGCACCAGAATGCGCGGCGCGTGACGCGGGGCATCCGGCCCGACCAGACGATCGATCTCCAGCGGTCGCCAGTGCTCGGCATCGATATTGGGCAGGTCGGCCAGTGCCGCTTTCATCTCATCGGTCATGAGTTCATTGGTCATGGTGTCGCCTGTCGGCAGGTGAGACGTGTCGGGAGTGTGTGCGTTCATGATTCAGGTCCTGGGGGCGTGGACGACGTCGCCGTCTTCCTTGGTGTATTGCGCGACCGGGTTGTCCAGCAGCTCCAGTACCGCCTCCGACGGGCGGCATAGGCGCGTGGCCTGCGGCGTGACCACGATGGGGCGATTGATCAGGATCGGGTGGGCCATCATGGTGTCGATCAACGCCGCATCGCTCAAGGCCGGGTCATCCAGGTTGAGCTCGTCATACGGCGTGCCCTTGCGGCGCAGCAGCGGGCGCGGACCGCCCCCCATGGCGGCAATCAGTGATTCCAGCGTTTCGCGCGTCGGCGGCGTGACCAGATATTCGATCACCTCCGGTGTTTCGCCGGAGGCCTTGAGCATGGCCAGCACATTGCGTGACGTACCGCAGGCCGGGTTGTGATACATCGTGATCTTGCCGGAAGAACGGACGGAATCAGTCATCGTTGCCAGGCTCCTGCGACGTACCGGGAGTGTGGGCGTCACCGCAGTTGGGCAGGGTGAGAGAGGCAAGCAACGGATCGCAGACCACCGAGGAGCCCGCGCAGCAGTCACGTATCAGAAACTGCACGGTGGCGAGCATGTGCTCGAGGTTGGCGCGGTAGATCAGCGAGCGGCCTTCGCGCTGGGAGTGGATCAGCCCCGCGCGGCTCAATACGCCCAGATGGGTCGAGAGCGTGTTGTGCGGCACCTCGAGACGCCGTGCGATCTCGCCGGCAGGCAGGCCTTGTGGCTCATGGCGGACCAGCAGTCGAAACGTGTCCATACGCGTGGCCTGGGACAGCGCCGCGAAGGTGTCCAGCGTGGCCTGCGGGTCGGGCAGGCTGTCGGAGTCATTCATTTAATCTGTCCATATGTCGAGACTTGTAGAAATGACGATGGTGCGATGATAGATCAGCGTGCCGCGGATGGGAAGTCTGCTCTCTGCTCTCGATCTTCAGCCCTCCATCTTGGGCTGCCAGGCATCAGTATTCGTGCTGGCCAACTCAGACCTGCTCATGCAGCCAGCTGGCCAACGCTGCCTGGCGAGGGTTCTGGCTCTCGAGACGCGCCGCAAGCCAGTAATCACAGCCGGAGGAATACTCCAGCGTCCCCAGCCGCACCAGCTGTCCCCGTGCCACCAATGCACTGACTTGCTGATGACTGCCCAGCGCGACGCCTTGCCCGGCCAATGCGGCATCCAGCACCAGGTGGTAGCTGGTGAATTGACGTTGCACATTGAGCGCCAGCCCCGGCTTGCCCATGCCACTGAACCAGCGTGGCCAGTTGATCCAGTTGGGTTCGAGGCGCTCGTAGTCGAGCAGTGGCAGAGCCGCCAGCAGAGGTAGCTCCCGGCAGTCGCGGGCACCTTGTGGCAGCTCGGCGATGAAGTCGGGTGACGCCACTGGATAGAGTGTCTCGGTGAACAGAGGGGTCAATTGCCAGTCCGGATGCGGCGCCATGTCATAGCAGATGGCGAGATCCACATCCTCGGTGAGGATGTCGCGATGATGATCTGCAGTGATCAGGCGCAGGCCACTGGCAAGCGTCGGCTGGGTGGCGCGAAGTCGATTCAACATCGGCCCCAGCCATAGGTGTGAGATGGCGCTGTTGGCGGCCAGTGTCAGGCGGGCATTGGGAGAAGGGCGGCTGACGCTTTCCAGCGCGTCGATCATGAAATCGAAACTGGTTGCCAGGCGCTGGCTCAACTGCTGTCCTGCTGCGGTCAGAGAGACGCGTCTGCCATGGCGATGAAACAGCTTGGTATCGATGTGATGCTCAAGGATGGCGATCTGACGGCTGACGGCAGCCTGGGTGATATGCAATTCGCTGGCGGCACGCGTGAAGTTGGCGTGGCGTGCGGCTGCCTCGAAGGTCAGCAGGCTGTTGAGAGGCGGCAGGCGATGACGAAAGCTCTTCATGCAGGGCTCCGAGACGAGGAGGGTAACGTTGGCTCATAGGTCAATGCTTGATGACTTCAGGTTATCAAGGTTGATCAGGATTGAGGCTATACACAGCCAGAATTATCAGGTCCACACTGATGTCATCGTGATGCATAGGGTATTCCGTAGATGACCACGGGCTATCAGCATGACACTCCGTGACCTGACTGGGTAGCAAACATGAATGAACTTGATTGGCATGCCGACCGTAGTGATCTTCACCCGCTGGAGCTTCAGGACAATGCCCCTGAAAGTGAAGGCATCGACCTGGTGGCCGTGCGTCGTTATCGACAGAATCGCCTGCGCGAAGAGATGAGCACCCAGGGCGTTGATGCCTTGATCATTTCGGACCCGGTCAACATCCGCTACGCCAGCGGTGCGCGCAACATGCAGGTCTTCAGCGCTCGCAATACTCCGGCGCGTTACCTGCTGCTGACCCAGCATCGCAGCGTGCTGTTCGAATTCACGGGCTGTGAGCATCTCGCCGATGGCCTGGAAACCATCGACGAAGTGCGCCCGGCCATGACTGCCAGTTTCGTTGCGGCAGGTCACGATATCGCTGAGCGTGAACAGCAATGGGCGCGCGAGATGCTGGCGACCATTACCGAGCTGTGCGGTCTGAAAGCGGTGATCGGCATGGAGCGCATGAATGCCGGGACCGCCATCGCCTTTGATCGTCTGGGCGCGCGCGTCGTCGATGCCCAGGCACCGCTTGAGCGTGCACGTGCCATCAAGTCTGACGAAGAACTCAAGTGTGTCGTGGCCTCGCTGCGTGCTACCGAGCGCGGCGTAGGACGTCTGCGTGAAGCGATTCGCCCCGGCATCACCGAGAACGAGCTATGGTCAGTGCTGCATCAGTCCATCATCGCTGACAATGGCGACTACTGTGAGACTCGCCTGCTCAACTCAGGCACGCGCACCTATCCCTGGTTCCAGGAAACCGCGTCCAAGCGACTGGCCGCCAACGAGCTGGTGGCACTGGATACTGACGTCGTCGGCTGCCACGGCTATTACTCCGACTTCTCGCGCACCTTCCACGTCGGCCCTGACAAGCCGACCGAGACCCAGAAGCTGCTGTATCGCACCGCCCATGAGCAGGTACAGCACAATCTCGACATCCTGCGTCCCGGCATGAGCTTCCGTGAATATTCCGAGAAGGCCTGGAACATCCCCGAGCGTTTCCATGCCAACCGCTATTACCTCTCTGCCCATGGCTGTGGCATGACCGGCGAATATCCCTACCTGTATCACCATGCCGACTTTGCCGTCTCAGGCTACGACGGCGTGATCGAGCCGGGCATGGTGCTCTGCGTCGAGAGCTATATCGGCGACCCCGAAGCCGGGGAAGGCGTCAAGCTTGAGGAGCAGTGCGTGATGCGTGAAGACGGCCTCGAGATCCTGAGCAAGTTCCCGTTCGAGGAAGCCTTGTTGAACTGATGATTTCAGGATGGCGCTGCTGATCAAGCAGCGCCATGGCTCCCCCTTGGCCCGCAGTCTGCAGTCCGCAATGACGTTGTTGTTGTACCCCGGGATATTTCGGTCGGGCAGTTGTCTGGTCGCAATCTCCTGACGCGTTTCGTAGTGACACAGATGTAGAGACACAGATCACCATAATTCCAATAAATGATCGTGCCGCCATTGTCTGCTTCCTTCATGTACCAGTGCCTATGGCGCGTGAGGGACGGCTGGCTGCGCGCCTACTGACGTGAGGTAAAGACATGTCGTCCGATTTGCATGAAAGCAGCATCAATATCACCTGCCAGAAAACGGGGTTATACCGAGGACTCAACATTCCGGTGACGCTGATCAGCAAACTGATCATCACTCTTCTCGTGGTATTTGCCGTGGCCCTCCCTGATCGGGCTGTGGCGCTGTTGACCACGATCAATCAGACCATGCTTGAGCACTTCAATCTCTATTACGTCTATGCCGTCGCCTTCTATCTGGTGTTCTGCACGGTGCTGTGTGTGTCGCCGTTGGGACGCAAGCGACTTGGGCGTGATGATGAAGTGCCTGAGTTTTCGCGTTTTGCCTGGTTTTCGATGATGTTCGGCGCCGGGATGGGCATCGGGTTGCTGTTCTACTCCATCGGAGAACCTGTCTCGCACTTCAATTTCAATCCGGATATCGCGGCAGGCAAGGTGCAGGCGGGGTCCGAGCAGGCCATTGAAAGTGCCGTCAGCTATACCTTCCTGCACTGGGGGCTGCATGCCTGGGCAATCTATGCCTCGGTGGCGCTGGCGCTGGGATATTTCGCCTACCGTCGTGGCTTGCCGTTGACCATTCGCAGTACCTTGATGCCCATCTTCGGCAAGCGGTTGCTGGATGGCCCCCTGGGTCACGCCGTGGATATCATTGCCGTGGTCGCGACCACTCTGGGTGTGGCCACCACCATGGGCGCCGGTGTCAGTCAGCTGGTGGCAGGACTGGATTTCGTGATGCCGGGCACTGAGCTGCTGGACTCCGCCGGCATTCCACGCCCTTGGCCATTGATCCTGACGCTCGTCGTGATAATGGGACTTTCGACACTGTCCGCCGTGACCGGAGTGAAGCGCGGCGTCAACTGGCTCAGCCAGTTCAACATGCTGCTGTCCTTTGCCCTGCTGGCTGTCTTCATCTGGTTCGGCAGTCGTCTGTTTGCCAGTGAACTGCTGGCTTCCGCGACCTGGGATTATCTGAGAACCCTGCCGGAACGCAGCTTCCAGACCTGGCCGGTGACGAGTGCGTTAGGTCAGTGGCAGGTCGACTGGACCATTCTGCAGCGTGCCTGGTTCATTGCCTTCGCGCCATTCGTCGGGCTCTTCCTTGCGCGTATTTCACGTGGCCGCACGATTCGTGAATTCGTGTTGGGGGCGGTCGTGGCTCCCAGTCTCATGTGCTTCGTGTGGATCTGCTACATGGGTGGCAGCAGTCTGCACATGGAAACCAGCGGATTGGCGCAAGGCACGATTCTGGCAACCGTGCGCGACCATATCGCCACCGTGTTGTTCGTGACGCTGGATTACCTGGATACCGGTGCCTTGATCCATGTCATCGTCGGCGGCACCTTGATCCTGATCATCACGTATCTGGTGACCAGTGCGGACTCGGGCGTGCTGGTGCTCAACGCCATCATGGCCGGGGGAGAGGAAACCAACGAGCGCCGTCACCGCATCATCTGGGGCGCTCTGTTGACACTGGTGGTGGGCTCATTGCTTCTGGCGGGTGGCCTGGCGGCGATTCAGAAGGCAATGCTCATCGCTTCTCTGCCGTTTTCGCTGCTGATGATTCTGATGTGCATTGCCACATTCATGTCGTTGTGGCGTGAGCCCAGCGACCTGCCAGCCGTGAACGAGGCTGAGCCAACCTGATGCCGGCGGCGTAAATCAGGCATTTGGCCGACAGTATTGGTAGTATGAGCGCCATTGGATACACGATAAGGGAAGATGGCGCGATGATGATGGTATTGCAGATTCTGGGGGGCTTCGTGCTGGCGGCGGGTGTGCTGCTTGCGGCAGTGCCGGAGCTAGTCAATCGCTTCAAGGGCCCGGATGACACGCCGTTGACCGTGCCCAGACAAACGGGTGCGGCGATCTCTCGTCGGATTCGCTGGGGCTGGGTCATCGCGGTAGGGTACCTACTGATGTATCCGCCGATCGGTCTGGGAGTGTTGCCGGTGCTGGTGACACTCGCCGTGGCGGGTATCGCCGGCATCATGACGGCACGCCTGATGGGGTTGATGCTGGATGGCATCGACATGCGTCATCTGTTCCGCTTTGCTGCCGAGTCGCTGATTCTCGGTGGCCTGTGGACCTGGTTCGTCAAGCTGTCCGCTTGAGAGGGGGCTCCCAGGCAGAGAGCGATTCCCGCTGTTTTTCTCTTCCCTGAGGCTTCTCCATGCCGCTCAATGACAATACGCTAGCCGCATTGGCTCATCTGGACAGGTCGCACCCCGTTCTGGTGACAGGAGCGACGGGGTATGTGGCGGGACAGCTGATCCGTCGCTTGCTGCAGGAGGGTCTGACAGTGCATGCCGCCGTGCGGGATCCAGGTAACACCGAACGTCTGGCGGCACTGAAGGCACTGGAAGACAGCATGTCGGGCAAGCTGCGCGTCTTCGCCAGTGATCTGCTCGAGCAGGGCTCTTACGCCGAAGCGATGGCGGGATGTCGCGTGGTCTTTCATACCGCCTCGCCTTTTGTCGTCAGTGTCGAGGATCCCGAGCGCGATCTGGTGCGGCCAGCAGTGGAGGGCACGCGTAACGTGCTCCAGGAAGCCAGTCGTCAGAGCAGTGTCGAACGCGTGGTGCTGACCAGCAGTTGTGCTGCCATCTACAGTGACAATGCCGATGCGTTGGACACCCCGCGTGGCTGTTTCGACGAGAGTGTCTGGAACACCACGGCGTCGCTGACACACCAGGCCTACTCCCACTCCAAGACGCTGGCGGAACAGGCCGCCTGGCAGATTGCCGAGCAGCAGTCGCGCTGGCGGCTGGTAGTGATCAATCCCTCGCTGGTGCTTGGCCCCGCGATCAGCGCTGACACGCACGGCGAATCCTTCAGCCTGATGACGCAGCTCTGTGACGGCACGCTCAGGATAGGCGCGCCGGATTACGGCATGGGCGTGGTGGATGTGCGTGATGTCGCCGAGGCGCATCTGGCGGCGGGATTTCTGCCCACGGCCACCGGGCGTCATCTGGTCGCCGGGCACTCCTCAAGCTTCATTGCGCTGGGGCGACTGTTGAGTCAACACGCCGGCCCGCAATATGCGATTCCCTCTCGCCAGCTGCCCAAATGGCTGGTGTGGCTGGCGGGTCCGCTGGCCAACAGGGCGGTGACCCGCAAGATCGTCTCACGCAACGTGGGGCATGCCTTCGTGTTCGACAATACCCGCAGCCGTGAGCAGCTGGGGCTGATCTACCGGCCCCTCGAGACGACGCTGCACGACATGTTCGATCAACTGGAGGCCAGCGGCCGCCTGTCGTGAACCTCATCTTTTGCACGTCAGCGACGTCGCAGCGGCTCCAGCAGGGCATTCAACCCGTTGTGATCTATCTCGTGCATCAGCGCCAGCAAGCGACCTATCTCGCCTTGCGGGAATCCCTTGCGCGCAAACCAACCCAGGTAATCGCCGGGCAGGTCGGCAATCAAGCGTCCGGCGTACTTGCCATAGGGCATCTGGCGGGTCGTCAGTTTTTGCAGGTCTTCGGGGCTCATCCAGTGACTCTCATTCCACTCGGTTAAGGACGGTCTGGTCAGTTGCAGGTGCCATTCTGGCACAGCTGTGATGCAACGGTTGGGTTTTGCTCCAGCACCGCCATGTTCTGATCATACTCATGACACGGAGTGACTCATGTCCCGCGACTATCAGAATCTCGAGCAGCTACCCCTCGCCGGAGAATGGCGTAACGGCCGAGCCGGCAGGACGCTTGAGGTGATGGACCCCTTCGATCAGAGCTCGCTGCTCTCGATTCCCATGGCCAATGCCGAGGATCTCGATGCCAGCTATCGCAGGGCGCGTGATGTCCAGCCTGACTGGGCTCTGACACCGGCAAGCGAGCGCGCTGGCGTGATGCACAAGGTGGTGGAGCTGATGGACGAGCGACGCGAGGAGTTGCTCGGCTGGTTGATTCGTGAGTCGGGCAGTACCCGCCTCAAGGCTCAGGCGGAACTGGCCGCGGCCCGTGCGATCACGCTGGAGTCCGCCGCGATGGCCAATCGCGTGGCCGGGATGACGATGGAGGCTCAGGTACCGGGCAAGGAGAACCGTGTCTTCCGCAAGCCGCTGGGTGTCATCGGCATCATCAGCCCGTGGAATTTCCCGCTGCATCTGACCCAGCGTTCCCTGGCGCCGGCACTGGCACTTGGCAACAGCGTCGTCATCAAGCCGGCCAGTGATACTCCGCTGACCGGCGGCCTGCTGCTGGCCAGGCTCTTCGAGGAGGCGGGGCTGCCTGCCGGTGTCCTGAGCGTGGTGGTCGGTGCCGGCAGCGAGATCGGCGATGCCTTCGTGGATCACGAGGTACCGCGGCTGATCTCCTTTACCGGTTCCACCCAGGTGGGCAAGGGTATCGGTAGTCGCGCCGTTGGTGGTGATCACCTCAAGCAGGTCGCCCTGGAGCTGGGCGGCAACAGCCCCTTCGTGGTGCTTGATGATGCAGATATCGAGCAGGCGGTAGACGCCGCGCTGGTCGGCAAGTTCCTCCACCAAGGGCAGATCTGCATGGCCATCAACCGTATCATCGTCGATGCGTCGGTCCATGACGCCTTCGTCGATCGCTTCGTGGCGCGTGCCCGTGAGCTGAAGGTCGGCAACCCCGCACAGGACGATACCGTCATCGGGCCGATCATCAATGCCAAGCAGCGTGATGGTCTGCTCGAGATGATCGAGACGGCCAAGGGCGAGGGCGCCCAAGTGATGCTTGAGGGCGAGGCGCAGGGTCAGCTGGTGCCGCCGCATGTGTTCACCGATGTCACCAATGACATGAGTCTGGCGCAGAACGAGATCTTCGGCCCGGTGGTCGGCATCCAGAAAGCCCGTGGTGAAGCGCATGCGCTGGAACTTGCCAATGGCACCGAATATGGTCTCTCAGCCTCCGTCTTCACCGCGGATATCGCACGCGGCGAGCGCTTCGCGCGTCAGGTCGAGGCGGGCATGGTGCACGTCAATGACATGCCGGTGAATGATGACCCACGCGCGCCCTTCGGCGGCGAGAAGAATTCAGGCCTTGGGCGCTTCAATGGCGACTGGGTGCTGGAGGAATTCACCACCGATCAATGGGTCAGTCTGCAGGTCGAGCCACGTCAGTATCCGTTCTGATCCCTCTTATCTGTAATTGCGCATGACAAACAACGCCCCGCTCAGCCTGCTGGCTGAGCGGGGCGTTTTTGATGGTGAATAATGCAGACACGTCATGGTGATGATGCAGGCAAGAAGGCCTAGGGATCTTGACAGCAAGGGCGGCGCTGTAGAGAGGACAGAGACGCAAGCTGCGATCATCAGTAGGGATCGAGGGCGGAAAGCGTCACGACCAGCCCCAGTACCAGCGCCGCCAACATCACTTCCAGTCGCGTCATCCACTCAAGGGCTCGTGTGGTGCCGCCCTGGCCGGAAAGCTTCGGCACAAGCCAATAGCGATTGAAGAGGGCGATACTGACCATGCTGAGCACCAGCCCGATCTTGATGGCCAGCAGTCCTTGATAAGGGTGTGACCAGTCCAGCGGGGGTGTCCCGAGAATCAGCCCGGTATTGAGGGCCCCCGTCACGACCACCAGAGCGACCGCGAGGTGGCCCATGCGGGAGAAGCGTATCAAGGCAGCTCTGGCGGCTTGGCACAAAGTTTCGGCATGCAATGCACGCAGGGTGGACACCACCGGGAACAACGCCCCGATCCAGAAGCCACCACTGAGTAGGTGCAGCCATTGATTGGCGCGGTGAATACCTCCCAGCCAGCCACCGTGCATGGCGGCGTGACCGGAGAACGCAAGGCTTGCCAACATTGCCATGCTCGCAAGCGCCAGGACCACCAGGCGATGTGCGGGAATCACCATCAGCGCCAGCAGTGCCATCGACAGGATGCCTGCCTTGCCTGCCCAGGCAAGCCCCGAGGTCGTCTGGGTCATGACGCTCCATGCCAGGGAGACATTGGAGAGATCTCCCCAGCCAGCCCCGATGATGGCAGTCTGGAGTGGCAGTTGGCAGGCAGTGGCGATCACGGCCAATGCCAGTGCCAGGCGCAAGGCCCCCGACCAGCGCTCCTCAAGCCAGAGGCGCAGCTCGCGCGATGACGATGTCAGCAGGAATCCGCTGACGCCCCAAAGGAACACGACCGCTCCGTCAAGGACGAAGCGGCTCGCGGCAAGGGCGTTATCGGGGCCGATCACGGCGTGACGGTGAACTGATACTGGCCTTCGGTCTTGTGACCATCGGTGGAAAGCACATGCCATTTGACGGCATATTTTCCTGCCTCGAGCGTCTTGCTGACCGGAGCGTTCAACGTCTTGTCGCCATTGTCGAGAGTGGCATCCCCCAGGGAGACGGGGTTGCCATCGACTCTGCTGAGACCCAGGCCACTGAAGGGCAACTCCAGCCCTTCGCTGAAGGTGAGGCTGATGCTAGTCGGCGAGGCGATTCTGGCGCCGTCCGCGGGATTGGCACTGCTGACATGGGCGTGAGCGAATGCCTGGCCACTGAACAGCAGGCTGCCAGCGACGAGTGTGGTGAGCCAATGTCTTGCATGCGTCATCTTGATGTCCTCTGGACTTCGGTCGCGTTGACTTGTGCATGGTCCAGCCATGGGGATTCACACCCTCTGGCCAGAGGTATGCACTTGCAGAAGGGGCACGTTACCTCAGCCAGCACTGTGGTGTCCCCCGCAATAATGTCGCACCCCGAGTTCCGCCTGGTGGCGGATCAATGACTGATCAGAGAGACGCTACCCAGCCAGGCAAGCCTGAGTGCCAGCAATGACAGCGCCCATTTGAACAGGCCATCGAAGTGCCGGTTGGAGACACGATCCAGAAAACGCAGTCCGAGGCGGGTACCGATCAGGCCCGCACCGATCATCAGCACGATCAGGGGCAACCACTCATGGAAGAGAAACCCTGCCATGCCGAAGATGAAGGCCTTGGTGAGGTGCTGCGCGACCATGCAGGCCGCGAAGGTCGCCACCTTGGTGTGACGCTCGCCGCCGCCTTGCTTGATGAAGCTCGCGACCAGTGGGCCGCTGGCCCCGATCAGACTCGAAAGGAACGTCGTGATGGCACCGGCGATCAAGGTGCCTGTGCGGCTCAATGCCCGCTTGGGCAGCGGCGGCCCCCAGCAGGTGAACAGCACGAACAGCGCGATGGCAAGCTCCAGCACCCCCTCAGGCAAGCGGATCAACACCCAGGCCGCGACCAGCGCACCCAGCGCCACACCCGGCAGAAAGGCCAGCAGCCGGCGCATGTCGATATGGCGCCAGGTCATCGCCATGCGCCCGCCGTTGGAACCCAGCTGTACCATCCCATGGACAGGAATCAATGCAGCGGCAGGCATCAACTGCGCCATGATCATGATCAGCAACGTTCCGCCGCCAACCCCGACAGCCGCAGACAGCGCGGAGGTGGCAGCAGCCAGCAGGATCAACGCGAAGACGATGGGCAGCGAGAGCGGGAAATACTGCGCGAGGCCGTCAAGCAGGCTTGCGAGGTAGGGAATATCGGCGGAATTGGCGGGCATTGCGGGCATCCTGTGCAGATAGCCAATAAAGATGGATAGGGTCTCAGGCAGACGACATGATGCATGACCTGCCTGACAAGCGTGCAAGGCTACCGTGACAGAGAGGCTCTGCCCAGTATCTCAGGTGTCACCTGAGGGTGTTGCAGGCCCCCCTGGAAGATTCATCCGCTGATGAGCTGGCAAGTGTCGGCTGACTTGGACATCAGAGAGGTGCTTTCCAAAGGCAATGGTGTAGTGTCCGGTGCCTGTCATTGCCGTGGCTGGCGCTTTTCAGCCAGCACTCAGCATATACCTGCAGGATGGGGGGCTTTTCTGCAGATGTTGCGCTTGCCATGGGAGCGGTGTTCAGTGAAGGTCAGTGGGATAAAGGAGGGTAGGCATGAAGCTGTTGTTGCTTGAGGATGATGACCTGCTGGCAGAAAGCCTCGCTGAACTGCTGGAAGATAATGGCTATCGACTGGATGTTTCCACGAGTCTGCATGAAGCACAGGCTTTCATGGCGACGGAACAGTATGCATTGGTCGTTCTGGATCTCGGGCTTCCGGATGGTTCGGGGTTGGAGTTGCTGAAACGCTGGCGACAGTCTCACGTGGATATTCCCGTGCTGATTCTTACGGCACGTGATACCTGGGAGGACAAGGTTGTGGGGTTGCGCAGCGGGGCAGATGATTATCTGACCAAGCCATTTCATGAAGCCGAGTTGCTGGCGCGACTTCATGCGCTGCTTCGGCGTCGCCAAGGGGGAGGCCATACGTATCTTGAGGTCAGCGGGATTCAGCTGGATGAGGAGTCGCAACGTGTCCGTTGCGACGGCGAGGATTGGTCGACCTTGACGGCTACCGAATTCCGTTTGCTGCGCTACCTCATGCATCATCCAGACAGAGTGCATTCCAAAGTGCAGTTGCTGGATCAGCTCTATGCACTGGAGCAGGATGCCGCTGCACCCAATCTGGTGGAAGTCTATATCGCTCGTCTTCGCCGCCGCGTGGGCAAGGACTTGATACAGACCCGTCGCGGACAGGGGTACCTGCTTGTTTCACATCGATCGTCGTAGCCTTCGTTTTCGTCTGCTGACACGCCTGGGAGGGGCATCCCTCGCTGTAGTGTTGTTTGCCTGGTATCTGCATGGGGTCTTTCTGCACGAGCTGGCGAAGGATTTTCTTGGTGAGCGTCTCAAGGATGAGGCATCTCACATCGTCACCTTGCTTAAGAAAGATGAGCGTCCTGTTGCCCAGCTCATGGTGGCGGCACGCGAGGAGTCTCTGAGCTTTCATCATTTCTATGTGTTGCGAGTCGGGAACGAGGTCAGTACTTCGCTTCCTGCCATGCCGACGGAGATGCTTCCTTTGCTTGAGGGCAAGGGGGATGCGTTGTTCATGCATCAGCTGCAGCAGCAGCCTATGTTGGCCTATCGGTATGGCTTTGATCTGCGCGGGCAACGGGTGCAATTGTTGATTGCCGAGAATTTCTCGCCAGTGGAGAAGGGCTTGACCCGAGTTCATTGGTGGATTGGGGCCAGCGCCTTGTTGTTGTGGGGAATTCTCGTGTCACTCAATCTGCTGGCGGTAAGACGGGGTCTCAAGCCCTTGAGTGGCTTGCGTCACCAGTTGAGTGAACTCCAAACCGGCCATCGAAAGCGGATTGCCCTCACGGTGCCGTCGGAGCTGGATACGCTGGTGTCACAGCTCAATAAGCTACTGGATGAATTTGATCGCCGGCTGACTCGCTCACGAGAGTCCGTCGCCAACCTGTCCCATGCTCTAAAGACACCTCTGGCGGCATTGACGCAGGTGTTGCGGGGCACACGCCCGATCAATGAGGTACGTCGTGGCAAGATGCTGCAACGTGTAGAAACGATCCATTCCCAGCTGGAGACCGAACTCAGGCGAGCCCGCATTGCTGGCCCACGTGCGGGCCAGACCACGCGCCCTGCTGAAGAGGCCAGGCGATTGATCGAGATGTTCCAGGGACTCTATCCGCAGCGTACCTTCTTGCTGGAATGTCTGAACTTGCCTGTTGAGCATGCTGATGGCTGGGTGAGTGTCGAGACACAGGATTTCACCGAAATGCTCGGGATATTGCTGGATAATGCGGGCAAGTGGTCTGTCAATCAGGTGCAATGCCGAGTGACGATAGAGAGTGACCAGATCGTGCTCTGCGTCGAGGATGATGGTCCGGGGGTGCCGCAGGCACAGTTGGCCCATCTTGGCGAGCGTGGGTGGCGACAGGACGAAACTTACCCAGGTTATGGGTTGGGGCTCTCCATTCTTTCGCATCTCGTCAAGCAATACGCGGGTTACGTGAGCTACTCATCAGGAGCAGCAGGGGGATTGAGAGTCAACGTGCATCTGCCAACACGTAAATAGTCTCTTCATTCAGGTTCGTTTCAGCTTGCCGTGGCTTCATCCATGTCATGACTCATCATTCATGACCCGGGGGCAACAATGGCCATGGCATCAGGAACGTCTGATTTCTCTGTATCTCGTCGTCAATTGCTGAAGGGAGGTTCTGCCCTGGGGCTAGGTACAATGGCGCTGGGAATGGCACCTGCATGGGCCAATCCCTGGGGGCGAACATCGACGTATTCTCAAGGGGTTGTGCATGGCCCCGAAGTCTCGCTTGTCATTCGTCGTGAAGATTTCGACATCGACGGGCAGTTCGCGCGTCCCATCACGATCAATGGCAGCAGCCCGGGCCCCATGGTGCGTTTGAAAGAGGGGCAGGATGCTGTCATCAAGGTGACGAACCTGATGGATGAGCCGACCTCCATCCATTGGCATGGCATCATACTTCCCCCGGAAATGGACGGCGTGCCGGGTATCAGCTTCGCGGGAATCGCACCAGGCGAGACCTTCACCTATCGGTTTCCTGTCACGCAGAGCGGTACCTACTGGTATCACAGCCATTCAGGCCTTCAGGAGCAGGAAGGCCATGCTGGGCCCCTGATCATCGATTCAGCGACTCCCGAAGCCTTCACATATGATCGTGAGCATGTCCTGCTGCTCACTGACTGGACGTTTGAAGATCCCAAGACAGTCTTTCGCAATCTCAAGACCATGGAGGGGTATTACAACTTCCAGGAACGGACCGTCGCTGATTTCTTTGCGGATGTGCGGCGTAGAGGGCTGGTAGAGACGATCGAGGCACGCAGCATGTGGGCTGAGATGCGCATGAGTTCGAGGGATATCGCGGATGTCACCGGCAGTACCTATACGTATCTTCTCAATGGTCATTCACCAGAAGAAAACTGGAGCGCGCTATTCAAGCGTGGGGAAACCGTACGTCTGCGTGTCGTCAATGGCTCGGCAATGAGTTACTTCGATTTACGTATTCCAGGTTTGAAGATGACCGTGGTCGCTGCAGATGGTCAGCCAGTGCAACCGGTAGAGGTGGATGAGTTCCGTATTGCCGTGGCGGAAGCCTACGATGTGCTGGTGACACCGGAAGACGACAAGGCGTACACCATCTTTGCCGAAGCCATGGACCGCAGTGGCTACGCGCGAGCCACGCTGGCACCTCGCCCCGGGATGGAGGCGCCCGTACCTGAACGACGACAGATCGCTGATCGCGGGATGGAGGCCATGGGCGCTCATGCGGGAATGGACCATTCGCAGATGGCAGGCATGGATCGTTCGAAGATGACGGGCCTGCAAGCCGATGTAGCCAAGGATGGCATGCTGATGGCGGGTGCTGTTCAGCAGGGGGCTCGTTACGACCAGGCAGGCATCGGTCTGGATCAATCGCTGCGTCGTGTATTGGTCTATCAGGACCTCAAGGCCCATGCGCCCTGGCCGGACAGACGTGGCCCCACGCGCGAGATGGAGCTGCATCTGACCGGCAACATGGAGCGCTATATGTGGTCCTTCGATGGCAAGAAGTTCAGTGAAGTCAATGGCCCGATTCACTTCAAGAAAGATGAGCGACTTCGGCTCATCCTGATCAATGACACCATGATGGAACATCCCATACACCTGCACGGCATGTGGATGGAGTTGGAGAATGGTCAAGGAGATCTGATTCCTCGCAAACATACCTTGAATGTCAAACCGGGTGAGCGAGTGTCAGCGTTGATCACTGCAGATGCAGAAGGTAGCTGGGCTTTCCATTGCCATCTTCTGTATCACATGGACGCAGGTATGTTCCGTGTCGTAAAGGTTTCTTGAGGAGTCATCATGTCAATCAGTCATCATTCATTTCGTCTTGCCAGCGTGACGGCGTTTCTGTTCTCCAGTGCTGGTGTCTCTCAAGCGTTCGCTCAGGATGGCTATGATGCCCCGCAGTCATGGCCATCACCCATGGCAGAACATCTCCAGTGGAGTGCCGCATTCGATCGCCTGGAATATAGCCTTCCGAATAAGGGCGAGGACTCACTGGTATGGGATTTTCAGGCCTGGTATGGCGGAGATACCCATCGTGTCTATCTCAAGTCAGAAGGGGAAAATACCCAGGGCGATGGCGAAGACGCCGAGTTTGAGTCACTTGAGCTTCTTTATAGTCGCCTGATTGCCGATTTCTGGGAGTTTCAGATTGGAGGTGGCTATCAGGGCGGCGTACTCAGTGATGATCATGATGAAAGCGTGTATGGGGTCTTCGGGCTTCAAGGGACTGCACCCTACAGAATCGAGACGGATGCAGCAGTCCAATATCGAGAGGGAGGCATCGTCACTGCCAGTCTGGAACTTGAACATGATATACGCCTGACGCAGCGCTGGTATCTACAGCCACGTAGTGAAATCGTCCTTGCTGCCAATGAATCCAGACAACAGGCTATCGGATCGGGTCTCAATTCTGTGCGAATCGGCTTGCGTGCTCGCTATGAGGTGACTCGTCGAGTAGCTCCTTATGTAGGTATGTATTGGCAGCGGGAGTATGGCGAAACTGCTGATATGCGGCGTGAGGAAAGCGAGACGGTAGAAGATACGGGTGTCGTGATTGGGATGCGCATGATGTTCTGAAGCACGCTGGCGGGGGTGTTCAGTCATCAGGTTACGCCTCCGCGACGGTGACCAGCATTCGTGGCATTCGTGAAGACCTGCTCATGATTGGATACTGCGCCTTTCCTGAATTTCAGGAAGCATGACGAGGCAAGGCCCCATTGTCTGCATGGTGTCAGACGATCTGTTCATTGAATATGCTTGCTTGACCAAGGGATATGACATGAAAAAAATGCTATGGGGAATGTGGCTGACGTTGATGATGCTGGCAACTCTTGGTGCGGGGGCGGTTTATTCCGGGGTCATCAGTGTGGCCGCGGATGACCCGCACTGGGGTTGGGTGTACGAAGTATTTGAAACGGCGCGTGATCGCTCCATCGAGTTCCACTCCAGTGCTATCCAGGCTCCCCTGTTTGATGATGAAGCCATGATTGTCGCCGGTGCAGGCAATTATGCCTCGATGTGCGCCTCCTGCCATCTGGCACCTGGTATGTCAGAGACAGAACTCAGTAGGGGGCTTTACCCCAGTCCCCCGAATTTCGCAGCATCTACCATGAGCGGTGAGCCTCATGAGCGTTTCTGGGTCATCAAGCATGGGATAAAAGCCAGCGGAATGCCGGCATGGGGTCAGAGCATGCAGGATGAGTACATCTGGCAGATGGTCGCTTTCATGGAAGAACTTCCTGACATGAGTGCTGCTCGTTATACGGCCCTTGTGGCAGCAAGTGCTGGTCATCAACATGGCGGAGGTGAGACTACGCTATCGCAGTCATCGCACCATGCTGATGGGGTTGGAGAGTTACCCCATGATGATGGGCATCATGATGCTTTGCAGGAAAGCCCTGCTCAGGAAAGTCATGATCTGAAAAGCAACGGTGATGCAGATGGTCATTCTCACGCCGCGCATGATCAGGAGCATCAACATTGAAATCGCGTGCGATACTGGGCAGCCCCAGGCTTGTATGGAAACTTTCGGGGCTGCCATTTCTTTACGCCATCTTGATGTTCGAGTATCAGACCGTAGGCGTTGCCTCGACCCGCTCCGCGCGCTCGGCACGCTTGAGCATGCGGTAGCGAGAGCGCACCTCGTCACGCTCCAGGTAGCAGCCCTGCAGCCAGCGGCTGCCGCTGTCGCCTTCGAAGGCATCGCGGGCGTGCAGCAGGCGGCGATTGTCGAAGATGACAAGGTCACCTGGCGCGTAGGTGAAGCGCAGGGCGAAGCGCGGCTCACGCAGCATGCGCTGCAGTGTCATCAGGGCATCGTAGGCGATTTCGGTCTGCTCGAACGGTGCCATCATCGGGCCACGCAAGAAGTCGGCGATCCGCACTTCCAGCAGCTCTCCCGCCTGGCCCAGCACGATCATTGGTGAATGCCAGACGTGATCGGTATTGCGCGAGGTATTGGCGTAACGCCAGTGCACCGTGGTGAGGGTCTCATAGGCCACTGGATGTTCTTCCTTCAGTGCCGTGGCGATGGCGAAGCCATCCATCATCACCGCCATGCCGCCTTCCACGCTGTTCTCGATGCAATGCAGACACTGCAGGCCCGGCTGGTATTCCCGGGTCGGCAAGTCTACATGCGGTGGCAGCGCGATGGAGGTGTAGGCGTTGGAGTCCGGGTTCTGGATCGCGCGGACATTGAAGAGGTGACCGAAGTTGGTGGTGCGGATCGAGCCGATGCGCTCGGCGACCTTCTCCAGGGCGCCGGACTCCGCCGGCAGATTACACAGACGCACCAGTCCCTTGCCGAGCAGCTCGTGCAGGGCCGGATTGAGGATCTCGGACTCCTGCTGGCTGCCATGCTCGGCACTGGCCAGGCGGGCGGCGTCGATGGTCGGGGGCTGTTCCAGCTGTTCACCATGCCAGAGAGCAAGCGGCGGCAGTTCTGGCGGCAAGACACTCTGGTTGTCGTAATCATTGGCACGCAGGAAGCCCGGGTGGAAGCTCAGGCGGCGGTCTTCCGGCGTGAACAGCACGCTGAGCGCACCATCCTCATCGATGCTGGCCCTGGCGATCTCCGGCCATGCTGGCAGCTGGGAGAGATCCAGTATGCGTTCGCGCGTCGCTGGATTGATGGTGGTGTCATCCGCGGCGTTCTCGCGCAACCAGACACTGTGGAAACGACTGACGCGCCCGTCGCTCCAGCTCACGCTGAGATAGCGCGCTTCGTGGGTGACCTTCACGAGAGTCTCGTCAATCGGCCAGCTGTCGTAGTCGGGTGTCATCGGGAGCGCCATGGAGAGTCCTTCCTTCTGTCGGTGATCAGTTCCCCGACAGAATGGCAGTCCATGCAGGTGTCTTCTGTGCCCAATTCGACGCCATCTGTGCCCAATTCGACATCTGGTGCGCGCGTGGCGTGTCAGCTCATGAGACGGGACGCGGTGGCTGGCGTCGTGCCTGTGTCGGGGTGATCCCGAAGCGGCGACGAAAGGCGCGGGTGAAGCTCGAGTGCGATGTGAATCCGCAGGCCAGGGCGATATCGGTGATGCCGTGGCGGGTGTCATGAAGCAGAGTGCGCGCATGCAGCAGGCGACGTTCTCCCTGATAGGCCTGAGGCGTGCATCCCAGCCCTTGCTGGAAGCGCCGCTCCAACTGACGCCATGAGAGCCCGAGCTCCTCGGCCAGTGCCTCGATGCTGAGTGGCGCCTCCAGGGTGTTTTCCATGCGCGTGATGGCACGTCTGAGCAGCGGATCTGCCAGGTCTGCCGATTGTTGACTGAGGCCGCGCTGCCGGCTGGCGGGCAGTCGTCCCTGATCGAGAATCAACTGTTCGCGCACCGCCTGATAGAGCGTCTGGCCATGCTGGCGGCGGATCAGCTCCAGACTCATGTCCAGCGGGGCGCTGCCTCCGGCGCAGAAGAAACCGTCATCACTGATTTCATAAAGAGACTCCACGGCATCCACCTCATCGAAGCGTTGGGTGAATTCCGGTAGGCTCTCCCAGTGCAATGTGACCGTCTTGCCCGTCAGCAGGCCTGCACGTGCCAGCACGAAGCAGCCGGTGTCCACGCCCCCGAGCTGGCAGCCGCTGCGGGAGCGCTGCTCAAGCCATTGGAGAGTGCGATCTTCCAGATAGGCTTCCGGGGCAAAGCTGGTACATACGACCAGCTTGTCCACCGAGGGGAGCTCGTCACGTGCCGTGTCCACCGGCAGGACCATGCCGTTGGAGGCCTTGACCGGTGCGCCATCCTGACTGGCGAGTGTCCACTGATACAGGCGTGTCCCGCGCAGGCGATTGGCGATGCGCAGCGGTTCGATCATCGAGAACAGCGCGACCATCGCGAAGCCCGGCAGCAGGAAGATGCCCAGTTGGTGGCGCTCGTGCTGAGTCGGCGAGGCGAGCGCTGCCGTCAGGGGCGCGATGCCGGTGGGCTGCGCTGACAGAACGCCATCTTCCGCCAGGCCGACGGCGCTGCGGGAATCAGGGGAGGAGACATGGGAGTCGTGTGATGACATGAACGCTCTGGCAATGAAGGCGTCGGGTGGCTTGGCATCGAGGCGAAGCCCATGACATTAGCCTGTTCGCTGGCAGAGTGCGAGGCGTCAACCAATCCCCGCTCGATCGCTCGCGGGTCATCAGGGGGAGGGCGGTTGGCGGGAAAACAAGAGGCCCGAGTTTGATCTCGGGCCCGTATGGCGTGAAGGCAGGCAGCAAGACTTTCATTCACACCATTCTGAGGCAGTTCCGCCCATCTTCCTTGGCGGCGTACATGGCCTCGTCCGCGCGAGCGATGAGCTGCTCGCGCGTGGCACGCTCGCTGGGTGCAAGACAGGTAAGTCCGATGCTCAATGACAGTGGCAGGCGTTGTCCAGCGTGCTCCACGACACTGTCCTTCATGCGCTGACGCAGCGTATTGATGCGTGTGGCAGAGTCGCTGAGCAGTGAATTGGGCAGGATGGCCAGAAATTCCTCACCTCCCCAGCGGGCGAGAGTATCCCCGGGCAGCAGAATGTCCTCGGCGAGGACACCCAGCTGCTGCAAGGCAAGGTCACCGGCGTCATGGCCGTAGTTGTCGTTGATCTTCTTGAAGTGATCGAAGTCCAGCAATGCGACGCACAATGGTTGGTCGACCTGGGAAGTCGACAGCGCGGTGATACTCTCCTCCAGCACTTTCTGAGCATGACGTCGGTTGTAAAGGCCGGTCAGCGGGTCAGTGATCGCGACCTTCTCGAGCGCCTGATGGGCTTCCTTCAGAGCATTGATGTCATTGGCACGCGCGACTTCATGTCCGGCCCACAGTGCGATGAGACGCACCAGCTCGATATCCTGCGAAGTGAAGGGTTTCACCGGATCGGGGCTCGAGAAGTTGAAGGTGCCGTAGCGTTCACCATCCACGATCACCGGCGCGCCGATGTAGGCTTCCAGATTGAAGTTGGAGTAGCAGGGATGGTTTCTGATCTCGCTGCTTGCCACATGGTGGAAGGCTTGTACGCTATCGGCCTTGTAGACGTGATCACAGTAGGTATCGCTGAGGGAGAAACTCAGTCCCGGTGCCAGCAGGTCTTCCGGATGGCAGGCACGCTGGACGACGTAATCACCATCCGTGATGCGGCTGAAGATACCGATGGGCAGGCCAAAGTGGGCACATCCCAGTTTCAGGAGTTCATCAATGCGATCATTGAAGGACAGCTGGCGCGAAGAGGTGATGGCGTGGAGTCGGTGCAGGGTGTGCTCTGCTGTCACGCGACGAGAGACATCGCGAATCAGGCCGAACATGAAGGTGTTGTCGCTGGACGGGTCCTTGATGGGGCCGCCGAGTGTCTCGCCATAGAAGAAGCTGCCATCCTGACGTCGATAGCGAATGACCCGCCCCTCCCTGGGGGGCAGGGCATCGGTGCGGAATTGCCGCGTGCCCTGGCGCTCGAATTCATCGTTGGAGGCATACAGTATGCGTGTCTGCTGGCCGATCAGCACGTCACGCGGATAGCCGAATGCCTTTACCGCGCTGTCGTTCATGTAGGTGATGTGTCGCTGATCATCCGCAAGCAAGATGATATCGTCGATCTGGCCAAGCATCTGGCCCAGCAGGGTTTGAATCATCTCAAAGCGTTGCATGACGCATGCTCCTTGAGTCGTGCCGGTATCTTGGGAGGGGCATTCCTTGCCGCAGTCGTCATTCACATCGCTGGGAAGGCACGGACGTTACCGTCATCAAGCAGTGGCGTCGCGACGGCTGTTGCACGTTACTGAATTCATCTTAACGTATGGGGATGCAGTCGCGTCTTGATCTCATCCCGCTCGGCATTCGTATATTCAACGTAAGGGTATTGCAGTGCCAGAGGCCGTATCGTCAGGTTCCCCCCAACCGTCCACTCGCCAGGATGACCTCGAGCCGGATACAGGCGTGAAAGCGACTCCCACCACGGCTCATCAGGGCTTCGTGATGACGCGACACTGGCGGGATACGCCGGAAGGTGTCGTGATCAGCGTCTGGATTCGCACCGAGGATGGCGGGATGCGAGTCCAGACTCAGCCCCAGGAGGTGGTCGCTTTCCTGCCAGCTGAACAGCAGGTGCTGGCGCAGACTCTGGTCCGCTTCCAGCCCGGGGCCGAGTTGCGTCCGTTGGCACTGGAAGACTTTCATCATCGTCCGGTGGTAGGGCTTTACTGTCGCGAATACCGCACGTTGGGGCAGCTGGCACGTCGTTTGAAAGCGATCGGTGTCGACGTCTATGAGGCGGATGTCCGTCCGCCTGATCGCTATCTGATGGAGCGTTTCATCACGGCGGGCGTCACGGCGCGTGGTGAGCGTCACGCCGATGGCAGTCTGCACAATGCACGCCTCATGCCGCTTGACAGCTTCCGTCCCCCCCTGCGCTGGGCATCGCTGGACATCGAGACCGATGCCCGGGGCAACCTGTATTCCATCGCGCTTGAAGGCTGCGGCCAGCGTCAGGTCTACATGCTGGGCCCGGCGAACGGTGAGACGACTGCCCGATGCGATTTCGGGCTCGAGTATCGGGACAGCCGGCGTGAATTGCTGCAGTGCCTGATCGACTGGGTGGCACGCCACGATCCGGACGTCATCATCGGCTGGAATGTCATCCAGTTCGATCTGCGCATGTTGGTGCGGCTCTCGGAGGCCGAGAATCTGCCTCTGCGCCTGGGGCGCGATGGCAGCACGATGCAGTGGCGAGCGCATTCGCGTCAGGCGGAGCACTATTTCGCCGAGATTCCCGGCCGGTGGGTGGTGGACGGCATCGAGGCGCTCAAGTCGGCCTTCTGGCATTTCGAGTCGTTCAGCCTCGAGAATGTCTCGCGTGAGCTGTTGCAGGAAGGCAAGGCCATCGATGATCCCTATTCCCGTCTGGACGAGATCCTGCGCATGTTCGCCGAGGACAAGCCGTCGCTGGCGCGCTACAACCTCAAGGATTGCGAGCTGGTCACGCATATCTTCGAGCAGACGCGGCTGATGGAATTTCTGCTGGCGCGGGCCAGTGTCACCGGACTTGACGCCGACCGCAGCGGTGGCTCGGTGGCGGCCTTCACCCACCTTTATCTGCCGCGCCTGCATCGACTCGGCAAGGTCGCGCCCAATCTGGGAGATGTGGTGGGGGAGGACAGTCCCGGCGGCTTCGTGATGGACTCCCAGCCCGGACTCTACGACTCGGTACTGGTGCTGGATTTCAAAAGTCTGTATCCCTCGATCATCCGGACCTTCCTGATCGACCCACTGGGGCTCATCGAAGGGTTGCGTGAGTCGGAGGATGTGTCGTTGGGCCAAAGCGTCCCGGGGTTTCTCGGTGCGCGGTTCTCGCGTGACAAGCATTGTCTGCCCGCCATCGTCGCGGAGATATGGCAGGCGCGGGACGCCGCCCGGGCGGCAGGCGATGTGCCGCTGACGCAAGCGCTCAAGATCATCATGAACGCCTTCTATGGCGTGCTGGGCTCACGCGGTTGCCGATTCTTCGACCCGCGTCTGGCCTCCTCGATCACACGGCGTGGCCATCAGATCATCCAGCAGACGGTGGCGTTGATCGAAGCACGCGGCTACACCGTGATCTACGGTGACACCGACTCCACCTTCGTCTGGCTTGGCGAGGCGTACACGGAGGAGGAGGCCGGTGAGATCGGCCGTGAACTGGCCGCCCATGTCACCGCCTGGTGGCAGCGGCATCTCAAGGACAGTCTGGGGCTCGACAGTGCTCTGGAGCTCCAGTTCGAGACCCATTATCAGCGTTTTCTGATGCCCACCATCCGGGGAGCAGAGGAGGGCAGCAAGAAGCGCTATGCAGGCCTCCGGCAGACGAGTGAGGGAGGTGAGAGCGAGCTGGTGTTCAAGGGGCTCGAGTCCGTGCGCTCCGACTGGACGCCGCTGGCCAAGCGTTTCCAGCAAGGCCTGTACCGACGCATCTTCGAGGGAAGCCCCTACCAGGAGTATCTCAAGCGCTACGTGCAGGAGTCTCTGCAGCGCCATGTTCAAGGGACTGACAGCCACTCTGACGTGGATGCGCTGATCTATCGCAAGCGCCTGCGGCGACGTCTGGATGACTATCAGCGCAACGTGCCCCCGCATGTGCGGGCAGCGCGTCTGGCGGATGACGAGAATCGCAGGCGCGGCCTGCCGTTGCGTTACCAGCGTGGCGGCTGGATTCGCTACGTGATGACCACTGCCGGGCCGGAGCCTGTCGAATACCTGCGCTCTCCCATCGATGTGGAGCATTATCTGAGTCGTCAGCTCAAGCCCGTTGCCGATGGCATTCTTCCGTTCGTGAAGGATGATTTCGATCGTCTGCTGGATCGCCAGATGACGCTATGGTGAGACTCACGGCCACTTGAGTGGCCCGTGACCGCCGAGCGCCATGAGCGGGGGCGGTCCTCGCGGGGGCAGTCCTCGCGGGGACAGGTGCAGAGAGCGGGATCGCACGACGGCACCTACCGCTGTCATTTCGTAGTGATAATATTTCTCATTATTTCTTGCATTAAAGTATGCGCGCCGTAAGATTCCTGTCGGCGCAGTCACATGAGCTGCGTCGCCGCCTTCTGGTGGCGGTCTGATTGCCATGGTGCCCGGGAGCAGGTGTGACGTTACTGAAAGTGGTTCTTGCCCATTATCGCTGGTCCTTTCTTGGTGTGATCTTTCTGAGCCTTGTCAGTGCAGGGCTGGGAATCGGTGTCATTGCCTATATCAACCAGCGACTCATCGCGCATTCTGCCACCGTCCCCCTGGACGAGGGGCTTGCGGCCCATGTCGGGGTGCTTCCGGAGTTTCTCGGGCTGATATTGCTGTTGCTGGCGATCACCCTGGGGGCACAACTGGCGTTGACGACGCTGGGGCATCATTTCGTGCACGGACTGCGCGGGCGTCTGGTCAAGCAGATCCTCGATACCGATATCGAGCGGCTCGAGCAGCTGGGCAGTGCCAACCTGCTGGCGAGTCTGTCGAGTGACATCCGCAACATCACCCTGGCGTTCGTGCGCCTGCCGGAACTGGTGCAGGGCATCGTGCTGACTCTGGGGGCCGTGTTCTATCTTGGCTGGCTATCCCCCGGCATGATGCTGGTCACCGCCATCTGGGTGACCTTGACCATCATGGGGGGCAGCTGGCTGGTCACGCGAGTCTATCGCCACCTGGCCGAGGTGCGTGAAGCGGAGAGTCGCCTGTACGCCGACTATGAGGCGGTCATCGATGGGCGCAAGGAGCTGGCGCTCAATCGACCCCGTGCGCGTGACTATTTCGACACCCGCTATAGCGTCAATGCCCGTGAGTATCGCCATCACGTCGTGCGCGCGGATACCTACCACCTGAGCGCCGTCAACTTCTCCAACATCATGATGCTCGGCGCCATCGGCATCGTCTTCTATCTGGCCAATGGCCTGGGCTGGGCCAGTGGTGAAGTCGCCGCGACCTTTTCCCTGACGCTGCTGTTTCTGCGCACGCCCTTGATCCAGGCCGTGGGGGCATTGCCGACTCTGCTGGGGGCGGATGTGGCCTTTGCCAAGCTGCGCAAGCTGGCATTGGCACCGGTCAACGCCGATTTCGCGTCTCCTCAAGATGCACCGCCGCAGGGACATGCGTCAGCCGCAGACACGTCGGCCGGGTCTGACTGGCAGACCCTGAGTCTGCAGGGAGTCTGTTTCCGCTACGCCGGCCGCGAGACCCTGGGACAGGACATTGCGCACAACGACGCGCAGCCCTTCTGCGTCGGCCCGCTGGATCTTACCCTCAGGCGTGGAGAGCTGGTCTTCCTGATCGGTGGCAATGGCAGCGGCAAGTCGACCCTGGCCAAGCTCTTGACCGGCCTCTATCGGCCGACATCAGGCTCACTTCTGCGGGACGGGCACCCGATAGGGGAAGACGAGCGGGAAGCCTGGCGTCAGCAGTTCTCGGCGGTCTTCACTGACTTCCATCAGTTCGATCGCCTGCTGGGTCCGACCGGTGAGCCGGCAGATCCGGCATTGATCGCACAATGGATCGACTACCTGCAGATGCGCGAGAAGCTGGTGCTCGAGGAGAACCGTGTGATCAACACCGAGCTGTCTCAAGGGCAGCGCAAGCGACTGGCGCTGTTGATGGCCGTGGCAGAGCGTCGCGACATCGTGTTGTTGGATGAATGGGCGGCAGATCAGGACCCGCAGTTCCGCCGTATCTTCTATCGCGATCTGTTGCCGCGTCTGCGCGAGATGGGCAAGACGGTCTTCGCCATCAGTCACGATGATCATTATTTCGCGCAGGCAGACAGGTTGTTCGAGATGCGCGCCGGCACGTTGCAGGAGTTGTCGGGCGCCCAGCGTGATCGCATCAGCCAGGATGCCGTCGCGCGTCTGGATGAAGCCTGAAACAACCCGTTCGGGCTGGCGGCGGGGGCGGCCGCGGTCGCTCATTTCCTCCGACATCACCAGACAGGCAGTGGCAGGACGTGAGCCCCGGAGGCGGTCTCATGTGATCTATCAGGGATGATGCCCGGCTGCAGCGTGAATCGCCCTCGGGGTGCTGCAGTCGGTCAGACGCGCCATTTTCGGGATTGCATGCTGGTGCATGCAGAACGGTGTGTCACCGCGATTCACATTAGATGAATACGAATCATCCTGATTCCATTCCGTATTCGCCATGAGCGTGCCAGTGAGAGACGCCACGAGACGGAAGGGGAGATTGACCACACAACGATCGTTGCAAGGGAACACGACATGTCCAGACATTCAACATCACGGCAGACACCTGTCCGGCCGGCACTCGCCCCTCTGTCGCATGCCATACGGCTCTGCATCGCGGCAGGGCTCCTGTCACAGTCGGCCAGCGTGCTGGCCGCCGAGACCGATGACACCATGGTCGTGGTCGGCACGGCACTGAAAGTCGATGCGCCACTGGTGGAGACGCCGCGTCCGGTCTCGACGGTCAATCGCGAAGAGCTCGACACGCGCAACGTCCAGCAGCTCGATGAAACCTTCCGTTACCGTGCCGGCGTCCTGTCTGGCCATTATGGGTCCGACAACAATACCGACTGGTTCAAGGTGCGTGGCTTTGATCAATCCACCTATCAGGATGGCCTGCGCATCTACCGTGAAGGCTTCTATCAGTGGTTGCCGGAGACCTGGGGCCTGGAGCGGGTCGATCTGTTCAAGGGGCCTTCCTCCATCCTCTATGGTGAGGCGCCTCCCGGCGGGTTGATCAACGCCATCAGCAAGCGCCCCACCGATGAGCCGCAGAGCGAGATTCAGATTCAGGTCGGCAATCGCGGTCTGCGCCAGACGGGGCTCGATACCAGTGGGTATCTGAGCGAGTACGGGGATGTGCGCTATCGTCTGGTCGGGCTGTACCGCGAACGTGATGGGGATCTGGATCATACCGAGAACGAGCGCTACTACTTCGCGCCGAGTCTGACCTGGGACATCTCGGAGGCAACCCAGCTGACGCTGCTCGCCAGCCTCCAGAAGGATGATGGCGTCCCCACCAATGCCTTCAAGCTGGCCTATGGCACCCATGATGATACGCCGTTTGGCAAGGTGGACCCGCAGACCAACTACAGCGAACCGGGGTATGACAAGGATGAGCGTACCCAGACCTCCCTGGGGTATGAGCTGCGCCACCAGCTGAACGACACCTGGGCGCTGGAGCAGGATTTCCGCTATAGCCAGCTGGATCTCGACCTGATCAGCAGTTACATCCTCTATCAGTCCTCGGCGCGCGAGGGACAGCGGGGGCTGCTGTACCGCGAGGGCACCATCGACAGCTATACCGTCGACAATCGGGCCATCGGCAAGTGGTATGGCGAGCGCACCGAGAACACCTTGCTGCTGGGCGTGGATTATCAGAATCTGAGCCTGTCGGGCAAGGAAGCGGATGACTATGCCTTCGGCGATCCGATCGATCTGTTTGACCCGCAATACGGCAATTACACCGCCTTGAGCGATGACCAGATCACGCGGCGTGATATCGACAAGGAGCAGATCGGCCTCTACGTGCAGGATCAGCTGCGCATCGACGACAAGTGGGTACTGCTGGCGGGGGTACGTTACGACCAGGCCGAGACCGTGAATGCCAGTGACGCAGAAAACCAAGACCAGCGTTCTGATGATGACGAGATCAGCTGGTCGGGCGGGGTGATGTACCTGAGCGATTTCGGTCTCAATCCCTATCTGAGCTATACCGAATCCTTCGAGCCGATCAGCGCGACCGATGATGGTGGTTCTCTCTACGAGCCCCGCCAAGGTCGCCAGTGGGAGCTGGGCGCCAAGTATCAGCCCGCCGGCTGGGATGGCTATGTGACGGCGGCTGTCTTTGACCTCACCGAAGACAATACGCTGGTTACCAGCGGTGGTTTTCAGGTGCAGGAGGGCGAGCGCCAATCGCGTGGCTTCGAGCTGGAAATGGTCGGTTACCTGACGGACCACCTCAAGCTGACCTCGGCGTATACCTATACCGATGCGCGTCTGGAAGACGATGTGCGTGCGCCGCTGATACCGCGCCACCAGGCTTCCAGCTGGCTGGATTACGCCTTCGAAAGTGGCACTCTGGAGGGCCTGCGTCTGGGGGCGGGGGCCCGTTATGTCGGTGAATCGGTGGATGGGGATACCACCGTGTCCGACTATCTGCTGTTCGATGCGATGGTCGGGTATGACTTCACCCGCGAGCTGAGCGCTCAGGTCAATGTCAGCAACCTCACCGACAAGGAATATGTCGCCAGCTGCAGCTACTGGTGCTACTACGGGGAATCCCGCAGCATCATTGGCAGTCTGAGCTATCGCTTCTGATTCCTTGCGCCTTTGTATCATGTCCTTTTGAACGACAACGCCCCGCAGGCATCCGCCTGCGGGGCGTTGTCGTTTCCTGCCGCGTGCCACACTCTCGCCCGCGACCTGGAGCAGTGGTCATCCCGTGATGCGCCGTCTACATCAACGCCAGATGGTTGTCCCAGTGGGTATTGGCCAGGCGCACCGGCCCCAGCGCCGGCAGCCCGTCCTCATCGATCAGCAGCCATTCTCCGCGACCATTGCTGACCACGAACCCCGCGGGAGTCTCCTGAGTGGCCGGTACTGCCAGCGCCCCCGCACAGTCGGCGAAGTCCAGTGTCGTCTCAAGCTCGCCGGTCTCGAGGTTCCACAGCGTGATCAGGTTGCCCCGGGGGGCAGTGGCCACCGCCAGGTGACCCTCGGGGGCGATGGCGATGCTCGCGATGTACTGCTTGAACTGAGGGACGTATTCCAGCGGTAGCGGCAATTCCTGCAAGGTCTCGCTGGCGGGGCGTTTCATCACCACCAGGGGGTGATGGTCCGAGGCAGGTCCCTGATACTGATACCCCGCGACGATGGTGCCATCGCGGCTGACATCCAGATGACGCAATGACAGCTGATGATGCGATGGTTCGCCTTGCCAGTGAATCTCGCCCGAGACGCGATCCAGCAGCGTCAGATTGGACTGCATCGACTCCAGATTGAGCTTCACGCGACCGGTCTCCGGGCGCGTGAGAATTCCGCCATTGGCGATGATCAGCTGCCGACCGTCCGGATGCAGACGGACCTCATGCGGGCCGATCCCGCCACTGGCGAACTCGCCGAGTCGCGCGAAGTCGCGATGCATGTCGTAGATCCCGATACGGCCTTCCCCGGAGGTGATGGCGTTCTCGGTGGTGTAGAGCAGACCGCCATCCGGGCTGAACACGCCATGCCCATAGAAGTGGCGGTCCGGCGCGGCTTCGATGCGCGTGATCCGCTCACCGGTCTCGAGATCGAAGACATTGATTTCGGTGCCGGGGCGCCGGGCGAAGATCAGCGCCCAGGGCTTGTGAGGATGGCGGGTGGCGCCATGGGCGCGTTCCTTGATGGGCTGACGCCAGCGCTCCTGTCCCTGGTAACTGGTACAGCTGGCAAAGTGCTGCCCCGTGTCATCGTCACAGGCCGAGATGGCCACCCCGGCTGGCACATGGCCTCGAGCACTGGCGGCATTGTTGCCACCCGCCAGGACCCTGCCGCCGGGTAACCCCAGCAGCGGGGTGCAGGCCAATGCCTTGAGCAGTCGCCGGCGCTGACGTGCCTCCGTTGGATGGGTATCCAGCATGCCATGTCCTGTCTTGCTCACGTGCTTCACTCCCGAATCAATCGCCATCGGTACTGTTGAAGCCCAGAGACAGGCCGAGTGCCGGGTTGAGCGTGTCAGCGAAGCCTGCCTGCAGGGTCTCGAGGTGGATCATGGCCTGCTGCAGATCGCCATTGCGCGGGTCGTCGCGCAACATGCCAGCAAGATCCGCCGGCAGGGCGGCGAAGGCGTCACGCGCATCGGCAAAGTCTCCGGTGGTGGAGGCCACCATGCGCGGGTCGACCTGCTGATTCAGGTAGCCCTGAACGCCTGCGACCTCGTCATTGCCGAGCCAGAGCGTCTCCATCATCGCAAGCGTCGCCCCGATGTTGGCAAGCCCCATACCGCCACGCCAGGACTCTGCCGCGTAGGGGTTGGCCGTGCCGCCGTTGTCGAGCCCGATCGGGCGGCGCAGCTTGCGGTCCTTGATGGCCTCAAGCTGCACGGTCATCGCGCGTACCAGGGAAAGCACGGCGTCACGTGGATCGCTGAAGGCGCCAGTGCCATCGGCCAGTTGTGGCGCGAACTGCTGCCACTCTTCGAGCAACGTCTTGCCGGTGCTGGCGGCGTAGGCGGTGTTGGCCGTCATCAGCTCACACCGCCGCGTGTTGGCGGTGAGGGGCGAGTCGGCATAGCGGGCATCGAACAGTTGAAATTCCACACTGCCCAGCCCCTGCATGACGATGGATTGCTCCGCCAGGCCGTCGGCCGTGATCGGGGCATCGCCAGCGAGCAGGGCACGTGTCTTGCCTGACACCAGGTCCTTCTTGTCCGGCCAGAAATACAGTTGCCATTGGCGAGAATTCTGCAGGATGGGCCCCATCTCGACCCAGTTGACCTGATTCAGACCCAGCATGGCGCTGCGCCAATCCTCCTTGAGCGTCTCGAGCGTCACGTCACCCTCGGCGGAGCAGAACGCCTGGCTGTGCTGCGAGAGCTGCGTCAGGCGGTTGGCGAGCTGCTGGTGGGCTTCGCTCAAAGTGTCAGCGGCAAACTGGCTGACGGCGTCCGCGCTGGTGGTGTTGGCGCTAGAAGAGTCCGATGCCGCCAGTGTGCTCGTCGACAGCAGTGCGGCGCCCAGCAGGGTCATGGCGGAGGTCATCAGCGCCAGGGGCGAGGGCTTGCGCGTGAAAGGTTTCATCGGGATGGCAGCAGTGGTGAAGGTGTCACGGGACATGTCGCGGGATTCCTTGTCAGAACGGCACGCCAGGCGAAAGTCGGGGGCGTGCCAGAGTCGGCTGGCGGGTAGGGGCTGAGTGGAGATCAGAGCGATTCCAGGAAGCGCAGCAGCGCCTGCCGCTGGTCAGTCGGCAACGCCACGACCTTGTCTCGACTGGCCCTGGCTTCCCCGCCATGCCAGAGCACGGCTTCAAGCAGGGTGCGGGCGCGTCCATCATGCAGGAAGCCCGTCGCGGGATTGACCGTCTGCGCCAGGCCGATCCCCCAGAGTGGCGGCGTGCGCCACTCATTGCCGGTCGCCTCGAATTCGCGGCGATCATCTGACAGGCCATCGCCCATGTCATGCAGCAGCATGTCGCTGTAGGGCCAGATCGTCTGGTCAGCCAGTTGGGCGGCCACACCACCAGACGCGGTCGTCAGGCGTGGTCGGTGGCAGCTGGCGCATTCAAGCTCCCGGAACAGTTGCTCGCCTTCGCGCACCGTCGGGTCATCGAGGTCACGCCGTGTCGGTACGGCGAGATTGCGCGAATAGAACGCCACATTGTCCATGACGTTGTCTTCCACCTCGATGGTGCCCCCGTTGGGCAGGTCTGCGCATTTCTGGACCGGCGTGCAATCGGTGGAGCTGACCAGATTCGATGTCAGGCCCATGTCGCCGGCGAACGCCTTGGCGCTTTGCTGGCGAACGTCGGGTTGGCCGGCCTTCCAGCCAAAACGCCCCATGACCTCGTGCTGCTCGGTCAGTGACCAGACGGTATTGGCGCGGCCGCTGATGCCATCGCCATCCGCATCCTGCGGGTCGGCCCACTCGAGCAAGGTCTCCTCGCTGACCGCCTCGAGCAGCCCGAGGCCTACCATGCCCGGGGCAAGGCGCGGTGAGAGTGCAATGGGGCCAGGGTCGCCGAAGCCAGCCTCGACCAGGGAATAGCGCGGTTTGCGCAGCAGAACGACCTCTCCATCCGCCAACGGGACGGGCATCTCTTCATGGACGACCTGCATGCGGCCTTCGCGCTCGATACCGGGCACCGCGGCATTCTGCAGCTGAGTGCCATAGACGGGGTGCGGCATCACTCCAGCGATGCGGCGGAATTCACGCTCCTCATCGCTCCAGCTGTCCTCGTGGCTGTCCGGCATGCCCAGGCGCAGGAAGAGGCCCACCGAGGGATCGCCCTCGGCCGGCAGACTGCCGCGACCATCCTTGACGTGGCAGTTCTGGCAGGCATTGGTGTTGAACAGCGGGCCGAGGCCATCGCGAGCGGTGGTGCTGGCGGGCGCGATCACCCAGGGGCTCTTGAAGAAGCTGTTGCCGACGCTGAAGGACAGACGTTGATCGAAGCTCAGGTTCTTGGCCGGCAGGGAATAGGCATTGGTATCGTGCTTGCGCACGCTGCCCTCGCCACCACTCTTCGCGGTGTCCTGCAGTGGCAATGCGGCCAGATAGGCGCTGACGGTCAGCGGTGTCTGGGCGGCCTGTGCCACGCCCTGGGGCAGGGCGGTCAGTGCGATGGCAAGCGACAACGCGTGAAGGATCGGGTGTTTCGGAATGACGTGTGGCATCGATGTAGGTCCTGGCTTGCGCGGTCAGGCTGCGAGTCCATCAGTGGCCTTCGGGCAAGGCACTCTGAAGAATTAGCAGGCGCGCATAAAATGCTGGCACGAAAGCATCAACGCCCGAACCTGTACGAGACAGGTTCGGGCGAGGGGGCTGCGCGGCCATGGGCGGTTTCATCACCGCCCATGGCCTGGCAATCTCGGGTGAGTGCCTAGAATTCGTGATCCGCGGTATCGGCCTTCAGTCCGCTGATGCCGACGTCGTTGGCAATCTCTTCGATCAGGCGCGTCTGCGCGACCAGGTCTTCGATGCTGGCATTGATGATCTCGGCGCCCTCGGCATTGCCCGGGGCGATCATCTGATCAAACTTCATGCCGTCTTCGGCGTCTGCCGTATCGACCATCACCTGCAGCTGGCCCATGGTGGTGTCCAGCGCCTCGTGCATCTTCTCGGCCAGCTCCGGGTCATTCTGGGCGACGAGTGCGTGCAATGACGGGCCTTCGAAGGTACGGCCATCCAGCGTCACGTACGTGCCTTCATAGACGTTCTGGATGCCCTTGGCATTGTAGAAGTGCGAGTAGTGGGTGTTGTCGGAGAAGCAGTCGTGCTCGTCCTCGAAGGAATTGGCTTCCAGCGCGACCTTCATGCGCTCACCGGCCAGCTCGCCCAGTGACAGGGAGCCCATGCCGAACAGCATCTTCTCGAGGCCTTCACCGGCCGGCAGGGAGGTCAGCTCGGCGCGATAATTGTCCTTGTCGCCTTGTGCCCACTGGCCGACCATGTATTCCAGGTCATTGATCAGCAGGTCGTTGGCCGCCAGCAGGTAGGCGCCACGGCGGTCACAGTTGCCGCCGGTGCAGTCCTCTCCCTTGGCATAGTCCGACGCCGGACGCTCGCCTGCGCCAGACTCGAAGCCATGCATGTCCTGGCCCCAGAGCAGGAATTCGATGGCGTGGTAGCCGCTGGCCACGTTGGCCTCGAATCCGCCCAGCTCGTTCAGGGAGGCCAGCAGCTCCGGGGTGATCTCGGTAGTGTCGATCTTGTCGGCACCGATCTGCACGCTGTCGTTGGCGATGATGTTGGCGCTGGCGCCCGGGTTGCCCAGTTCCGCCTGATAGCCGTCGCCTTCGACGTAGTCGATCAGGCCTTCATCCAGCGGCCAGGCATTCAGCTGACCTTCCCAGTCATCGACGATGGCATTGCCGAAGCGGAAGACTTCACTCTGCTGATACGCCACGCGCGCCTGTTTCCAGGCAGTGCGAGCCGCGGCAAGCGTCGCCTCGGACGGGGCTTCGATCAGCGCGGCGTTGGCGGCGCGCAGGGCATTGGCGCTGGCCAGGGCATCGCTGTAGGTGGCATGGGCCACGTTGGCGTACTGGTCAACGACGGCTTCAGCGCTCACCTTGCGATCATCGTGTGCATGGCCTTCATGCGCCTGGGCGGCAGAGCCGATCAGTGCCACGGAGAGCGCGATGGCGGCAGCCAGCGGCTTGCGAGCGATAGGGCGGAAATGTGCGGACATGAGGTTCCCTTGAACAGTCTTTTATTATGCAGATCGCGTGACGCGATGTCGTGAAGGCTCGACGCGACGGTGACAGGTGTCATGTCGTGCGCGGTGTCGCGTGGCCCACCTCTGACGGAATCATATTGAGAACCTTTATTATTTGCAATCGTCCAGAGTCAGTCAGGCAACTCAGCAGTGCGTTCCGTGCAATGCAGGATGCCTGTCTTCTCGAGACTCGCCACATGAGGGACGAGGCCTCCGCTGCCTTGGTGGCGGGCGCGCCCTTGAGTGGCAAGCTGAACTGTCACGTCAGTCCTGCCGCCTGGATCAGGGCCCGCGTGTAGTCTTCCCTCGGGTTGCCCAGTACCTCGGCAGTCGTTCCGCTCTCCACCAGCTTGCCTTCGCGCAACACCATCACGCGGTGGGCCAGAGCCCTCACCACGGCCAGATCATGACTGATGAACAGGTAGCTGAGGCCATGACGCGCCTGCAGGTCGCGCAGCAGGGCGATGAGTTGCTTCTGGACACTGCGATCCAGCGCTGAGGTGGGTTCATCCAGCACCAGCAGGTGAGGTTCGAGAATCAGGGCGCGGGCCAGTGAGATGCGTTGGCGTTGCCCGCCGGAGAACTCGTGAGGGTAGCGGTCGGCGCACTCGGCAGGCAGCTCGACCTCGCGCATGACCTGTGTCACGCGCTGGCGTACCTCGTCCTCTGAGAGCTCAGGCTGATGAAAGCGCAGGCCTTCACTGATGATGTCCGTGACGGGCATGCGCGGCGAGAGCGAGCCATAGGGGTCCTGGAAGACGATCTGCATCTGGCGTCGCTTGTGACGCAGGGAGTTGCGATCCAGCGTATCGATACGGGCATTCTCCAGACGAATCTCACCGCGTGCGGCCTGCAGCTTCAAGAGCGCCAGGGCGAGGGTGGTCTTGCCGGAGCCTGACTCGCCCACGATCCCGAGCGTCTCCCCGCGCGCGAGGGTCAGGTCCAGCGGCTGAAGCGCGATGAAATCCGCTGGACGTTTCTGGAACAGCTTGCGAGGACGCGAGAAGCGCACCTCCAGATCACGTGCTTCCAGAACGGGCGTGCCCGCATCCTCAGGGTCGAGTGGCGCGGCCACCCCTTCAGGCTCGGCGGCCAGCAGTTCGCGGGTATACGGGTGGCTGGGAGAATCGAAGACCTCTGACACCGGCCCTTGCTCGATGCATTCGCCTTCCCGCATCACGATGACGCGGTCTGCATGGCGGCGGACCAGATTGAGGTCATGGCTGATCAGGATCATGGCCATGCCCTGGTCTCGCCGCAGTCTGTCGAGCAGAGCGAGGATGTCCTGCTGCACCGTGACGTCCAGCGCCGTGGTGGGCTCGTCGGCGATCATCAAAGGCGGCTGATTGGCCATCGCCATGGCGATCATCACGCGTTGGCGCTGACCGCCAGAGAGCTGATGCGGCCAGGCCTCGAGGAGTTCTTCCGGGCGAGGCAGCTGAACCTGCTTGAGCAGCTCGATCACTCGCTGGCGTGCCGCATGGCCACGCAGGCCCTGATGCAGCCGCAGGCTCTCGCTGATCTGGTCGCCGACTCGGGCCAGGGGGTTGAGGGATGTCATCGGTTCCTGGAACACGAAGCCGATCCGGTTGCCGCGCACGCGTTGCCATTGGCGGCTCGTCAGGGCTGACAGATCCAGCCTCTCTCCCTCGAGCGTGGTGAACTCCCGGGTGCCGGTGACATGGGCATGCCCCGGCAGCAGGCCGAGACTTGCCAGCAGGCTCACTGACTTGCCCGAGCCGGATTCGCCGACGATGGCCAGACATTCGCCGCGCTTCACGTCCAGCGACAGATGTCTGACGACAGGTGTCTTGCCAAAGCGGATGCAGAGATCGTCCAGCCGCAGCACGCAGTGATCCCGGGAGCGCGGCTCGGCGTTGGCCGCTGTCGTGGCTTCATGCATTGACTGACTCATGCGTCCTGCTCCCGGGCACTGATATGACGTGGGTCGAAGGCATCGCGCAGCCCTTCACCGATGAAGACCAGCAGGGTCAGCATGATGCCGAGACTGAGAAATGCCGTCATGCCAAGCCAGGGGGCCTGGAGATTGTTCTTGCCCTGCGCGACCAGTTCGCCCAGCGACGGGGAGCCTGCCGGCAACCCGAAGCCCAGGAAGTCCAGCGCGGTCAGGGTCGTGATGGCGCCCGTGAACAGGAAGGGGATGAAGGTCAGGGTGGCGACCATCGCATTGGGCAGTACATGACGCCACATGATGAGACGTGAGGGCAGGCCCATGGCGCGGGCCGCGCGCACATACTCCAGATTTCGCGCACGCAGGAATTCGGCGCGCACGATATCGACGATCCCCAGCCACGAGAACAGCAGCATGATGCCGGTCAGCCACCAGAGATTGGGTTCCACGATGCTGGCCAGGATGATCAACAGGAACAGCACCGGCAGTCCAGACCAGATCTCGATCAAGCGCTGCCCGATCAGATCGACCTTGCCGCCGAAATAGCCCTGAACGCCACCGATCAGCACGCCCAGCACGATGGAACCGGCGGTCAGCACCAGAGCGAAGAGGACCGACAGGCGGAAGCCGTAGATCACCCGCGCCAGCACGTCCCGTCCCTGATCATCCGTGCCCAGCCAATGACGGGCATTGGGAGCCGAAGGCGCGGGAGACCCCAGGTTGAGATCCAGGGTGTCATAGGAATACGGGATCAGAGTGTTGAGCATGAAGCCCTGCGCCGCGATGGCGTCGATCACATAGGGATCGCGATAATCCGTGGCGGTCGGCAGGAAGCCGCCGAAGGTCGTTTCCGGATACTCCTTGAGCATCGGCAGGTAGAGCTCGTCCTGATAGGAGACCAGCAGTGGGCGGTCATTGGCGATCAGTTCCGCCCCGAGCGACAGAATGAACAGCACGCCGAAGATCAGCAGTGACCACCAGGCGCGCCGGTTGTCACGAAACGCCGTGATACGCCGCCGCGTGATGGGCGACAGGCGCGAGCGGTGCAGGCGTTCCGGCACGTCCTGGACGACGTTGGTCTCCCCTTGAAGGGGTGTGTCGTGACGCATCTCAAGCCTCCCGGGTCGCGAAGTCGATGCGCGGGTCGATCCACACATACATCAGGTCTGATACCAGTTTCAGGATCAGGCCAATCAGGGTGTACAGGTACAGGGTGCCGAAGATCAGCGGATAGTCGCGCTGCAGTACCGCCTCGAAGCCCAGCAGGCCCAGGCCATCGAGAGAGAAGATGACCTCGATCAGCAGCGAGCCGGTGAAGAAGATGCCGACCAGCGCCGCCGGCAGCCCCGCGATGATGATCAGCATGGCGTTGCGGAAGACATGTCCGTAGAGAATGCGGTTCTCGCTGGCCCCCTTGGCGCGCGCCGTCAGCACGTACTGCTTGTGGATCTCATCCAGGAAGCTGTTCTTGGTCAGCATCGTCAGGGTGGCGAAGCTGCCGATGGCGGAGGCCAGCACGGGAAGGGCGATGTGATGGAAATAATCGAGGACCTTGCCAAGCGTCGAGAGCTCCTCGAAATCCGGGGAGGTCAGCCCCCTGAGCGGGAACCAGTCGAGATAGCTGCCGCCGGCGAACACCACGATCAACAGGATCGCGAACAGGAAGCCCGGAATCGCGTAGCCGACGATGACGACACCCGAGGTCCAGACATCGAAGCGTGAGCCATGCACCAGTGCCTTGCGAATGCCCAGTGGTATCGACACCAGATAGACCAGCAGCGTCGTCCACAGGCCCAGGGAAATCGAGACGGGGAGTCGCTCCAGCATCAGGTCGATCACCGGGCGGTCGCGGAAGAAGCTGTCGCCAAAATCGAACTGCGCGTAGTCGACCACCATGTCGCGGAAGCGCTCCCAGGCGGGCTTGTCGAAGCCGAATTGCTGCTCCAGCTCGGCGATCAGGGCCGGGTCGACTCCCGAGGCTCCGCGATAGGTGGAACTGGTGCCGGAGCCGCTGGTGACGCCATCGCCACCCCCACTGTTCAGCCGTGTGCTGGCCCCGGCGCTGAGGCCGTCAAGACGCGACATCAGCTGCTCGATGGGCCCGCCAGGAGCCGCCTGGACGATCAGGAAATTCAGCAACAGGATTCCAAGCAGTGTCGGAATCATCAACAGGACTCGGCGCAGAATATAGGCACCCAAGAGCAATCTCCCTACGTGTCATGCGGCCGCCCTGTGCGGGGCGGTCCGGATGGCATCGTGTTCATTCATGGTTGAGCAATCGCCGGGGCGGGCCTTGCAGACGCCCCATGTCGGTCGTGCTGGCCAATGCCGAGGGATGCGCGGCAGTTGGCCATCTTCACGCGAGTGTTTCAGTCGTCTGACTCGTCATCAGCCTCAGCCCCGGGGACGATCCACCAGCTGTCCAGGCTCAGCAGATACTCCGGGAACGGCTGCGGATAGCCGAACTTGTCCCACAGCGCGATGCGAGTCGCCGCGAGATGCCACTGCGGCACGACATGGAAGCCCCAGCGCAGCACGCGATCCAGTGCTCGTGTGGCGCTCAGCAGATCTTCGCGGGTCTGGGCCTGGATCAGGGCATCGGTGAGTGCATCGATGACCGGACTCTTCAGGCCGATCAGGTTGCGCGAGCCGGCGACATCGGCGTAGTCACTCGTCCAGTACTCGCGCTGTTCGCTGCCGGGACTGTTGGACTGGGGGTAACTGCCGACCACGACATCGAAATCGAAGCTTCGCCGACGATTGATGTACTGGTTGACGTCGACGGTGCGGATACGCGCCTGGATGCCGATGCGTGCCAGATTGCGAATCCACGGCTGGATGACCCGTTCGAACTGGGTGTCGTAGTTGAGGACTTCCAGTGTCAGCGGCTTGCCCGTCTCGTGATTGACCAGCTGGCCATCCGCGACGCGATAGCCAGCGTCCCGAAGCAGGTTGAGTGCCTTGCGCAGCCGCGGGCGCAGTTCCGTGGGCTCATCGATGGGCAGCGGGTCGCGGAAGACGGCGGCGGGCAACTGGTCCTGGAACGGCTCAAGCAGGGCCAGTTCCCGTCCTTCAGGCAGGCCATTCGCGGCCATGTCCGAATTCTCGAAATAGCTGTGGGTCTGCTGGTAGGCGCCGTAGAAGAGATTGCGGTTGACCCAGTCGAAATCGAAGACCAGTGCCAGGGCTTCGCGTACCCGCGGGTCCTGGAAGCGCGCGCGGCGTTCATTGAGCACGAAGCCCTGCATGCCGGCAGGATTGCTGTCCGGGACCTCCAGCTTCTTCAGACGCCCGTCTCTGAGCGCAGGCGTGTCATAGGCCGTCGCCCAGTTCTTGGCGCTGCTCTCCACATGCAGGTCAATGCTGCCGGCCTTGAAGGCCTCCAGCGACACGCTCTGGTCGCGGTAATAGTCATAGACCAGTGTCTGGATGTTATAGCGTCCCTTGTTGACGGGCAGGTCCTTGCCCCAGTAATCCGCGACACGCTCATAGCGCACCTGGCGTCCGGCATCCAGCGAGGCCATGCGGTAAGGCCCTGAGCCAAGCGGCAGTTCCAGCGTGGCGCGGGTGAAATCACGTGTCTTCCAGTAATGCTCGGGCAGGACCGGCAGCTGACCGATGATCAAGGGCAGTTCGCGGGCGGCGTCGGTGGCCATGTCAAAGCGAACGGTATCGGTGTCGATCAGGCTGACGCGAGTGACATCGTGGTAGTAGCTCTTGAAGAAGGGCAGGCCATCCTTCATCAGCAGACGATAGGTGAAGACGACATCCTCGGCGGTGACGGGTTCCCCATCATGAAAGCGTGCGCGGGGATCGATATCGAATTCGATGGCACTGCGGTCTTCTGCCAGTCGGATCCCGCTGGCCAGCAGGCCATATTCAGTGAAGGGTTCATCGGCAGACTGGGTGAGCAGGGTGTCATAGATCAACCCGCCGAAATAATTGAGCCCTGCCACCGAGTTGCCCTTGAGGATGAAGGGGTTGGTGGAGTCGAAGCTGCCGATGGCGGCGCGAGTCATGCGTCCGCCGATGGGGGCATCAGGATTCACGTAGGGGAAGTGCGTGAAGCCTGCCGAATGTGCCGGTTCGCCATAGATGGCCAGTCCGTGCACGGTCGGCACGTCCAGGGGGGCCACGGGAGTCTTCTGATCAGTGGTCCGCGATGAGGATGCATGCGCCGGTGCAATGGCGGAGAGAATCAGAGCCCCGAGGCACAGTGCACGAAGTAGGCGTGCATGCCGAGGGATAAGAGAAGCAGCCTGCATCAAAGGACATCCTTGAATGGGGGATCATGGCGCGAAGGGCCAGGTGACAATGTCGGGCGGCACTGGTGGACACAAGGCCGGCAAGTCAACTCACTGCCAGGGGGTCCGCAAGCATCGACCCCGCCAAGAGTATCGAAGTTCCCCGTTATCGACCATTGTTCGACCACGACGAGGGCGACTGACTGGTGTCAGTGCCGGCGTTTCAGTGTCTGTTGTTGCCTCGCGGTGCCGGTCACCGGGTGTCGGCCACCGAGTGCCGGCTACCGAGTGCTGGAGGAGTCCAGGCTGACAGGTGCCTGATATCAAGACGCCCCCGCCATGGAGCATGGCGGGGGCGTCTTGATGTTGCGTACGTGCTACGTAGTTGCTGCGTAGGAGCTGCGCAGGCGATGGCGCTCAGTTGGCGCTGTAGAGCGTCAGCATCTGGCCCGGACGCAGATAATCGGCGGAAGAGAGCTTGTTCCAACGCGCGATCTGGCGGGTGGTGACATTGTGACGCGCCGCAATCACCGACAGCGAATCGCCACGCTTGACGCGCACCTTCTTGAGGCCGTTGGCTTCTGCGAGTTGCGCCGCTGCCACGCCGCGAGTGGCGTCAGGCACCAACAGAGGCTGACCGACCCGGATGGTGTTGCCGCTCAGGCGATTCTTCTGCTTGAGCTCCGCCAGTGTCAGTCCACTGCGACGGGCGATGACCGACAGGCTGTCGCCACGCTGGACACGGTACTCCGCCCAGCTTTCGCGGGTCTCTTGCGGCAGGGTCTCAAGCTTGCTGAGGAAGGTGTCACGTGCCGTGGCCGGAATCACCAGCGAGCTGTCTCCCGGGCTTGTCGCCCACCGCTTGTACGCGGGATTCAGGGTGCGCAGCTCGCTTTCGCTGATGCCAGCCAGTCTGGCGGCAACGGAAAGGTCAAGCTGGCCCCGGGTATCGACGGCGGCGATTTCCGGGGTGTCCGGAATCGCCGGCAGATTCAGGCCGTACTCTTCGGGTTCACGGATCACCGCAGCCAGCGCCAGCAGCTTGGGCACGTACTCCATGGTCTCGCTGGGCAGCTTGATGTTCCAGTAATCCTCATCCCCTGAGCCGGCACGTCGGCGCGCGCGGTTCACGGTGCCGGCACCGGCGTTGTAGGCGGCCAGCGCAAGTTCCCAGTCTCCGTCGTACCAGCGCTCGCCCTGGGACTGCAGATAATCCAGTGCGGCATCGGTGGCCATCAGGACGTCCTTGCGGCCGTCGTACCAGCGGTTGCGGGTCAGGCCCATGGCATCGCCGGTCTGGGGCATGAACTGCCACATGCCGGTGGCGCCGCCGGGGTGGGCGGCATCCGGATCATAGGCACTCTCGATGAAAGGCAGCAGGGCAAGTTCGGCCGGAAGGCCGCGCGCCTCGGTGCGACGCGTCACGTAACGCAGCCAGGGGCGAGCCTGTTCGGCGATACGCTCCACGTGCTCCGGGTGCTCTTCATACCAGTCGATCCATTTGCGTACTCGAGGGCGTCCGGTGTCCTGCTGCAGCTGATAGCCGGCACGCAGGCGCTCCCACACATCATCGTAGCGCGCGGGCACCGCATCGATGGCTTGCATGAAATTCAGAGGAGCACTCTGATGCACGCTGGTGGGTGTCAGGTCGTCGAGCGCCCGGGAGCTTGCATTGGCAGGGGTCGCCATCAGCGGCAGACACAGGCCGGCTCCGAGGGAGGCGAGGCGAATCAGGTAACGCAGACGTTCAGCAGTCAGTGGCAGGCGGGCCGGCGTGTCGGCGGCAGATGTCTTGATGACAGAGGTGTCGTCGGTACGGAGGTCTTGCTGATGCATTGACAGAGTACTCTTTGGCGAGCCTGCGTCGGATGGGCACGACACGGGCTCAGCATGCCGGACATTCCGGCGCAAACTGTGACTGCGGGGGCTGATCGGGATCACGAGAACCCGACCCGCTGTCACGCGAGACGCCTGCCCATCTTCAGGTCGTGGGCAGGCGCGCGGTCAGCGGGTCTAGAAGCTGTCCTTCCACTGGCGCAGTGCCATGAAGGCTGCCAGTGACGTGAGGGGCTGGTCCTCTGAGGCAGTGAGGCGTCCTTGCTGGAGCAAACGTTGTTGCAAGGTGGGGTCATCACTGCGCAGGAAGGGGTTGATCTGTCTTTCACGCGCGATGCGACTCGGGAGGGTCGGGCGGCCGGTCTCGCGGGCGCGCTCACACTCGGCGATCACCTGATCGCGTTGCGTGTTGTCAGGCTCCGCCGCGCGAGAAAATGCCAGGTTGGCCAGGGTGTACTCGTGAGCCGGGAAGACGAGGGTGTCTTCAGGGAGTGATGCCAGGCGCGTGAGTGACTGGTGCATCTGCTCTGGTGTGCCTTCGAACAGACGGCCACAGCCCGCACTGAAGAGGGTGTCCCCGCAGAACAGCAGCCCCGGCATGCCGGCACTCACGAACGCGATGTGGTCCAGTGTGTGGCCGGGCACTTCCAGGACATCGAACAAGCGTCCCTGCACGCGCACGCTGTCACCATCGGCGACACGCACATCGATTCCCTCGATGGCCGGGTTGTGCGGGCCGACCACGCGAGGGCGGTAGCGCTTGATCAGCTCGGGGAGGCCGCCGGTGTGATCCTGATGGTGGTGAGTGATCAGAATCGTGTCCAGAGTCAGGCCGCGGGTTTCCAGAACCTCGATCACCGGCGTGGCATCACCCGGATCGACGACGGCAACCGTGTCGCTGTCGTCGCTCTGGATCAGCCAGATATAGTTGTCCTGAAAGGCCGCTATGGGCGTAACGCTCATCATGGTGGTCAGGTACTCTTGTCGTGTCGGTATCCCATTGCGTGACGGGGGAGGCTGCCGGTGACGTGACCGAATGAAAGAACTTGGCAGTTCCGTCCCGCTGGCGATTGGCGCAAGCCTTCGCCAGGCATATGGTGGATACGATGTCTTCAAGTGATGTCGAGGCCATTGCTCACGGAGGTTTTGGCGTGGCATCGACGATGCGATTTCTCATCGGACAGCCCGGGGCGTTCATCGCCGCTCTTTTCCGGGGTGTCTGGCGTTGGCAGCGCGCAAGCGGCTGACGTATCGCCATGCAAAGGCGTAAAGCCTGCCGAGCAAGCGGGTAAGTGTCAAACCTCTTGTGGTGTGAGAATGTAGAAGTGTGTGACATCTTGCTTGCGCGTGGGGCGCTCCCCCATGAAAGAGACGGGAGATGCAGGGATGTGGAAAAGTCGCTCACGCGGGGCGGATTCCGCTGCGCAACTCACCCCGGAAGCGCGTCGCCGACTGCACGCGCGGCTGCTGGGCGCCCACGTGCGAGCGATGCGCGCCTTTCTTGAAGGGGCGGACGGCAAGGACATTCTCATCGCCGAGCGCGAGATGTTGACGCCACTGTTCGAGCGTTGCTTCGGCTTCCACAGTCTGTGTCTGGGGCCGGGAGACAATGACCTGCTCTCCTTGTCTCCCATCCGGCATGCCATCCATTGGGCGCCGGAGCCCGCCCTGGCCCAGTCGCCATCGACCCTCATCTGCCCGCTCACTCAGCTGGCCCTGCCAGATGAAAGCATGGACATGGTGATGATCCATCATCTGCTGGAGGTCGCACCGGAGCCTCATCGCCTCTTGCGCGAAGCGGCGCGTGTCCTGCGCTCCAGCGGTTGTCTGATCATCGTCGCCTGGCAGCCGATGTCCGGGGAAGGGCTGCTGCGCCTCGACCCCCGGCGTCGGCACATCACTCCCTGGGAAGGCAGCTGGCGCACCCCGGCGGCGCTCAGGGACTGGTTGGCCTTCGTGGACTTCGAGATCGAGCGTATCGACTACGCGGGGTTTCACCTGCCTGGCTTGCGCCTGCGCCATGGTTGGCTCGAGCGGATGGGACGCCGTTACAACCTGCCTCTGGGCAGCCTGATGCTGATACGGGCCCGTCGCAATGTCGGGTACGTGCAGCCTCTGAATGCCAAGCGCTCACGCGTGGCGATTCCCGGTGTCGCCATCGGGCAGGTGACCCGCCTGCATTCACGCGACAATCATGACTCCCGTTCGTCGGATGACTCGGGCAAGGTGTGAGCCGTGCAGGGCATGCCGACACGCCGTCCGTGTCGCCGGGTGGGCTGACATGGACTGTAAGGACACACAGGTCGCTTTGCCGCTATCCGGCATGAGCGGTTAGAATGTCGCCTTGGCAGCAAGCCCGCGTCGAAGTGACGTCGCGTCGTGTCATTGCCTGTGTCCTGTCCTTTCTCCAAGAGTGTTCCCCTGTGAGTCACAGTGTCTCCTCGTCCGATCTCGCCAATGATGCCTCCTCAGCCGCCCCCAGCCCTCGGGTGGTCATCCACACCGATGGTGCCTGCCGGGGAAATCCCGGCCCGGGAGGGTGGGGAGCCATTCTCGTCAGTGGCAAGCATCGCAAGGAACTCAAGGGTAGCGAACAGGACACCACCAACAATCGCATGGAGCTGATGGCCGCCATCGAGGCCCTGAAGGCGTTGACCCGGCGCTGTGACGTGGTGCTGTGGACGGACTCCGAATACGTCAAGAATGGCATCACCAAGTGGGTCCATGGCTGGGTCAAGCGCGGCTGGAAGACGGCTGCCAAGCAACCGGTCAAGAATGAGGCGCTGTGGAAGGCGTTGCTGGAACAGAGTCAGCGTCATGATATCGAGTGGCGCTGGGTCAAGGGCCACAGTGGCGACGAAGGCAATGAACGTGCCGATAGCCTTGCCAATGAAGCGATCGATGAGATGCAGTCACGCCGTTGAGCACGCGGCTACTGGCCCGGCAGTTCAGAGTCAGGCGCCACCGAGTCACAAACCTCAGCGTCAGAAGCACCAGCGTCGGATACATCAGGACCAGTGTCTTCAGAGCCAAGTTCACCCGGACCCGTTCACCAGGTCCCGTTCACCAAGAGGTCTGAGATGCGTCAGATTATTCTCGATACCGAAACGACCGGTATCGACCCGAAGGAAGGCCACCGTCTGATCGAGATCGGTGCGGTGGAGATGATCAATCGCCGTTTGACGGGGCGCACTTATCACCAGTACATCAATCCGGAACGATTGATCGATGAAGAGGCGATCGGCGTCCACGGCATCACCGATGAACGGGTCGCCAATGAGCCGGTCTTCGCGGACGTGGCGGATGCCTTCTGGGAGTTCATCAAGGGCGCCCAGCTCGTCATTCACAACGCTCCCTTTGACGTCGGCTTCATTGATCATGAATTCGGCCTGATCAATCCACGGCGTAGCCAGCCGCTGGGGCCGGTGGCGGAACACTGCGCGATCCTCGATACCCTGAAGCTCGCCCGTGAGAAGCACCCCGGTCAGCGCAACAACCTGGATGCGCTGTGCAAGCGCTACGATATCGACAATGGGCACCGCGTGCTGCACGGTGCCTTGCTGGATGCGGAGATCCTCGGCGACGTCTATCTGGCGATGACCGGCGGGCAGACGGCGCTCGGGCTGGACGACATAGACGATGGCGATGAGGGAGAGGGCGGCATTGTCGGGGTGCGTCGCCTTCGGGCGGACCGCCCGCGTCTGGTCACGCCCGGGCTCTCGGCGCTGGAGCTTGAGCGCCATGCCGCCTGGTGCGAGGAGATTCGTGCCAAGACAGAATGTGCCTTTGACAAGGTGGCGATCGACGCGCTGGGCAGCCTTGACGGCAGAGGCAACCCGGGAGGCGCTGTCTGATGCTGATACGTGATCTGTCACGAGTGAACCAGCGTCAGGGGTACCTGATTCGCATCGGACGCGACGGGGTCGCCCCGGCGCCCGATGGCGGCATCATTCAACCGCCATGCGACTGGCCATCCGGCGCGATTGCACTGGGAGAGTGGCAGGGGGCGCCGATCGCCGTGCTTGGCGAGAATGGGTCTTCCGAGTGGCCAGGCGCTCGGCAATGGTTGCATTCACTGCCCAGAGAGCAGTTCCCACTGCTCTCAAGTGCCCTGCAGGTGCTCAAGTGGGCGCGGGACCATCGTTTCTGTGGACGTTGTGGCAAGCGAATGAAACGTCTGGAACATGAGTTCGCGATGCACTGTACCGGTTGTCAGCATCGCAGCTATCCGCGAATCTCACCCTGCATCATCACGCTGATCACGCGTGGGCGTGAGTTGCTGCTGGCACGCAGTCCGCGTTTCGGGCCCGGCATGTACTCGACCCTGGCCGGCTTCATCGAAGCCGGGGAAAGCGCCGAGGAAGCGGTGAGGCGCGAGGTCCTGGAGGAAGTGGGTGTCGAGGTCGGGCGCGTGAGTTACTTCCAGAGCCAATCCTGGCCATTTCCTCACTCCTTCATGTTGGGATACTACGCCGAATATGCGGGCGGGGAGATCGCCATTGATGGCCATGAGATAGAGGATGCCCAGTGGTTCACACCTGAATCCTTGCCTGGCTTGCCGCCGAAGTTCTCGATCTCGCATGCCTTGATCGACAACTTCCTGCGCTCGGTGGCCAGCGGCCGCTGACGCCTGGCACTCCGGGCTGTCAATGAAAACGCCCCTGCCAATGGCAGGGGCGTTTTCATTGACGGTATCGCTCATCGAGCGATACCGATCAGCAGAGGTCGCATCCGCTGTTCTGCCGTCACTTGTTCGGGAAGAGAGAGGTCAGCTTGGTGGCCAGCATGATGTTGCCGGTCGCTTTCAGGCGGCCCGTCATGAAGGCCTGCATGCCGTCGACTTCGCCCTTCATCACGCCCTTGAGGGTATCGCTGTCAGTGGACAGCGTGACGGACGGATCGTCGTGCTCCCCTTCGCCCACGTCCAGGGTGCCATCCTTGACGACCATGTAGTAGTCATCACTGTCGGTGATGTTGAACTGGAAGACGTCGTTCATGCCCTTGGCGGCGTCCGGGTTGAAGCGACTTTTCAGCATCTCGATGACGGCGTTGGCGTCTGCCATGGCAATATTCCTTTTCAATGGTGAAGGCTGGGAAAGTGGATATGGGGGTCAGCACTTTCAAGGCTGTGCATCAGACTATTTCAAACGATCGTTCCAATCAAGCGCCGAAGATGATCTCTTCCGTTGCAGCGGCCCTTGCGCTGACCGGATCAACCGGCGTTGTGCCACCCTGTCTCGCAGCGCCGTGCTCGCCTTGCAGAGAGGGTCATTTGCCCCCATGTAGCAGGAATCTCACAGCTGGCCTGGTGGCCGCTAAAGTCGTTGTCCGTCAGACAGATCCGTGCAGGTCGCGGTGTCCGACGACACCCATGTCGTTCAGGAGCAAGTGCATGCAATGGTTATCGGAATATGGCCTCTTTCTCGCCGAGGCAGTCACGGTGGTGGTGGCCATTGGGGCGATCATCCTCATGATCGTGCGTGCCCGTCACGGGGACAGTGGTGAGCGCGAGGCTCGCCTCAAGATTCGTCCCTGGCATGAGCGCATGCAGCACCTCCAGCGGGAATTGGGACAGGCCGGGTTGGAAGATGCCGAGCGCACCGCCAATGCCAAGGCACGCGCCAAGAAGGAGAAGCAGGAGGCCAAGTCTCTCAAGAAGGCGCTCAAGGCCAAGGCGAAGCGCAAGCCTTCCGATGACGTTCAGGAACAGGACTCCACTGCCGGGCGTCGGGTGTTCGTGCTCGACTTCGTCGGCGATATCAAGGCGACGGGAGTGGAAAGCCTCGCCGAGCAGGTCACCGCGCTGGAAGGCGTGCTGACCGACAAGGATGAAGTGGTACTGCGACTGGAGTCTGGTGGTGGCCTGGTGCACGCCTACGGTCTGGCCGCCGCACAGCTGGATCGTCTGCGTGCGGCAGGAGCGCGTCTGACGATTACCGTCGACAAGGTGGCCGCGAGTGGCGGGTACATGATGGCGTGTGCCGCTGATCACGTCGTGGCGGCGCCGTTTGCCGTGATAGGGTCCATCGGCGTCGTGGCACAGGTGCCCAATGTGCACCGTCTTCTCAAGAAGCACGATGTCGATGTGGAGATCCTGACGGCTGGGCGTTACAAGCGAACGCTGACGATGCTGGGGGAGAATACGGAAGAAGGGCGTGAAAAGTTCCTGTCTGACCTGGCACGCACCCATGATCTGTTCAAGCAGCACGTCGGTAGCCGTCGTCCGCAACTGGATGTGGAGGCCGTGTCACAAGGGGACATCTGGTATGGCAGCGAGGCGATCGCGATCGGTCTGATCGATGAGGTGGGCACAAGTCAGGCGCTGCTGGCCGGCTATCTCAAGCAGGATCTCAAGATATTCGAAGTCAGTCTTGAAAAGCCGCGTCGCATGATGGATCGATTCGGGAAGGGGGTGACGCTGAGTCTGGATCGTGTGCTTGACCGCGTGCTGGAGCGCAATGTCGAGTCACGCTGGCAGCAGCACTGAGAACTTCGCGAATCGTGATCTGCAAGCGCCAGGCCCTGCACGAATGCAAGTCTGCGGGCAATGGCGGCCATTCCCTGGCCATCCGTCAATCGAGGAATGAGGAAGGTGCGAGAGACCCGGTGATGTTGCGGGTCTGGCTCAGCCTGGTCATGGCATCACGTCACGACAGGGCGTGACCGGATGACCCGATGGCTTCCCTCAAGGGCGTCAGTCTTCGACTGGCGCCCTTTTTCAGCGATAGAGTTGTTGAAGCGTGCGGATCACGCCTGCAGCGTTGGGGCCCAGCAGTGAGTAGTAGATGGTCTGTGACGCCCGGCGAGTCCGCACCATGCCTTCGCGACGCAGAATGGCCAGATGCTGCGACAGGGCTGACTGGGAAAGTTCGAGACGTGAATTCAGTTCACTGACCGACATTTCGCTTTCACTGAGCAGGCAGAGAATTCGCAAGCGATTTTCATTGCCCATTGCCTTCAACAGGGCAGTGGCTTCCTCGATCACGCGATCACCTGCCTGGTGTAACGTGATGACATCATCTTGCGCAGGCATGGCGGGTTTCCTCGCGGTTGAGACCTTGGCATTCATTGGTGAGCTCCGGTGCTGTCTGGGGGATTCCATCATCAGATTGGCCGTCCTTGTGGTGTCAGGCATGAAGTATCCTTGTTTTAGTGAATCATCAATAACTCCACGTGCTACGTCCAAGGCAATATTAAACGATAAATCATCGAGGGTGGTCTGATCAGGGGTGGACTTTTCCTTTTCCTGACGCTGGTCGACATACGGTCGTTCGTTTCACTGCGTGTCGATGACGTCATACGACGAACTGACCAGAGTTGGATGCCTCATCTGACATTCACACGGTCGGGTTTTGGCCTAAGGTTCTGATAGTGCGCAAGCGCGTCACCTGCCATCAACGTGGTGGGACACTTGGGGTCGCCAGCTGCCGGCATCTTCCAGGCGCAGTCCTGAGTCGAAGGCGCGTAAGGCGTGATACTGCTTTCTGATGGCAACGCCATGCCATGAACCCCGTGCCAGCATCGTCAACGAGGTAAGCCATGCCTGAGACCGCCAAGCGATCCGCACGCGAGCACTACGAATCACTTGTCTCGCGTGCCAATCAAGCGCCAGAGGACTTCTGGGCTGAGCAGGCCAGGCGCATCGTCTGGTTCCGTGATCCAGCGACCATCCTGGCCTGGGATGCCCAGGAGCACGCCCGTTGGTTCATTGATGGCGAGATGAATATCTGTCATGCCGCGCTGGATCATCACGTGGCCAATGGCCGCGGGGATCAGGTGGCGCTCTACTGGGACTCTCCCGTCACTGACAGCAAGTGCCAGTACACCTATCGAGAGCTTCGCGACGAAGTGGCCAGGCTGGCGGGTGCCCTGCGTGACAAGGGGGTCGAGAAGGGTGATCGCGTGATCATCTACATGCCGATGGTGGCGGAGGCCGCGATGGCGATGCTGGCCTGCGCACGCCTGGGGGCGGTGCATTCCGTGGTCTTCGGAGGATTCTCCCCCAAGGAGCTGGCCGTACGGATCGATGATGCGACGCCCAAGGTCATCCTGGCGGCCTCCTGTGGCATCGAGGTCGACCGTGTCATTCCCTACAAGCCGTGGCTGGATGAGGCGATCGAACTTGCGACGCATACGCCAGAGGCCTGCCTGATCCTGCAGCGTGAGCAGCAACGAGCCACCCTGGGGCCGCGAGACCACGATTGGCAGGAATGTCTGGCGCATGCCCAGGCCACGGAAGCGGTCAGCATGCTGGGAAGCGAGCCGCTCTATATCCTCTATACCTCAGGCACCACCGGGACGCCCAAGGGTGTGGTGCGCGATCACGCCGGCTACGCCGTGGCACTGCATTACTCCATGGAAATTCTCTACGGGACCCGCCCGGGGGACACCTTCATGGCAGCCTCCGATATCGGCTGGGTCGTGGGGCATTCCTATATCGTCTATGGCCCGTTGCTGGTGGGAGCCTCGACGGTCATGTATGAAGGCAAGCCGGTCAGGACGCCGGATGCCGGGGCCTTCTGGCGCTTGATCGAGGAGTATCGGATCAACTGCTTCTTCACGGCACCGACCGCCTTCAGAGCCATCAAGAAGGAAGACCCCGACGCCAGCCTGATGGCCGGGCGTGACCTGTCCAGCCTGCGCAGCCTGTTCCTGGCGGGGGAGCGACTCGATCCTCCCACCTATCATTGGTTGAATGACCTGCTGCCAGTGCCGATCGTGGATCACTGGTGGCAGACGGAAACCGGCTGGCCGGTCGCGGGAAATCTGCTCGGTCTCGACATGATCACTCGCCAGGCGAGTGGTCCCCGAGCGCCGGTCGAGGCACGCGCGGGCAGTGCGACCTGGCCGTTGCCCGGTTTCAATGTGCAGGTGCTCGATGGCCTGGGAGACGAGGTCGAACCCGGAGTGCAGGGCAACGTGGTCATTCAGCAGCCGCTGCCGCCCGGGTGTCTCACGGGGCTCTATCACAATCCCGCGCGTTTCCACGCCGCCTACCTGGCGGCGTACCCCGGCTACTATCTGACGGGAGACGGCGGCTATCTTGACGAGGACGGCTACCTCTTCGTGATGGGGCGCATCGATGACGTCATCAATGTGGCAGGGCATCGCCTGTCCACCGGGGAAATGGAACAGGTCCTCGGCTCACACGAGGCAGTGGCGGAATGTGCGGTGATCGGCATCGAGGATTCGCTCAAGGGCGAGATGCCGCTGGGACTGGTGATCATCAAGGATGCCTGGCGCGGTGACGAATCTGCTCTTCGTCAGGCGCTGGCGCAGCGTGTGCGCGATGAGATAGGGGCGATCGCCTCGCTCAAGGACGTACTGATCGTCGAGCGGCTGCCCAAGACACGCTCCGGCAAGATTCTGCGCAAGATGATCCGTCAGATCGCCGCGGGAGAGCAGTACCAGATTCCCTCGACCATCGATGACCCGGCGAGTCTGGAGGATGTGCGTGAGGCATTGAGCGAGGCAGGCGTTGGTCTGGCCGGACAGGCGCGCAGTGCTTGAGTGACGTGAGCATTGCGGGTGAGTGAACGCTTGGGCGCAGATCGCGCCTGCCGCAAACACAAGGCCCCCGTCATGAACCATGACGGGGGCCTTGTGTTCTTGCGTGGAGCGATCAGTCCATCAGGTGCGTGCGACCACGGGGTTGGCGCGTTCCCGACGGGCAAGCCAGGCGATGCTGACCACCAGAAGCCCTGCCAGACTCAGCCAGCCGAACAGCGTGCTGTCGGTCAGGCCCATCACCAGGTACGCCAGCAACGAGATGCAGGCGCCCAGCAGCGCGTAGGGCAACTGGGTCATGACGTGATCGATGTGATGGCAGCTCGCGCCCGTCGAGGACAGGATGGTGGTGTCGGAAATCGGTGAGCAGTGGTCACCGAAGACCGAGCCCGCCAGTACGGCACCCATCATCGGCAGCATCATCGCGATCTCGGTGGCTGCCGCCATGTCTCCGGCGATCGGCAGCATGATGCCAAAGGTGCCCCAGCTGGTGCCGGTGGCGAAGGCCATCAGACCGGACAGCACGAACAGCAACATCGGAAGCCAGGTGGGGGAGACCACGCCATCCACCAGCGTCGCCAGGTATTCGCCCGTGCCGAGTGAGCCGATGATGCCGGTCAGCATCCAGGCGAACACCAGGATATAGACGGCCGGCAGCATCGAGCGCGCGCCCTGGACGATGGCACCGATGCTGCGGCCAGTGCCCATGCGGTGACGCAGCAGCATCATCACGGCGGCGAGCAGGCCGATGGCACCGCCGATGATCAGCGATCCTGCGACATCGGTCAGCTCGAAGGCACGCACCAGGCCGAATGCCTCGCCCTTGGCGGCCAGTGCACTGGCGCCGGTTTGCACGATCATGAAGAAGGTGGCGATCACCAGCACGATGATCGGAATCAGCAGATCCACGGGGCGGCCACGTTCCGACTCTTCGACATGGGTGTTGCCGGGAGGATTGCCACGGCTGGCGTCAAACAGCTCGCCATCACGCGCGGCGATGGCATGTCGGCGCATGGCACCGAAGTTGATGTCGAACCAGGCCGAGGCGATCACCAGCACCAGCGCCGCAATCGCGTAATAGTTGAGCGCGGAAAGCTCCAGGAAGGCACCGAAGGGGCTGACATCGGTGATGTGGTGCGTGGCCAGGATTCCAGCGATCAAGCTGATGATGTAGGCGCCCCAGCTGGAGATGGGGGTCAGCACGCATACCGGTGCGGCGGTGGAGTCGATCAGATAGGCCAGACGAGCCCGCGACAGGCCCTGGCGATCCGTCAGGGGGCGGCAGATGTTGCCGACCGCCAGGCTGTTGAAGTAGTCATCGATGAAGATGAAGACTCCCAGCAGGACGGTCATCAGCTGCGAGCCGCGACGGGTAGTAACCCGTTCACGCGCCCAGTTGCCGAAGGCGCGCGTACCGCCGGCCAGAGTGATGACACCGACCATCGCCCCGAGAGCGAGCAGAAACAGCAGGATATAGACATTCCAGCTGTTGAGCGTGACATCGGCCAGTTGACCGCTGTCCGGCAGCTCGACGAAGACCGCGACCAGCTGGCGCCAGAGATAATCCAGCGTGGTGAGCGGTGAGAAATCATTCAGCAGCAGAGCGCCAGAGACAATACCCAGCCCAAGGGAGAGCATGACGCGACGTGTCAGTATTGCGAGACCGATGGCTATGATCGGGGCGAGCAGCGAAAGCGGGGACGCCGCGTAGCTGGTCAGTTCCATGTATCACCTGTTTTCAAAGGCAGGCGCCGGGACAATGCGCGCTGCCGGGTGCCGTAATGGCTGTTAGGGTGCGTGGGCGTCAGGGAAGAGCACCGTCCTGATGTGGCGCATCCGACCGGCCGCAGTCGTGGTGTCGCAACTGGGGGAGGGCGTCGCTGATGCGCCGAACATGTCCTGCAGCATCAGGCTGACCGATGCCTGCAGGTGGGAAGGGGGCGCATTATGCCCGAGAGGATCAGACAGCGAAACATTGCCTTGTGCATCTAAAGTCTAGGATGCAGTGAAAAAGACCGACATTTCGCCGGTTCCCCACTAGAATCCCGCTGTGAAACGCCAATGTTCAGTATGCTCTTCTTGCTAATCCGTGTCGGATATGAAGAATGGCGCTCACCAAAGCATGTCGAGCAACCCTTTCGTAGTGGTTGCTCGCTGCCAGCGGCAGGAAGGCCATGGCTTTTCACGCCGCCTGGCAGCGTCGACAAGATCAAAAACCCGCCAAAGCGAGACCGACATGTCGGAAACAACGTCCATCATTCCAGCGCCGATTCTGGCGTTGATCGATGCAGGCAATGGCCTGCTGTGGGGCAGCGTATTGATCTACCTGCTCATCGGAGCGGGTCTTTTCTTCACGGTCATGACCAAGGGCATCCAGTTCCGCTACTTCGGGCACATGTGGAAACTGCTGGCCACCTCACGTCAGGGTAGCGAAGGTGGGATCTCCTCCTTCCAGGCGCTGGCCACCTCCCTGGCGGCACGTGTCGGTACCGGTAACCTGGCCGGTGTCGCCGTGGCGATTTCCCTGGGTGGCCCGGGTGCCATCTTCTGGATGTGGATGACGGCACTGGTGGGCATGTCCACCAGTTTCATCGAGTCCACCCTGGCCCAGGCCTACAAGGTGTCACACGATGACAATACCTTCCGTGGTGGCCCGGCCTACTACATCGAGAAGGGCCTGGGACAGCGCTGGATGGCGATCCTGTTCTCCGTGTGTCTGATCATCGCCTTCGGTCTGGCCTTCAACTCCGTGCAGTCCAACTCCATCGCGCTGGCCATGGAGCAGGCCTTCAGCGTGCCGCCGTGGATCATGGGCGTGATTCTGGTCGTGGTGATGGTTCCGATCATCTTCGGTGGCATGAAGCGCATCACGCGGACCGCCGAGCTGATCGTGCCGATCATGGCGCTGCTCTATCTGCTGCTGGCCATCTTCGTCGTGGCGATCAACATCACCGAGCTTCCGGCGGCACTTGGCACCATCTTCCGCAGCGCCTTCGGTCTTGAGCAGGCAGCAGGTGGTGCACTGGGCTACACCATCGCGCAGGCGATGATGAACGGCATCAAGCGCGGTCTGTTCTCCAATGAAGCCGGCATGGGCTCTGCGCCGAATGCCGCGGCGATGGCGACCACCCGGCACCCGGCTTCCCAGGGCTTCGTCCAGATGCTGGGCGTCTTCATCGATACTCTGGTCATCTGCACCGCAACCGCTGCCATCATCATCATGAGCGGCACGCTGGGCAACGATGGCGGCAATGATGGTATCCAGATCACCCAGGCGGCGTTGACCTCGCAGGTCGGCAGCTGGGGGGGTGGCTTCGTGGCGATCGCCATTCTGCTGTTCGCCTTCACCTCGCTGGTGGCGAACTACTCCTATGGCGAGTCCAACATCGAGTACATCTCGGGCAAGAAGAACGCCAAGCCGGTCATCATGCTCTATCGCTTTGCGGTGCTGGGCATGGTGATGCTGGGCGCAGTCGCCAGTCTCAAGAACATCTGGAACTTCGCTGACCTGTCGATGGGGGCGATGGCGCTGATCAACCTGATCGCCATCCTGCTGCTGTCGCCGCTGGCCTTCCGGATCTTCAAGGACTACGACCGTCAGCACAAGGCCGGTCAGGAGCCGACCTTCGACCCCGAGAAGTTCCCGGAGCTCAAGGGCAAGGTCGACCCCGCCATCTGGAAGAAATGAGCGTCACCCATGAATGCCCGCGGTGCGGAATGAGGCGTCCACCTCTCCCTGACCACCCGGTCAGAATCTCCGTGATTTGACATGCCAATGGCCGCGCATCGTGATACGATGCGCGGCCATTCTGGTTCTCGACGGCGAGATATCGCGCGAGATACCGTCAATCGTCAGCTGTTATGCCGTCTGTCAGGGTTCCCTCACCCCTGCTGTTGGCCTGGAACCAAAAAGGACCTCAGATGCTCCTCCTCACCGCGAGTCAATCGCGTCGTGCGCTCGTCGCACTGTCCCTGTTTCATATCCTGATCATCACGGCCAGCAACTACCTGGTGCAGTTGCCGATGACACTGTTCGGCTTCCATACCACCTGGGGTGCCTTCAGCTTCCCGTTCATCTTCCTGGCCACTGACCTGACCGTCCGGCTGTTCGGCAAGGTACATGCTCGCCGCATCATCGCGCTGGTCATGCTGCCGGCATTGCTGGTCAGCTACATGATCTCGGTGATCTTCCATGGCGGCAGCCTTGCCGGGATCGAGGCGTTGGGCGAGTTCAATCTGGTCGTGGCACGCATTGCGCTGGCGAGCTTCATCGCCTATGTGATCGGCCAGCTGTTGGATATTCAGGTCTTTGATCGTCTGCGTCGCAATGCTCACTGGTGGGTCGCGCCCATGGCATCGACGCTCTTCGGCAATCTCGCCGATACCTTCGCCTTCTTTTCGGTGGCATTTCGCAATGGCCCGGACGTCTTCATGGCGGCACATTGGGTCGAGATCGCCTGGGTGGACTACGCCATCAAGTTGATCATTTCGCTGCTGCTCTTCCTCCCGATGTACGGTCTGTTGCTTGGCTGGTTGACGCGTCAACTGCTGGCGAGAGGCTTCATCGCCGGGCGTGAAGGCGCCTGATCAGTCCGACATCTCCCTGTACTCGAATTGCCGCCACGATGTGGTAGCCTTGAGAAAAACAGGGAGTTGATCTGCAATGAAAATCGCGGCGGTGTACAGCATCAAGGGCGGTGTCGGCAAGACGGCTTCTGCCATCAACCTCGCGTATGTCGCTGCCAACAGTGGTCTCAGAGTGCTGTTGTGGGATCTGGACCCTCAAGCCGCCGCGACTTTCTATGTGCGGACCAAGCCCAAGCTCAAGGGCGGCGTCGAGAAGCTGATCAGCGGCAAGCAGGACCTGTCACGCGTGATCCGGGCGACCGACTATCGCAATCTGGATGTCCTGCCGGCCGAGTTCTCCTATCGCAATCTCGATCACATTCTCGAGGAAGAGAAGCGCTCTCGCCTGCGCAAGGTGTTGAAGCCGGTGCGTGACGATTACGACCTCGTCATCCTGGATTGCCCCCCGAGTATCTCGACCCTCTCCGAGCAGGTCTTCGCGGCCGCTGATACGCTGCTGGTCCCGATGATTCCGACGGTGTTGTCACTGCGCACGCTGGAGCAGCTCAATGCCTATCTGGCCGAGATCGATCTCGATGTGCCTGTCTGGCCATTCTTCACGCTGGTCGATCGTCGCAAGACCTTGCACAAGGATGTGATGGAGTCCCTCAAGCAGGACCATCCGCTGCAGCTCAGTGGGCATATTCCTTACTCCAGCATCGTCGAGCGCATGGGAATCGAGCGCAAGCCGGTGCCGGTCTTCTCGCGCAACAGTGCTCCGGCGGCAAGCTACCGAGAGTTGTGGAAGGAAGTCGGCCAGCGCCTCGGGCTGCTCAAGGAGCCGGCAGCTGGTGAGGGGAAGGCAGACGCAGACGCGAGCATGCCTGAGACGAGCACGACCGCTGGCACGTCCACTGCCAATCAGTCCGCTCAGCCCTCGGACAAGCCGGATGTCAGCATCGGCTCCAAGGCCAGGGCAGCCAGGTCGTCCACCGCGAAATCGTCTGGCAAGCCCTCTGACAAGTCTGCCGGCAAGCCCTCCGGGAAGTCGGGAGCCAAGCGCAGCAAGAAGGGCGGCAACCTCGGCGATTGATGCCCAGCGTCTCACTGAGGGATGCCCACAATGCAAGAAGCCCCGCACTGGCGGGGCTTCTTGCATTGTGGGGGAGGGTGACTCAAAGCCCGGGCAGGCCGGAACTGGCATCGGCATCTTCCAGCAGGCGCTTGAGCGGTGCATGCAGGGCCGGTGAGGCTACCACGATATTCTCGCCATACAGCTCCTCGGGGATGCCGTCCGGGCAACGATAGAGGTGACCGGTACGTGCGCCGGCTTCGCGGGCAATCAGCAGGCCCGCCGCAAAGTCCCAGGGAGAGACGCTCTCATAGTAGGCATCCAGGCGGCCGCAGGCGACATCGCAAAGATCCAGCGCGGCACTGCCATTGCGCCGGACATCCTGACACACCAGCAACATGGCAGAGAGACGTTTGAGCAGGGGAGGACGGCTGTCCCGGTTATAGGGGAAGCCGGTCGCGACCAGTGCGCGGCTCATGTCTTCGGTCTCGCTGACCGTGATGCTCTCGCCATTCATCCAGGCTCCCTTGCCGCGAATGGCGGTGAAGGTCTCGCCGAGGAAGGGCGCGTGAACCACTCCCATCTGGATCTTGCCACGCTCGCACCAGGCGATGGAGACGGCCACATGGCGCAGCCCGTGAGCAAAGTTGACGGTGCCGTCGATGGGGTCGATCACCCACAGGCCTCCCTTGGTGCCGATGACGTCGCGCTCGGGCGATAGCTCCTCGGTCAGGCGTGCATCTTCAGGGAATTCGGCCTCGAGCGCCTCGGCAAGGAAGGTGTCGATCGCCACATCGATGTCCGTGACCAGCTCATCGCCTTTCTTGTAGTGGTGCGCGAACCCTTGCTCCTCGCGCGCTTTCACCATGCGTTCTCCCGCGTCTCTGGCCAATTGCGTTGCACGTTCCAGGCGTTGTTCCAGCGTCATGTGGCTCTCCAGCAGCGATGATCAGGTCAGATGAGTTGACGCTCATCCCTCCGGTGACCTCCTGTATAACAGACTCATGTGGTGAGTTCAGCCTCGAGGGAGGGAGCGGGCGCCCGAAGGGTGTGCTCAGGCATCCGATTCAGGCGTTGCATGCCCCTTCATGGTGCTTTCCCTGCAAGGCGTGCACTGCCAGCGGGAGGTGGCGAGGGCCGCTTCAGCGATTATCCCGTTATCTTGATAGGGCGTTTTCTCAACACGCTTCCTGAAGCATCCCGCTTGGGGCCCTGACGAAGACCCGGCCAGCCCCGGCCAGTAGCGGAGAGCCTGTCCCATGGAAGGCATGACGTGTCTGACCGGGGCTTCGTCAGGACTGGCCGGTGGGATCTGGGGATTCAACATCCGTTTCATTTTTTGATTTCTGGCGCACTTGTTGCAGTAGTCTGGTCATGGCGTTCGGCAAGCCGCCGAACCTTCCCGCATTCAATGCCCTGATGCACAAGGAGCGAACGTGACCCCGATCCCTGACCAGATTCATCCCCCGCAGCGCCTCCTGATGGGCCCGGGCCCGATCAACGCGGACCCACGTGTGTTGCGTGCGCTGTCAGCGCCATTGATCGGCCAGTACGACCCCGCGATGACGCATTACATGAACGAGACGATGCAGCTCTATCGCGGCGTCTTCGAGACCCGGAACGCGGCGACCCTGTTGATCGATGGCACATCACGGGCCGGGATCGAGGCGGTGCTGGTCTCATTGATCCAGCCGGGGGAGCGTGTACTGGTGCCGATCTTCGGCCGTTTCGGTCATCTGCTGCGCGAGATTGCCGAGCGCTGCGGTGCCCAGGTGCACACGCTGGAATGTGAGTGGGGCGAGGTCTTTCGTCCCGAGCAGATCGAAGCCGCCATTCGCGAGGTGCAGCCAACGCTTCTCGCGCTGGTACAGGGCGATACCTCGACCACCATGTGCCAACCGCTCGAGGAGATCGGTGCCATCTGTCGCCGTGAAGGCGTGCTGTTCTACAGCGATGCCACGGCCTCGCTGGCGGGCAATCCGCTCAAGACGGACGAGTGGGGGCTGGACGCTGTCACCGCTGGCCTGCAGAAATGTCTCGCCGGTCCGTCTGGCAGTTCGCCGCTGACGCTGTCGCCGCGTGCGGTGGAGGTGGTGCATGCACGTCGGCACGTCGAGGCCGGGATCAGCAGTGGGGGCGATCGACTGGCGGAGCCGGGCGCGCGTATTCGCTCCAACTATTTCGATCTTTCCATGGTGCTCGATTACTGGGGAGAGCTGCGCCTCAATCACCACACGGAGGCCACCAGCATGCTGTATGGCGCGCGCGAGTGTGCGCGACTGCTGGTCAACGAGGGCATGGACAACGCCATCGCGCGACATGCGTTGCACGGTCAGGCGATGGTCGAGGGACTCAAGGGGCTGGGGCTTGCGCTGTTCGGTGACCAGGCGCATCGCATGAACAACGTCAGCGCGGTGAGGATTCCGGATGGCCTGGATGGCGAGGGGTTGCGTCGCAGCATGCTGGAGGATTTCGGCATCGAGATAGGCACCAGCTTCGGGCCGCTGCACGGCAAGGTCTGGCGCCTTGGCGTGATGGGCTACAACGCGCGTCGCGATACGGTACTCACCACGCTGGCGGCGCTGGAGCAGACTCTGCGACGCGGTGGCGTCCAGTGTGTCGCCGGCGGTGGTGTCGGCGCGGCGCTGGACTTTTATCAAGAGCATCAGGACCAGCCGGCGGGAGAGCGGCCATGACCATTGATGTGTCCCGAGCGCGCACGACAGCGGGCATCGCCCCACTGGAAACGGCGGCGGACGTGCTGGCAGCCTGCGATGCCCTGGCGGCGATTTCACGCAGTGACAGCGGGATCGATCGCCGTTATCTGACGCCTGAGCATGCAGCGGCCAATGCCACCACGGCGGCCTGGCTCAAGGCGGCAGGACTTCACAGCTGGCAGGACGGGGCGGGCAATCAGTGGGGGCGATGGTGCCCGGAAACGCTCTCCAGCGAGAGCGAGGCGCCGCGGCTGGTGATCGGCTCCCATCTGGACAGCGTACCGGACGCCGGTCGTTATGACGGGATTCTGGGCGTGCTTCTGGGCGTCGCGGCGCTGACCCACTTCCAGCAGCGTGCTGAACGGGAGGGTGCCGGCTTGCCGTTTGCGCTCGAGGTGGTCGGCTTTGGCGATGAGGAAGGCACGCGCTTTGGCGCGACCCTGCTCGGCAGCCATGCCATCGCGGGCAGCTGGCAACCGGGATGGGAGCTTCTGGAAGATGAGGAGGGTATCAGCCTGGGGGAGGCGCTGACCGCCTTCGGGCTCTCGGGGCAATCGGCGGCTAATGCCAGCCTGCAAGCGACTCCGCCGCTGGGCTATCTGGAAGTGCATATCGAGCAGGGGCCGGTGCTGGAAGCCGAGAATCTGGCACTGGGCACCGTGACGGGTATCGCTGGCGCGCGTCGCTTTGCCGTCAACTTCGCCGGTCAGGCCGGCCATGCCGGCACCACACCGATGGCACTGCGTCAGGATGCGCTGTGTGCCGCGGCAGAGTGGACTCTGGCCGTCGAGACCCTGGCGCGTGAGGTCCAGACAGGCAAGCGCGCTGACATGCCGGATCACTCACTGGTGGCCACCGTGGGGTGTTGCGAGTTGCGTCCCGGTGCGGTGAATGTCATTCCCGGCGCCGCGGCGTTGAGTCTGGATATCCGTGCCCTGGACGATGCACAACGTGACCGGGCGCTGGAGGAACTGCTGCATCAGGCCCACCAGATCGCCGAGCGTCGCGGCGTCACCTTCCGTTGTGAGCAGACCCACGCCGCGAATGCCGTCGCCTGTGATGAAGGGTTGATGCAGGCAGTGGATATCGGTATCGCCGCCACCGGACAGGCGCCTTTCCGGCTGCCCAGCGGTGCCGGCCATGACGCCATGGCGGTGAGTCACCTGTGCCCGGTGGGCATGCTGTTCCTGCGCTGTGAGCGGGGCATCAGTCACCACCCTGCGGAGGCGGTGACGGAGGCGGATGTCGCCAGAGCACTGGCGGCCTTGATTGCCAGCATCGAGGCAGTGGCCGCCAGATATTCATGTTGATCATCGGCGGCCAGAAGATGGCATGGGCGGCTGCCTAGCTCGCGTCCAGCAGGCCCGGCAGTCGCACTGCGGCAATGGCATCGATCTGATTCAGGGCTTCCTGAAATTCCGTCTCGGTGGATTGCGGCAGGCGTCGTTCCAGTTCGGCGAGGATGCTTGAGGCGCTATGGCCCTTCACGCAGATGATGAAGGGGATTCCGTGACGGGCCTGATAGTCGGCGTTGGCCTTGAGGAAGCGTTCGCGGGTGGCGTCATCGAGCTGGTCCAGCCCCGCGCCACGCTGTTCGCCTTGAGAGGCGGGCGTGAGACTCTCGAGCTTGCCGGCCGCCAATTCCGGGTGGGCGTCGATCAACTGGCGGCGCTCGGTCTCGCTTGCTCGGCGTACCGCCTCGGCACAGGCGCTCAGCAGGGCTTCGGTACTGGCAAAGGGGCGCTCTGCAGCGGCGCGTTCCACTACCCAGTCGGAGTGCTCATAGAGGCCGCTCAAACGACGAGCAAGCGCTTCTGGTGGCAGGGCGTTGAGGGTGTCCAGCATTGCCAGATATTCCATCGGGGTTTCGATTGGCATGTGCCTTGCTCCAGAGAAGAAAAGAGAAAAAGACGTGAAGAATCCATTGCTTGCAAGGCACATGCCGCCGCCAGACAAGCCGGGACTCGCCCTCGAGGCAGTGCGTCTGCCGGGGAGACGTGTCCCCTGCACCTTGACCGTCAGGTCAGATTAGGCGAGTGCACTCCTGCGGTGCAATGCCACCAAAGCCCTGAGCCGTGACATGCCGAGCGCCATGCATCATTGATCGGATCAGCGGCTGCATCACGGACAACGCGTCAATGTCACACGCTATCCATCACAAGGAAATGACCATGCCCAGACTTACCACGCATGTGCTCAACCAGGCTGAAGGCATCGCCGCCAGTGGCGTCACCATTCTCCTGGAGCGCCAGGATGCGCAGGGCAACTTCCAGCAGATTGCCCGAAGCATCACCAATCAGGATGGCCGTGTCGAGGCGCCATTGCTGGAGAACGCGCCATCGAGTGACGACGATCACTCCGGCGTCTACCGCCTGACGTTCCAGATAGGGGACTACTTTGCCGGGCGTCCGGTGGGCAAGGGCATGCTCGGGCGGGTGCCGGTCGAGTTCACGCTGGAGGCCAACGGCCACTATCACATTCCGCTGCTGGTCACTCCGTGGGCCTACAGCGTCTACCGCGGCAGCTAAGGAGCCGGCATGAGCGCATATCTCCTCGATTGGGCAATGCTGCTGACACGTTGGCTGCATGTCATGGCGGGTATCGCCTGGATTGGCGCCTCGTTCTTCTTCATCTGGCTCGACAATCGCCGCCAGCCTGCCCGTCATGCCCTCGATGGTCGTCCGGGGGGCGAGCTCTGGGTAGTGCACGGCGGTGGCCTCTACCATCTGTTTCGCCATGACGGCGTCAGTGAGACGCTGCCCAGCGAGATCCACTGGTTCAAGTGGGAGGCCTACGTCACCTGGCTGTCCGGGATGGGGCTGTTCACGCTGATCTACCTGCTGCAGCCGCAGGCCTATCTGATTGATCCGCGCGTGTTCGAGATGAGCGGCAGCATGGCCGTCGGTAGCGCACTGGGACTGCTCCTCGCAGGCTGGCTGGGCTACGAGGCGCTGTGTCGCAGCCCCCTCAAGCGCAGCGCTGCGGCGCTGTTCGTCGCGGTCGGTGTCTGGCTGACGCTGGCGGCCTGGTTCGCGACGGAGCTGTTCTCCGGGCGCGCCGCCTTCCTGCTGATGGGCGCGCTGATGGGCAGCATCATGGCGGGCAATGTCTTCAACGTGATCATCCCGGGTCAGAAGGCGCTGCTTGCCGCCGCGCAGCGTGGCGAGACCCCGGACCCGATCCACGGTCAGCGCGCCAAGCAGCGCTCGGTGCACAACACCTTCATCACGCTGCCGGCGGTCCTGATGATGATCAGCAACCATTACCCGCTGCTGTACGCCAATGACTATCGTCTCGGCGTCATCCTGCTGCTGCTGGTGACGGGGGGGCTGATTCGCATCGCCACGGTGGATCACCACAAGGGTGTCAAACGACGTTGGGTGCCGGTGGGAGCCGTAGCGGCGCTGATCGGCGTGATCGTGCTGTGTGCACCACGCGCTCAGCCCGTTCCGGCAACGGCCGGAAGCGCCGCGTCTTCACCGTCCGTGGCGGCCAGCAACACCGCTGACAATGCGGTGATGGGAGAGAATGAGGCTCTGCGCGAGAAGGTCCGCCATATCGTCGAGCAACGCTGCGCCGGCTGTCACAGTGATTCGCCGACGTTGATCGGGCTTACCGCGCCGGCCGCAGGGGTCGCCTTCAATGGCTGGGAGGACATCCAGCGTCAGGCACTGCGCATCCACCAGCGCACGGTGGTCGACAAGAGCATGCCGCTGGCCAACATGACCCAGATGACCGATGCCGAGCGTCAGATGCTGGACGACTGGTGGCAGGCGACACGCTGAGAGAGTGCCGGGTCAGTCATGCATGTCATCGCTACAGTTGTGGGGCGTTCGGCCGATAGTCGTGATACTTCACTCACGGATCGGAATCGCGCGCAATGATGACAACAAGAAGGCGACTGGCCCGCGCCAGCGTCGGCAGCAAGTTGGCCTTGCTGGTGCTGGGGTTGATGATGGTGGCCTTCATCGTGCTGGGACTGGTGTTCTCCACTGCCAGCAAGCATCAGGTGGAAGAGGGCACGGAACGTGCCCTTGCCCAGCAGCAGCAACAGATCACCAATACCATCGAACTGTTCGATACCACCATGCAGGCCAGCGTGACGCGCATGCTCAATGCCTTCCTGGCCACCATCCCGGACAATTTCACGCGGATAGAGACACGCCGCCTGCCGATCGGTCAGCGAGATGCACCGGCGCTGCTCAATGCCGGTTTCATGCTCAATGATCAATCCGACTATCTGGCCGATTTTGCCAAGCGCACCGGAGCCCCGGTCAGTTTCTTCGTGCGCGATGGTGATGATTTCGTGCGCATTGCCACCACGCTCAAGACCGAGGATGGCTCGAGCCTGCTCGGGCTGACGCTGAGTGGTGGGGTCAAGGAAGCACTGAATGCCGGCCAGCCCTATACCGGCATGCTCTATCTCGCCGGCCATCACTACATGACGCGCTATCGCCCGATCACCGACTTCAATGACAACGTCATCGGAGCCTCCTTCATCGGAGTGGATATCGGAGCGCAGATCGATGAGCTCTACGCCACCATCACCAGTATCCAGTTGCATGACAAGGATTTCAGTCTGGTGGCCAGCACGGCGGCTGAGCAACGTGGGCAGGTATTGACCGAGGGGCCGTGGCAGGGCCGTTCATTGACGGACTTCAAGGATGAGGCGGGCCGGTCGGCCATGGCGCCGCTGTTTGCCGCCGATAGTGGCCAGTTTGAATATCGCCTGGCAGGCGAGGACAGCTCACGCATCACTCGCTTCCAGCACTACCCGGCATGGAACTGGGTCGTGGCCACCACCATCGACAAGGACGAGGTGACCGCTGGCATCACCCGTCTTCGCAATCAGGTCTTCGGCCTGGCGTTGCTGCTGGCGCTCTCGGTGGCCGCCATACTCTATTTCCTTGAGCGTCGCTTGATCAGTCGCCCGCTCGATGCCCTGGTCAAACTGGCTCAGGCACTGGCGCGTGGGGATCTTTCCCAGCGCATCACGAGCCAGCGTCAGGACGAGATCGGCAAGCTGACGGACGCCATGAACAGTATCGGTGAGGACCTGAGCCGCGTGGTCGGTCAGGTCCGGACGACCACCGTCGCCGTCAATCAGGCCGCCGGGGAGATCGCCCAGGGCAACGAGGAGCTGTCGGCCCGCACCGAGCAGTCGGCGTCGAGTCTGCAGGAAACCTCCGCCTCGATGGAGGAGATCACCACGACGGTGCAGCACAGTGCCGATTCCGCTCAGCAGGCCAGCCAGCTGGTCAACTCGACCTCGGAACAGGCGCGCCGTGGCAACGAGGACATGAACAAGGCGCAGGCGAGCATGGAAGACATCAATCGCTCTGCCGAACGCATCAACGAGATCATCAGCCTGATCGACGGCATCGCCTTCCAGACCAATATCCTGGCGCTCAATGCGTCGGTGGAGGCTGCGCGGGCCGGCGAGCATGGGCGTGGCTTCGCGGTGGTTGCCCAGGAAGTGCGAACGCTGGCGACACGCTCCAGCGATGCCTCTCGTGAGATTCGCGGTCTGATCGATGAGTCCATCTCCCACACGCAGCAGGGTGTGGCACAGGTGAAGGACGCCAGTCATGCGATGGCCGAGATTCTGTCGAGCGTCGAGCGTGTCAACGACATGATCGCCGAGATCAGCGCCGGTGCCCGTGAGCAGAGTGCCGGGGTCGGTCAGGTGAATACGGCGGTCAGCGAGCTGGATGCGATGACCCAGCAGAACACCACCTTGGTCAATCAGGTCAGTGGCGCGGCGCGCAGCATGAGTGCCCAGGCACAGTCGCTGGAGTCGTTGATGTCAGGCTTCAAGGTGGCTGGCGGGCATGATGGGGCGAACCCGCACATGTCTGATGCAAACGCTTCTCCCCGACAGGAGAGTGCGGCGTTTCATCGGGCAACGCAGTCGCCGCGTGATTCGCGATTGCGCGAGGAAGAGGAATGGGAGGCCTTCTGAACCGGACTTGGGCATCATCGCCTGACTCGAGAACTGTCTCGAGGACTGACTCGAGAACCGGATAGGCGCACCTCGGGCGAGAGGGACAATCCGCGACGCCATGGCACGTTTAGCAGGCCCCCATCGACGATGTGTCGATGGGGGCCTGCTGGGTATCAAGCGCGCGGTGGACACGCCTTCAGCCTGAATGACGCGCCGCGAAGCGCGCCAGTTCATGTGGCTGGCAGGGTTCACCCACGAAGATTTCCACATAGTCAGCGACGCGCCCGATGCGCTCCGCGACGCTTTCCCGGGTGCGCATCGAAAGGTAGCCGATCTGGGTCAGGTAGATGGTGCGCGCTCGGACATCGGCCTGGGATTCAGGCTGGCCATGACGCATCAGCATCGCGGTCAGTGCCTGAATGCGTGTCTGATCCGCCTGGTCGACGACGGCGGCAACGTCCTCGTTCTGCAAGCCCCAGTTGCGGATCGCCAGCTCGAAGCGAGAGTCGAACAGCGACTCATCCAGCCAGCAGTCGAAGACATTGAGCATGGCCTCCACCACCGTGGCGGCGTATTGCTCGCAGCGCCCGATCAGCCTGGCGGTATTGTGGGCATCCCAACGGGCGAGCAAGGCGGCGAGCAGGGCATCGCGGTCCTTGAAGCTCCAGTAGAAACTGGTGCGAGACAGCCCCAATGTCTTGGCCAGCGTCAGAACGCGTACCGAGTCCACGCCTCCGAGCAACAGCTGCTGATAGGCGGCCTCCAGCCAATCCTCGGCCTTGCCACGTCCTTCCGTTCTGGCGCTCGCACTCTCGGGTCGTGTGGCGGTGGTCTCTGACATGGGCGGGCTCCTGAAGGGGCTGACAGGCGGGGGATGCAGTCGTCGGGGTCTCGAAGATCCAAGCGTGACACCCGTACGGGGGGGAGTGGCGTGGCTCGAGCATGCTGTCTGCGACAGGGATGATTCTGTCTGCGCCAGCGGGACAAGAATGCCATTTCCAGCGACGCACGATCTGGATTCTAGGGCTATAGTCAGCTCATGTACACATGTGTACACGATCAAGGCATCTCTGTTTGTGATGTCTCATGACCTGACGTTCAGGAGGCCGCATGGCTCAGGATCCGCTGCTCACACCGTTCACGCTCAAGCACCTCACTCTCAAGAATCGCTTGATGATGACCTCCCACGAGCCCGCCTATCCCGAAGATGGCATGCCCAAGGCACGTTATCGCGCCTATCACGAGGAGCGTGCGCGCGCCGGTATCGCCTTGACCATGACAGCAGGCTCCGCCTCGGTCGCCCGGGATAGTCCGCCGGTATTCAACAATATTCTCGCCTGGCGTGATGAGGTGGTGCCCTGGCTGAGCGAGCTGACCGATGCCTGCCATGAGCACGGTACCGCAGTGATGATCCAGCTCACCCACCTGGGGCGTCGAACGCGTTGGGACAAGGCCGACTGGCTACCTGCCGTGTCGGCGTCGCATCGTCGCGAGGCGGCTCATCGCGCCTTTCCCAAGCGGGTCGAGGACTGGGACATCACGCGCCTGATCCAGGACTATGCGGACGCCGCAGAACGCATGAAAGCGGCGGGTCTTGATGGTATCGAGCTGCAGGCCTACGGGCATCTGATGGATCAGTTCTGGTCACCACTGACCAACACCCTGGAGGGGCCCTACGGCGGCAGTCTCGAGAATCGACTGCGCTTCACCATGGAAGTGTTGAGCGCGATTCGTGCCCGGGTGGGCAACGAGTTCATCGTCGGGGTGCGCTACACCGGGGATGAATGCCTGAGTGGCGGCCTGGATGCCAGTGATGGCCTTGCGGTCTCGCGTCTGCTGCGCGATAGCGGTCAGGTCGATTTTCTCAATGTGGTACGCGGCCATATCGATACTGATGCGGGCCTCACCGATGTCATCCCGATCCAGGGCATGGCCAGTGCGCCGCATCTCGACTTTGCCGGACAGATTCGCGAAGCAATGGATTTCCCGACCTTCCACGGCGCCAAGATTCAGGACATCGCCACCGCGCGCCATGCCATCGCCACCGGCAAGGTCGACATGGTCGGCATGACGCGTGCCCACATGGCGGACCCGCATATCGTGCGCAAGCTGTTGGCCGGCAAGGAAGAGGATATTCGCCCCTGTGTCGGGGCCAACTATTGTCTTGATCGCATCTATCAGGGTGGCTCCGCCTACTGCATCCACAACGCCGCCACCGGGCGTGAGCTGGAGCAGCCGCATGACATCGCACCGGCCGAGGTCGCCAGGAAGGTGGTGATCATCGGGGCGGGACCGGCAGGGCTTGAGGCGGCACGTGTCGCCGGTGAGCGCGGCCATCAGGTGGTGGTGCTGGAAGCGGCGGATCAACCCGGTGGCCAGATCCGCCTGACCGCACAGAGCGAGCGGCGTCGCGAGATGATCGGCATCATCGATTGGCGCATCAGTCGCTGCGAGGCGCTGGGCGTCGAGATTCGCTACAACGTCTTCGCCGAGGCCGATGACGTGCTGGCGGAGCAGCCGGATGTGGTCATCGTCGCCACGGGCGGCTACCCCGAGGAAGACATGCCGCAGGTCGGCAGTGAGCTGGTCGTCTCCAGCTGGGACATCCTCTCTGGCCATGTCACGCCTGGCCGCAACGTGCTGCTGTTCGATGACGCGGGAGACCACGCCGCACTCCAGGCCGCCGAGATGATCGCCAACACCGGTGCCAGGCTCGAGATGATGACGCCAGATCGCACCTTCGCGCCGGAAATCATGGCCATGAACCTGGTGCCCTACATGCGCAGTCTGCAACGTCTCGCCGTCACCTTCACGCCGACCTATCGCCTCGGCGGTGTCGCGCGCGGTGAGGAGGGCCAGTTGATCGCCCAGATCGGCAGTGATTATCTGGATGACGCCGTAGCACAGGGCAAGGGCACCTGTGCCTACGCGGATCAGCGAATCGTCGATCAGGTAGTCGTCAACTACGGCGCCCGCCCGATGGAAGATCTCTACTTCGAACTCAAACCTTACTCGCGCAATGGCGGGGCAGTGGACTATGACGCCTTGATCGCAGGACTCGCCCAGCCTGCAGACGGCCCAAGTCCTGAGCACACCGAGCGCTCAGCAGACGGCAAGTTCCAGCTCTACCGCATCGGCGATGCCGTCGCGACCCGCAATACCCATGCGGCAATCTATGACGCGCTGAGGCTGATGAGGGTGGTGTGAGGGTGAGCAGAGAGGTGGGATATCACAGGGGAGCCATGGCAAGGGACAAAGAAAGGCTCACGTATTGTCTTGAGAGAAGGTGTGGATCACTCGCCCCATGACCCGCTGACAAGACAGCAAGCCCATCTTTTCAGTCGAGGTACTGTCAGGATGGGTACCTTCCAGCCAGAGCATGCCGTCTGGTTGTATCTCACGGATGCGCTTGATGATGCGGCCGAAGTGGGGGTGCCGTGCCACCACGATATCCCCGACGCGATAGCGCGATTTCCAGCGTTTCAGCGTGACGACATAATCTCCCGGCGCAAGGCCGGGAGACATGCTGATGCCATTGACGCGATAGAGCCCGATGGGCATTCGTTCACTCTTGATCAATTCACTCTTCATCAGTTCTTTGGCGCATCATGTCGCTGAATCAGTCCAGCTTCGGATAGACGACAGTTTCAGACGGCGGATACGGGCAGGTGGCGGTAAAGGTGGTGAGTCCCTTGGTATCCCAGAACGCCGCGGCGAATTCATTGATGAGGGTCAGCAGTTTCTCGCCCTTGTCGCGCTCGATGCCCTGTTTGCAGGCAGAGCCGGCCAGCATGATGCTGTGGACCAGTGCATCGATGTCCGGATAGGCGTCACGCTGAGGCTGCTTGATGTAGTCGCCCCAGATGATGCGGATCTCATGCTTGGCTTTCTCGGCGTGGCTTTCCTTCTGCTCCACCAGACGGGCGAGCAAGGCCTGGTCTGCCAGCGTCAGGCTGTCCTTCTGGCCCAGCTCATTGATCAGGTCCATGAAGCGGATCACGCTGAGTGCGGCGATCTGCGCAGCGGACGGGTCATAGATCTTGCAGGGAATATCACAGTGCGCGGAGGCCGCAGGGAGTGAGACCAGTCGGTCAACGGTGCGGAGCAGGGCATGAAGCATGTTCAATCCTCCTTTTGCTGAGTGTTGTGACGTTTGTGACGCGACTGACGAATGACAAAGAACGCGGTTCCGATGACGGCTGCGATGGCGCCATAGAACAGGGTGTGAACGAGGGGGCTGCTCCAGTCACTGTGGTCATGTCCCGGGTGGGCCAGTGCCGTATTGGCGGCGGTCAACAGCAGCAGTCCACTCGCGATGAGGGGTTTCTTCATGCCATATCTCCTGTGGGGGTGAGGATCAGTGATGGACCCGCGTCGCCGCATGACGCGCGGGGGTTGGCCGATAAGTCCGCTGACGAGAGACGCCTAGCCATTGCACGGTATTCATGATGTCCATTCGCACCTGGCCACTGCCGCGCAGCAAGGCTTGCTGGTGGGCATGGCACAGGCCCGGGGCGGAAAGCGCATGGGAGAGGCGGGCATGGGCAGCCTGCAGGGCGCTCATCGCCTGCGGGTGCTGCCCTTGGGCGCGATAGAGCTCCGCCAGGTTCTGATAGCTCACCACCAGCGCCGCGACGCCGCCTTCCGGGTCTGCACAGGGCATCAGAAAGATGTCTGCCAGGTGGCAGGCACTGAGATAGTGCTGCTCTGCCATGACGTAGTCGCCCTGTTCGAACAACGCATTGCCTGAGCGGGTTTCACGCTTCCATTGGTCCATGAGGCCCTCCTGTGACCAGGTGTCGTCAGCATGCCAATCTTCATGATTATGATTATGATAATCATTATCATTCAATAATGGTGCAATACCTCGACTGCTGCAAGGGCTCAGGGAGAATCCGTCAGGGACGTCCTGTGATACGTCTCAGGCTGGCAGGGCCAGGCAGGTGATGTCAGCGAAGCACCGAGCTTGAATGGGAGGGCTCATTGACGACTGGCAGTCGCCGGGGACGATTGGGGAAGACGGTCGCTGCCGCCATCAGACCCGGGTGAGGCAGAGGGTGTCGGGCATTCAGGTGTCAGGGGCGCTGTCGGGGCTGAGGCATAGCGCTGTCTGGCCGTGTGCATGATGGTCTCCATGCTGGCGTAGACCATGTAGAGCTCTCCCAGATGCTTGTCTGTCCTTAGCGTGGCATCGTGAAGCGGCAACAGACCGAAGCGCTTGAAGATCTTCATGTTGGCGCGCTTGCACAACGCCAGAATCCCATCACCATTTCTGGATTTCACATGGCGTGCCGCTGCAGCCATCAACAGATTGCCATGGGCGAAACGTTTGGCCTCCGGGGCCATCACCAGACGGCTGAATTCATAGATGGCACCTTCTGGGATGGAAACGACATCACTGTCGTCAAAGAGGGTGCGCGACTCGAGACCGCCAGGTGTGATGCGAATGCTGCCCAGCAAGGTATCGTGCTGTGTGTCCATCAGGCAGATATGCTGACTGTTGCTGTCGATCACGTCATCGTGGTCCGTGTGCTTCTTGAGATATGCCTTGGCGACACCATGGTGTTGGTCACGCAGCTTGAGGACCTGCTGGAAGAGTGGATGGCGACGACCGAAGAATGACACCGTCTCTCGATGGGTCTGATGCGTGAAAGAAGAGGTGAACTGCGTGATGACGGCGACGTCGTGACTGTCTTTCATTCCCTTGCTGACTCCTCGTTTCCTGAGGTGGATGAGATATCTCATGCTTGTGGGATGGTAAAGCTAGCACTTTATTAGTTTTAGTGCATGTTTGTTGCGTCGCCATGACAGGTTCATGATGGGGGAAGCCGGGTGTCGGTCTGCGCGAGACTTTGCCCTGCGGGATCACGCCAGGACTGAAGCGCGAAGAGGGCATGGTCGGATATTTGGCGATATCATTGGCAAAAATGTCGCGAAAATTGGGTTGATGGCATGATTCTGGGTGGTTCGGCGGACGCGGTCATCCATCGTGAGCCATCTTTCCGCCTTGCCAGTGGCGGGGGGGATCGTCGTCCATCGTCAGCAAGGAAATGGCGCAACCTCGAATATGCCATAACGCTACCCAAGGCTCATTGCTGGCGGAGATGTGTTGAGGAAACGGTGATGTGGCGTATCGTTTCCTATCGAGGAATTCGTCGAAAGCGATCTCACCTTCGCGAGGTTAGCCTTGGGTGACGGGCGAAAATGGCGAAGACATCGAGTCTGATGTGTCGCTTCCGATCACGAGATGCCACGAAGAGGGTTGTGGTCAATCTGCCAATCGGCCGAGATGGCAATGGAGCATGGTGGGGATGCGTGATTCAGGGGTGATGCACTGCCAGAATCACCTTACATGACACACTTGAAGGAGTTGACGATGGCGCTCAAGATTCTGGTCTTTCTGGGGTCGGTACGGACAAGTTCCCCCCCATCCCCCGCACGTCTGGGAGAGCGGGTCGCCAGATGTTGCATGGCCAAGCTTGAGGAAAGTGGTCATGAAGCGGTGTTGATCGACCCCCTGAATTACGATCTCTCGGACCCCTTCAAGCCGCTGTTTTCCTATGCACAACGCAATGCCCCTCAGGATTTGCTGACACTCGCCCAGGAAATTGAGTCGGCGGATGGCTATGTGATGGTCAGCCCCGAGTACAACCATTCCATGAGTCCGGCACTGGCCAATCTCCTGAATCACTTCGGCAGCTCGCTCTACTCCTACAAGCCCTCGGTGATCGCGACCTATTCCGCAGGCCAGTGGGGCGGCGTGCGGGCGGCGGTCAACATGCGCACCTTCCTCTCGGAGCTGGGCTGTCTGCCGGTCTCGGCGATGATCCACGTGCCCCGGGCCCAGGACGTGCTCGATGAGGACGGCAGCTACACCGAGACTCAAGATGCCCAGAAATGGAGCGGCTATCTCGAGCGGGCCTTCGAACAACTTGCCTGGTGGGCGAATGCGGCCAAGCGCTATCACGAGAGTGAAGAGGGTGAAAAACGCCCCGGTGCCTTCACGCGCAGCCCCTCGCAGCGCAACGCGCCTGAATGAATCACTGAGTGTGGAAAAGCAACAAGGGACTGCCGTGGCAGTCCCTTGTTGCTTTGCGGGTCACTCTCACGCCGCGTCATGCCATCTGGCGGATGGCTTACTCGAAGTAGGCGCGCAAGGTGTCCATGTCATCGGTTTCGGTCAGCGCCAACGAGAGCAGAATGCGCGCTTTCTGAGGGTTGAGTGCGCCGCTGCCGATACCTTCTTCCTTGGCCGTCACGATGCCGTTGCCGGTACGCGTGCTGCGAACGACAGGCAGGCCATCTTCCATCGCCTGCTTCACCAATGGCTTCAGAGTGTCCGGAATGGAGCCATTGCCGCTGCCGGCTATCACGATACCCTTGGCGCCATTGTCGAGTGCCGCGGTGAACAGCGCCGGGTCCATGTCCTGATGGGCGTAGATGATATCGACCTTGGGCAGGCCATCGAGGGACGTCACGTCAAAGTGTGGCTTGTCGGTCGGGGTCGCCGGTGTGTAGTAGAAGTGCGGCTTGCCGCTGATGAAGGCACCCAGATAGCCCTGCTCGGTCGCCTTGAAGGTGTCCATCATGATGGCATTGGTCTTGGTGGTGTAATACGCCGAACCGATGCGGTCGTTGAGCACGATCATCGCCCCACGACCCTCCGCGCCTTCATCGGCGGCCAGCGTGACCGCCTCCAGCAGATTGAAGGGACCATCGGCACTGATGGCGGTCGCCGGACGCATGGCACCCACCATCACCACCGGTTTGTCGCTTTCGACCGTGAGATCCAGGAAGAAGCCGGTCTCCTCCAGCGTATCGGTCCCATGCGTGATCACCACGCCATGTGTGGCATCGCTGGCCAGCGCCTCATTGATCGATTTCGACAGCTTTAGCAGGATTTCCTGATCGATGTTGCTGCTGCCGGTATTGGCGATCTGCTCGCCCGTCACCTCTGCCACGTCTGCCAGTTCCGGTACGGCATCCAGCAGTGCCTGCACGCCGATGCTGCCGGATTTGTAGTTGGTGGTGTCCGTGGAGGAGGCTGAACTGCCCGCTATCGTGCCGCCGGTCGCGTAGATCTTGACGCCCGGGTGATCCGCCGCATTGGCCTGAATGCCATAGGCCAGTGAACAGGCGGCGATCGAGATGGCAGCTACAAGGCGGCGAGGAGTCATGAAGGAAGCTGTGGTCATTGTGGTGAGTCGCTCTTTGTCGTTGTTGTCGGAGTTATCGATGCCAATGGCCTGTCGATACCGTGCTGGCCAATGAACATCCGATGCGTCTGTGCAGAGGCAGGCGGTTTGTCTCATGGTTTCCTCAATCATGAATAAGGAAAGTTTCATGTCATGACGAGGTCTCATCCCCTCCCCCCCGGGGTCTGACGGGGGGAGGGAGGGGGGTGAACCGTACTATTGCCAGCATCAATCTGGGCAGCAATATCCCGGCCAGTTCGTGACGCTGAGTTGGCCGGATTTCATCAGGTCAGCGCTGCACCACCATCACTGCGCGGATCGTGTGCCGCCTCGACCTGGCCATCGGGGTGACGCATCACGGCACCGGCGTGACCCAGGGTGTCGCTGAAGGCCTCATCGAGGACTTCCACTTCATGCCCCAGCTCCCTGAGTGCCTCCGCCATGTCACCCTCAAGGCGCGATTCGAGCTTGAGGCTGGTGCTGACATCGCCCCAGGTGCGACCCAGCAGCCAGCGTGGAGCACTGATCGCGGCCTGCAATGACATGCCGTGGCGGGCGATGCGCGTGAAGACAGCCGCCTGAGTCTGTGGCTGACCTTCCCCCCCCATGGTGCCGAAGGCCATCACGCGGCCATCATCGAAACACGCCAGTGAGGGATTGAGGGTGTGGAAGGGCTTGCGGCCCGGCGCCAGGCTGCGCAGTCTGTCGGGCGCCAGGTCGAACGCCAGCCCGCGGTTCTGCCACATCACGCCACTGCTCGGCAGTACCATGCCACTGCCGAACTCCCAGTAGACGCTCTGGATGAAGCTGACGGTAGTGCCCTCGCTGTCCGTGGCGCCCATCCAGATGGTGTCGCCCTCGGCGGGCTCGTGGGGCCATTCCAGGGCGGCCTGCATGTCGATCATTGCCGCCTGCTGAGTCAGGGCATCCTGTGAAAGATGTACCTGTTGCGTCGCGATGCCGCTTTCCAGCCCGCCCTCGAGGCATTCCGGAGAGGTGATCAGGCTGTCGCGCACCAGGAAGGCGCGTTTGGTGGCCTCGATCAGCGCATGCAGGTGACGCGGTGTATTGCCCTCCGCTTCGCTGATGCCGTGCCTGGCGCTCAATTCATCGTAAAGCCCCAGAATCATCAATGTCGCCAGACCCTGGGTCGGGGCGGGCAGGTTGTATACCTCACTGTCGCGCAGACGCACCTTGAGCGGCGTGACGCGTTGGGCGCGATAGCCGTTGAGGTCCTCCAGGCGCAGCGGACTGCCGGCGGACTGCAGTTCCTGCGCCATGTGCGCCGCCAGCTCGCCTCGGTAGAAATCGTCCAGCCCGGCATCCGCCAGGCGGGCGAGGGTCATGGCAAGCGCCGGCTGACGCAGGCGGGCGCCTTCCTCGAGCGCCATCGGCTCCCCTGACTCGCTCTGCCCCAGATAGCGCTGCGCAAACCCGGGTTGCCGTGACAGCACGGCCAGGTGCTTCTCGCTCAAGGCTTGCTGGCTGGCGCTGACCGCGACCCCGTCATTGGCATGGCGGATGGCCTGGCGCAACAGCGTCGCGAGTGGCAATGGCGCGCGCTCGGCGTCGGAGGTGTCTGCCGAGAAGGCCAGTGCCTCCTGCCAGCCGCCGATGGTCCCGGCCACCGTCAAGGCAGACAGCGGCCCACGGGTGGGAATGCTGTCGCCATTCACCAGGGGAGCGCCTGTCTCGTCATCGGCCACACCGTAGCCTTGCGCGGCGTAGAACTCTCGGCTGGCCAGCGCCGCGGCCGGCCCACAGGCATCGATCGCGATGGGGGCGAGACCGGGTCGCTTGATCAGCCAGAAGCCATCACCGCCGATACCATTCATGTGCGGATAGACCACGGCGATGGTCGCGGCCATCGCGACCATCGCCTCGATGGCATTGCCGCCGTCACGCAGGATGTCACGGCCGGCCTCTGCTGCCAGATGATGGGGGGCAGCGCAGGCTCCGCCGAATCCTCGTCGGGTATGCATCATGGCGTCTTGCTCCTGTGAATGTCGTTGTTGTTATTGCGCCGTTGCTATTGCGCCGTTGTCATTGCGCTGAGGGCGGAGATCAGCTGCCGGTGAACAGGTCGTAGAACATGCGCAGTGCCGTGAACATCAGGAAGATGGCGAAGACCTTCTTGAGCTTGGCGGCATCCATCGCATGGGCCAGCTTGGCACCGATCGGCGCGCACAGCATGGTCGCCGGCACGATGGCGGCGAAACCGAGCAGATTGACGTAGCCGATGGAGCCCGGCAGCAGGTTCGGCTCCCCGATGCCATTGAGCAGGAAGCTGGCGGTGCCCGGCAGGCTGATCACCAGACCAAGCGCTGCGCCCGTGCCCACGGCCAGGTGCATCGGAGTGCCCAGGGTGCTGAGGGTAGGCACGCTCAGCGTCCCGCCGCCGATGCCCATCAGGGTCGAGACGCCACCGATGAAGGTACCCAGCGCGCCACTGCCCAGCGGGCCCGGCAGGCCAGTGCCCAGCACGGTGGACTGACGACGGAACATGTTGAGCGCCACGAGGAAGGCGACAGTGGCGAACAGCCCCATCAGGACCGCGCCGCTGAACAGATTGGACAGCAGGCCGCCGATGATCACGCCGATGATCACGCCCGGCAGCAGACGCTTGAGTATCGCCGGGTCAAGATTGCCCTTGGCGTAGTGGGCCCTGGCCGACATGATCGAGGTGGGAATGATGGTCGCAAGCGAGGTGCCGACCGCCTGGTGCATGCGGACCGCCTCATCGACACCCAGCAGGCTGAAGAGGTGAAAGAGCACGGGCACGATGACGATACCGCCGCCGACCCCCAGCAAGCCGGCCATCACGCCGGCAATCATGCCGGTGACGATGAGTGCGGCGATCAGACCGAGAATCCAGTGCAGTGGATAGGCTGAGAACAGTTCCATGGTGTTTCCTTGTAGTACCCGTATGGCGCGGGGTCATTCATTGCTGGTGAAAGTTGCCGACAGACGACATCGGCAGTCGAGGCATCTCCCTGGAGCGCTTTCTCTCGCGCTGTCTCCGAGGGGGTGCGAGCGGGTTGGCGAGCCAAGACATTACGCGTTGCTGAATTATCTTTTCAATGCCCTTGTGATGGCCAGGCCCCGTTGGTGACGTCAAGTCGCCAGTCAGGCTGGCCATCGTGACCGGGTTACCAGCCGATGGCGTCCGGCAGCCAGGTGGCAAGACCCGGGAAGCAGAACAGCAGCACGACGGCCATGGCCTGCAGTCCCACGAAGGGGAGTACGCCGAGATACAGGTGGCGTGTCGTGACTTCCGGTGGCGCGACCCCCTTGAGGAAGAACAATGCCCAGCCGAAGGGAGGCGTCAGGAATGACATCTGCAGATTCATCGCCACCAGTACGCCCAGCCATACCATGTCGGTGCCATAGCCGATGAAGACCGGCAGGAACATCGGCAGTGCGATATAGCTGATCTCGATCCACTCCAGGAAAAAGCCGAGCACGAACAGTATCACCATCAGGAAGATGAGAGCGCCCAGTTCTCCCCCCGGCAGCAGATTGAACAGGTCATGCACCATGTTCTCGCCGCCCAGACCGCGGAAGGCCAGCGAGAATGGCTGCGCGCACAACAGGATGAAATAGACCATGGCGGTGATGGTCAGGGTCGAGTGCAGGCAAGCCTTGAGCATCGGGAAATCGAGGCGCCGCGCCAGCAGTGCGATCACGAGACTGCCCAGTGCGCCCATCGAGGCCGCCTCGGTGGGGGCGGCCACGCCACCCAGAATCGAGCCCAGTACCGCGAAGACCAGCATCAGCGGCGGAATCACGCTGCGCGCCAGATCCCTCAGCAATTCCTTCATGCCGCCAGCGGCGGCGCGCTCCTCTTCTGGAATGGCCGGGACGAGTTCCGGCTTCCACCAGCCCAGCACCAGCAGGTAGACGATGTAGATGACCGCGATCGCCAGGCCCGGCACGAAGGCGGCGGCGAACAGGGTACCGACGGATTCGCCGAGAATCTCCGACAGCAGGATCAACACGAGGCTCGGCGGAATGATCTGCCCCAGGGTGCCTGAGGCGCAGATGGTGGCCGAGGCCACGCCCGGGTGATAGCCGCGGCGCAGCAGGGTCGGCAATGTCAGCATGCCGACGGTGACCACAGTCGCACCGACGATCCCGGTGGAGGCGCCCATCAGTACGCCGACCAGAATGATCGCGATGCCCATGCCGCCGTTCACGCCACCCATGGCGCGTCCGATGGTCTCGAGCATGTCCTCGGCGACCCGCGATTTTTCGAGCATGACCCCCATGAACACGAACAGCGGTATCGCCAGCAACGTGTAATTGGTGACCACACCATAGAGACGTGCCGGCATCAGGCTGAACAGCAGCGGGCCGAAGCCTGCCAGACCCGCCACGAAACCGGCCACCGCCAATGAGATCGCGACCGGAATCCCGATCAGCATCAGGATCAGGAAGCCGCCGATCATGCTGAGGGCAATCCACTCATTCGGACTCATGAAGGCACCTTGGTGTTGGATGACGTGGTGGAAGAGGCGTCGGGCATGCGGTTTGTCAATGTCAGCAAGGCGCGCAGGCAATCCGCCATGCCCTGCAGGGCAAGCGCGGCGAAACCGATGGGGATGAAGGCCTTGAGCAGGTAGCGATAGGGCAGGCCGCCGGGGTCGGGTGAGCCTTCCATCAGCTGATACGACTGCTCGGTATAGCTCAGGCCGAGCCAGGCAATGGCCGTGCCGATGGCGATGGTCATCAGTGCGCCGAGCAGATCCACCAGCGCACGTCCCTTGGGGGAAAATCGATCATAGAAGACATCGACGCGAACGTCGGCGCGATGCTTGAGGGCATAGGAAATGCCCAGCAGCGCGATGGGGGAAATCAGATGCCACTCGAATTCCTGGAGTGGCACGGGACTGATGCTGAAGAAGTAACGCAACAGCACGTTACTGGCGACCAGCACCACGAGTGCCAACAGCGAGTAACGGGCAATGATGCCCAGCCGCTCGATGATGCCCTCGAGACAGTGGATGATATGCAGCATGACATGACCTCACGAACGCCACGACGGGACAGGCCGTGGCGTAGACAGGGGGAGCAGGGATGACACCAGCGGTGATCCGTTCAGGCACTGGGGACGTGAGCCACAGGTACCGCGACGGGGGAGGTTCGATGTCAGCCGTCAGAGTGCCAGGAAGGTCTTCTCGCTGACGGCGGCCCATTCCTTGTGTTGATCGCGGAAGGCCATGAACGACTCGTGCACACGTGCGGTGTCCGGATCGGCGGCCGCCATGTCGGTCAGCGTCTTCTCGGTGACTTCCTTCAGGCGCGCCACCACGGAATCGGGCAACGGCTGAGCGGTGACGCCCTCGTTTTCCACCAGATCATTGAGCGCTTCGGCGTTCACCGACTCACACCAGGCCTGGCTCTCGACATTGCACGCCTGAGCGGCGGCCTTGACGATGGCCTGCAGGTCTTCCGGCAGACTCTCCCAGGCGGCCTTGTTGATCATCAGCTCGGTCACGTTGGTCGGCTCATGCCAGCCGGTGGTGTAGTAGTACTTGGCAGCCTTCTGAAGCCCCAGACGGCGGTCCTGATAGGGCCCGACGAATTCGGCGGCATCGATGACACCGCGTTCCAGCGCCGGGAATATCTCGCCGCCCGGCAACAGGCGCACGGCGACGCCCAGCTCGGCATAGACCTTGCCGGCAAGTCCCGGGATACGCATCTTCAGGCCTTTCAAGTCCTCCACCGTGTTGATCGGCTTGCGGAACCAGCCGGTCATCTGCACGCCGGTATTGCCCATCGGGAAGGCGATCAGTCCCTTGGGGGCGTACAGCTCATGCCATAGCTCCAGGCCGCCACCGTGATACAGCCAGGCATTCATGCCCTGGGTATTCATGCCGAAGGGGACGGTAGTGAAGTACTGGGCAGCGGGAATCTTGCCGGCCCAGAAATAGGCATTGCCGGCGTTCATCTCCACCACGCCACTGGCGACGGCATTGAAGCCTTCCAGTGCCGGAATCAGCTCACCGGCCGCAAAGTGCTGGATCTTCATGCGCCCGCCCGACATGGCTTCCACCTTGCGGCAGAAGTCGGTCGGGCTACCGGGGCCCTCGACATAGAAGGGCGATCCCGGGCCGTAGGCATTGGTCATCTTCCATTGATAGGTCTTGCTGGATTCCGCGCGCACGATGGCGGGCGCACCCATCACGAGTCCAGCGGTTGAGGTTGCCAGAGCGGCACCCAGGAACTTGCGACGATCGAATGTCATGGGAGGTTCTCCTGCGGACGGATGACCAGTAGTGCCCCTGCGGCGGTGGATGTGCGGATGCGGCAAGGGGAGCCTGTACGGCGTGCTGACATCGAGGTCAGCGATCTTGTTGTGTCGGTGTTTCTGCATGCTCTTGAGTAGCGATGTCTTTCATTTGTCAGTTTTGAGGCTGTCATTTGTCATCGCGCTACGAGGATGACTCTGCAAGCCGTGTGCCATTTCGCCGCCTGAGAAATTTTTCCAATTATTTCAATGAAATATGTACAGGCAGAGGGCGCTGCTTTCCGTTGAGAATGCGCGCATGCGTCTCCGGAGTTGCACATGTGAGACCGTGGAGCCGCTGATGTGCGGAGTTCAGTGCCTGACAAATGTCAGAAGATGACGCCAATCGCGGCATTTGTTCATCGATAGCATTACGGAAGGTGACATCTGGCTCGCGAATGTGGGGTGGTGATGACCAATTGTCATGCTTGCCGCATTACGGTGCGCTTGAGTCATCGCGGTGCATTACCTCTGAACGAGGCTGTCAGGAAAGGGCTTGGCACGAGAGGGCTGAGCGGTGCGTGGGCTGATAGGGACGGGGGGCAGGGAGAAGAGAGAGCTGGGCGGAGAGAGCCGACAGGGACATGAACGGGGCCGGTGATTGCCGGGCGATGACGACAGTCAGCAAGCCCGGTGGCATCATGCGGCTTTGCCCTGTTGGAGCCTTGCATGTCACCTCATGATTCTGACGATTCCGCTTCTCCCACGCCGGCCACGTCTGCCGTCTCCTCCACGCCTTTCGCGAGACATGCTGGCGTGCGCCTGCCTGCCGCCCCCGGCGCACCCACTGACGCGCGAATACCCCGGGCCTTCCTGATCGCCATCCTGCTGGTAATGGCAGTGCTTGCCTGGTGGGAGTTGCCCCAGCAGTGGGCTCGCGATGTCATCGATGCCACCCTGGGGCAGGCCTTCAGCGCCTTCGCCATCGCCAAGGGCCTGAACGCGACCATCTCGGTGCTGCAGTCCTCGACCATCGACCTGCAGGTATTTCAGGTCTCGCCCGGGGAGGCGCTGGACCCCGCCAATGACATGATCGAGCGCTTCTCGTGGGTGATGTTCGCGGCGACCGGCTCATTGGCGCTGCAGAAATTGCTGCTGGGCATCTCCGGTTCCGTGATCATCAAGAGCATGACCACCGTGGCCTGTCTGCTGGCGGTGTTCGGCCTGCTGGCCGAGGGCAGGCGGGCAGACAGCGAAGCCGGGCGCGTCCCTCCCTGGTGGCAGCAGGCACTCGTGCGCCTGGCGCTATGGGGCATCGCGCTGCGCTTTGCCGTGCTCAGTGTCGCGCTGGCCAGTGGTGCGGCAGGCCAGACCTTTCTCGATGACAGCCGAGATGCGCAGATGGCGCAGCTGAGCGTGACGCAGCAGCAGCTGGCGGAAGTGGCGGACAAGCAGGTGGGAGGCGAGCACGAGGAACGCAGCTGGTGGCAGCAGTTCAAGGGCAGCATGGAAGGCTGGGTCGGTGGGCCGATCACCAGTGTCACCGAGGGCTTTGATGCCATGACCGACAAGGTGATCGACCTCACCATGCTGTTCATCACCCAGACGGTGCTGTTTCCGTTGGGCTTTCTGTGGGTCACCATGCGCTTGCTGCGTGGGTTGGGTCGCATGCACTGATTCGCGACCCCGGTGCGTGCTTATAGCCGTGCGCCGCCACGACGATGCTTGACACGTGTCATCAGCGACTTGCAGTCGACGGAGAGAATCTCGTCACGATTGAAGATATGTTCGCGCACGAAGCTGTCGAAGGCTTCGTAGCTGTCGGTGAGGGTGTGGATGTGCAGGCTTTTCAGGTCGCTCATGATGTAGAGGCTGACCACCTCGACACAGGCGGAGAGTTCCTCGGCGATGCGCTCGATGGCGCTGGGCGCGACGGTCAGGTCCACGAAGGTGGAGATGCCCTTGCCGAGCTTGTCCGGGTTGATGACGGCGGTGAACTGCTCGATCACGCCACTCTCGACCAATGCCTGGACGCGTGAGCGGGCGTGAGCACGCGAGATGCCCAGCTTGCGGGCGATGTCGGCATAGGACATGCGGCCGTCCTTGATCAGCAGGTTGAGCAGTTCGCTGTCGGTGCGGTTGAGGTTCATGGGCCAGGGTCTCGACGGTCTTTGTGGTGGTGGTGCGCATGGCTTATCAAACCTGTGCGATCCGCACTTGTATAGTCCGACGTCAGCCTCTGGTGAGGATATCCCGGCTCTGGAAACGACTACGGGACGCCTTGGCGTCCCGTAGTGGTCTATCTCATTCGATCACATCGCGTCGCGAACGCGTTGAGCGTCACTGATAGACGATCTCGCCCTTCGGGGCGTACGCCGAGACATCGATCGGGCTCTGCTCGGCAAGGTAGGCCTTGAGCACATCGGCATCGACGAAGCCGGTATCCAGGTAGCCCGGCAGGTCAGTGACCTTCGGATAGCCATCCCCGCCGGCGGCATTGAAGCTCGGGACGGTAAAGCGATATTGCGCGCTCATGTCCAGTGGCTGGCCCTGGATCATCACGTCAGAGACGCTGCCCTCGGCCCGGTCGACCTGCATGCTGATACCGGCGAACTGGGCATAGGCGCCGGAGTCCACCGGCTGGGTCGCCACGGAATTTAGGTAGTCGAGCACCTCGCTGCCCGACATGCTGACGACCCCCACGGTGTTGCCGAAGGGCAGTACGGTCAGCACATCCTTGTAGGTGATCTCTCCTTCAGGCAATGAGGCGCGCACGCCACCTGAGTTCATCACGCCGAAGTCTGCCTTGCCGGCCTGCATGGCGGCGGTGGCGATCAGGCGGCCCAGATTGGTCTGGGCAAAGCGCACCACGTCGCGATCCCCCTCCAGCTTGCCGTTGCTCTGCGCGACGGTGACATTGAGCTGCGCCTGGCCCTTCTCTTGATAGGGGCGCAGGAACTCGAGCAGCTCACTGTCCTCGGCGATTTCCTCCTTGACCAGCACCTTGTGACGCTCGCCGTTCACTTCGACGGTCTTCTTGAGGTTCACCGGGATCAACTGATAGTTGAGCATGGTCAGCTCGCCATTGCGGAACTCATAATCGGCACGCCCCACGTACTTGCCCCACTCGTGTGCCTGCACGATGTAGGTGCCGTTCTGACGGTCCGGCTGGCAATCATCGCCGGGCGCAAAGTCCGCCATCCGGTTGACGCCCTCCATGCACACCGGCTCCTGGGAGTGCCCTCCGACGATCATGTCCAGCGCACCGGTGGGCAGGTAGCGCGCAAGCGTGACGTCGCCCGGCGCGTTGATGCCATGCTCGGCATTCTGATAATGCCCCATGTGGGTGACGGCGAAGATCAGGTCTGGCTGCTCATGCTCGTTCAGTTGCTCGATGACCTTGCGTGCCTCTTCCTTGGGATCGCGAAACTCGAGATTGCTGAAGTACTCGGGATTGCCGATGCGCACGGTGTCTTCGGTGGTCAGGCCGATCACCGCGATATGGACGCCGTCTTCATCGAAGATCCTGTAGGGCGCGAACAGACGCTCGCCGGTGGCCTTGTCGTAGATGTTGGCGGCCAGCATCGGGAAATCGGCCCAGTCGCGCTGCTTGAGCAGCACGTCCAGCGGGTTGTCGAATTCATGATTGCCCACCGCCATGGCGTCATAGCCGATGCGATTCATGCCCTTGAAGTCGGGTTCGGCCTGCTGCAGATCGGACTCCGGCACGCCGGTATTGATGTCTCCGCCGGACAGCAGCAGCACGCTGCCACCCTCGGATTCCACTTCGGCGCGGATACGGTCGACCAGCGTCTTGCGTGCCGACATGCCGTATTCGCCATCGCTGCTGCGCCAGAAGCGACCGTGATGATCATTGGTGTGCAGCACCGTCAGGTGATAGGACGTGTCTGCCTGCCATTCATGGTCCTGATGGCTGGCGCAGGCGCTGAGCGTGCTCAGCAATGCAGCCCCCAGCAAGGTCTTCAGCGCCAGGCGCGAGCGGGGGGATGTGCGCAAGCCCGGCGCGTTTGATGAGGTGAGTCGTGTGTTCAGCATGAGCGATACGTTCCTTGTGTCTGGCTCCGAGGCGCTATGGCGCCTTCCAGCCTGAAAGTGCTGATTGTCAGGGTGCCGATTGCATGACTATTGATGAGAAAGCGCTTATGTGTAGTGGGTGAAGGGTAACCGATGGCAAGGCACACCGCTGTACGAGTCTGTCTTGCCATTGTGGAGATTGGATGACCTGCTCAGGAAGTGCGAGCTGTACGCCGTTTGCGTGCGTCAGCGAATGGCGTGAAGAAGTGCACCTGAGCTGAAGAAGCGCGACTGGCCTCAAGAGGCGACCGACATGAAAAAACCGGCCAATGATGCGCCGGTTCTTTCATGTCTCATTGCGGCGCCTGCGGCTCAGGCGTGTTCCTGCTCCGCGCTGATGCTGTCGGTGGACTCACGCTCACTCGCTTTGGGATTGAACACCTCGGCATCTTCCATCTTCGGCAGCAGCAACTCGGCGAGGATGGCAGTCAGGCCGCCCATGGTGATCGGCGAGCGCAAGGCATCGGCGAAGGCCCCCGGAATCGCGTTCAGCACATCCGGTACCATGCCGACGCCCAGGCCAAGCCCCAGGGCCAGCGCGATGATCATCATCTCGCGACGCCCGATGGGCTGCGCCATCAGGATGCGGATGCCGGAGACGGCGATCAGCGCGAACATAAGCGTGGTGGTGGCACCGAGCACCGGGCGCGGCATCTGCGTGAGCAGGGTGGCGATGAAGGGCGACAGGCCCAGCAACAGCAGGAAGCCCGCCACGTAGCGGCCCACATGGCGGCTGGCGATACCGGTCAGCTGGATCACGCCGGTGTTCTGACTGAAGGTGGTGTTGGGGAAGGTGCCGGCCAGCGCGCCGAGTGCGGAATTCAGGCCATCCCCGAGCACGCCGCCGCGCAGACGCTTCTGATGCGTGTCGTCATCCACGGCGAGCCCCGAGGCGCGTGCGCTGCCGGTGAGATCGCCGACGGTCTCGATGGCGGTGATAATGAAGATGAAGGCCACCGGCAGGAAGGCGGCCAGCGAGAAGTCGAAGCCGGTATTCAGCGTCGCCGGATGCGGCAGAGCGATCAGTGCGGCATCCGCCAGTTGCGGCGCATCGTACATGCCGCCCAGCGCCGCGATGATGCAGCCGACGGCCATGCCGATGAAGATGGAGGCGATTCTCAGCCACGGGTGACGCGAGACCTGACAGGCCAGTACCGTGATCAGCACACAGCCGGCCAGCGCCAGATTGGCGGGAGCGCCGAAGTCCGCGGCACCGAAGCCGCCACCGATATCCGTCATGCCGACCTCGATCAGACTCAACCCGATCAGCATCACCACCACGCCCGTCACCACCGGTGTGATGACGCGCTTGAGCCATGGCAGTACCGTGCCCAATGCCATCTCGATCAGGCTGCCGGCCAGACAGGTGCCGAACAGTACCGCCAGCACCTGTTCGTCACTGGCATTCTGGCTGCGCGCGATCAGGCCGGCGGTGATCAAGGCCGATACGAAGCTGAAGCTGGTGCCCTGGATGCTCAACAGCCCCGAACCGAATGGCCCCAGGCGCTGGGATTGAATCCAGGTGGCGATCCCGGAGACCACCAGCGCCATCGACAGCAGACTGGCGGTATAGGCACCGAGCGATAGCGCACTGGTGATGATCAATGTCGGTGCAATGATGCCCGCCAGACTGGCCAGCAGATGCTGGGCCCCGGCGAGCGCCGAGATGGGCACGGAGGGGCAGCTCTCGAGGCCGAGCAGTGGCTCGTCGATCCCCTTGTGCTGGGAGGAAGCTTGGGTCATGGGACGCTCCTTGTCGGCTCGCGGCAAATGCGGGAGGAATGGGCTGATGATCGAGGATGACGATGCGTGATCACGCCATGCGATTCGCGGGCGGGCAATTATAAGCAAGAAGTGAACCAATATCAGGTGTCTTTTGCTGTCACGACGTCTTGTCGCCGAGGCACTCGATGACTGGCCGGATAACGCAGGACCCCGCCGAGCGTGACTCGGCGGGGTCCTGGAATTGACGTCCCTGTGGCCCGGGCAAGCGGGTGCAGGGTCAAGCGGCTGGCGTCAGACTGTCAGCAGACGTTGGATCTTGAGGCCGATCTCGCCTTCCGCGAAGGCCCCCAGGAAGCCCTGGAAGTGCTCGGATGCCACGTGGGCTTCCAGCGCTTCTTCATCCCACCATTCCTCCAGTACCACGAAGTCGCCTTCCGGTACCGGCTCGCCTTCCTCGACCTGCTTGTCTACCGCGAAGAGTTCATACTGCAGACAGCCCTTGTCGGACTGACTCTTCTCGACCAGGTCGGCGAGAATGTCACGGGCCTTTTCCTGCTGGTCGGCGGGGAAGGTCAGAGCCGCGATAAGCTTGAGAGACATGGCATGAATCCTTTCGTGAACGAAAATGATGACGCGTGAAGCGGATGCCCCACGTGACCGGCGAACGATGGGACATGAGCAGAAACGGTGTCATGTCCGATGGGCGGATGCAATGCGGCAGGCACGGAGCCCCGTGGGGGAATGCGCTGCCCGCCGCTCGATGCCCCCTGCGCTTACAGGCGAGTGAAGAGTTCGTCTGCCGGCAGACGGGACTTGGGCAGTTCCGCATTGAAGTCGTCAGCGGCGCGATAGCCAAGGCTCACGGCGACCAGGGCGTTGAAGCCTTTCTCGCGCAGCCCGAATTCGGCGTCCAGCGCCACCGGGTCGATGCCTTCCAGCGGCACGGTGTCGATGTTCAGGCTGGAGGCGGCATACAGCAGGCTGCCGTAATTGAGGTAAACCTGCTTGTCCATCCAGTGCTGCATGTCCTTGAGATCATGACGATGCAGGTCGATGAACAGACGACGCGCGCCGTCCATCATGGCGCTGAACTCGTCATCCTTCTTGAAGCGACCATCAGAGGCTTCGGTATCCAGCAGATGGTTCAGGTAGTCGTCGTCCAGGGTAGTGCGGGTGCAGAACAGCACGACGTGGGACGCATTGGTGATCTTCGGCGAGTTGAAGGCGTACTTGTCATCCGTACCGGCGCGTGCGAAGCGCTGCTTGGCATCGTCAGACTCCAGCACCAGGAAGTGCCACGGCTGGGAATTGACGCTGGAAGCGCTCAGGCGCATCACGTTTTCCAGTTCCTGCCAGTCGGCGGCGCTGATCTTGCGCGCCGGATCGAAGGCCTTGGTGGAATAACGACGTTGCATGATGGCAGTGGGAGTCATGATGACGGACCTCGTAATGCGTCGACACCTCTGAGGGTGCCCAGGACGTTGAAAGAAGATGGCGCCATCATAACGAGTGGACTCAGCGTTGAGTATCCATGTCTCACGCACCTTTATGATGAAAAAATGGCACCAATTCTATAAATTGGCACCATTTGTCAGCATGTTGTCACACCTGTGATGCCCTCAGGGCATTAATGCTTCCGCCTGTGGGCGTGTCTTCGCAGCGGGGTGATCACTCAGCAGCATGCCGTGCCGTTTGCGGCAGCGGCCCGCCACATGCACCTCGCGAATCGCGCGGTCATCCCCGAGCATCATCAGGGCGAACAGCACCTCCCCCAGCGGTACCTGCTGTGGCTGTCCCCAGCGGGTACGCCGCGCCAGCAAGTGAGTCGCCGTGGGGTCGAGCACGATCACGTCCGCCTCCATCCCCGGACGCAGGTTGCCGACCTTGTCCTCCAGCCGCATGGCGCGCGCATTGCCCAGCGTCAATTGATAGAAGCCCTGCCAGGGCGTCAGTGGCTGGTTGGCACGTGACGCAAGCCCCGCCACATCATGGGCGACCGCACCGTGCAACTGACCGACCTGATAGGCAGCCTTGAGGCTCTCCAGCTGACACAGGCTGGAGCCACCGCCGACATCGGTGGCGATGCTGATGTTGATCCCCTGATGGCGGGCGCTGGCGCGATCGAACAGCCCGCTGCCGAGGAACAGGTTGGAGGTCGGACAGATGGCGATGCTGGCGCCACGATCCGCGATGCGCTGGCGCATGCCATCGTCCAGGTGGATGCCGTGGGCGAAGGTGGTGCGCTCGTGACTCAGGCCGACATCCTCATAGACCGCCAGATAATCCCGAGCCTCGGGGAACAGTTCCGCCACCCACTTCACTTCATCCAGGTTCTCGGCCAGATGGGTCTGCAGGTGCAGGTCCGGCTGGCACTTGAGCAGTTGACCGGCGGCCTTGAGCTGCTCGGGGGTGGAGGTCGGGGCGAAGCGCGGGGTCAGCACATAGCCGAGGCGATCACGCCCGTGCCAGTCCGCGATCAGCCGCTCATCGTCCTTGAGCGCGATGACGCCTGAATCGAGCAGTGCCGGCGGCGCATTGCGATCCATCATCACGCGACCGGCATGCACACGCATGTCGCGGCTCCGCGCGGCCCGGAACAGGGCATCGGCACTGCTGGCATGCGAGGTGGCAAACACCTGGGCACTGGTGGAGCCATGACGCAGCAGCTCATCGAGGAAGATCTCGGCGACCTCGGCGGCGTGCGCGGGGTCGGCAAAGCGCTGCTCGGCGGGGAAGGTGTAGGTATTCAGCCAGTCGATCAGGCAGTGACCATAGCTTGCGATGATATCCAGCTGCGGGAAGTGCACATGGGTATCGATGAAGCCTGGCATCATCAGACCGGTGACGCTGTGCGGCGGGCTCAGGCGGACAAGCTCGTGCATGTCGCTATGCGCGACAAGGGCGGAGCAGTCGCCCAGCGCCACCACCTTGCCGGCGTGCATCACCAGCAGGGCATCCGCGTAGTACTCGATGGCGGGGTCCCGCTCGCCTGACGCAAGCGTTCCTTGCGGGTCGTCCAGAGGCTCATCCAGGAAGTGCAGCAGGGCGCCACGCAACAGGCTGACGCTTTCTGGGGCCTTTACGGCCGAGCGCAGCGCCGCCGTCAGTCGGCGGTCATCCAGGTGGCAGGCCACAGATAGCGGGGTGTCTTGGTCAATCATCATTCGGCCTTCCGTGTCGGTTCTGTCTGGTGCATCGCGTCAGGGGCAAGGCGGGCGCGCAGCTGGCGGGCACCCTTGCGCGTCAGGCCATTGCCGTCCAGTGATGGGGGGTGTGACGAGGTTGGGGAGTTCGCGTCGTCGGTCTGCTGGGCGGCTCGGCTGGCCTGCAACTGAAGCAGTTCGGCCACCACCGCGATCGCGATCTCCTCGGGGCGTTTGCCCGGAATCCCCGACACACCGATCGGGCAACGAATGCGGGCGACCTCGTGCTCGTCGAGATCGCCGCGCAGGCGCTGGCGAAAGCGCGCCCACTTGCTGCTGGAGCCGATCAGCCCCAGCGAGGCCAGGTCATCGCGCGGTGCAAGAGCCGCCACCAGCGCCTGGTCCTCGACATGATCATGGGTCAATACCAGCACATGACTGCCCGCCCTCACTGGCAGCGAGTCGGAGGCCGGCGCCGCTTTCGAGAGCGGCAGGTCCGTCAGGATATTGAATGTCTGGCGCTGCACACGGCCCTCACTGCCCGCAGGAATCGTGGCGGACTCGAGCTGCTCGGCGCGTGAATCCCGCCAGTCGATCTGCCAGTCCAGCGGCGCCAGGAGGTGGACGATGGCCTGACCGACATGGCCGGCGCCGAACAGGGTCAGCCGTGGCGCAAGCGCCGGGTACAGCTCGATCAACACCTGCACGTGGCCACCACAGCATTGTTGAGCATGCTGGCCCAGCGCGATCTCCTCGAGATGACAGCCCGATTGTCCCTGCGCCAGCATCGCTCGGGCGCGCTCCACCACCAGCTGTTCCAGCCGGCCGCCGCCGAGGCTGTCGTGCAGCGTATCCGGGGTGATCAGCATCTTGCTGCCGGCACCTCGCGGGGCGGAGCCCGCCACCGTCACCACGGTGGCCAGGGCATGGGCCGTCAGCGCTGCCTGTGCCTCGGCGAGCGCCTGATACCAGCGGCCCGTCGTGGCACTCTTGATTGCCCTCTTGATTGCACTCATGACGGCACCTGCGTTGGCTCTGCGCCAGCAGTGGCGTGCTGCTCCCGCCAGTCACGCTGCTCACGCGCCGCCAGCATCACGCGTTCCGGCGTGGCCGGGGTATCCAGGCGCACTGCGCGGCGGTAGTCGGTCAACGAGGCCAGCGCATCGCGCAGCGCCGCCCACACGCTGATGGCGAGCATGAAGGGGGGCTCACCCACCGCCTTGGAGCGATAGATGCTGGCGGCCGAGTTGGGATGTCCTTCCAGCAGGCGTACCGTGATCGCGCCGTCGGGTACGTCGCTGATGGCGGGTATCTTGTAGGTGGCCGGGCCATCGGTCAGCAGGCGACCCTCCTCGTTCCACTTGAGTTCCTCCGTCGTCAGCCAGCCCATGCCCTGCACGAAGCCGCCTTCTATCTGGCCGATGTCGATGGCCGGATTGAGCGAATCTCCCACATCGTGCAGGATCTCGGCGCTTTCCAGTCGGTATTCGCCGCTCAAGGTATCGACGACCACTTCACACAGCGCCGCGCCGAAGGCGTAGTAGTAGAAGGGGTGTCCGGTGCCACTTTCGCGGTCGTAGTGGATGTCCGGGGTGGCATAGAAGCCCTTCTCGGAGAGCGAGATGCGTTCCAGATACGCCGCCTGGATCAGCTCCCCCCATGTCATCAGTACGCCGCTCGGGCCATGCAGTTCGCCATTGTCGAGGCTCAGGCTGGCGCGTGGCTGGGCGAGATGTTCGGCGGCGAAGTCGAGCAGGCGCGCCTTGAGGCGCAGGCAGGCATCACGTGTGGCCATGCCGTTGAGGTCCGCTCCCGAACTTGCCGCGGTCGGTGAGGTGTTGGGTACCTTGTCGGTGCGCGTGGCGGTGATGCGCACCCTGTCCACGCTCAGGCCCAGCTCACGGGCCGCGACCTGAGTGATCTTGGTGTGCAGGCCCTGGCCCATCTCGGTGCCGCCATGATTCACCTGCACGCTGCCATCCGTATAGACATGCACCAGGGCGCCGGCCTGATTGAGGTGCTTGGCGGTAAAGGAGATGCCGAACTTCACCGGCGTCAGCGCCAGCCCCTTCTTCACCACCGGATTGGCGGCATTGAAGGCGCGAATCTCGGCACGACGCGCCCAGTAGTCGCCCTGCGCCTCGAGCTGGTCGATCAGCGTGGTGAGCAGTGGGTACTGATTGACGTGCTGGCCATAATGCGTGGTCTCACGGCCCTCGCAGTAGAGGTTGCGCTTGCGGATCTCCAGCGGGTCGCGCCCCAGACGCCTTGCGATATCCTCCATGGCCGCCTCGATGGCGAGCATGCCCTGCGGACCACCGAAGCCGCGGAAGGCGGTGTTGGACGCCACGTTGGTGCGGGCACGGATACCGCGTACATGGGCATTGCCGAGGTAATAGGCGTTGTCGGCATGGAACATGGCGCGATCGACGATGGCATCCGACAGATCCGGCGAGTGGCCGCAGTCGCCGGTCAGCTCGATGATGGCGGTGTCGATGCGCCCGCTGTCATCGACACCGAACTGGTAGCGGTGATGGAAGGGATGGCGCTTGCCGGTCAGGCGCATGTCGTCATTGCGGGGCAGTCGCAGTCTGGCGGCCCGCCCCGTACGACGCGCCACCAGGGCTGCCAGACATGCCACCGGCGCGGCCTGGGTTTCCTTGCCGCCGAAGCCGCCTCCCATGCGACGGGTTTCCACCGTGATGGCATGGAAGGGCACGCCCAGCACCTCGGCGATCAGCTTCTGGACTTCACTGGGGTGCTGGGACGAGCTGTGCACCAGCATCTCGTCGTCTTCACCCGGCAAGGCCAGCGCTGCCTGGCTCTCCAGATAGAAGTGTTCCTGTCCACCGCTCTCAAGCTCGCCTTCCAATTGCCAGGCGGATCTGGCAAGTCGTTCGCTGACGCTTTCGCGTGTCGCTGCCCGGCCGTTGGTCAGACGTGCCTGGGTATGGGTCGGGCGCACCAGATCACCGCGACTGGCGGCCTGGCAGGGGTCAAGCGTCAGTGGCAAGGGGGTCACCGCCACCTTGGCCAGTCGCGCCGCCTGACGCGCCGCCCGCTCGCTCTCGGCGGCAACCACGAACAGCGCCTGACCATGATGACTGATGCGATCACTGACCAGCAGCGGGTCGCCGGGGAAGACCGGGCCGACATCGCGGTGGCCGGGGATGTCTGAAGCGCTGAGCACACAGACGACGCCGGGGGCGGCCCGCACCGCCTCGAGTGTCAGGGAATCCAGAGTGGCATGCGCGACCTCGCTCATGCCGATGGCCAGGTGCAGCGTGCCTGCGGGGAGTGGCAGGTCGTCGACGTAGCGTGCCGTGCCACTGACGTGACGCTCGGCGCTCTCATGCTGATGTGACGGCGAAGCGTTCGTGGCCGGAGTGGCACTGGGGTCGGACTCAAGACTGTGCAAGGTACGCATCGAGGCTCTCCAGTGGCATGAGGGGGGCAGTCGCGTGACGTTCATTGTGGATTCGCTGCGCCACTCGGGGGACCAGATGGCTGGCAGCCAGCAGACGATACTCGCGGGAGCCACGCACGTCCGAGAGAGGCGAGAAATCGGCCTGGATGGCCTGTTCGATCCTGTGGCGAGTGAGGGTGTCGAGCTGGGCGGGCGTGAGCGATTCCAGCGTTTCACGGCTCAGGAGTGCCTCGAGATGCGGTGCACGTGCCGGAATGCCGGCCATGCCGCCGAAGGCGACTCGCCAGTGCTGAGCATGGCCACTGGCATCGCGCCGCCAGGCGAAGACCCCCAGCAGCGTGGAGATGTCATCATCTCGCCGTTTGGAAAGCTTGTGGACCGCCAGCCGCTGATTGTGCACCGGCCGCGGCAGGAAGAGGGAATGGATGATCTCGTCCGGCATCAATTGGGTGCGCTTGTAGTCGAGGAAGAAGTCCTCAAGCTTGAGGATGCGCTCCCCATCGACACTCATCAGCTGGAGATAGGCCTCCAGCGCGATCAACAGCGGCGGCATGTCCCCGATGGGTGAGGCGTTGCCGATGTTGCCGCCCAGCGTGCCACGATTGCGGATCTGTTCACTGCCCAGGCGAGTGAGCAGGTCCGCGCCCTCGGGATAATGTTCACGCAGCAGTGGCATCAGCTGGCGGTAGGTCACCGCAGCGCCGATCCACCAGCCTGCCTGGCCGGCGTGTTCCCCTTCCTCGATGGTGCCAAGGGCCGCGACACACGTGGTATCGATCAGTGCCGGGAAGTCACGCAGGCGTTGCGTGTATTCGAGCATCAGATCCGTGCCCCCCGCGATCAAGGGCGCCTCGGGATGTGCGGCGCGCAGCGCCAGCAGCTCTTCAAGACGGGTGGGACGATGGAAGGTGTTTGAGCCTGTCAGTTCGCTATCTCGCTCGCGACGGGACGCTGAATTCGTCTCGCCAGTGGCGGCCTGACAAGCTGCCTGCCCGGATGACAGCAGGGTGGCCGGCCCGAATTCTCCCTGCAGCAGGCGATGGGCAGCCTCGCGTATCGGTCGATAGCCTGTGCAGCGGCACAGATTGCCGCCCAGCGCATGGTCGATCATCTGGTCGCGCCGCGCGGCATCGAGACTCTCGCCCTCTGCGCTGCGCAGCTGATGATCGGCGTGCAGCACCGCCAGGCTCATGGCGATGCCCGGGGTACAGAAGCCACATTGGCTGGCGTGGGTCGTCACCAGCGCTTGCTGCACCGGGGATAGCGAGGAGGTGGCGGTCTCGTTCGCCAGTCCCTCGATGGTGATCAACTCGCAATCCTGCAGCTGGTGGGCGGGCATCAGGCAGGCATTGACCGTCGTCATGGGCTGGCCCGGCACCTGCAAGGCAATCGTGCAGGCGCCGCAGTCACCGGACGCGCAGCCTTCCTTGGTGCCGGTATGCCCCAGAGAGGTGCGAAGGGCTTCAAGCGTTGTCGTTCCCGGTGCAGGCGCGGGCAGCTGACGCGCGTGTCCGTTCAAGGTGAAGTCGATCATGCAGGCATCCCGTCAGGTCGTCTTGTCATTGTGGTGCCTTCAGGCGTATGGCACAGCCGAATCTGGGCATTGCGGGCCCGATTGGCGTCTTCGAGTGTCAATGTAACAGCTCATGTTGTATTTCTAGCAAGAATCTGACCAAATGGTCAGCCCATGGTGTGGTATTTTTGCGTGGGTGGCGCAAGTGCGCGTCAGGAGAGCGACGCATCGAGCGTATCGCGCCTGCCCGGGGTGAGCATTCTGACCACAGCATCGTGACGTGAGGCCGAAATCGAAGGTCATGTTCCGGTGCTGTGGTCAAGATGCTCGAACGATAACGTCTATTTGATGAGTGATGCTGATGCCTGCAGATTCTCCTTCTTCCCTGTATGCCGAAGTTCGTCGTTCCCGAAGTGCGGAATTCAGTCCGACACCGACCAGCTCTCCCCGTGAGCAGGCGGAAAGTCGAATCATGGAAGCTGCCGAGTGTGTCTTTGCCTGTCACGGCTATCGTGGCAGCACACTCAAGCAGATCGCGGACGTGGCCGAGTTGCCCAAGGCCAATCTGCTGTATTACTTCGGTTCCAAGGAAAAGCTCTATGTGCATCTGCTGGAGCAGACGCTGACGCGCTGGAATGCGTCACTTGAGGACATCACGGCCGATGATGACCCGCGCGAGGTGCTGGAGGCGCTGGTGCGCGTCAAGCTCAAGCTGGCACGCCAGGCCCCACAGGCATCGCGCCTGTTCGCGGCGGAGGTGATCAGCGGCGCGCCGTTTCTGCGTGACTATCTCAGCGGAGAGTTGCGCCAGTGGGTCCAGGCGCGCTGCGAGGTGATGAAGGCGTGGATGGCAGCTGGCAAGCTGCGCGAGGCGGAGCCGATGTGGGTCATCTATCTGATCTGGTCCACCACGCAGCACTACGCGGACTTCGCCGCCCAGATCGACCAGCTGGGCGGTGCGCCGCGCACGGATGAGGACTGGGAACAGCTGGCGGACTTCGTGGCCAGCACGCTGTGTGATGGTCTCTGTCCGCGCTGAGCCATCGGTTCGGCCAGATGGGTCATGGCAGACACGACAACGCCCGCTCCGGTGTTCCCGGCGCGGGCGTTGTCGTGTCTGCTGGTGCGTGTCATCGGAATGTCGTCGAGATGAGGGAAGGGGGAGCCGGAACAGGAGGCTCAGCTGGCCAGCTCAAGTGCACTCGCGGCCTTGCTCGTCAGGTGGGCGCCGTTGCGTTGCTCCGGCTCACAATGCTGATGCATCTGCCAGCCATCGCGGGCGTCCTGCGCCAGATAGATCAGTGCGGCATCGGCAGTGAGCCAGAGTCTGGCAAGATCACGTTGATGTCGGGTGCGGTTGGCAATCGGCAGGGCATCCGCACACACGATGACCACCGGCGCCTTGAGCAGCCAGCGTGGCGCATGGCTTGGCCAGCTGTGGTGCACGGCGTCCAGCCAGGGCGCCTTGGGGCTGGCGGGGGAGGTCTGCCAGCGCCAGCCACGGCCGATTTCCAGGATGCCGCGTGAGGTCCACAGGAGGCTGCGACGTGGCAGCTGGGTTTCCAGGCTTGCCAGCAGCGCGTTGTCACTGTCGGCGAGTGACTGGATGGCGCCCCGCTCGAGCGCCAGGCGCTCGCCGGCATGCAGTCCGGCGTTGATGTCGAAAGTCACGCGCATCACGGGTTCGGCGTTCACTGCGCAGTTTTCCAGCGGGATGTGCATGCCGCATTCCATGCCGATGGTATAGACACTCATGCCAGCATGCCCCGACGGACCATGCTGTGACGCAACAGGGTCTGATGACGATGCTCGGCTTCCCAATCCGCGTGCACCTTGTGGTTGATGTTCGGGTCAAAGACGGCCTGTTGCTGGGCGACGCGTGATGCGTCGATATCACCGACCGCACGGGTGTCGCTCACCTGCGAGGACATCAGCAGGGGCGGAGCTTCGTAGCCCATTGCCATCACGCCCAGCAGTTGTGAGGCGCAAGCGGGGGTATCAGCGGCTTTCTCTGCGCCCACTGTCAGAGGAGTGAAGGTCTGTGCGGCAAGCTTGTGAGTCATGGCCCGACAGGTATCGAGCAGAGTGGTCATCGTAGAGGTGGCCATGAGACAACTCCTTGCGCCACGCGAGCGCTTGATCGGTAAATTTGCCATCTTGGTGTTCGGTGGGTGTCCTGTCGGGTGGTGCATTGCCTGTGCCCGCTGGGTGCCCACTTCATGTATAGCGATCTGCATGCCGCTCCAGGGAGAATTACGCCAAAACAACCACTTGGTGAACACGTGCTGAGGCCGTGCCTGTCATCGCCCGCCCTGCAGCTCATGTGATGGGCCGAATTCCCGGGTCAACCGCCACCCGAGAGGGCAATTGATGCACTGTCACCTTGCCGCTGGCCCGACGCTTGCACTGTGATGAGGCACAATGACGTCTGCGGCATCCTTGAGCCCCGGGCGCGACGCCAGTCCCCCGTTGCCATATCAGACCCTGAGTGGCGGCCCACGGGGTGCCATGACACCAGAGAGACCCTTCGCCATGACTCAAGCCACGCGTGATGACTCCAGTGCTTCAGCCACTGACTCCGAGATGCCTTCTCGCGCTGCGGCAGCGTCGCTGGCAGGCCAGAGCCTGCATCAGCGCCTGACTCACCACCTTGAGCGATTGACCCCCAACGAGCAGCGTATCGCGCGTTTTCTGCTCGCGCATCAGGATGAGCTGGCGCTCTACAATGCCGCCGAGCTCTCACGGCTGACGCATGTCTCCAAGGCTACCGTCAGTCGCCTGTTTCGCCGCCTCGGCTATCAGGACTTCCGGGAGGCACGTGATCAGGCGCGCAGCCTGCGTCATGCGGGCGTGCCTGTCGTCTCGAGCACGCCCACGCCAGACCACCATCAGCGCCACTATGAGCAGGAGTGCCGCAACCTGCGTCAGGCACTGGCGGCGCTGGACATGCTCGACATGGAAGCGCTGGGCCGCACCCTGGCCAATGCCGAACGCTTGCAGATCATCGGCTTTCGCAACGCCTATCCGCTGGCACTGCATCTACGCCAGCAACTGCTGCAATTGAGAGGGCAGGTGGCGGTCCTGCCCCAGCCGGGCCAGTCACTCGGGGAGGAGGTCGCGCGGCTGAGCGCCAATGACGCCGTGGTGATATTCGCCATGCGCCGGCGCCCGCAGGGGCTGGCACGCCTGCTGGGGTGGCTGGGCCAGGCTCCCTGCACGGTACTGCTGGTTTGCGATGACAGCCTGAGCGAGATCCCTGCCGGTATCGAGCATGTGCTGCGCTGCCCGCTGGACAGTGTCAGCGCCTTCGACAGCTATGCCGCCGCCATGAGCCAGATCAACCTGCTGGCCACACGCCTGCTGCATGACGACCTCGTCGCTGGTCGCAGCCAGATTCGCCGGGTGACGGACACCTTCGAGTCACTCGAGGAGCTGGGAGACGGCTAGCAGTGTCATTGCGGTTGCCTGCGCTGCCGCCCATCCCATCACGATGCTTCTCGCCCTGCGGGTTGCGCGCACCCGCAGGGCGCATGGGCTGCCTGATTGCACCAACAGTGTCCCTTTTCATGTCGATGACGCCCGGACACTGTGCGTTCGAAGAAGCGTCATCGAGGGCGTGCAACGCAACTTCTCTCCCTCGCACTGCCTTCCCGCTGGTATTCCAGCCCGGCCTCTAGCCCGCCCCAGGCTCTCTTGAGGCCCGTCATCTGGCCTGTCTTCACGCCTGCACTTCATCACCTGAACCATTGTCAGGCGAGCGCCTCGTGCACGTTCGGGCCCTGCTGGCGTGGCGTTGGCACACTCGTTGCAAAGATGGATAAGGGAATCACTTGTTTCATTGGTCAGGATTTGAGTTTCACGTTGCCCGCCAATGCGACGAGGAGTCAGCGGACAGGACTCGTCCGATAGGGCCCACCAGACAGGGCTTGTTGAAGAGGGCTTGCCAGACAAGCCCTCGCGAACCACCACTGCGATAACCACCAACAACAATGAAACGCCCCAGGGCGCCGAGCGCATGATGAGTCGTTCTCCTCAGCGCTCGGAATTGACTGACACCGGAGTCGACCGATGAGCAAGCGTCACGAGAGCAAGGCCTTCAAGCACGCATCACGCACAGGCAGCACGCAACGTCTTGGCAACTGGTTGCGCAAGGGGATTCTGCTGGCCGTCTGGGGCACGCTGGCCGCCACGGCCCTGACGGCCCGTGCGGATGCGCTGAGCGATATCACCGACAGCGGAGTGCTGAAGGTGGCCGTACCACAGGATTTTCCACCGTTCGGCTCAGTCGGGCCGGACCTTGAACCACGCGGCTACGATATCGACATGGCGCGTTATCTGGCGGATGAGATGAACGTGAAGCTGGAGCTGGTGCCGGTCACTTCGGCCAATCGCATCCCTTACCTGCAGACCCGCAAGGTCGATCTGGTGATCTCGAGTCTGGGCAAGAATCCGGAGCGTGAGAAGGCGATCGATTTCTCCGATGCCTATGCACCGTTCTTCCTCGGCGTGTTCGGTGAGAAGGGCAGTGAGGTGGACTCCGCCCAGGGGCTGAGCGAGAAGACCATCGGCGTGACACGTGGCTCGGTGGAAGACATGGAGCTCAGCAAGGTGGTGCCGGAATCGACCACCGTGAAGCGCTTCGAAGACAACAACACGACGTTGTCGGCCTTCCTGTCAGGGCAGGTCGAGATGATCGCCACCGGCAACCTGGTCACCGCCGCCATCGCCGAACGCAATCCCTCCCGCGTGCCGGTCAGTGTACTGCCGCTCAAGAACTCTCCCTGCTATGTGGGCATGCGGCATGACACGCCGGCGCTCAAGGCGCGCGTGAACGAGCTGATCGCCCAGGGGATCGAGGACGGCACGCTCAACGCGCTCTCCGAGACCTGGTTCAAGGCGCCGCTGCCGTCACTGGATGCCTGAATCGAGCTGTCGCACGCCTGACTCCCTTTTCCCGTGAGGCTTGATCGATGAACTATCTCCCGGATTTCTCGCGCCTGCTGCCGTATCTGCCCGACCTGCTGGCCGGGCTGATGACGACGGTCTGGTTGACCATTCTGACCACCACGCTGGGGATACTCGGTGCGGTGATGTGTGTCTGGCAGCGCCATCGTGCGCCGAGCAGCGTCTTCAGCCGGCTGCTGGGCATGCTGGTGGAGCTGCTGCGCAACACGCCCTTCATCGTCCAGCTGTTCTTCATCTTCTTCGGCCTGCCGGCGCTGGGGCTGTCACTCAGCGCCGAGATGGCCGCGGTGATCGCGATGACACTCAACCTGGCGGCCTACAGCAGCGAGATTCTGCGTGCCGGTGTCGATGCCACCGGTCGCGGCCAGTGGGAGGCCGGGCGTGCGCTGGGTCTCACGCCCTGGCAGCGCTATCGCCATGTGGTGCTGATGCCGGCGCTGGAACGCATGTATCCGGCACTGACCAGCCAGTGCGTGATCGTGATGCTGGGCTCCGCCGTGGTCTCGCAGATCAGCGTGGCGGACCTGACCTTCGCGGCCAACTTCATCCAGTCACGTACCTTCCTGAGCTTTGAAAGCTACGTGGTGACGGCAGGCATGTACCTGCTGCTGGCCATCGCGATGCGCGCCTTGCTCAACCGCATCGGGCGTCGTCTGTTCGGCTTTCGCCACCTGACGCCAGCCCCGCGCCGCCGTCTGTCTTCCCATGTGCTGAGAGAGGCCCACTCATGATCGACTTCACGCTGTGGGACATCCTGCGCAACCTGCTGCTGGCGGCGCGCTGGACGCTGGCGCTGTCTCTGATCGCCTTCATCGGCGGTAGCCTGGTGGGGCTGGCGCTGACCTTTCTGCGCCTGACCCGCTGGCCGGGGGCGGCACTCTTCTGTCGCCTCTATACGGAGCTGTTCCAGGGCACGCCGCTGTTGATGCAGCTGTTCCTGGCCTTCTTCGGCGTGGCGGTCTTCGGGCTGGATGTCTCGGCCTGGACGGCGGCGGCGGTCGCGCTGACGCTGTTCAGCAGTGCCTTCCTGCACGACATCTGGCGTGGCTGTGTCGAGGCGGTGCCCAAGGGGCAGTGGGAAGGGGCGCGAGTGCTGGGGCTCGGTTATCTGAAGACCATGCGTCACATCATCCTGCCGCAGGCGCTGCGCATGGCCATCGCACCGACCGTCGGCTTCTCGGTGCAGATCATCAAGGGCACCGCGCTTGCCTCGGTGATCGGCTTCGTCGAACTGACCAAGGCCGGCACCATGCTCAACAACGCCACCCTGGAACCCTTCACCGTCTTTGCGCTGGTCGCGTTGCTGTATTTCGCCATGTGCTATCCGCTCTCGCGGCTGGCTCGCCACCTGGAGGCACGTCTCAATGTCACTGCTCGCTGAAGTTTCCCCGCTGGACACCGTCTCATCCGATTCCTCGGTCACCGAGAGTGCTGCCGTCTCCGAGAAGGCAAAGGCGCCGCTGGTCAGCCTGTCGGCGCTCACCAAGTCCTTCGGCGATCTGACGGTACTCAAGGGCATCGATCTTGAAGTGCGCCCGGGCGAGGTGGTCTCGATCATCGGTCGCAGCGGCTCCGGCAAGAGCACATTGCTGCGCTGTATCAACCAGCTGGAACAGCATGACGGCGGTAGCATCCACGTCGCCGGCAATCTGCTGGACGGTAGCGAGATGGACGCCGCCGCTCTGGCGCAGGATGTCGGCATGGTGTTCCAGAGCTTCAATCTGTTCCCCCACAAGCGCGTCGGCGAGAACGTGATGCTGGCGCCGATGCTGGTCAAGGGCGTCGCACGGGATGTCGCGGAGCGCGAGGCCCGCGAGATGCTGGCCAAGGTCGGGCTGGGGGAGAAATTCGATGCCTGGCCGAGCCAGCTCTCCGGTGGCCAGCAGCAGCGGGTGGCGATCGCGCGCGCCCTGGCGATGCATCCCAAGGTGTTGCTGTGTGATGAGATCACCTCGGCGCTGGACCCGGAGCTGGTCGGCGATGTGCTCAAGGTGCTGGAGCAGCTCAAGCGTGAGGGCATGACGTTGATTCTGGTGACCCATGAGATGAATTTCGCCCGCGATGTGGGTGACCGCGTAATCTTCATGCACCAGGGGCGTGTGCATGAATCAGGCGACCCCGCGACGCTGTTTGCCAATCCAGCCACGGAAGAGCTGCGCCAGTTCCTTGGCGCGGTGCTGTGATCACACCGCACCGCACCGCGCCACGCCACGAAGGCGAACCCCCTGATGAGTCGAAAGGAGTCGGTCCCGATGGACAAGCGTATCTATGTTGCCCCGGCGCGTTTCTCCGGGCCGAAGGGAGAGGGGTCTCTTGAGGGCAAGCGACTGGTGGTGAAGGATCTGTTCGCGATCAAGGGCGAGCGCACCGGACAGGGCAATCCTGACCTGCTGGCGAGCGCCCCCATCGAGCGGGAGACGGCGCCCAGCGTGTTGGCGCTTCAGAAGGCGGGGGCCGATTATCGGGCGCGCACCACGACCGATGAGCTGGCCTACAGCCTCAATGGCACCAATGCCCATTGTGGCACGCCGCAGAACCCGCGTGCGCCGCTGAGGTTGCCGGGAGGCTCAAGCGTAGGCTCTGCAGTAGCGGTGGCGCGCGGTGAGGCGGAGATCGGGCTGGGAACCGATACCGGTGGCTCCATTCGCGTGCCGTCCAGCTACTGTGGGCTCTACGGGCTGCGGCCGACCCATGGCCGCATTGACATGTCAGGCCTCAAGCCGCTGGCGCCGCGCTTCGATACCATTGGCTGGATGACGCGGGATCTCGCGACGCTGACGCAGGTCAGTGAGGTGTTGATGCCGCCAACGACAGCGACTCGTTTGCCGGCGAGACTCATCCTGCTGGTGCCGGAAGGGCTGGCGGCGGGGCCTTATCAGCGACTGCTGGGGCCGCTGACGCGTCGCCTTGAATCACTCGGTTTTCGCTGCGAGCGGCGAATGTTGAGCCAGGCCTTCATGGCGAGGGCCAGTGAGGCCTTTCGGATTCTGCAGGGCTGCGAGATTCGTCGTACGCACCAGGCATGGTTGAGTACGCCGGAGCAGGGCCCCGACTCTCGCTGGCCGCAGCTGAATCCGGATATCGCGGCGCGCCTCAAATGGTGCATGACCCTGAGTGATGCCGACGAGCAGGCAGCAGAAGCCAAGGCAGACACCGTCCGCCGCTGGTACCGCCAGCAGCTGGCAGCCAGTCATGAGGGCGGCGAGAGTGCCTGCGACGATGGCAGTGCGGCTGCCCATGCCCAGGCCGAGGCCACCAGCGAGGCGGTGTTCGTGCTGCCCACCACGCCGGGCGCTTCACCGCTGCTGGGCGCAAGCCTCGAGGAGATGGAGGCCTATCGTCACCGGCTGATGGGACTCACCGCACTGGCCGGCTTGAATGGCGCACCGCAATTGAGTCTGCCGTGGCTGACCGATGACGCAGCGCGCCTGCCGGAGGAGGCTGCACCACCGCCCTGGGGCGTCTCATTGCTGGGCCTGCCGGGTCGTGATGAGAGCCTGCTGGCATTGGCCTGCATGTTGGAAAACTGACCAGCATGCTGGAAGACTGACTGGCGCAGCCTTGAAGGTGCGATCGCTGACCTTCTCCTTGATTCAACCACAAACGCCGCAGCCCGAAAGGGCTGCGGCGTTCTTTTTGCGATGTCAGCTGGCGGGGGTATAGGGATGCTCACGCTGCCAGTGCTCGGCGATATCGATGCGACGGGTGATCCATACCCTGTCGTGGGACTGGACGTAATCGAGGAAGCGTTTCAGCGCCGCGAAGCGTCCCGGTCGTCCGGCGATCCGACAGTGCAACCCGATGGAGAGCATCTTGGGTGCCGTGTCGCCCTCGGCGTAGAGCACGTCGAAGGCGTCACGCAGGTACTGGAAGAAGTCCTCACCGTTGTTGAAGCCCTGGGCGCTGGCGAAGCGCATGTCATTGGTGTCCAGGGTGTAGGGGACGACGAGATGCGGCACCTGCTCGCCATTGGCGGTGGTCACCTCCATCCATAGCGGCAGGTCATCGCCGTAGTAATCGCTGTCGTAGGTGAAACCGCCGTGCTCCACCACCAGTCGGCGGGTGTTGGGGCTGTCGCGCCCGGTGTACCAGCCCTGTGGTGCGTGACCGACCAGCTCGCGATAGCTCTCCACCGCGCGTTCCAGATGGGCGCGCTCATGGGCTTCATCCATGTGCTGGTAATGAATCCAGCGCCAGCCGTGACTGGCGATCTCGTGGCCATCCTCCAGGAAACGCGCGACCAGGTCCGGATGCCGCGCCAGCGCCATGCCGACACCGAAGACCGTCAGCGGCAACTCCCGGCGCTTGAATTCATCAAGAATCCGCCACACGCCACTGCGCGAGCCATATTCGTAGATCGACTCCATGCTCATGTGCCGCGCGGGGTAGGCCTCGGCACCGATGATCTCGGAGAGAAACTTCTCGCTCTCGCTGTCACCGTGCAGCAGGCAATTCTCGCCGCCTTCCTCATAGTTGAGCACGAACTGCACGGCGATCCTGGCACCCCCCGGCCAGTTGGCATGGGGGGGATTGGCACCATAGCCGATCAGATCACGCGGATAGTCGTCGCCCCACAGGGCGTTGTCGTTGTCTGGCATCGTTCGGCTTCCTTGCGACCGGGGAGCGGAAAGGGGATGAGGCACTGTTCTATTGCCCATTGACGTGCAGGCTTTGTGCCATCTCGGGGCAAAGGCACGCCTGGCGTCATCCTGCTCGCGTCAGTCTGTCGGCGTCCACCAGCGCGGCAGCAGTCGTGCGACTTCCGGGCGCAGGAAGCGGTCATCGATCAGGTGGATCACGCCCTGATCCTGCTCGCTGCGAATCACGCGGCCTGCGGCCTGCACCACTCTGGTGAGCCCGGGGTACAGATAGGTGCAGTCGTCAGCCTTCAAGGGCTGGATGACAGGGGGCAGCGGACCTGCCTCATCGTCACGCTCCTCCTTGGCGCCGTCTGTCGAATGTCGTTCGACACGCCGCCTTGCATCGCTTTCCAGCCACTGCGCCAGACGCTGCTTGAGCGCTTCATTCTCCGGGCTGAAGCCGGCAAGCCCCAGGGTGGCGATGAAGGCCCCGATCAGACGCGACCCCGGGAGATCGATCCCTTCGCCGAAGGCACCGCCCAGCACCGCGAAACCGATGCCCTGGCCGTCGGGGGTGAAGCGCTGAATGAAGGTGGTGCGCTCCGCTTCCGTCATGGCACGGGTCTGGCGCCATTGGGGAATCTCCGGCGTCAGCTGTTGCAGGGTGCTGGCGACCTGCTCGAGATAGGCGAAGCTCGAGAAGAATGCCAGATAGTTGCCCGGGCGCTGTTGGTATTGGCGTGCCATCAGCTCGGCGATGGGCCGGCAGGAGGCCTCGCGGTCCCGCAGGCGGGTCGAGAGCCGATGGCGACTGACCTGTACCTGCGTCGCCCTGAACGGCGACTCGACACTCAACCAGACTGCATTGTCCGCCAGTCCCAGCAGGCGGTGATGATAGGCCGGCGGATTGAGCGTGGCCGAGAACAATAGGGTGGCGTGGCTGGCGCGCAGGCGGGGGGCCAGCCACGGCGCCGGGCTGACGCAGCGCAGTCGCGGCTGTATCTGGCGCACGCTTCGCCCTCGGGGCTTGCGAGGCCGGGCTGCTGCTTCTGCTTCTGCTTCTGCAGCCGATGCTGCGCCGGAGCGTGAGCTTGAATCGCTGGTGAGCGTTGCCTGACGCGGTGGTTTCGTGGCGGCGAGTTCGACTTCGAACAGCGAGTGATCGCCAAAGCCTTCCACGAGTCGCGTGAGCGTCAGCGCCGCGAAATAGGCCTCCATCATCTCGACGTCAGGCTCCAGGCGGCGGTTGGCCGCGGTGGATGTCGGACTGGAGTCTGATGGGGTGGTGCTTGAGGCCAGGGGAACGGCATCGCTCGCGATCAGGCCCAGCTGTTCGGGGGCTTGTGTGGCCGTGGCTCGCGCTGCCTGTTGTCTGGCCGCAGGAGGGGTTGCGGCCTTGTCAGGCTCCGCCAACCAGTCGCCCATCGCGCCCGTCCATTGCGTCAGCGCCTTGAGGAAGTCGCCGGGCAACGTCTCCAGCGCAAGACGTGCCTGTTGACTGCCGTCATCGGTGCTGCCGTTCCCGCTGCTTGGATTCCCTGAGCTGCCGTTTTCCGGCCCGAGCTGCTCCAGCGCTCGCCACTGCCGGGCCAGCGTGCGGGAGGCCGAGCGCAGCGGGACCGGATGGCCCGTGCGACTCAACTGCTTGAGCAGGAAGTGGAACTGTCGGGCATCGAGTTCGGTGCTGTACATGCCGCGGGCGCGTTCGATGAGGTTGTGGCTTTCATCGACGAGCACCACGGAGCGCCAGTCATTGGCCTGGGTCAGAGCGAACAGCAGCGCATGACTGTCGAAGTAGTGGTTGTGATCCCCGATGACCACATCCGCCCAGCGCGAGAGCTCCTGGGCGAGGAAATAGGGGCAGATCTCATGGGCCAGGGCGTGTCGGCGTGTCGTCGCCAGCGTCAGTGGCTGGTGGTCGGCAAGCGCGGCAGAGCGTGCCGCAGGCAGGCGATCATGGAAGCCGCGCGCCAGCGGGCAGGACTCACCATGACAGGCGAGGGTCGGGTGCTCACAGGTCTTGCTGCGCGCGCCGAGTTCCAGAATGCGCAGCGCTGCGGCAGGCGTGTCCGGTGATTCCGTGTGCTCGACTACCTCTGGCACCAGGGTGGTCAGCGCGTCCAGCGCCAAGGCCCGGCCCGGGGTGCGGGCGGTGAGGTAGAAGAGTCTGTCCGTGCCGTTTCTGGGCATCGCACGCAGCGCAGGATACAGCGTCGCCAGCGTCTTGCCGGTGCCGGTCGGCGCCTCGGCCAGCAGCTCGCGTCCGGTCATCACCGCCTTGTAGGCATGCTCGGCCAGCTGGCGTTGACCGGGGCGCCAGGCAGGCCAGGGGAAGGCAAGCGTGCCAAGGGCGCTGTCACGGGCGCGGCGATGCGCCAGTTCATTGGCGGCGAACTCGCTGAAGCGTGCGGCCAGACGTGCAAGCTCCGCTTCCAGCGCCTCGCGGCTCCACCAGGCTTCCAGGCGTTGTTCATCCTGTGAAGCCCCGATGGAGTCACCGCCGGATTCCGCTTCATCCTTGGCAGCGCTGGCTGGTGCGTCCGCGGCGATATCCAGATACACCAGCGCCAGCGTGATGCCCTCGAGATCGCGACTGCGGCACATCAGGGCACCGTAGACACGCGCCTGGGCCCAGTGCAGGGCGCGGTGATTCGCAGGCTGACGGGACAGGTCACCACGGTGGGTCTTGATCTCCTCGAGACAGTTGCGCCTGGGATCATAGCCATCGGCGCGGCCACGAATCTCGAGATTGCCGATGCAGCCGGAGAGCGATATCTCGCTTTCGTAGTCCTTGCCACGCCGACGCACGATGCGCTGATGGCCGCGAATGCCCTGTTGAGCGGTGGGCGAGGGCGTGAAGCGCAGGTCTAGATCGCCCTCGCGTGCGGCGAAGGCGCACAGCTCGCGTACCGCGATCCGATAGCGCTCGGGTGCGCTGCTTGAGGTGTCGGCGGTGATCATCGCGCAGTCGGTGCCTTGCGTGCCGTGGCCTCGTCCTCGGCGGACGCATCAGAGGCGTTTACGGTCTGCCATTCGACACGGCACTCCAGCGCCGGAATCGCATGGCGGGCGAACAGGGCCAGCCACTGACGCTGGTTGTCCTGCAGGCGGTCGGTGGGTGCCTTGACCTCGATCATCCGGTAACGCTCGCGGGTGTTCTCGGGGAAGAACTGGATCAGGTCCGGCAGGCCAGCGCGATGCTCGCGGGGATTGGCCAGCAGGTGTCGGAAGCAGGCCTCCAGATGTGCCGGAGGAATGCAGTCCAGTGCGTGGGACAGCAGCTCCTCGCTCAACAGCGGCCAATGCACGAAGGGCGCTTGAATACCCTGTTTCTGCTGATGACGCTCACGAATCGTCTCTCGGTAGCGGCCATCGGACAGGCGCGCGAAGCAGTCCTCGAAAGCGGCCTGGCGACGGTTGACGAAGTCAGGGCGGTAGAGGTCCGCCGGACCGGTATGAAAGGCGTGGAAGAAGGCTCCCGGCAAGGGCGCGAACAGCACGTCCCAGCACAACAGGGTGAAGAGCGCGGGGAGCAGACCATTCTCGACATAGAAGACCGGTGCCTCGGGCGTGGCCAGTGCATGGGCGGCCGCGCGCTCGACCCCATGGATGCCGGCGGCGGCCGAGGTGGCAAGGTCCGGCACCGTAAGGGTGATCTGCGGCGTGGCCGGCGCCTTGGCGCGTCTGGGCGCGGGCAAGCCAAGGCCACGGCACAGGCGAGGCAGGGCGCGCTCTAGTGCCAGCTGTTCGTCCAGCGTGATGTCAGCACGCGCCAGGCGCTCGCAGGCAAGCGCGTGGGCTGCGCTGATATCGCCGGAAAGCTCCAGTGCTCTCACTCGGCGCGGCATGGCACGCGGGGCATACGCAGAATCCTCGAGGCAGGCGTACTGCAGTGCGGCTGCGTGATGCCAGCCCTGACGTTCGGCATCGCGCGCCAGCGAGAAACGCAGCCGGTCACGTCGCTGTGCCAGCCAGGCATTGGCGCGATTCGCCTCTGTCGCGTCGGCTTCTGACGATGTCGGCTCGTCCAGGGCCGAGATGATGCGCTGCCAATGCGGCTCCAGTTCAGCATGCGCCGTCTCACGATTCAGACGCTCCCTGGCCGCCTGCCAGTCCTCACGCAGCTGCTCCAGGGCCAGATAACGATCCACCTCCCAGCGCTGGGTGAAGGCGCGCGAGTCTGGCGAAAGCGCGACCGCCTCGCAGCGCAGCAGGCCCAATTCACTGAGCACGAAGTCCGACAGAGTCTGGCGCAGGTTGCCGAAGAACATCAGGCTCAGGCGTCGCGACAGCTCACCCAGGCGCACACTCAGCGTGTTGGCGGCGGGGTCATTCAGCCACTCGGGCAGTGACCGTGGCGTGGTATCTACCAGCAGCTCGCTGAGGGCATCCGGCATCCGGCGTTTGGGCGTGCTTCTTGGCAGCCCAGGGAAGGCGTCCTTCAAGCGCGGCAGTGTCACCAGTGACAGCATTTCCTCCAGGCTCAGGTCAGCGTTCAGGCGGCACAGCCCATCAGGCGTGGCACTGTCGGTGATCGGTGTGATCAGAGGCTGGCTTGCGGCCTCGATAGCGCCGATTTCGGCATAATGCAGCTGCGTGACCTCGAAATGATCGCCCTTGCGCATCAGCAGGCGGACCAGCAGGGCCCGTGAAGGCTCCGGCAGGCGCGTGATGGCGTCCACCGTGGCACGCTCCGTCTCTGTCAGCAGATCGGCGTGGCACTGGCAGACCCAATCGAGCAGGGTATCGAAGTTGGCCAGGTAGTAGCGCGGATTGTCGAGGGGAGCGGCTTGCATGGCGACCTGTCGAAGTGGCGGGCAGTGCAGCGGTTTGCCCGAAAGTATGGGGTTATATACAGTATATGGCCATCTGTCGGGCTGCAAACTCTTGCAAAGCCTGTCACGAGTCACCATCTGCCTGTCAGCAAGTGGTAAAATCCCGTGATCGACGTGTCATGGCAGCCTCATGGCACGTCTGCTGGACAGGCGTGAAAGCGTGTCACCCTTGATTCCTCCCCTCGGAGGTATTTCCGCGATGGTTCAGGACGGGCCATCGATCATCATTCAAGCAGGGCAGGAAGGCAGTCCATGTTTCTTGATCAGTTTCACCGGGTCGAAGATGGCCGCGTGCGGATCACCGCCGAGCAGGCCAGTCGCTTCGCCAAGCAGATGGCGGGGGATTACAACCCCATTCATGACCCGGATGCGCGACGCTTCTGTGTGCCCGGCGACCTGCTGTTCTCCCTGTTGCTGGCGAAATTCGGCCTTTCACAGTGCATGACCATCCGTTTCTGCGGCATGGTCGGCAATGATGTGCCCTTGATCTTCGAAGCGCTGGAGGAACCCGACGAGAATGGCGTGTCCCTGCTGGTGCGCGATGAAGCCGGCAAGGTCTATCTGACGGTCGAGCGCAGCGGTGATACCACGCATGACGAGGAAGTGGTCGCCAATTTCACTCGCCAGTATATCGCCTTCTCCGGGCGCAACTTCCCGCACTTCCTGCAGCCGCTGATGCTGGAGAAGGGGGTGATGTTCAATCCGGCACGCCCGCTGGTGATCTATGACAGCATGGGCTTCTGTTTCGAACGGCTCGATATCGCCGATCTGCATCTCGACTTCGTGCGCTCCTCGCTTGAGGTCAACGGCAAGCGTGGTGATACCCTGCTCGAATTCGGCATCCATGATGGCGAGCAGTGCATCGGCAGTGGCTCCAAGAAGCTGGTCGTCAGTGGGCTGCGGGATTACTGTGCCGAGACGATGGATGCCTTCGTTGAGTCCTTCGAGGCGCTCAAGCGCGAAGCGGAAGCCTGAGCCGGCCGAACCGAGATGGCCGAACTGAGCCAGTCGAAGGTGAGATGGCCGAAGTGAGCTAGCCCTCGGACTTGCGTGCTGCAGAGATCAAGACGCCCGCCAGAGAGATCTGGCGGGCGTCTTGTCGTGGGGGCAAACGACCGGCGGCAAGGGGGCGGCTGACGTCGTCAGTGAGTTGTCTCGCCGCGTTCAGCGCTTGATGCTGATCGGCGCCAGCGCATCACCCTGTGACAGGATGCGCCCGATGATGGCGCTGGCGTGATAGCCGGCGGCCTTGAGCGCGGCCAGGCAGGACTCGGCCTCACCGGCCGGCACACTGGCCAGCAGGCCGCCGGCGGTCTGTGGATCGAACAGCAGCGGATAGCGCGGATGATCGATGACGCCGGCCTGATCCTTCAGGGCACGCTTGAGACGCAGGTTGGCCGGTTGCAGTGAGCTGACCACCCCGCGGGCGACGCAGTCCTCGGCGCCGTCCAGTATCGGCAGGGTGTTGATCTCGAGTTCGGCATCCACGCCGCTGGCGCGGGTCATCTCCACCAGATGGCCGAGCAGGCCGAAGCCGGTGACATCGGTGGAGGCGCTTGACTGATGGGCGCGCAGGATATTTGCCGCCTGCTGACTGGATTGCTGCATGCTCTCCAGTGCGGCATCGATCCAGCGGCCGCGCGCTTCCAGGCGCGCATTGGCTGCCAGCAGCGTGCCGGTGCCGATGGCCTTGGTGAGGATCAGCACCTCGCCTGGCTGCATGCCGCCCTTGCAGGTGACCCCGGCCAGATTCTCCTCCACCAGGCCATTGAGGGCGAAGCCCAGCGCCAGTTCCTGCCCCTCGCCGGTATGTCCGCCGACCAGTGTACAGCCTGCCTCGTTGAGCACCTCGGTGGCGCCTTGCATCAGCTCGCGCACCAGCGGTTCGACCTTGCGCTCGATCCCCTGCGGCACCGTGGCGACGGCGGTGGCGGTGTGGGGCGTCGCGCCCATGGCGTAGAGGTCGCCCAGGGCGTGATTGGCGGCGATGCGCCCGAACAGGTAAGGGTCATCGATGAAGGCGCGGAAGAAGTCGACGCTGTGTGCCAGTGCCTGACCCTCGGGCACTCGCACGATGGCGGCATCATCCGGGGCATGCAGCCCGACCAGCACGTCCGCGTTCTCGCGCGGGGCAAGGCTCTGCAGCGCTCGGGAGAGCACGCTGGCACCGACCTTGGCGCCACAGCCGCCGCAGCGCATCGCCAATGCGGACAGGGCCTGATGCGCCTCCTGCTCATCCAGCTCGGCGGTCAGGCGCGGGTGGAGCCTGCCATCGCCGCCCTTGAGCGCCTGCCAGGCAGCGCTGATGCGCTGTTGCAATCCTGTCAGGCCGCCGGTGTCCGCAGCGTCCTGCATGCTGGGCAGTTCAGTGAAGCGTGCCATGAACTGGCGGTCGATATGATCCTTCCAGCGCCACAGCCACGGACGCAGCCACGGCGACACCAGCCCAAGATTGCCGCGTGAGGCAATGGCATCACGATCCCCGGTGCTGATCAGGGCCAGCCAGCGGGACTGTGGAATATAGGGATGTAGTGACTCTCCGCGCACGGCGCGGCGCAGGTTGTCAGCCAGCGGCCGTGACTGGCGCACGGCGAAGACGCCGGCCTTTTCACGCGGATGATTGACCTGATGCGCGATATCGCCCGCGGCGAAGATGGCATCATCCTCGAGCGTCTGCAGGGTATCGCGCACCTTGAGAAAGCCATCCTCATCCAGGCTCAGTCCTGTCTTCTCCAGCCAGCGTGCCCCTCCGGCGCGTGTCACCCAGATGGCCTCGTCGGCCGGATGGCGACTGCCGCTGGCACTGATCAGCTGGCGCTGGGACGACGCCCTGGAAGCGTCGACAGCGGTGATCTCCTCACCGAAATGCACCCGGATACCGCGTTCATGCAAGGTGGTGGCGAGTGCAGCGCTGACCTCAGGAGAATGCGTCGGCAACAGGCGCTGTCCGCGGGTGATCAGCGTCAGGTTCGGCGCGAGCGCAGCGGGCAACTCGGCGGCGAGGCGCTGCTGGATGGCCAGCAGCAGCTCGACCCCGCCGGCACCGCCGCCGACCAGCACGATGTCGAGAGGCCGCTCGGCGCTTCTGGCGCGCTCAAGCAGTCTCAGCCAGCGCTGCTGGAAGGTGCTGATCGGTTTGACCGCCACCACGGGGGCATCAGCCGCTTCGGGATCACCGATACCGTCGATGTGGGACAGGCGAGGCGTGGAGCCGATATTGATCGACAGCAGGTCATAGTCCACCGCCGGGCGCTCGGCGCAGATCACGCGGCGCTGGCCGCGGTCGATATCGATCACCTGATCTCGATAGAAGCGTGCGCCGGCGAACTGACACAGCCGACGCAGGTCGATATGCACATCATCAAAGGTGTAATGCCCCGCCACGTAACCGGGTAGCATGCCGGAGTAGGGCGTGTCGGTGTCGCGACAGATGACGGTGAGGCGTACGCCAGGCTCAGGCTGCATGGCGAAACGCATCAACACGCCAACATGGCTATGTCCCCCGCCGATCAGGACGATATCGCGCACGATGGGCGCCTTGGCAGGCATGGACGCAGATGGCATCAGAGGTCTCGATAGTCAGAAGAGGACGGGGATATTGAATAATGGGTAATGATATCAGGAGTCTAGCAACTTGAACTTTCTCGGTCATGCGCACCTGAGTCTGGCGGGCAGCGATAACTTCCTGTTTGGAAACCTGATTGCCGACGGCGTGCGCGGCAGTGACCTGAGCGGCTGGTCGCCTGAGATAGAAGCCGGCATCCGTTTCCATCGCCGCTGTGATGCGGTGATCGATGCCCATCCCGAGACTCGCTGGCTGTTGACTCAGGTACCGCCCGCGTCACGTCGTGTGGCCGGCATCGCCTTCGACATGATGTGGGATCACCTGCTGGCTGGTGAGATGCACGATGACGATATCGAGCGCCTCTATCGCCTGTTGGCGCGTGAGGAGGTGCCGTCACGCCTGTCGAGCCTCATCGAGTGGATTCAGGTGCGCGATGCGCTCAGGCGCTATCAGGAGCTGGAGTTCACGCTCTCGACCATTGCCAGCATCGGCGAGCGCATGACGGCCAGACGCCGGTTACGCCAGACAAGTGATCCTCGCCAGCAAAGTGATTCACGAAGGCAAAGTGATACGCGAAGCGGAAGGCGTACGCACAAGATGGGGGATCTGGAAGCTGGCGCCAATCCGCTGGCGGACATGACGCCGTGGCTGGCGGATAACCGCGCGATGCTTGAGGACAGCTTCGCGCGGTTGTGGCCGGACATGCTGGCATTGCGCCAGACGCCCGTTATCTGATGATCAGGCTTGCGCTCATCGCAGCTCCAGACGCGTGAAGGGCCTCAGGAGATACGAGAGCACGCTGCGCTCGCCGGTCTCGATATCCACCGTGGCGACCATGCCCGGCTTGATCGGCAGCGTCTCGCCATTGTGCTCAAGCGCCGCGGTCTCGCTGCTGACCAGCACGCGATAGTAGCTTTCCTCACCCCGCGGCGTTTCCTCTTCCAGGGTGTCAGAGCTGATGCGCTCCACCTTGCCCTCCAGCGTGCCGTAGACCGCATAGTCGTAGGCGCTGATGCGAATCGTGGCCGGCATGCCCGGGGCGATGAAGGCGACATCCTGCGGGCGGATGCGCGTCTCGAACACCAGGGTGTCCTCCAGCGGGGTGATCTGCATGATCTCCTCGCCGGGCGGGATGACGCCGCCACGCGTGGTGATGGCGATGTTGTTGACCACGCCACGCACCGGCGAGAGCAGCCGGGTACGATCCAGCTGATCACGCCGCTGCACGGTAGTCTCTTCCAGTGTCGCCAGTTCGGACTTCTTGTCGGCAAGCTCGGCGTAGGCATCCTGCAGATAGGTATTGCGGATCTCGGCCTGACGGCCCTTGAGTTCGGCGATCTCGCGATCCAGCTTGAGCATCTCCATCTCGCCCACGGCACGTCGCTTGACCAGCGGGCGGATCACCGCGAGCTGACGCTGGGCCGCAGTGATCTCCTTGCTGACCGCATTCAAGGCGCTGTCACGCTTCTTGCGCCGCGCCGTGAACAGCTCACGCTCGGTGGCCGTCAGCGCCTCGTTGTCACGCACCTCCTCCGGAAACTCGATGCTGGCCTTGTCCAGTACCTCGGCTTCCAGACGTCCGATGGTCGCCCTCAGCGCCTGGGCCTGGCTCAGCGACTCCATGTAGGCCGAGCGGAAGCGGGTTTCATCGATGGCGGCCAGCAGCTGACCGGCCTCGACGATTTCCCCCTCCCGAACCATGATCTCGTCGAGAATGCCGCCCTCCAGGCTCTGGATGGTCTGCTGGCGTGAGGAGGGAACTACCTTGGCTTCACCGCGGGCCACTTCATTGACTTCGGCCCAGCTGGACCATGCCACGAAGAGCGCTACCACCAGCAGGCTGGCCCACAGCAGCGGACGTGACCAGTGGCTTTCCAGTCTCTGGTCCGGGGCGCCCAGCTCACGTTTGATGAGTTCGGGGTCAAAACGCTGGCTCATGAGGCCTCCTGGCGCTGGCGAGATGAGGAGGTGGCCGGTGTCTTGCCGGCGGATTGTCTGGCCATGATCTGATCCAGCGGGCCGTCCATGACGCGCTTGCCATGGCGCAGTACCAGCGCGCGCTCGACCCAGCTGAGCAGCGACTTGCGGTGAGTGGCAAGCACCAGGGTGCGGCCGGCAAGCCACGGGCCAAGTGTCTTGATGACGTGCTGCTCGGTGGCCTGATCCAGCGAGGCCGTGGGTTCATCCAGCAGCACCACGACCGGGTCCTGCAGGATCAGGCGGGCAAGACCGAGGCTCTGACGTTGGCCGCCGGACAGGCTGTGGCGATCATGCAGCATCATGTCCAGCCCCAGCGGATGACGACGCACGAAGTCGCCCAGGCCGGTCATCTCGAGGACCTCCAGCAGACGCATGTCGCTGACATCCCGTCCGTCGATGCACAGATTGTCGCGCAGGGTGCCGCTGAACAGACTGATGTCCTGTGGCAGGTAGCCGATGGCGCGCTGGCGGTCGGCAGGGTCGATCTGACTCAGGGCGAGGTGATCGAGGGTCAGTTCACCGCTGGTAGGCGTGAAATAGCCGGCCAGTAGTCGCAGCAGGGTGCTCTTGCCGGCGCCATTGCCCCCCAGCAGCGCGATGTGTTCACCGGGCGCGATGCTCAGGCGATCCAGTGCCAGAGCCTCCGGCGCTTCCTCGTCATAGCGCCAATGCAGATTCTCGGCATGATAGTGACCGTGGGCCTGGGCGAGCCGCGCGAAGCGGCGATCACCGGGTCGCTCGATATCGGTCTCCATCAGCGCATCCAGGCCTTCCTTGGCCACCTTGACGTGCTGCCAGCGACTCAGCAGCGCGCTGATCTGCAGGGTCGGGCCGATGGCGCGCGACGACAGGATCGAGCAGGCGATCAGGGCGCCGACGCTCAACTCGCCGGCCATGATCAGATAGACACCGGCAATGATGACGCCGACGTAGGCCAGCTGCTGCATGCCGGTGCCCCAGCTGGTCAGCCAGGCGACGGCATGGCGGAAGGTGACGCCACGGTGGGTCTGCTCGGAGGTCAGGCGCTGCCATTGGCGACTGGCATGGCCTTCGGCGCGACAGGCCTTGAGGTTCTCGAGGTTGTCGAGGGTCTCGAGCAATACGCCATTCTTGACCGCGGATTCGCGCATGCCCTCACGGGACAGGCGTGACAGCCAGGGTTGCGCCAGCAGCACGGGAATCAGCATCAACACGATGGCGGCCACCGGTACCCAGACCACCGGGCCGCCCAGCAGGGCGATCAGGCCCAGGAACAGCAGGGCGAAGGGCAGATCACCACAGGCCCCGAGGGTCGAGGCGGTGAAGAACTCGCGGATGGCATCGAAGTCTCGAATCTGGCTGGTCATCGCGCCGGTGGAGCGCGGCTTCGAGGCCAGGCGCATCTGCACGGCGTGGCGGAAGATGTGATCGTTGAGCTCGAGATCGATCTTCTTGCCTGAGTTCTCGATCAATTGTGCCCGCAGTGCGCGCAACAGCGCTTCCAGCGCGATGGCGAGAATCACGCCGATACCCAGCGCCCACAGCGTATCGACGGCACCGGTCGGCACCACACGGTCATAGACCTGCATCGCGAACAGGGCCGTGGCCACGGCCAGCAGTGCAGCAAGCGACGAGGACAGTGCGACTTCGGCGAAGACTCGCCAATGGGACTTGAGGCGTGATGTCAGCCAATGACCCTGGCGGGTCTGGCTGTAACCTTCTGCGCGATCCAGCGAGATCTCACCATGTGCGAACAGCGCGATGCCGGCGTATGCGGCGTTCAGCTCGGCCTGTGGCTGCCAGTACTCTCCCCCGGACAGCGGGTCGAGCAACTGATAGGCGGGGCCGCTGGGGGCTGCTTCCGTATCATCGTCTGTCGGGGTGTCGCTCGTGTCGGCACTCGACTCGGTGCTCGACTCGCCGCTCGATTCGATGCTCGACGTTTCAGGCCACTGATGCGACGACTCATGGGCCAGCAGTACGCGGCTGCTGCCGTCTTCCAGCAACACGACGCAGGGCATCAGGCTGGCAGGAATCTCGTCGAGGGGAGCCTGACTCAGACGTGCGGCAATGCCCTGGCGTGACAGGGCCTGCTCCAGATCCTGTGGCGCGAGCTGCCCCTTGGTCAGTGGCATGCCATGGCGCAGGCGTTCGAGGTCGATGCCGTGGCCCTGCAGGCGCAGCAACTGGCGAACGCTCTCCAGCAGCGGGTCGGGTCGGGAGGCCACCGGGGTATCGGCAGCAGACTGTACGGAGCTCATTGGCTGACTCCCTGGCTGACAGGCTGATGGGAATGGGACAGCTGAGCACTCGTCATCTCGGTTGTCGCGGCAGTGGTGGATGGCGCGCGAAGGGGTGAGGTGACCAGTGGCAGGGCGCCCAGTTGGGTCGCGAGTTCATATTGATCGGTGAGCAGCTGGGTGTTGAGCTCGATCATCTGACGACGCGCCGCGAAGATCTCGCTTTCGATGGTCAGCAGATCCTCGATATTGCGTGAGCCGGTGATGAACTGGTCCCGATAGCTGCTGCGCAGGCGCTCTCCGCTGCGTGCCTGCTGATCCAGTGCCTTGATGCGTGCCTCGACCGCTGGCTGACTGGCAGACAGTCGCTGGATCTGGCGGCGCAGCTCACGGGCCGTGGAGGCGGTCTCGAACTGGGCGGCGGTCAGGCGTGCGCGATCCGCTTCGGGCTGACGGAGGGGTGTCAGGCCCTGAAAGACCGGTGCCTCGATGCGCAGGCCGATACTGGAGTCGCTGACCATGTCGTCGTTCGACTCATAACGTGAGCTTGTCGCCTCCAGTCGCAATTCCGGCCAGCGCTCGGCCTCGCTCAGGCTCAAGGCGTGGCGCGCGGCATTCTGCTGGCTGACATGACTGCGATAGGCTGGCGCGTTGGTGATGGCGGCATCGGTAGTGGCAGGGTCGCGGGCCAGGTCCGCCACGATCGGCAGTGGCTTCGGGGCGCTCAAGGTCACGCCCTGGAAGGGGCGTCCACTGAGAATCTCGAGTTCCTGTCGGGCGGTATCAGCATCGCCCTGAAGGCGTGCCAGCCATTCACGCGCACTGGCAAGGTCGACGGCGGCTCGGTCCAGCTCGACCCGGTCACCATAGCCCGAGAAGGTGCGATCATTGGCCAGCGTCTCGAGGCTTTCGAGCTTCTCGATGTAATCACGTACGCGGCGCATCATGGCGCGGTTGGCCCCGAGATCGATATAGGCGGTGATCGTCTCCTGGGCGATCTCCATGCGGGTCTGATCCAGGGTGTCACGCTCGACATCCCGCTCGGCCTTGCGTTGTTCGATCTCGGCTTCCACCTGACCCCAGTCATAGAGCATCTGGCTCAGCGTGATGCGATACCCGCCTTCCGTGAAATTGTCCTCGGTGCCGACGCTGCTTTCCAGACGTGGCCAGTAGCCATCCTCGGCAATCTCGATATCCGTCCCTGCGGCCCGGACATTGGCCTGGGCGGCATCGATGCGAGGATCATGCCTGAGCACATCGCTCAAAACTTCGGCGAGATCACGTGTCGTCTGAGCACTGGCCGGTAGCGAACTCGCCAGACCGGCTGAGACGACACAGACGGCGATGGAAAGCTTCTTCATTCGTATGCGCAGAGTTGTTGCCTGTCCGATGGCGGACGGACAACGAAATAGGGTGGGCATCATGTCACTCCTTGGCCCCAGGGTGATCCCTGAAGTTGCGTCATCCTGACGCTTTATTCGTGTTCAGTGCGTACTTGTTCATCGGGAAGGCGCCCCCTGAGAGGCGCATCCCGGGACTAGCCGTTATTGGTATTCACGGTAACGTCCTGGTCGATATAGAGCGTTGCGTCACCCAGTTGATAAGTATCATAGGTGGTGCCGTTGAACTCGGCAGTGGCGCCTGTTGTGGTCGCCCCATCAGCTTCCACGCTGTCGCCCTCATCGCCATCGATATACAGCTCGTTATCGTCATCCGTGAGGTTCAATACCGTAACTTCGTCCAGCGTCAGCGTGGTCGCCAAATCGCTGCTGGCGGAAATATCCAACACTTCGATATTGACGGCAGTGTTCACGGAAGCATCCGCATCCAGCAGCGCAGTCAGATCAATGCTCTCCCCGGTATTGTCGAAGCTCAAGGTATCAATGCCTGCGCCGCCGTCGACCTCGAAGGTGAGGGTGGATGTCACGAGGGTGTCATCGCCATCACCGCCATCGAAGATATTGCTGCCAGCGCCGCCTAAGAGGTAATCATCGCCTAGATTCCCGATCAGAGTGTCATCGCCATCACCTCCCTGGAGAACATCACTTGCGCTACCGCCGGTCAAAACATCATTTCCCGCAAAGCCGTAGAGATAGACACTGGTAGCGCTGTCGCTTTCATCAAAAATATCGGCTTCTGCGCCTCCAACAAGAATGGAGGAAGCATCAAGCCCGCTGAATACCGAGCTGCTGTCTAGAAGGTCAACGTCAACCAGTGACGACAGTGTACCCGTCGTTTCTGCGTCATAAACATCTGTGGCAGTAATGCTCAAAGCATCAAAGAGCTCCACATCTACGAGATTGATACCTCCTTGATCCAGTGTGATCGTCGCGAGAAGTTGATTTAGCGCTTCGTTGTCAATATCACCGCCATCAGCTGCAGTGATAGTGACCTGAGCATTCGCAGCGACGGTGCCAAGTACACCCTCAAACTCGGCACCTGTGTCTTGAACACTGAGCCCTAGAGCGATAGCCAAATCGTCATTCCAGGTGAAATCTGGAGCAGTAATGAGTGAGTCCACGTCAATTGTGACTAGCGCACTATAATCAATTACCACGGATCGCAGGTTGTTGTCATAATCTGCAACAAAGACATTGCTATCGTAAAGATCAATAAGGCCTAATGCTTCCAGTCCCACTAGTCCGAGAAGTTCATCATCATCTGCAGTCACGGTAGGAGCGACATTACTTACCGAGTCCAGGCTCTCCTCGCCAATGAAGGTGATATCTCCAGTTTTCGTATCACCATCACCATCCACGACCGTGACGCTGACATCCGTTTCATTGACCTCCGTGCCCACCAACAACTGTTCACCGCTGATGAGGGAGTCGATGACCTCACTGCTCGTCAAGGTGCCACCGTCGGTCAGATCGAGTCCATCGATATTGATGACCTGGTTGGCGGATGTGGCAGGGGAAGCCGTCAATCCACCCTCTGTGTTGATATAGAGGACGGTCGTACCAGTTGCCGAGACATATTCGGCACTGATATAGCTGGCAAGATTGTTGGTGGTGCTATCGACGTAATAGGCTCCATTGAGCATGTCGCGCAGATCAAGAATGTCTCCTGATCCGACGCCACCATTATTGAAGTTGAGCACGGTGTCTGTTGCCGCAGCAGCGACAGTACCCTCATCACCGGACTCCCAACGAAGGACGTCGACTCCGTCACCACCATTCAGGGTGTCGTTTTCCGCGCCGCCGATCAGCAGGTCAGTCGCACCACCTCCGTTCAGTTCGTCATTGCCGCTGCCGCCGCGCAAGATGTCATTACCATTACCACCAGTTAGCAGATCATTTCCAGCGTAACCGTATAGCCCTTCTCCATCGGAATTTGCATTTAGTGAATTAGATGTATCATCACCTTCCTTTACTGCTGGCTGATAATCTGTGCTCAACACATTAAGATTGATTAGAGTGGCATCTGCATCGGGAGTAGATGTCGCATTCAGTGCATCAGTGGCAGTTATTACTGTGCTGCTTGTTATATTGAGCAGTAGAGTATCAAGATCAAGTAGGTTTAAAGCAGTATTGAGTGCAGTACCCAGGCCTGTAGGTGACTCAAGTGTTAACTCAACCGTACTCAATATTTCGTTGACTTTGAGGTTTGATATAGAACCTTCAGATACTGATATATCTAAGACGACTTCACCAGCAGTGTTTGTGTTCTGCTCAACATTCAATCCTAGTTCAGTAGCTAATTGTTCGCTCCAGGACCAGGATACAGCGCCAACCAATGCTGATACTAAGCCCCCTAAAAGAGTGACATTTTGTACAAGGCTAACTAAGCCATTCGTGCTGATGGTTACAGAAGTCAGGTTTTCATCAACATCATAGGCATTGAATAATTGATCATTATTGAGATCGATAACATCCAATGCATTGAGACCGACAATACCTAATACGTCACTGGTCTCATTGGCTAATACTACAGGCCGCGTATTGGCCTCCTCTGTTGCGCTGAACTGGCCCTGATGGCTGTAGCTATAGTCCCCTGAGTCGATATTCAGGCTGAAGGATTCACCGGACAGCGTTTCGGCCGCCAGAATACCATCGACGATGCTGACAGTATCGCCAGCCTCCAGACCAATCTCGGTTGAGGTGCCGGTCACATCCGCGTAGGTGCCATCATCAGAGACAGTGAATGTCAGGCCCTTGAACGTGAAGGACTGCACCTGCCCATTTGCCGCATCAGCTCCAAACCCGAAGTCACCCTCACCATCGAAGATGGAGCCGGTGTAATCCGTATTCGAGCTCAGAGTCTCCACGACGGTACTTGCCGCAATCGTCGGTACATCATCAGCGATATCGATATTCAAGGTACTGCTGGTGCTCGACGCGCCGTCGGTCAGAGTGACAAGCACATCCACCGTGGATGACTCGGCATTCACCTGATCAATGTTGCCGAGCAGTTCTGCGCTGTAGACAACTTCCGAGCCATCCTCGGTGACGGAAACGACCATGACGGCCGTCGCTGCAGCGTTATCGACATCACTTGCCAATGTGAGTGTGCGCCCTTCATCAGTAATGACCCATTCAAGTGCCTGGCCGTTGCTGGTAAGCGACTCGGTGGAGCTGAGTGAGAGTGTTGCCTCACCGCTGGTATCAGCGAATGCCGGAGTGCTGGCGACGGCAGTCGCTGAGACGACTAGCGCTTCCTCTATTGTGAGACGGTTGGTATTTCCCAGAACGAGGAAGTCATCGCTCAGCTTGGTGGCCGTATCCGTGATGGCTGTCTCGTTTTCATTACCTGCATCGTCAGTCACGGTCATCGTGACAGTCAGCAGCCCCTCTGAAAGTCCGGAGAGATCGACACCAGACACAGTCACTTCACCTGTTGCTGAGACAGTGATGTTCTCGGTAGGGACGGTGACGGAGCCATTGTCGGCATCGGTGATCACGATCGAGAGATTGCTGCTGGTCAAGCCAGCTTCGACAGTGCCTTCGAATGTCACATCTGTCGCTTCTGCAGCATTGATGCCCCCATCAACATCCGTGAAGTTGATGACACTCCCTGTCGGAGCAGTCGTATCGATGACGATGTCTTGACTCTCGATGGTGCCATCGTTGCCTGCAGTGTCCTGAACCTTGAACTGCACGGTGGAAGATGCAGTGAGAGTTCCATCGGTATAACTCACCGCTGTACCGCTGACACTATCGGTAACGTCGGTCCAGGTACTACCACCATCGTTGCTGTAGAGAAGTGCCTCACCAGTGATGAGCGCAGTACTCAGTGTCGCCGTAATGGTGAGACCATCGGCATCATTGGTGATGAAATCATCAGCTTCGAGGCCAGTGTCATTGCTGATGGAGTCGATGGTGACAGTCGTTGCAGGGGCAGTGATATCTATGGTCACTGTTCCCAGATTGACTTCATTGCTGACATTGCCTGCGGCGTCAGTAATGACAGCTGAGGCGTTGTAGCTACTGCCATCGGTCAACGTGTCAGCTGGGATGGTCACAGCCACAGTGCCTGCGTCGATATCCGTTTCATCCAGCTCCACATCAGCAGTAATCACATTGTCCGCATCATCTACATCAACCAAGGTGACAGTGGCCGTATCCCCTGCGACGGTATCCGCACTGAGCGCGACTTCAGCTTGCAGACCATCTGTCAGCTCATCGATATTCACACCATCGAGGGCTTCGGTGATAGCCAGAGTGGGGGCAGACGGCGCGGTGGTATCGACCGTGATGGCGATGGCGTTGGACAGCACGCTGTCATTGCCGGCGGCATCGGTGGCAATGGCGGTGAAGGCGTAATCGCCCTCGTCCAATGCGGTGATCGGCGTGATGCTCCAGTTGCCGTCGGAATCTGCCGTGTCGGTACCCAGCACGGTTTCCCCGTTGTAGAGCGTGACCGTGCTGTCGGCTTCCGCGGTACCGGAGACGGTCGGCGTAGTGTCATCGGTGCTGTCACCATCGACCAGGGCGGCGGTCAGATCGCCAACGTTGTCACTGATGGTAGTGATGACCGGCGCGGTCGGCGCAGTGATGTCGATGGCGACATCAATGCTGTTCGAGGCATCAGAGC
>NZ_JAPNXT010000008.1:0-227243 GCF_030397495.1 Cobetia sp. 14N.309.X.WAT.E.A4
CACTTATACTGAACCGCCCCTGCAGCCCAGCTGCAGGGGCGGTTCTCTTTGTGCGTGAAAAGAGTCGTGTGCGAGACAAAAGCTGCGCTGAGTAAAGAGTGCTGAGCCGGGCGTGCTGGGAACACGCGATGAGAAAAGGTCACGCGTCCCTAGGGTAGCGTTTCTCCCTGTAAGAGTAGCGGATGGCCGCCCCACAACCGTCATGCAAGGCTCGTCAGGCACTTGTACCAAACCGCCCCTGCAGCCCAGCTGCAGGGGCGGTCTGCGTTGGGGTATCGAGGTGGGCAGAGTACGGTAAAGCGGGAGGCGCTTCGTCGAGGTAGTGACGCAACGTTATTCAGAACCGCCGGGAGAGCGGTTGTGGACAGGTGGACGCCAACCAGGAAAACAAGTTGTCCACACCCCCTGGCGGCGTGAGAGCGCCCCGACTTACGAGGCAACTGTCGCTGTTACATGGCGCTGTCCCGGAAGAGCGGCAGGGTCTTGGTGGACATCGGACTCGCTAGAGGCCGACGCGAAGACGCCCTGCCACACAGTGCGTGGCAGGGCGTCTTGAGTTGCCTTCACTGATCAAATGAAGGTGCTACGGATCAGTGGCAGAGCCGTGGTTCATGACCTGGCCAGCCAGAACCACCAGACGATGGCAGCGATCAGGCCAAGCCCTATCAGATTGACGAGTATGCAGATCATGCTGACTCTCCTTGTGGCATGGTGGAAGAATTTCCTGTGCTGTCCGTACGTGACCGAGCTGCCCCCGGGGGAGTGAACCCCCGCAGGCGGTTGGCGTTCGTCACGACCGTCACGGAAGACAGTGACATGGCCAGCCCGGCGATCACCGGCGACAACAGCATGCCGGTGAAGGGATAGAGAATGCCTGCCGCAATCGGAATGCCGATCAGGTTGTAGCCGAAGGCACCCACCAGGTTCTGCTTGATGTTGCGCAGCGTGGCCTGGCTGATCGCGATCGCGTCCGCGACCCCTGCCAGGGAGGGCTGCATCAGCGTGATGCCGGCCGTCTCGATGGCGACATCAGTACCTTCACCCATCGCGAAGCCGACATCGGCCAGCGCCAGCGCCGGCGCATCATTGATGCCGTCGCCGACCATTCCCACCACATGGCCTTCCTGTTGGAGGCGGGCGATCTCATCGTGCTTGTCATCCGGTGAGACGCCGGCACGATAGTCATCGATCCCGGTCTCACGGGCCACGGCAGCGGCCGTGTGCTGATTGTCACCGGTCAGCATGATCACCTTGAGGCCAACGGCATGCAGGCGAGCGATGGCGTCGCGGCTATCGTCACGCAGCGGGTCGGCCAGCCCGAAGACGGCGATCAATGCATTGTCACGTGCCATCAGGATCACGGTGCGGGCATTGTCTTCCAGCGACGTGATCTGCTCACTCAGCGGTGCAAGGCTGATACCTGCATCCTCCAGCATGGCAGCGTTGCCCATGCGCCAGGTGCGGCCTGCATCGTCCTGAGCCTGAATGCCGCGCCCGCTGATGGTCTGGTAGTCATTGAAGGCCTTGCTGCGCGAGGCCTCGGGACGCTGTGCTTCGATATGTGCCAGCAGCGCGGTGGCCAGGGGGTGCTCGGAGCCCCGCTCTAGGGCATGAGCGGCATCCAGCACCTCCTGCTCGCTTTCCCCCGAGACCCGATGCGTTTCAGTGACTTCCGGCTTGCCGCGCGTCAGGGTGCCGGTCTTGTCGACCACGAGTGCCGTCAGGCGACTGGCGGTCTGCAGTGCCTCACCGCTGCGCACCAGCACGCCATGTTCCGCTGCCTTGCCGACCCCGATCATGGTCGAGATCGGCGTCGCCAGACCCAGTGCACAGGGGCAGGCGATGACGAGAACCGCCGTCGCGACCACCAGCATATGCACGCCAGTCGGGGCGGGCCCGACGTTGAACCAGAGAAGCGCCGCGACAATGGCGATGATCATCACGCTGGGCACGAATACGCCGGAGATGGTATCGGCCAGCCGTCCGATCGGGGGGCGCGAGTTCTGCGCCTGACGCACCTGACTGATGATGCGGCCCAGGCGTGTCTCGTTGCCGATGCGCTCGACCTCGAAGACCAGACTGCCACGCGTGTTGAGCGTGCCGGCAGCCACGTCATCGCCGACACCACGTGAGACAGCCAGCGGCTCACCGCTCAACATCGATTCATCGATGTGGCTCTGTCCCTCGATCACCTTGCCATCCACCGGGATGCGCTCACCGGGGCGAATGCGCACGTGGTCACCGCTGCGTACGTCGTTGACATCGATCTCGCGCTCTTCGCCCTCGCGAATGACCCGAGCGGTACGGGTCTGCAGATCCAGCAGCGCGCGCAGTGCTTTCTGTGTACGCCCGCGGGCTCTGACCTCCAGTGCCTGACCAAGACTGATCAGGCCGATGATCATGGTCGAGGCTTCGAAGTAGAGGCCACGAGCCGCCTGGGGCACCGTCTCGGGGAAGATCAGCACGCCCATGGAATAGAGCCATGCCGCCCCGGTACCGAGTGCCACCAGCGTGTCCATGTTGGCCTGATGATGGGTGAAGGCCTTCCAGGCGCTGGTGAAGAAGTTGCGTCCTGCGGTGGCGAGCACACCCAGCACCGCGATCCCGATGGCCAGCCACACTCCACGTTCGAGACCTTCGAAGCCGGGATGATGGAAGAACATGCTGATCATCAGCGGGATACCGATGCCCAGTGACAGCACGCTGTCACGGATGCGAGAGCGATATTCCTGGTCAGCCTCTTCCTGCTGTTGCGCGTCATTGGCGCCCGGGTCTTTCACCACGCTTGCCCCATATCCCACGTCTTCGATGGCCGCGATGATCTCGGTGGTCGCAAGCTGGCTTTTGACCTGTGCCGTGCGCGAAGCGAAGTTGACCTCGGCATGTTCCACGCCATCCAGCCCATCCAGTGTCTTCTGGATAGTGGCGACACAGCTGGCGCAGGTAATGCCGGACAGCGAGAGCTCAAGACTTCCGCTATCCGTCGGGCTGGCCGGAGAGGGTTCTGCTGCCGATGGAGCCGCCGTTGCGTGATCCTCCGTGGTGTCGTCGCACTCAGTGAGATCCGCTGATGTGTCGCCCTCGGCAGGAGGTTCCAATGCATAGCCCGCCTCGACGACAAGACGTTCAAGCAAGGCTTCCGGCAGCCAGCTGGAGACCTGCAGGACATTGTCTGCCGGCGTACCGCTGACGGTCGCGGACGAATCCCAGTGCTGAATGGCATTGCGCAGCTTGGCGACGCATTTCTGGCAGTGCATGCCGTAGACGTTGATCTCGAGGTTCGCAGGGGTGGCCGGTGCTGCCGGGGTGAGCGGATAGCCGCTGTCCTGCGCCACCTTCGCCACTCCTTCCTCACCCAGCCTCGTGTGTACCAGCAGCAGCTGGGCTTGGGGAGCGCCGACCAGTTCGGCCTGATCATCCTGTGCCAGCAAGGCCTTGCGAATCCTGGTGACACACCCCTGGCAGCTGATGCCGTCAGTGTTCATCACGCTGATCGTGGCAATGGGGTCGTGGCTCATGAGGTCCTCCCGGTGTCAGGGGTGTACGTTCCGTTCTCTTCTGAGGGGGGCGGGAACGATTGCCCCTCGATCAGGCAGCACACCCTGTTGCCATCCGGCACGCCGTCCGGCATGTCCTGCCAGCTCTCCATGGCATGCTCCATGCGCTCTGCCAGGGCTTCCAGCTCGCGGATGCGCTCACGCACTCGGGGCAGATGTTCCTTGAGCAGGTCTCTCACCATGGGGCAGGGGGAGTCATGCTGGTCAGCCTGCTGCAGAATCTGCTTGATATCGGCAAGGCTGAAGCCCAACTGGCGTGCCTGACTGATGAACTTGAGACGTACCAGCGCCTGCTCATCGAAGCGCTGGTAGTTGTTGACGGGATCGCGCCGGGCCGTGATCAGGCCCTGGCGGGTGTAATGGCGAACGGTTTCGGCGGTGACGTTTCCTTCGCGGGCCAGTTCAGCGACTTTCATTGCATCATCTCCTCGTGATCAAGAGTGGCGGAGAGAGCATTCGGCTGCCCTGAAGGTCTATCGGCAGCCAATGTTCCGTGAATGATCCTCAGTGTAAGACCTATGTGCAGGACATAGGTCAAGCGACCCACTACATACGAAAAACCTGATGTTCGACCAATAGGCTAGAGAGGAAGGTGAGAGCCCCGCCATGTTTTAAACGCTGGCGAACAGACGCTAAATGATCGCCAGGACATGGGGTTAGCAACACGATGACAGTGCAGACATGAATGAAAGTTCCTCAAATACTAGAAATCTCCCTATTCAAACAAACGTTCGCCCTTGACTTGAACGGGCGACTCGCCCAAAACGTAGGTGTCAGGGCTATGCATCAACGAACGATAACAACAACATGCAGCTCTCCAAGCCACCTGCAATGGGACGCCATCCATAATGAAAAACAAGATGAACAAACTCACCCTCGGGGTCGCGCTGGCAGCGGCTGCCACGGCTTATGCCGGTGGCGTTCACGCGGGGGCCTTCCAGCTCAACGAGCAGAGCGTCAGCACTCAGGGGACGTCCTTCGCCGGGCGCGCCTCGAATGCCAACGATGCTTCCACCGTCTTCGGCAACCCGGCTGGCATGTCCTTCCTGGATCGCGCCCAGATCACCGGTGGGGTGACCTATCTGGACGTCAATACCGATATTGATGTCGCCAGCGCGAATGATGCACTCGGTCGGCCAGTCTCTGGCGGAGATGACGGCGACATGGTGCCGGGGGCGGCAGTGCCTTCCTTCTATTATGTGCAACCGATGAACGATCAGGTCGCGCTGGGCTTCGGGGTCTATGCGCCCTTTGGTGTGATTACCGATTATGGCTCTGATTTCCGTGGCCGTTATTTCGCCAATTACAGTGAAGTCGAGGTGGTCACCGCCCAGCCGACCATCTCCTACCGCATCAATGACAAGTGGGCCATCGGCGCCGGTGTGACCTACAACAGCATCAAGGGTGAGCTGACGTCGAATACTGTCGATGTCGGCGCAGGGGATGGCAAGGTCAAGATCAAGGGCGACGATGCCGCCTGGGGCTACAACGTCGGGGTCATCTTCCAGCCGGTGGAAAGTACCCGTCTCGGTCTGTCCTATCGCTCCAAGGTCGACTACAGCCTGGAAGGCGAGGCCAAGTACAACAATGTCTTCACTGGCACGGGCTTCGCGAATACCGAGCAGGATGCGTCGCTGGACGTAACCTTGCCGGAAAGCATCGACTTCTCCGTGACGCACAAGCTGGATGATCGCTGGACGCTGATGGCGGGCGTGACCTGGGTACACTGGAGTCGCTTCGACGAGATCGCGGTGGAAGTCGACAACATGAACGACATCGTCGAGGAGCAGGGCTATGAGGACAGCTGGCAGTATGCGGTCGGTCTGAGCTATCAGCTCAATCCGCAGTGGGTGCTGCGTACCGGCATGGCCTTCGATGACAGCCCGACCGTGGATGAGCATCGCAGCGCGCGTATCCCGTCCGGGGATCGCACCATCTTCTCGCTGGGGGCCGGCTGGACGCCGATGCCGGAGCTGACCATCGACATGGCCTACACCTACCTGTGGGAAGAGACGGCCACCGTCAGCCTGAGCGAGCCCAACCGTGGGACCTATGAAGCCGATTACGAGAATGAAGCGCATGGCTTCGGTCTCGGCGCGACCTATCGCTTCTGAGTACGTAAGCGGCTGAAACGCTGAGCGGATCTCAGGACAACCAATACAGAAACGCCCGGTCACATGACCGGGCGTTTTTTGTTGCCCCTGCCGGAGGCCATCCGGCAGGGGCGGGACCATCGCCTCAGCGCGAGCATCGGCGGTCCGTCACCAGCGTCTGACATGACGATCAGAAGTCGTAGCGTGCCAGGAACATCAGCTGGTCGCGGTCAGCACTGTACTCGCTGCCGTCTGACTGGCGGCTGTTGTCGAAGCGGTACTCGGTGGCCAGCGTCAGGTCCTTGACTCGCCAAGCCGCGCCCAGGATCTGATAGGCGTAGCGGGCTTCGCTGTCGGTGTCTTCCAGGTGGTTCAGGCCGCCATAGAGCTCGACGCTGTCATCGCCCCAGATGACCTCCTTGAACTTGTAATTGACCACGAATTCCGCGCCGCGCGCCTTGTCGACGAAGGCTTCCGAGGAGTCCAGGGTGCTGCCGGCGATGTGGTTGCGATATTCCCCGCCGACGAGCGCGATGTACCAGTTGCCCGGCGACCAGTGACCGCCGAGCAACCAGGCATCGACATCGCCGTTCTCGCTGTTGCCGCTCTCGTAGTCGCTCAGCTCCGTATGGTGGAAGACCCCGCCCACCGTGACGTCCTCGTTCGGATGCCAGTTGAGCGCGGCTTCATAGCTGTAGTCGCGCTCATAGCCTGAGTACTCGGTCTCGGTGGTGAAGACGCCGTCCTCGAAGAGCGAGGTCTCGTTGCTGTGCTGGCCATCATGACTGAGCTGGTAGAGCAGGCCGACGGTGAACTCTCCGAAACCCTTCTTCCAGTACAGCGAGTTGTCCGGGCGTCCCGTGCCATGCAGACCACCATCTCCGCTGCGGCCTTCGAAGGTACCGGACGCCTCGCCACCATTGATCCAGAACCAGTCGGTGTTGACGGCCACCATGTCGTACCAGGGGCCATACTGCTTGCCGACCGTGAAGCTGCCCCATTTCTCGTGTGCCGCCCCAGCGTAGAGCATGCGCTTGTAGTGAGCATCGGTGCCATCCTTGAACCAGGGGTCGAAGCCCCATTCGGCCCGGATGATCGAGCTCCAGCCTTGCTGGAACTGATGCTCGTGGATCAGGCGAATCCGCGAGCCACCGTTGTAGATCTCATCGTGTGCGCCATCCTGGATCACGGCAAACGCCGCCAGGCGGCCACTGAACTCGACGCGGTCGGTATCCGTCTTGTAGACCTCGATGGCCTGAGCCATGGGGCTCATGCTCAGCAGTCCCGTGCCGAGCAGGGCTGCGCCAATCGCGTGACGCAGACGAGGGTGAGTGAGAAGGGGGATGCTGGCTGTTGTTGTAGGTTGCATCGTCATCCTGTGCATGTCTTTCCATCGGTGTTGGGAATGCCGGAGCATCCTGCTCCGGCCTCGGTCGGGTGCACGCACCCGGTTGGCAGCCAATGTCGATTCGCGTGACCGACTCGGCTGCCCTCGCCTGAGCCTTTTCTCAGGCAAAGCGGGGTCTTGATGGGCGCCGAAGCGCCCATCAGGCATGTCGTCGTGTTCAGGGTGTCAGTGGTGCGCCTGGCCCAGATCCGGGGCGAAGGCAGCCTGCATCAATTCACGGGTGTAACGCTCACGGGGCGCCTCGAAGATGGCGTGGGTACTGCCGCTTTCCACCACCTCGCCTTCCTTCATCACGATGAGGTGGTCTGACAGTGCACGCACGACCGCCAGGTCATGGCTGATGAACAGGTACGTCAGGCCATGACGCGTCTGCAGGTCGCGCAGCAGGTCGATCACCGTGACCTGTACCGAGCGATCCAGCGCCGAGGTCGGCTCATCCAGCAGCAGGAATTCCGGCTTGAGCACCAGGGCGCGAGCGATGGCGATACGCTGGCGCTGGCCGCCGGAGAATTCATGCGGATAGCGATTGCGCATGCCGGGGTCGAGGCTGACCTCACAGAGTGCCTCACAGACCTGTGCGTCGCGTTGGGCGCGATTGAGCTCTGGATGATGCACGCGCAGGCCTTCGCTGATGATCTCGCCCACGGTCAGGCGCGGCGACAGGGAGCCGAAGGGGTCCTGGAAGACGACCTGCATGCGCGAGCGCAGCGGTCGCATGCCGGACTTGTCCAGCGCGGCGATGTCCACGCCATCGAAGTCGATGTTGCCCTGGCTCTTGAGCAGGCGCAGCAGGGCACGACCCAGCGTGGACTTGCCGGAACCGGACTCGCCGACGATGCCGATGGTCTGGCCGCGTCGGACCTCGAGATCGATGCCGCGCACCGCCTCGAAGGCGACCTTGGGGCCGAACAGCGGCCGCTTGATGGTGAAGCTGACGCGCACATCGCGTGCCGAGAGCAGCACCGGCGCATCCGCCGCCACCGCGGCCTTCTCGCCGGCCGGTTCGGCATCGATCAGCATGCGGGTGTAGGCGTGCTGCGGGTTGTCGAAGACCTCGTGGGTGGTGCCGGTCTCCAGCAGCTCGCCGTGGCGCATCACGCAGACGCGGTCCGCGAAGTGGCGCACGATGCTCAGGTCGTGGGTGATGAACAGGATCGCCATGCCGTAGCGTTGCTGCAGCGACTTGAGCAGCCGCAGGATCTGCGCCTGCACCGTGACATCCAGCGCGGTGGTCGGCTCATCGGCGATCAGCAGGTCCGGCTCGCAGGCCAGCGCGATGGCGATCATCACGCGCTGACGCTGGCCGCCGGACAGTTCGTGGGGATAGCTGTCGATACGTCGCGCCGGCTCCGGGATGCCGACCTGCTCCAGCAGCTCCAGCGCCTTGTGACGGGCCGCGCGGCCCTTGAGATCACGATGCAGTGCCAGTACCTCGATGATCTGTCGTCCGATGCGATGCAGCGGGTTGAGCGAGGTCATCGGCTCCTGGAAGACGGTGGCGATACGGTTGCCGCGCAGCTCGCGCATGCGCCGCGTCGAGGCACTCAGCAGGTCTTCGCCGCGCAGGCGGATGGCGCCCTTGATCTCGGCGAGTTCCGGCAGCAGGCGCAGGATGGCGGTCGAGGTCACCGACTTGCCGGAGCCGGACTCGCCGACCAGCGCCAGCGTCTCGCCCTTGTTGAGGGTGAAGCTGACGCCCTTGACGGCGGGTACCGCGCCATCCGGGAGCTGGAAGTCGACCTTGAGGTCATCGACTTCCATCAGCGGCGGCGTGCCCGGCGCCTCGGCCGCCAGTCCCAGGCGAGTCAGGGTGTCGGCGCGAGCCTGGTCGGCGGCGTTGCGCGCTGGCGGCAGGCTGGAGGCGGTGCCGGAGGGTGAAGGTGAAGAGGTCATGATCAGCGCTCCGGTTCAGCGAGTCTTGGGGTCGAGGGCGTCACGCAGGCCATCGCCGAGGAAGTTGAGGCAGAACAGGGTCGCGGCGAGGAAGGCCGAGGGCACCAGCAGCATCCAGGGCGCGGTCTCCATCATGTCCTTGCCTTCGGAGATCAACACGCCCCAGGAGGTCAGCGGTTCCTGCACGCCAAGCCCGAGGAATGACAGGAAGCTCTCCAGCAGGATGACCTTGGGCACCGTCAGCGTGACGTAGACGATCACCGGGCCCAGCGCGTTCGGAATCAGGTGACGCGTCACGACCTGCAGATCACGCACGCCGAGTGCATGCGCCGCCTCGACGAATTCGCGCTTCTTGAGTGCCAGCACCTGGCCGCGCACGATGCGCGACATGTCCAGCCACTCCACCGCACCGATGGCGGCGTAGATCAGGAAGATGTTGCGACCGAACACCACCATCAGCAGGATCACCAGGAACATGAACGGCAGCGAATACATGATGTCGACGAAGCGCATCATCAGGTTGTCGGTGCGTCCGCCGAAGTAGCCGGAGACGGCGCCGTAGAGCACGCCGATCACCAGACTGACGAAGGTGGCGACCAGCGCCACCGACAGCGAGATCTGACCGCCATGCAGGGTACGGGTCAGCAGATCACGCCCGTTGACGTCGGTGCCGAAGATGTGGCCGGAGGCCAGGTCCGGACCGGTGCCGATGGCGTTCCAGTCGACCTCGTCGAGTTCGAAGGGCGTCAGCCATGGGCCGATCAGGCAGGCCAGCACGACGAGGGTCATCACCACCAGACTGCACATGGCGGCGCGGTTCTGCTTGAGACGACGCCAGGCATCGCGGGTCAGGCTGTCGCCTGCCGGTGCCGCAGGGGGCTGGCCGTCGAAGGCACTGGCAGCGCCGGTGCCGTGGGGGGCGGGAGTTGTCTGTGACATGTCAGGGCCTCGGGTCAGTCGTCGTAGCGGATCTGCGGGTCGAGCATGCTGTAGAGCAGATCGACGATCAGGTTGAGCAGCAGGATCAAGGCGCCATAGAAGACCACCGTGCCCATCACCAGGGTGTAGTCACGATTGAGCGCACCCTGCACGAAATAGCGGCCGATGCCGGGGATACCGAAGATCTGCTCGATCACCACCGAGCCGGTGATGATCCCGGCGATGGCCGGGCCGAGGTAGGAGACCACCGGCAGCATCGCCGGTCGCAAGGCATGGCGCAGAATCACCTTCCACTCGCTCAGCCCCTTGGCGCGGGCGGTGCGGATGTAGTGACTGCCCAGTACCTCGATCATGCTGGCGCGCATCATGCGGGCGATGTAGGCGATCTGCTGGATGGAGAGTGCCACCACCGGCAGCAGCAGGTTTTGCCAGGCGCCGCCGTTCCAGCCGCCGGCCGGCAGCCAGCCGAGCAGCACGCCGAACACCAGCGCCAGCAGCGGGGCGATCACGAAGTTGGGCACCGCGATCCCCGCCAGTGCGGTACTCATCACCACGTAATCCGCCGTCGAGTTGCGCCGGATGGCCGCGATCACCCCCAGCGGCACGCCGATCAGCAACGCGGCCAGAATCGCCCACATGCCCAGTTCCAGACTGGCCGGGAAGCCCTGGCTGATCAGCTCGCTGACGTCGAAGTCCTTGTACTTGAAGGACGGGCCGAGATCGCCCTGTACCAGATCACCCAGATAGCGGATGTACTGCATCGGCAGCGGTTCATCCAGGTGATAGGCCGCGCGCAGGTTCTGCTCGATTTCCGGCGGCAGGCGGCGTTCGCCATCGAAGGGACCGCCCGGGGCGACCCGCATCAGGAAGAACGACAGGGTGATCACGATCAGCAGGGTGGGAATCGCCTGCAGCAACCGTTTGAGGGTGTAGCTCAGCATCCAGTGCTCCGTTCGGGCCGCTGCCCGGGTGTGTCGTTGTTATGGGTGGCTGTCATCGGTCAGTGCGAGGAGTCGATATGCAGATAGCGACTCGGGTGCACGTCCAGCGCGTTGGGGGCCCAGCCGCTGATGGCGGGGGTCACGAGACTGGAGGTGACGTAGTCGTAGAGCGGCAGCACCACATCGTGGTCGAGCAGATACTGCTCGGCATCGTGCAGTTGTTGCCGGCGAGCATCGTCATCGCCCTCGCGGGCCGCCGCCTCGATCAGCGCATCGTAGGCCGGTGAGCTGAGTCCGGGTGCGTTGGAGGTGTTGTCGCTGCTGAAGGCGTTAAGGAAGTCGTAGGCATCGGCGATGGTCGCGATCATGCCGTAACGGCCGACCTCGAAATCACCCAGCGCCAGATCCCGGTAATGCACCGCGGCCTCGGTATTGGTCAGCGTCACGTGCACGCCCAGCGGCTTCCACATCGCTCCGAGCGCCACGGCGATCTTCTTGTGGTCTTCCAGGGTGTTGTAGCGCAGGGTCAGCTCAAGCGGGTGGTCTGGCCCGTAGCCCGCGTCTGCCATCAGCTCGCGGGCCTTCGCCATGCGCCGGTCCATCGACCAGTCAGCGAAGTCGAAGCGCGCGCCCTGATGTTCACTCAACGCCTCGGGCACGAAATGCCAGGAGGGGATCTGGCCCATGCCGAGAATGCGCTCGGTGATCACCTCACGACGCGTGGCCAGATTCAGCGCACGACGAATGCGCCGGTCCGCCACGGGCGAGCCCTCGCGCAGATTGAAGACATAGAAGTACTCGCCGAGGATCGGGTAGGTGTGCAGGGCCTCGGCCAGATTGTCCTGAATCCAGGCGTAGTGGCTGGCGGGTACGCCGTAGGCGATCTCGACTTCACCCGCACGGAAGCGATTGAGCGCGGCATGGCTCTCCTCGATGGGCAGGTAGACCACCTCGTCGAGAGTGACGTTCTGTGCGCCGTGATAGCGCGCGTTGGGTGTCAGCGTGATATGCGACTGCGGCGCCCATTCCTTGAGCACGAAGGCGCCCGAGGTGACCATGTTGGCCGGCCGCGTCCAGTCAGCGCCATTGGCCACGATCACATGGCGTGGCAGCGGGGCGGCTTCGCTCATCGCCAGCGTCTGCGCCAGTGTTGCCGACGGATGACTGAGCGTGATGGTGAGCGTCTGCGCATCGGGCGCGGCCACGCCGAGCTGATCCGGGGGCAGCGCGCCGGTATTCACCGCGCGGGCATTGACGATCGGGTAGTAGAGGGTGGCGTTGTGGGCCGCGGTAGCCGGTGTCAGCAGGCGGCGCAGCGCAAAGGCTGCATCCTCGGCGGTCAACGGCGTGCCGTCTGACCACTCAAGCCCCGCGCGCAGATGGAAGGTCCAGATCCGTCCATCGGCGGACGACTCCCAGCGCTCTGCCAGCCCGGGAATCAGCTCGCCGTCGGCGGAGTAGGCGATCAGCGGCTCGAACAGATCACGCACGATGCGTGTCTCCCAGGTGCCGCTGGTCTGTTGCGGGTCCAGCGAGCCGGGTTCGGCGCCGTTGGCGATGCGCAGGATCTGTTCGTCCTGGCTTGCGGGGCTTGTGGAGCTTGTGGCTTGTGCGGCCATGGCGCTGCTGGAAGCGCTCATGGACACGGAGAGTACGGACAGCAGCAGGCCTGCGCCGAGGCTTGCCGCGCATTGCATCGGGGAAGTGGGGGACATGCGTCGACTCCTTGTCACGCCCGTGGGGCGCGACGGCATCTTCTGGTGCCATCCTTGGCAGATGCCACGAGGCCGCCCTGGTGGACAGCCGCGTGAACCCATGACATTCGAGAGAGCGGCGAGCCTGGTCAGAGGCTCAGCAGGCTCGCCTCACTCGGAGAACGAGACCCAGCGCGAGCGGTGGATATCCTCGATGTTGCCCTGCCAGCCGCTGAGCTTGGGATTCACCAGGTTGCGTGACACGTAGTAGTAGATCGGCAACACGGCGTAGTCATCAAGCGCCTTGCGCTCGGCGTCCTGCATCAGGGCCTCTCGGTCATCCATGTCGAGGGTATCGGCGGCCTTTTGCATGTCGTCATCCAGCGCCTTGTTGGAATAGGCGCCGTAATTGTTGGGCACGCCGGTTTCCAGCAGGTTGAGGAAGTTCTGGGCGTCGTTGTAATCGCCGATCCAGCCGGCGCGACCGACATCGAACTTGCCCTGGCGCATGTCCTCGTAGTGCACCGCCACCTCAGCATTCAGCAGATTGACCTTCACGCCCAGCGGCTTCCACATCGCGGCGGCGGCAATGGCCACCTTCTTGTGGTCTTCGCTGGTGTTGTAGCGCAGGGTCAGCTCCAGCGGGTTGTCCGGGCCGTAGCCGGCGTCTTCCATCAGAGACCTGGCCTTCTGCATGCGTTCATCCATCGACATGTCCTTGAAGGGCATCTCCTGGATGTCGTAGTGGTTCACGCCGGTGGGCACGAAGCTGTAGGCCGGCACTTCGCCGGTGCCGAGAATCTTGTCGGTGATGATGTTGCGGCGGATGGAGAGGTTGAGCGCCTCGCGCACCCGCGGGTCTGCCGTGGCATGGCCGTCGCGTGAATTGAGCACGTAGTAGTAGATACCCAGGTAGGGCGCGACGTGGGTGGCGTCCGGCAGATTGTCCTTCAGCCAGCCGTATTGCTGGGTGGGGAATTCGCGTGCGATGTCGATCTCGCCGGCACGGAAGCGCTTCAGGGCGCTGTTGCGCTCCTCGATGGGGTAGTAGATCACCTCATCCAGCGCGACCTCCTTGGCATCGTGGAATTCAGGATTCTTGAGCGCGACGATGCGGGTCTGCGGCTGCCACTCGCTCAGCTCGAAGGCGCCGTTGGAGACCATCTTGCCGGGGTCGGTCCAGTCCTTGCCGTACTTCTCCACCACATGTTTCGGCAGCGGGTAGGCGGTGTAATGCGAGAGCTGGTCCAGGAAGTAGGGCGTCGGGCGCTCGAGGGTGATCTCGAGAGTGTGGTCATCCACGGCTCGCACGCCGAGGGTATCCGGCTCGGCCTCGCCGCTGTTGATGGCCTTGGCATTCTTGATCGGATACAGGATGTAGGCGTAATCCGAGGCGTTCTCGGGTGTCATGATGCGCTTGAGCGCGTACACGAAGTCCTCGGCGGTCACCGGCTCACCGTCAGACCACTTGCCGTCCTGGCGCAGCGTGAAGGTATAGGTCTTGCCGTCATCGGAAATCTGCCATGACTCGGCCGCGCCAGGGATGCGCTCGCCATCGGCGGCTTCGGTGACCAGCCCCTCGAAGAGATCGCCCACCACGTCATTTTCCCAGGTGCCGGAGATCTGCTGCGGGTCCAGCGAGGCCGGCTCTCCCATGATCGCCAGCTTGAGCGTATCGGCCATGAGGCCCGGGGAAGCGGCGATGCTCCCGGCCAGCAGCAGGGAGCTTGCCAGTCGCTTGAGCGCGAAGCGCTTGGGGAGGGCCGGCGCATGAGACGAGGAGTGCAGTAGTGCCATGGTAGGGAGGCTCGCTATTGTTGTTAGGGGGAATACGAGTGATGCCTTCTACCATCGAGTCTTTTCCTGCCTGCTGTCCATGTTAAAAAATGGATAGCTCATGCATGCATTCGATGATCGCCATGCAAGGCACGGAAAATCGGGCGTTCCGGGGCTGACAGCCGTTTGAATGACTTTGGTCGCAGTCGCATGGAAGGCAGGCAGCTGCCGGCTGGCGGGCAGCGTGACGGATACCCGAGAGCGTCCTTCGGCCACCTGGCCACGGATGATGGGGCGGGCATGGTCGCCACGCCGGGAAATGGCTACAATATCGGGCTTCGCGCGCTGTCGATCTGCGCAGGTGTCCAGTGGACAACGTCTCGCAGGCTGTCCCCTTCGACAGGGCTGTCGCGCCCCATTCACGCATCATCGCCTCAAGACAGGACGACCATGCAAGAGATCAATCCGATCACCAACCTCATCAAGGACCTGTCCGAAAGGGCAGAAGTCCTGAGGGGGTATCTTTGACTATGCCGAAAAGCAGGATCGGCTAGAGGAAGTCACTCGCGAACTCGAGAATCCGGATGTCTGGAATGACCCGGAATACGCGCAGAAACTCGGCAAGGAGCGTGCGTCGCTGGAGCTGGTCGTCAAGACCCTCGACGACATGAGCAACGGCCTGTCCGACTGCGCTGACCTGCTGGAGATGGCGGTCGAGGAAGAGGATGAAGGCACCGTGGACGAAGTCGTCCGCGAGCTGGATCAGCTCAAGGCCAGTCTCGAGAAGCTCGAGTTCCGCCGCATGTTCTCCGGTGACATGGATGCCAACAACGCCTACCTCGACATCCAGGCCGGCTCCGGTGGTACCGAAGCTCAGGACTGGGGCAACATGCTGCTGCGCATGTACCTGCGCTGGGCCGAGCATCACGGCTTCAAGACCGAGATCGTCGAGGCGAGTGCCGGTGAAGTCGCGGGCATCAAGTCCGCCACCATTCACATCGAGGGCGACTATGCCTTCGGTTGGCTGCGCACCGAGCTGGGTGTGCACCGTCTGGTGCGCAAGAGTCCCTTCGACTCCGGCGGCCGTCGTCACACCTCGTTCGCGTCCGTGTTCGTGTCGCCGGAAATCGATGACAACATCGAGATCGACATCAATCCGGCCGATCTGCGCACCGATACCTATCGCTCCTCCGGTGCCGGTGGTCAGCACGTCAACACCACCGACTCCGCGGTACGTATCACCCACATCCCGACAGGGATCGTGGCGGCCTGCCAGACCGAGCGCAGCCAGCACTCCAACCGTGACCGCGCCATGAAGATGCTGAAGGCGCGTATCTACGAAGCCGAGATGCAGAAGCGCAACGCCGCCAAGCAGGAACTCGAGGACTCCAAGTCCGACATCGGTTGGGGCAGCCAGATCCGCTCCTACGTCCTCGATGACCAGCGCATCAAGGACCTGCGGACCGGTGTCCAGTCGAGCAACTGTGACAAGGTGCTCGACGGCGATCTCGATGACTTCATCGTCGCCAGCCTCAAGATGGGGCTCTGATCGCGAGGAGACTCGCGAACCAGCGCCCATTCGCCTCCGCCGGTATCGCCGGCGGAGGCCACGAATTCCCGAATCGCGATCAGTCCTGATGCGCTATCCCCAGGCTGATCTTGATCTGTCGTGGCTTTGGCCATGACCCTTTGATACGAGATAGGCCCCTCCATGTCGACAGAGCAGACCCCCGCCATTGATGAGCAGCAGGCCGCCGAACAGGCTCAGGAAGAGAATCGCCTGATCGCCGAACGTCGCGCCAAGCTGAGTGCCCGCCGTGAGCAGGCCGCCGCCGAAGGCAAGAGCGCCTTCCCGAATGACTTCCGTCGTGACAGCCTCGCCGCTGACCTGCAGGCGGAGCTGGGCGAGAAGGACAAGGCCGAGCTGGAGACGCTGGACCGCAAGTCCGCCGTCGCCGGGCGCATCATGCGCAAGCGTGGCCCCTTCATCGTGTTGCAGGAAGTCTCCGGCCAGATTCAGCTCTATGTCGACAAGAAGGGCCTGCCGGAAGCGCTGCTTGAGGATATCAAGGGCTGGGACATAGGCGACATCGTCGGTGCCAGTGGCCCAGTGCACAAGTCCGGCAAGGGCGATCTGTACGTCATGATCGAAAGCGCCCAGCTGATGACCAAGAACCTGCGTCCGCTGCCGGACAAGTTCCATGGTCTGTCCGACCAGGAAATGCGCTATCGCCAGCGCTATGTCGACCTGATCATGAACGAGCAGTCACGCCGCACCTTCGCGCTGCGTGCCGGCATCGTCGCCTCCATCCGCCGCTTCCTCAGCGACCGTGGCTTCATGGAAGTCGAGACGCCGATGCTGCAGCAGATTCCGGGCGGCGCGACCGCGCGTCCGTTCATCACGCACCACAATGCGCTGGACATGGAAATGTACCTGCGCATCGCCCCGGAGCTGTACCTGAAGCGTCTGGTGGTGGGTGGCTTCGAGCGCGTGTTCGAGATCAACCGCAACTTCCGCAACGAAGGGCTGTCGACGCGTCACAATCCCGAGTTCACCATGCTCGAGTTCTACTGGGCCTATGCGGACTACCGTGACCTGATCGCGCTGACCGAAGACATGATCCGCACCGCAGCTCAGGAAGTGCTCGGCACTACGCAGATCACCTGTCAGGGCAGCGAGTACGACCTGAGCCAGCCGTTCATCCAGATGACCATGCGCGAGTCGATCATCAAGTATGGCGATGGCATCACCGCAGCCGACCTGGCCGATTACGACGCCGCACGCGCCACGGCGGAGCGTCTCGGTATCCAGGTCAAGCCGATCTGGGGGCTGGGCAAGCTCGAGACCGAGATCTTCGAAGCCGTCGCCGAGCACCGTCTCGACCAGCCGACCTTCATCACCGAGTACCCGGCCGAAGTCAGCCCGCTGGCGCGTCGCAACGATGCCAACCCGCACGTGACCGATCGCTTCGAGTTCTTCGTCGGTGGCCGCGAGATCGCCAATGGCTTCTCGGAGCTCAACGACGCCGAAGATCAGGCCGAGCGCTTCCAGGCTCAGGTGGCCGAGAAGGATGCCGGGGATGACGAAGCCATGTTCTACGACGCCGACTACGTGCGCGCGCTGGAATACGGCATGCCGCCGACGGCGGGTGAAGGCATCGGCATCGACCGTCTGGTGATGCTGCTGACCGACAGCGCCTCCATCCGCGATGTGCTGCTGTTCCCGGCGATGCGTCCGCAGCAGGGCTGATCGCGCTGCTCGCCTCCCGTGGTGAGTCATCGTGACGAACCGCGCTGATGGCACTTGCGACGCCTCCGATCCTCGATCGGGGGCGTCGTGGTCTCTGCAGGGCGACATTGGCTGACGACGAGCGGTGGCCGAGGCGCAATCGTCACGGATGAGGCGAGGCGGTGCTTGGCTTTGTTGCATGCGAGCGGCCATAATGGTCGGCGTCCTGTCAGTCAGCCGTTTCATGGTGCTGAAGCTGACGACAGTATCGTCGAGGTCTACCGTGCGAGAGCGTGTGCCGGCTGTGTCGAGCCACCCACGATGGCGGTGTCCTGCCTTGGGAATTGTCCCCTGAATGTCCTGGAGAGTGCAGAATGAAGCTGCTTAACCGTTCCGCCCTGAGCGTCAAGCCGACCCAGGCGTTTGTCGACTGGATCAACTCGCTGGAATCCGAAGGTGAGGGAAGTGAGGATCTGGCGCTGGAGGATGTCAATCAGGAGAGTACCGTCTACCTGATTCCCGAGATGGACACTCGCGAAGCGCTGGATGGCTTCGTGTCCGAGCGCTGGCTGGACGTGCTGGAAAGCGAGCTGCGCGCCTGGGAGGAAGACACCCGCCATTGGCCGGAGCCGATGGACAAGGCGCTGTTCGAGCGCTTCCTGACCGTCGAGCACAGCTACCTGGCCGTTGACCTGGATGACGAGGCGCCGCTGGAAGTCTGCGAAGTGGACGACGAGCTGCTGGCGGATCTCGATTGAGTCCGTCGCGCGCCGTCTGTTGACGTGACGGCGCTGTCAGTCAGCGCGACAGGCGTTACAATGGCCTCGGGCAATGTGCTCGGGGCCATTTGCGTTCTGTGGCGGCTTTCCCCGTGGCGGCTTTCCCCTTGGTGTCTGTCACCCGGTATCTGCCACGCGGTACCTGTCACGTGGAGCGCCCTTTTCCCGACATGTCGTTTCATTTCACCTGCCGTCCATCCGCTCGGCGGCTGCCCCATTCAAGGAGATCGCGCATGAGCGTCCAGGCCCGGATAGAAAGCAAGCTAGCGACGCTCGACCCGCTGATGGTCGAGGTCGTCAACGAGAGCCACATGCATAGCGTGCCGGCCAATTCCGAGACGCACTTCAAGGTCACGCTGGTCAGCGAGCGCTTTGACGGCCTGATGCCGGTCAAGCGTCACCAGCTGTTGTACGCCCTGCTGGATGAAGAGCTCGCCGGCCCTGTCCACGCGCTGGCGTTGCATCTGTATACCCCGCAGCAATGGACGGCGCGCGGCGGTGAGATTCCCGAATCCCCCAACTGCCTGGGCGGTGGCAAGCACTGACCATGACCTCTGAACCGCAACGCCTGCAATACCTGGACGCCATGGGCCTGACCGCCTGGGTCGGTCGCTATCAGCTGCCCAATGCGCTGCCCACCGAGGCCTGTGAATGGCCAGAGCCGGTGGTGGCTGAGCCGGTGGCACCTCAGGCACGTCTGCATGCGCTGATTGAAGAGGCGCCGCAACCGACGGTGAGCTCGCCGCAGGCGGAGCCGGCTCCTGCGCGAGCACCGGGACCATCGCCTGCCGCCAGTGCGCGCGCCCTTCTGGGCATGGCGCCGGCCGAGGCCTCCGTGGCCACGGCCGTGCAGACCCGCGAGGCGACGGGGGGCGAGTCAAGCAGCACGGCCTCCTGGGGGACGCCACCTGCTCAGGCGACGACAGAGACAGTGGTCGAGGCGCAGGTCACTCCTCCGGCCGACCAGCCGCCGCTGCGATTCAGCGTACAGCTGGCAGCACTCGACGGACGCTGGTTGGTCATGTTGCCCGGTGATGAGGCGCCGCATCTGGAAGGCGAGGCGTTGCTGAAGGCATTGTGGCGGGCGGCAGGCATCACGCCGACGACAGACCTGACGTTCAGTCACTTCCGCTGGCCATTGCTCGCGAACCTCAAGGCCAGTGCACCGCTGGATGAGGCACGGGAGGGATTGCGGGCCTTCCTGAATGGCCCCGCACGCCGTGATTGGCAGCCCGAGCGGGTCCTGATCTTCGGCAATCGCGAAGACTGCGCGACCCTGCGTGAGGTGCTGGGCATCACCTCCTCCTCGGGAGACGCCGAAACCTCAAGCCTGCTGGACATTCCCGTCTGGCAGGGGCCCGAGCTTGCCACGCTGGCGCGCTCCAGTGATGCCAAGCGCCAGCTGTGGCCGCTGCTGATTCGCTGGGGAAAGGCGTGGTCTCGCGGGATGACGGAAGGCACGTCGTCATGAGCGGGGCTGACGGCGAGACGGGCGCGGTGCGCAAGCTGGTGCTGGACGATGCGACGCTGGCGGCATTGCAGGCCATCGAGAGCACCCAGGCGCATGGGCTCTCCAGATGCCAGCTGGCGGATGTGCTCAGCGATGCCTCACGCTGCATTCTTGGCTGGCATGCGCCAGCCACGCCTGAGCGGCTGGCGGGATTCGTGGTACTGGCGCGCGGCCCTTTCGAGGCCGAGATCGAGGCGATCACCGTGCATGCTGACCTGCGCGGTCAGGGCATCGGGCGGGCCCTGTTGCAGGCAGCGATCGAGCGCGCCAGACAATGGCATCATGCCACGGGGCTGGAGCGCCTGTTGCTGGAGGTGCGCGCAGGCAATGACGCGGCGCGTGCGCTCTATGCGCATGCCGGGTTCCATGTGGATGGCGTGCGGCGCGGCTACTACCCGGCCTTGCCTCCTGCGCCCTCGGGAACTCGCGAAGATGCGCTGCTGATGTCGCTGTCACTGGAGTGAGGTGCCGGCAGGACATCTCTTCAGAGGCTGGCCTTCTGGGGCACATCGCAAGCGACTGCTGACAGAGACGACAACGCCGCCGACAGGAGACTGTCGGCGGCGTTGTCGTGCAAGGCCAGAGTGATCAGGCGCTCTGGGTCTCGCTCTCGTTCTCGCTGAAGCGGGCGATCAGGCCTTCCAGACGGCTCGCCCACTGGTCGCGCTCTTCCTGCAGGCGCGCATTGGCCTGACGCAGCTGCTCCAGTTCCTCGCCCTGGCCTTGCTTGGCGTCGCTCAGTCGCTGGTTTTCTTCCTTCAGCTCATCGACTTCCATCTTCAGCATCTCGATGGAGTCGATCGCCTGGCCGACTTTCTGCTCAAGCTGGGTAAAGAGTTCAGTGCTCATGCTATCTCCTTGTCGGGCCCCAAGGGCTCGAGGGTGTTCGTTGAGGGCGGTAAAAGTATGCGGTGAATGCTGGTGCGATGAAGATCGGCCACCCCGGCAGTCCCTGCCGGAACGGCGCAGCGATACCCGCCTGCAGGCAGACTACGATGCTGCCTTTATCGACACAAGCGCGAAAGGTGCTCAGGCCGGTTGCTGGCGTCGATAGAGGCGTCCGTGACTGTCGCCGGCGCGACTCTCGCGATGCAGCTGCCAGTTGGCGGGGACCTGAGGCGTCAGCTCCGCCTCGACTTCCAGATAGATCATGGCGCCATCCTTCAACCAGCCCCGCGACTCGAGCAGCTCGCAGCTCTCGGCGGCGAGTCCGAGCCGGAAGGGCGGGTCGAGCAGGACCAGGTCCACGCCCTCCTCGGGCGGGGTGCCGCTCTGTAGCCAGTGGATCACGTCGGCGGTGATGACCGTCGCCGGCAGCGGGCCTTCATTGCTCAGGGTCGTGATGTTGTCGGCCAGCGCCCGAGCGACACGGCTCTCGCGTTCCACGAAGGTGACCTGGGCTGCCTCCCGTGACAGCGCCTCGAGTCCCAGTGCGCCGCTGCCGGCGAACAGATCCAGTACTCTGGCGCCACCGACATGAAAGCCGAGCCAGTTGTAGAGTGTCTCGCGAACGCGGTCTGGCGTCGGCCGCAGGCCGGGCGCCTCGATCACGGTCAGCAGGCGGCGCTTGAAACGTCCGCCGATGATTCGCAGACGCCCCGCTGGCCCTGCCTTGCCAGAGCGCGAGGGGGCTGAGGATTTGCCCCGTGCGGGGCCTTTGTGAGGTGCGCGTTTTTTCATGCCGCGAGTCTAGCATGTGCGACGCCGGATGCCGCGTGGTGCGTACCTTAAGGCCTGAAGGGATGGTAGGATGACGCCACTTTCACGAGTTCAGGACTGTCTCGCCATGTTCGGTTTTTTCAAGCGCAAGAAACACAAGGCTCAGGAGCAGCAAGCCTCCGAGCAGCAGGCCCTCGAGCAACAGGCTCTTGAACAGACACAAGATGCCACGCCCCACGAGCAGGACTCCGGCAAGCAGGACACTGCCGAGCAGGCAGCCCAGCTAGAGGCTGAAAAGGCGGCAGCTGAGAAGGCCGAAGCCGAGCGTCTCGCTGCCGAGGAAGCCGCCCGTGTCGAGGCTGAAAAGGTGGCAGCTGAGAAAGCCGAAGCCGAGCGTCTCGCCGCCGAGGAAGCCGCCCGTGTCGAGGCTGAAAAGGCGGCAGCTGAGAAGGCCGAAGCCGAGCGCCTCGCCGCCGAGGAAGCCGCCCGTGTCGAGGCTGAAAAGGCGGCAGCTGAGAAAGCCGAAGCCGAGCGTCTCGCCGCCGAGGAAGCCGCCCGAGTTGAAGCTGAGAAGGCTGAAGCTGAGCGCCTCGTCGCCCGCGAAGAAGAAGAGCGCCTGGCTGCCGCGCAGCTGGCCGCCATCGAGGCCGAAGAACAGGCCGCGCTGGAGCAGGCTCGCCTGGAAGAAGAGGCCCGTGCTGCCGAAGTCGCCGTGGCGGAGGCTGATGCCACGGTGGACGATGAGGATGCCCGCGATACGGCGCGCGATGGACGTGAGAAGCCGCGTCGTGGCTTCTTCGCGCGCATCAAGGCAGGTCTAGGCAAGACGCGCGCCAACCTGACCGAGGGTGTCGCCAGTCTGTTCCTCGGCAAGAAGCAGATCGACGATGAGCTGATGGAAGACCTCGAGACCCAGCTGCTGATGGCAGATGTGGGCATCGAGGCCACCACCGAGATCATCGACAACCTGACCGCGCGCATCTCGCGCAAGGAATTGAAGGAACCGCAGGCGCTCTACGAAGCGCTGCAGGAAGAGCTGCGCGTGATGCTGGCGCCGGTCGCGAAGGATCTCGAGCTGCCGGCCAAGGGCGATGGCCCCTTCGTGATCCTGATGATCGGGGTCAACGGGGTCGGCAAGACCACCACCATCGGCAAGCTGGCCAAGCGCTACCAGAGCCAGGGCCGCAGCGTGATGCTGGCGGCGGGCGATACCTTCCGTGCCGCAGCGGTGGAACAGCTCAAGGTCTGGGGCGAGCGCAACAAGGTGCCGGTCATCGCGCAGCACACCGGTGCTGACAGCGCCTCGGTCATCTATGACGCTCTGGAAGCCGCTAAGGCGCGTAACGTCGATATCCTGATCGCCGATACCGCGGGCCGTCTGCACAACAAGAGCCACCTGATGGAAGAGCTCAAGAAGGTGCAGCGCGTGATGGCCAAGCTGGACGTCGCCGCGCCCCATGAAGTGATGCTGGTGCTGGATGCCGGTACCGGTCAGAACGCGCTGTCACAGGCCTCCACCTTCCATGAAGCGGTCAACATCACCGGCCTGACGCTGACCAAGCTGGATGGTACCGCCAAGGGTGGCATCATCTTCGCGCTGGCCAAGCAGCTCAATCTGCCGATTCGCTACATCGGTGTCGGGGAGGGAGTGGATGATCTGCGGCCCTTCGCGGCGGACGATTTCGTCAACGCCCTGTTCGCGCGTGCCGGAGAGGAAGAGGATGCACGTCCGGCGGATGGCGCGGAGACACGCGAGGCATGATTGCCTTCGAGCATGTGGGCAAGCGCTATGGAGGGCGCTTCGATGCACTCGCCGGGCTCGATTTTCGCATCGAGCGTGGCGAGATGGCGTTCCTGACCGGGCATTCCGGGGCAGGGAAGAGCTCATTGCTCAAGCTGATCATGCTCCTCGAGCGTCCCTCGCGTGGCCGTATCCTGGTGGCCGGGCACGATATCGGACGCCTGCATGCCTCGCAGGTGCCTTACTACCGCCGCCAGATCGGCGTGGTCTTTCAGGACCATCAGCTGCTGAGCGATCGCAACATCTTCCACAACGTGGCGCTGCCCCTGATGATCCAGGGGGTCACGCCGCGCGAGCAGGCGCGTCGCGTGCGTGCCGCTCTCGACAAGGTGGGCCTGCTGCATCGCGAGAAGGCGCTGCCCATCGAACTCTCCGGGGGGGAGCAGCAGCGCGTGGGCATCGCGCGTGCGGTGGTCAACAAGCCAGCCTTGCTGCTGGCGGATGAGCCGACCGGCAACCTGGACCCGAAACTCTCGACCGATATCATGCGTCTGTTCGAGGACTTCAATCGCATCGGTACCACGGTGATGATCGCCAGTCATGATCTGGCGCTGATCGCGCGTCTGCACCATCGCACGCTGGAGCTTTCCGACGGTCGCCTGATTGCCGACAAGGAGGCCCGATGAGCCCTCCCCGCACTCACCACGAGTCCTCGTCCGACAAGCGCCAGGCGGGAAGAGGTCGTGCCGGCAAGGCCGCCTCGGACGCTGTCGAATCCACGGAGTCTGTCGAGCGTCAGGCGCGCAAGGGCGCGCGCTCCAGCCGGATTTCCGTCGAGAGTCGCTATCGCAGCTGGCTGCGTCATCATGGCGCCATGGCGCGTGACAGCGCACGCCGTCTGCTGGTCACTCCGGTCGCCAGCCTGCTTACCATGCTGGCGATCGCCATCGCGCTGACACTGCCTGCCGCGCTGTGGCTGGCGCTGGACAGTGCGCGCCTGCTGGACAATGAGCTCAATGACAGCGCTCAGCTCACCCTCTATCTCGAGACGTCGGTCGACGAGAGCCAGGCACTGACGCTGTCGGACTCGCTGCGCGGCGCCCCGGGCGTCGGAGGCGTACGTTTGATCACTGCCGCCGAGGGCATGCAGGAATTCGCCCAGGCACTCGATCTCAAGCGCTCACTGAGCCTGCTGGACGACAACCCCTTGCCGGCCAGCATCGTCATCACGCCGCTGGATACCTCGCCGGAATCCGTCCGCGATCTCGCCGCACGCCTCGAGGGCGAGCCGGGCGTCGAGAGTGCACGGCTGGATCTGGCGTGGCTGGAGCGTCTGCGTCAATTGAGTGAGCTGGGTCAGAAAGTGACGCTGGGACTTGCGCTACTCTTCGGACTGGGGGTGCTGCTGGTGGTAGGCAATACCATCCGGCTGTCGGTGGAGAGCCGCCGGCAGGAGATCGAGGTCGTGACCCTGATCGGTGCGACCCACGCCTTCGTGCGGCGTCCCTTCCTTTATAGCGGTGCCTGGTATGGCCTGGGCGGCGGGTTGCTGGCGTGTGGCATTCTGGCGCTTGGCGGTAACTGGTTGGCGGCACCCGTGACGGCTCTTGTACAAAGTTATGGCGGCAACTATGTGTTGCCCGCACTGGGCATCACAGGGGGTACCACGCTGCTGTTTTCGAGTACAATACTGGGTTGGTTGGGGGCCTGGATCGCGGTCGGACGTCATCTGGCGAGTATTTCTCCGCGCTGATGCCGATCTTTTTTCGCGGTTTTCCGCCAGTGTTCCTCTCCAGAAAGGTCATCAGTTACGCTCCGGCAACAATTGCGCCGGGCGTCAGTGAAGGGGCTGGTGGGTGGTTAAACGTACCGCACACCCGCTGGCGTTACGAAGCGCTACTCGTCATGACAATTGTACACGTCATGTACAGCTATTGACGGGAACCTGTCGCAACCTTCACAGTCTCACTACTTGCATGCGTGTTAGGCAACCATGGAGACATCTGCATTATGAGCACCAGTCTTCAGCCACTTGGCCACCTGTCACCGGGTCAAGATCTAAACGGCTATATCCAGTCGGTGAACCGTATCGCTGTGCTTACTGCTGAAGAAGAGCATGAGCTTGCCCTGCGGTTGCATGAAGAGAATCATCTGGAGTCGGCTCGTCGACTCGTCATGTCGCACCTGCGCTTCGTGGTACATATCGCGCGCAGCTACAGCGGCTATGGCTTGCAGCAGGCGGACCTGATCCAGGAAGGCAATGTCGGCCTGATGAAAGCGGTCAAGCGCTTTGACCCCCATCAGGGCGTTCGCCTCGTGTCCTTTGCCGTGCATTGGATCAAGGCCGAGATTCACGAGTTCGTGCTGCGCAACTGGCGCATCGTGAAAGTCGCGACCACCAAGGCCCAGCGCAAGCTGTTCTTCAATCTTCGCGGTGCCAAGAAGCGTCTGGCATGGCTGAACAATGAAGAAGTGGACGCCATCGCAGGCGACCTGGACGTCAAGCCATCGGTGGTACGCGAGATGGAAAGTCGTCTCTCGGCACACGATGCCGGCTTCGATGCGGGTCCCAGTGATGACGAGAGCTCCGCTTACCAGGCGCCGGTCAATTATCTCGAGGACCACAGTCTCGATCCGGCGGCTCAGGTCGAGCAGCAGGATCTGGAAGATGACTCCCACGGGCGTCTGCTCAAGGCACTGGCAGCATTGGATGAGCGTTCGCGCGATATCCTCCAGCAGCGCTGGTTGAGCGACAACAAGGCGACGTTGCACGAGCTGGCAGACATCTACAGTGTCTCGGCAGAACGTATCCGTCAGCTGGAAAAGAACGCCATGAAGAAGCTGCGTGAATCGATGGGTGACATGAGCGAAGGGTTCGCTGCCTGACACTCCCTCGCTGACTTCCCGCAGTAGATGAAGCCCCGCCGGTGTTCCGGCGGGGCTTCTGTCGTTGAGGGACAGTGAAACGACCGGCTATGGCAGTAGACAGTTGTATCGTGCAACAGAATGTTTCATTCTGTTGCACTACGCTAAGCGGTCATTTCCCTTCCTCATTGGTGGCTATGTGGACCCGATTACCTCGCGTCAACCAGGCACACATTCACTGTGGCGCATCCTTGGCATCAATGTCGCTTTGCTGGTGGTGTTGGGCGGGCTGTTTCTGGCGGGACAATGGTTTGATGTCCGCGAACAGGAGATGCAACGCCTCGAAGCGCTCGATACGCAACTGCACATCTCGACTGAACAGCTCGTGGCGGATGTCGCCCGCGAGATGATGGTGCTCGAGCGTGTGTTGCACGAGGAGACACCAAGGCAGTGGAGAGGCTCGCTCGAGAGTGCGCTGGGGCGTCATCCGGCGCTGGTCTCCCTGATGATGGTGCCGTTCGCCGATTATCGTGGCAGCAGCCTCAATCAGATCGGTGTCGGGCGCAGCTGCAAGTGGCAGCTCTCGCAGGCCGAGGCGCAATCCCTGCCCGGCAGAAGCAATCTGTTGTTCGGTTCGGCACTGCCTCTCGGGTCCGGCCAGCCCGGCTTGCCTTTCTATCGCCATATGCAGCTCGAGGACAAGGCGTGGCTGCTGATCGGGTGCCTGGATTTCTCGGAGTCCAGAAGTCTGCTGGCCAATCCGGGGGCGGATGACGGGCAGCGCCTGCGCCTGTTCTCGACCAACGGTCTGCTGCTGTTTTCCAGCCCTCAGGAGCACGCGCTGGGGGTGACGGGAAAGTTGCCGTTGCCGACGCTGGCCAACATGGGCAAGTACATCTCCGAGCGTGGCGTGCGGCGCTATCACGTGGACGGCTTTGATGGCCGTCCGCGCATGGCGGCGGGCAGTTTTATCGCACCACTCAAGCTGTTCAGCGTCGTCAGTCAGCCCGTCTCGAGCCTGTGGTGGGTCTGGTGGCAGCGTATCTGGTTCGGTCTGCTGCTGGGAGGCATCTTCCTGGTGGTGCTTGGCGTGATGATCGCGCGTGCCGAGCGGCAACGCAGTGAGCGCCACGATGAGCTGGAGGGCGAGCTTGAATCGATGGCGGCGCGCTCGCGTACTCTGGTGACCTTGATGGATAACCTGCCCGGTGTGGTGTATCGCATCGAGGTCAACACCGGCACGCTGACCTTCATCAGCAGTGGCGCCGCGGAATTGTTCGGACGTTCGGCCGAGTCTCTGGTCGGGGCCGGCATCACCCTCAATGAGCTGATCCATCCCGAGGATCGCCCGTCCGTCGCGTCGGCGCGTCACTGGGCGATGTGCGCTCAGATGCGTCATGAACAGGTGTTCAGAATCGTCGCGGATCACGAGCGCTGGGTGCTGGACCGCAGCGTGATGATCGAGGGGGAGGAGGGCGTACGTTACTGGGAAGGCCTGCTGCTGGACATCAGCGCCCACAAGGAGTCGGAGCGTCAGCTCGACTACCTGGCGCGCCACGATGCCTTGACGGGGCTCTACAACCGCAAGGCCTTCATGGCGGCGGCGGATGAGCGGGTCGCGATCGGAGGCGTGATGATCTATGCCGACATCGATCGCTTCTCGACGGTGAATGATGGCCTGGGGCATGAGGCGGGGGATCAGCTGCTGGTCTCGATCGGTGAGCGCCTGCGGCGCATCCTGCCGCCCGGTGGCCTGGTCGCGCGTCTCGGGGCGGATGAGTTCGGCCTCTATTTCCCTCAGGTCGGCGAGCAAGCCGAGCAGATCGTGGCCGATGTCCAGCAGAAGCTGGAGCGCCCCTTCACGATTCTCGGGCGTCCCTTGATCATCAGCCTGACGGCCGGCTACTCCCTGGCCGAGGCAGATGGTGATGCCCAGGCGTTGATGCTCAATGCGGACGTGGCGCTCTATCATGCCAAGTCGCGTGGCGATCATGCCCTGCGCTGGGAGTCCTCGCTGGACAAGCATGTCGCCTCGCGCATGACGCTGGAGCAGGACCTGCGTCAGGCCATCGAGCGCCAGCAGCTCTTCCTGCACTACCAGCCGCAGCTGAACGCGGCGGGAGAGCTGTTGGGGGTCGAGGCGCTGCTGCGCTGGCAGCATCCTGAGCTGGGCATGATCTCTCCGGCCCAGTTCATTCCGCTCGCGGAAGAGACGGGGCTCATCTTCCGGCTGGGGCGTTTCGTGCTGGAAGAGGCCTGCGCCCAGATGGTGCGCTGGCAGGAAAGCGGCCTTTACATGCCGCGCATGGCCGTCAACCTCTCGGCGCGTCAGCTGACTTCGGGCTATGAGCATGAAGTGATCAGCGTGCTCGAGAGTCAGAATCTCGCGCCGACGCGCCTGGAGGTCGAGGTCACGGAGACCCTGTTGATCCAGGACATGGAGGGTGGGCTCAGCGTGCTGAGAGCACTGCGGGAGCTCGGTGTGCGTGTGGCGCTGGATGACTTCGGGCAGGGATACTCGTCACTGTCCTATCTGTCTTCCCTGCCGCTGGATGTGCTCAAGGTCGACCGCAGCTTCGTGATGAAGATGGACGCCCTGGCGGAAGATGCGTCCGAGCAAGGGCGCGGCGGTCAGGTGGCCAGCGAGCAGGGAGCCAATGAGCAGGCCATCCAGCTGGTAGGTGCCATCATCAGTCTGGGGCATTCGATGGGGCATGAGATCGTGGCGGAAGGTGTCGAGACACAGGCGCAGTTCGAGGGGCTCAAGCGATTGCGCTGCGACAGTTATCAGGGCTACCTGCTGGCACGCCCGATGACGGCGACGGCCATCGTCGAGCGCTATGGGCCTGGCAACTGAGTCTGCACGTGAAGGTGGCATGAAAAAGCCCCCGTCTCTTCGAGGCGGGGGCTTTTCTTTTGCTCAAGCGGAGGGCCGTCAGACGGCAATCCGCTCCTGGCTGCTCAGCAGCAGGTCGCGACTCAACAGTCTCCACTGTTCTTCCCAGTGCTCGGTGGGTCGCTTGCGATAGTCGCTGCGGACATACTGTCCGATGCGGCCTTCGGCACTGGCCAGCAGGAGATTGGCTGCGGCTGTCACGGTAATGGCAGGCCGCAGGCCTTCACGAGGCTCGGCCTCGCGCAGTACCTGCTTGAGCTGGGTCTCGAGACGTTCGAACAGCTGCGCCATGCGCACGCGCAGACGAGCCGTCTCCCCGGTCAGGGCATCGCCGTTGAGCAGGCGGCACAGTCCGGGATTCTTCTCGGCAAAGCCAAGCAGCAGGCTCAGGATATGGTGCACCCTGGCATGAGCCGTATCGTTGTCCTGCAGAATCAGCGCGATGCGCTCGAACAGGGTGCTCTCGATGAACTCGATCAGCCCTTCGAACATGCGCGCCTTGCTGGGGAAGTGACGATAGAGTGCAGCCTCGGAGACGCCGACCTGACGTGCCAATGCCGCGGTGGTGATACGTTTGCCGCTGTCCTCTTCCAGCATCAAGGCAAGTGCCTGGAGGATCTGTTCGCGACGTGATTGTTTTGGATTCGCCTGCGTCATGGAATCTTGTCATTTCTCGCGGCCTGCAGCGATGTGCTGCGGGCGGGTCCGTGTCCTGAGGCGTGTCGCTGGCCTCGCGCGAATCACCGGAAGTCTGGCCCCGGCTTTATGCTCTTCATGCCTTGGAGGTGTCCGGATCAGCATTGCTGATCAAGGTGCCGACACCGGCATTGGTGAAGATTTCCAGCAGGGTGGCATGCGGTACGCGACCATCGATGATGTGTGCACTGCGCACGCCCTGCTTGACGGCATCCAGCGCGCAGCTGATCTTGGGCAGCATGCCGCCATAGATGGTGCCGTCCTCGATGAGTCCATCCACCGCTTCGGTGGTCAGCCCCGTCATGACTTCGCCCTCGGCGTTCAGAAGGCCGGCGACGTTGGTCAGCAGCATCAGCTTCTCCGCCCCCAGCGCTTCTGCGACCTTGCCGGCGACCAGGTCGGCATTGATATTGTAGCTGCGTCCCTCATCGTCGACGCCGATCGGCGCGATCACCGGAATGAAGTCATTGCGGGTCAGTAGCTCGATCAGATCCGTCGAGACATGCTCGACTTCACCGACGTGACCGATATCGATGATTTCCGAGGCATTCATGCCCGGCATGTGGCGGGTGACCTTGAGCTGACGCGCGCGAATCTGGCCGCTGTCCTTGCCGGTGACGCCGATGGCCTTGCCGCCGCACTGGTTGATCAGATTGACGATGCCCTTGTTGACCAGGCCGCCCAGTACCATCTCGACCACATCCATGGTCTCTGAGTCGGTCACGCGCATGCCGTCGACGAAGCGTGATTCGATGTTCAGCTTCTTGAGCAGGGCGCCGATCTGAGGGCCGCCACCGTGCACGACCACCGGGTTGATGCCGACTTCCTTCATCAGCACCATGTCGCGGGCAAAGGAGTCGATCAAGGTATCTTCGGTCATGGCGTTGCCGCCGTATTTGACCACCACGGTCTTGCCCGAGAACTGCTGGATATAGGGCAGGGCTTCGGACAGGACCTCGACCACCTGGTGCGGGTCGCGGTTGGCGTGGCTCATCAACGTATCACTCCACAGAAATTGGGTCCGAAAGGAGAGTTCGGACGCTGTCACTCGAGACTATCACTTGCGTTACGCCTGCGCGCACCACGTCATGGAAAGAGGTGATGGCAACCGGCGCTGCCATGGGAAAGAGTCACCCGGGCCGGGGAGTCAGCGGACCGGCACGGCGGTCATCCTGCTGCCGCGCCGGTCGTTGATCGCCTGCCCGGGCCGATCAGAACGCCTCGATCAGAACGGGGCGGTGATGCTTGGCTCGGCCTGCTTCAGTGCGGCGCGGAAGCTGTCCTTGATGCGCTCCAGCGCCGCCTCTGACTTGCCTTCGAAGCGCAGTACCAGCACCGGTGTGGTGTTGGAGGCGCGGCACAGGCCCCAGCCGTCGGCGTAGTCGACGCGAATGCCATCCAGCGTGGTCTTCACGCCGTCGTCACCGAAGTCACCTTCGCTGGCCAGTCGCTCGACGATAGCGAACTTGGTCTCATCGGTCACTTCCACGTTGATCTCGGGGGTGCCCAGATCCTGCGGATAGCGTGCGAAGAAGGTGTCGGCATCGACATCCTGCTTGGCGAGGATTTCCAGCAGACGCGCCGCGCCGTAGAGGCCGTCGTCGAAGCCGAACCAGCGCTCCTTGAAGAAGATATGGCCGCTCATCTCGCCGGCCAGGGCCGCGCCGGTTTCCTTCATGCGCGCCTTGATCAGGGAGTGGCCGGTGCGCCACATTTCCGGTGTGCCCCCCGCCTTCTCGATCACGGTGGCCAGGTTGCCGGTGCACTTGACGTCGAAGATGATGCGCGCGCCCGGTACACGTTCGATGAGGTCTTCCGACAGTGCCATCATCAGACGGTCGGGATACAGGATCTCGCCCTTGGGCGTGACGACGCCGAGGCGATCGCCGTCGCCATCGAAGGCCAGACCGATATCCGCGCCGGTTTCCTGCATGGTTCTGATCAGGTCCTGCAGGTTTTCCGGCTTGCCCGGGTCCGGGTGATGGTTCGGGAAGTTGCCATCGATCTCCTCGAACAGCGGGATGGTCTCGACACCGAGGCGACGGATCAGCTCCGGGCCCAGCTCACCGGCCACGCCATTGCCGCAATCGACCACTGCCTTGAGCGGACGCTTGACGACCACGTCGCCGGTAATCTGATCCAGGTAGCGTTCGCGCACGTCTTCTTCACGCAGGCTACCTTCGCCTTGCGCCAGATCGCCTTCCTGCAGGCGGCGATAAAGGTCGGTGATGGTGTCGCCGGACAGGGTCTCACCCGCCAGCACGATCTTCAGACCGTTGTAGTTGGCCGGGTTGTGGCTGCCGGTCAGCATCACGCCGGAGCGGGTGCCTTCCAGGATGTTGGTGGCGTAGTAGAGCACCGGAGTCGGCACCATGCCGATGTCGATGACATCACGGCCGGCATCGCGCAGGCCGGCAATCAGCGCCTTGGACAGGCGCGGTCCGGAGAGGCGACCATCGCGGGCGACCACGACGGTGGACTCACCGCGTGCCGCGGCTTCGCTACCAATGGATTGGCCGATGGCGCGCACGCCGTCTTCGGTGAGGGTCTCATCCACGATGCCACGGATGTCGTAGGCGCGAAAAATTGAAGCGGGTACCTGACTCATGGTGCATCCCTGTCGGTTGAATCAATCGTGAGAAGTCATGGCCGGCATGCCGTGCGAACACTATCGCGGCATGCCGACGGGTGCGGCTAGCAAGCGGTTCCATCTGTCACGGAGCGCTGTCGGGTTTCGGTGGCGAGTCGTCTGCAATGTGCTGTCAGTGACGACCCGTCAATGACGACCAGAATGGCCAAAGCCGCCTTCACCGCGCTGGCTGGTCTCGAATTCCGTGACCTCGACCAGTTCGGCTTGTACTACCGGGACTAGCACGTACTGTGCCAGTCGCTCACCGGGTTCCAGCACGAACTCGCTGTCGCCGCGGTTCCAGACCGAGATCATCAGTTCGCCCTGGTAGTCGGAATCGATCAGACCGACCAGATTGCCCAGCACGATGCCGTGTTTATGCCCCAGGCCGGAGCGCGGCAGGATCATGCCGGCCAGCGCGGGGTCGGCGATATGGATCGCCAGGCCGGTACGCACCAGCTCACAGGCGCCCGGGGCCAGTGTCAGCGGGGCATCCAGCAGTGCGCGCAGGTCCATGCCGGCACTGCCGGGAGTCGCATGGTGGGGTAGCGGGTAATCGCGAACGCGCTCGTCGAGGATCTTGAGTTCGAGCCGGGGGCGGGTCATCTAAGGTGTTTCCTGGTCATCGATGGCGGAGGTCGCCATGTTCAAATTGGCGGCGCCATGGAGGGCGCCGTCTTGATGCAGTGCCAGTGCGCGCTCGAGAATCGCACGCGCCAGCGCAATCTTGGGGCAGGCCGCGATGGCCTGTTCATGCAGTCTGTCATTTGCCTGGCCGGGGTGTCGCCACACCAGGGTGGCGGCATTGCTGTCACTGCCGAACCCCAGTCCCGGGGTGCTGACGTCATTGGCCACGATCATGTCGAGACGCTTGCGTGTCAGCTTGTCGCGGGCATAGCGAAGGACATCGCGAGTCTCGGCGGCGAAGCCGACCACCAGCGGAGCGGGCTGTCCGTTGGCGCGCCGCGCCTGACTCTGCTCGGCAATGCCGGCAATGATATCGGGGTTGCGGATCAGATGGACCTGCATCTGTTCTTCGCCGACCTGCTTCTTGAGCTTGTGCTCGGCGACAGCGGCAGGTCGGAAGTCGGCGACGGCGGCGCAGCCGATGAAGACCTGGCTATCCTGCAGCGCCGCTTCGGCAGCGTCTTGCATCTGCAAGGCTGACTCGACATCGATGCGCTCGACGCCAGGCGGTGTGGGTAGGGCGACAGGCCCACTGATCAGGCGAACTCTTGCGCCCAGTGCCGCGGCTTCGCTGGCCAGGGCATACCCCATCTTTCCGGAGCTGTGATTGCTCAGATAGCGCACCGGATCCAGCGCTTCCCGGGTCGGACCGGCGGTGATGGTGATGGTCAGGCCCGCTGCCGGCAATGGTGCCGGCTCGCCCTCGTCGAGCAGCGCGCTCAGACCGGCGACGATCTCTTCTGGCTCGAGCATGCGCCCGGCTCCCACGTCGCCACACGCCTGTTCGCCGCTGGCCGGGCCGAGCAGCGTCCAGCCATCGGCACTGAGCTGCCGGGCGTTGCGCTGGGTGGCAGGGTGCGCCCACATCGCCTGATTCATCGCCGGGACCACGACCCAGCGTGCGTTGTTGGCCAGGCACAGGGTAGTGATCAGATCATCGGCACGGCCATGGGCCAGGCGGGCCATGAGGTCGGCAGTGGCGGGGGCGATGAGAATGACCTCCGCCCAGCGCGCCAGCTCGATATGTCCCATGCCGGCCTCTGCCTCAGGATCGAGCAGCGAGGTATGCACGGGATTGCCCGACAGCGCCTGCAGGGTCAACGGCGTGATGAAGGCCTGGGCACCTTCGGTCATGGCGACGCGTACCTCGCACCCGGCCTTTTTCAGCAGACGAGTGATGAGCGCCGCCTTGTACGCTGCGATACCGCCGCTGATGCCCAGCAGAATGCGCCGTCCGGCGAGTGAGTGCATGGTGTCCTGCATCCCTGATCCGTCAATGTCAAAGCTCTCGCGTTCGCCTCTACCATATCACCGTGATGCAACCTTGCGTAGCGTCGCTGGCCGGGCACGCCGTCTGTCGCGGGTGCGGACACTGACCTGTCGCGGCACGATGAGCCGCGAACCAGAAAGGCTCAGCCAGCCAGAAAGCGCGCCAGGCATGCAAGCGTTGAGAGTGACGCTGGCGGCAGTGACGGGCGAAGACCACGCTTCTCAGTCCAAATGCTGATGTCGCGTCATGCTCCTTGGCGTGTCGGTGGGCCTGCCCTGAGGCAGGCGTGGCCACTCTCGTGGCGCGCCGGATGTCAGCATCACTGTCACGAGAGGAGAATGTGCATGGGCATCAGGGAGTGGCCAATCGGGGAGCGGCCCCGTGAGAAGCTTCTGTCATCGGGGGCTGCTGCGCTGTCAGATGCCGAGTTGCTGGCAATCTTCCTGCGAGTGGGAATCAAGGGACGTTCGGCGGTGGACCTGGCGCGCGACCTGTTGACCACCTTCGGCGGGCTGCGCCCACTGCTGGAAGCCAGTCAGCAGGATTTCTGTGCCGCGCGAGGCCTGGGAGATGCCAAGTACGTACAGTTGCAGGCGTCGCTGGAGCTGTCCCGTCGACATCTGGAAAGCCTGTTGATGCGCGGGGCGGCATTGACCTCACCGCTGCTGGTACGGCGCTACCTCTCCTCTCATCTGCGTGATCTGCCACATGAGGTCTTCGCCGCACTCTTCCTGGATAGTCAGCATCGCGTCATTCGCTTCGAGACACTCTTCACCGGCACGCTGGATGCTGCTGCCGTCTATCCGCGTGAAGTGGTCAAGCGGGCGCTGGCGCTCAACGCGGGTGCCTTGATACTCGCCCACAACCATCCCTCCGGAGTGGCGGAGCCCAGTGATGCCGATCGTCGTATCACCCAGCGCCTGGAAGAGGCGTTGGGACTTTTCGATATCCGGGTGCTGGATCACTTCGTGGTGGGGGACGGCGAGGTGATCTCCTTCGCCGAGCGTGGCTGGTTGTGAGCCAGGCATCGCCTCGGTCTTGTGCGACCTCTTTCGACAAGGCGCTGAGACGAGAGCAGGGGGGAAGAGAAGGAAGAAGAAGGAGCGGATGGGAAGGAGGCGCCCTGCGGATGTCCGGTCTGGTCAATTGTCGGGCCTGCCGGGTGACAGGGATTGCAAAACAGGGCGTCGATTGTGGTAATGTTGCGCCTCCCGTACCACCCACCACAGAATTCGCGACCACTCTGGCCGACATTGGCTGAGTGAAGCGTCTGGCTAAGCAAGCGTCTGTACCGATGTGACAGCTCGGGCGAAGCGTGTTGGCGAAAAAAATCCGTCTTGGGCGTGCTTTCGCGTTCCTCTTCGGGTAAAATGCTGCGCCTGCACGTTCCAGTACCCTGAAGCTTGTCTTCCGGAATGGACGTAACACACTTTGAAATCAGGGCATGAGGCGGCGCCTGCCACTTCCGGTTTGCCCGACAGGTTTTGAACAACTTAGCCAACGCAGCGGTTGGAGGCTCCAATGTCCAAAGTATGTCAGGTTACCGGCAAGCGCCCGGTGACTGGTAACAACGTTTCTCACTCCCAGCGCAAGACTCGTCGCCGGTTCCTGCCGAACCTGCACACCCACCGTTTCTGGGTTGAATCCCAGCAGCGCTTCGTCAAGCTGCGCGTCTCTACCAAGGGCATGCGCATCATCGACAAGAAGGGTATCGACGAAGTCCTCAAGGACCTCACTGCACGTGGCGAGCGCTTCTAAACACTAGAAGACAGCCCCTGTAGCAATGGCAACCGAGCCGAGGGCAACGCTCTCAATCGTTCGGTGAATGCGACTGTGGAAGGAAACTGAAAATGCGTGACAAGATCAAGTTGGTGTCAAGTGCCGGTACTGGCCACTTCTACACCACCGACAAGAACAAGCGTAACACTCCGGACAAGCTTGAATTCAAGAAGTACGATCCGGTCGTTCGCAAGCACGTGATGTACAAGGAAGCCAAGATCAAGTGATCTTGTCTCCCGCCAGCGTGCTGTCGGAACCCTCGAAAACCCGGTCCTGACCGGGTTTTCGAGTATCTGGATGTCGGAGTTCCGGCATCCTGCAACAGGGTGGCGGCTTCTGTCGTCACCCTGTTGTGCGTCTGGCGGTCAGTCGAGGAGGAAGCATGCCCGAATTACCGGAAGTCGAGACGACTCGCCGTGGTATCGCACCATTGGTCGAGGGCCAGGAGGTCACCGAGGTGATCGTGCGTCAGCCACGGCTGCGCACGCCAGTACCGAGTGAGCTGGCGGAGTGGCTGGTGGGGCAGCGTTTTGGTGAGCTCTCGCGCCGTGCCAAGTACCTGCTGTTGCCGATCGCCGATGGCCACCTGCTCTGGCATCTGGGCATGTCCGGCAGTCTGAGGCTGGTACCCCTCGGCACGCCGCCCCGTACGCATGACCATGTCGATGTAGTGCTGGGCAATGGCCAGGTGTTGCGCTATCACGACCCGCGTCGCTTCGGTTTCGTCGACTTCGTGCGCGGTGACCCGCACGCTGACACACGTCTGGCGAGGCTCGGGCCGGAGCCCTTGTCGGACGCCTTCACCGGTGAGCTTCTCTTCGCGCGCTCGCGCAAGCGACGCGTGGCGATCAAGCCTTTCCTGATGGACAACGCCAATGTGGTCGGCGTGGGCAACATCTACGCCAGTGAGGCGCTCTTCATGGCTGGCATCGACCCGCGTCGTCCGGCGGGGGAGACCTCTCTGGAGGAATATGAGCGCCTCGCCGAGGCCTCGCGCAGCGTGCTGGCGGCTGCCATCGAGCAAGGCGGTACCACCTTGCGTGATTTCGTCGGTGGTGATGGCAAGCCCGGCTACTTCGCCCAGCGCCTCAACGTCTATGGGCGAGGGGGCGAGCCCTGCCGTGAGTGTGGCCATGAGATCATGAGCTTGGTGCTCGGGCAGCGTGCCAGCTGCTTCTGCCCTCATTGCCAGAGCTAGTGCCGTTCGTGCCGGCACGGGTCAGACATGTCTCGCTGGCCCTTGATGATCACTTGACCGGAGGCTCCGTGACCGGGGCCGCCATGACGACTAGAATGGCCCCATTCGGGCGCGCCCTGTCGTCGTCCTGTCCCTTTCCCTGTCTTATGGATGATTCCCGTGACTGAACGTCTGCGCCTGAAGAAGAATGCTGATCGCCGCCTCAAGGCTGGCCATCTGTGGCTGTACTCCAATGAAGTCGATACCGTCGCGACGCCGCTCAAGAACTTCGAACCGGGCGCCCAGGCGATCATCGAGGCCAGCAACGGCCGCGCGATGGGCGTTGCCTACGTCAACCCGAACTCGCTGATCTGCGCGCGTATCGTCTCGCGCAACCCGGAACAGCGTCTGGACCGCTCGCTGCTGGTGCATCGCTTCAACCAGGCGCTGTCGCTGCGCGAGAGCCTCTATGACAAGCCGTTCTACCGTCTGGTCCACGGCGAGGGCGACCTGCTGCCGGGTCTGATCGTCGATCGCTTCGGCGACGTGCTGGTCTGCCAGCTCAACACCTTCGGCATGGAGCGTCTGGCGGAAGTGATCGTCGATGCGCTCTTGAAGGTCGTCAAGCCGACCGCCATCGTGTTCAAGAACGATTCCAGCGGTCGCCGTCAGGAACAGCTCGAGCGCAACGTCGAAGTCGTCTATGGCGAGCTGCCGGAAAGCGTGCTGCTGGAAGAGAATGGTGTCCAGTTCAGCGCGCCGGTACTGGATGGCCAGAAGACCGGCTGGTTCTATGATCACCGCGACAACCGTGCCTGGCTGAATCGTCAGGTGGCAGGCAAGCGCGTGCTGGACCTGTTCAGCTACGTCGGTGGCTGGGGGGTGCAGGCGGCGGCGCATGGCGCCAGCGAAGTGCTGTGTGTCGACGCCTCCGGTGCGGCACTTGAGCGAGTCTCGGGCAACGCCGTGCTCAACGGTGTCGAGGATCGCGTCTCCATCGCGGAGTCGGATGTCTTCGAGGCACTGACGGCCCTGCGCGCGGAAGGCGAGCAGTTCGACGTCATCATCGCGGATCCGCCCGCCTTCATCCGCAAGCGCAAGGACATCACCAATGGTGAGCGTGCCTATGCACGCCTCAACCGTGAAGCCATGCGCCTGCTGGGCCGCGACGGTCTGCTGATGTCCGGCTCCTGCTCCATGCATCTGGCGCCGGAGCGCCTGATGGATGTGGTGCGCGGCGCCGTGCGTCACCAGGACCGCCACGGTCAGGTCATCTTCCAGGGCCATCAGGCCAGCGACCACCCGGTGCACCCGTCCATCCCCGAGACCTCCTACCTCAAGGCGCTCGGTGTGCGGGTCTATCGCGACTGAGATCGAGTCTCGGGTCGCGATCGGGATCGCGAGCGATGAACGTGTCCTTTGGCACGAACGACAACGCCGCCCTTTGGGGCGGCGTTGTCGTTGATGGCTTCCGTAGCGCCCGGACTCTGATAGTCTGACGGCATGTATCGACGACTGACATCCCATCACAATCTCGTGCTGCTGGATCACTGGCGCAACCTTCTGGAAAGCGAAGGTATCCCGTGCGAGCTGCGCAACCGTCTGCTGGGTTCGGCAGCCGGGGAGTTGCCCGTCAACGATTGCGAGCCGCAATTGTGGGTTGCCGAGCACAATCTCGCCCGCGCTCGCCAGCTGCTGGCGCATATCGAGGCCGCGCCTGCGCAGCCGGATTGGCAGTGCGCCTGCGGGGAGCGCCTCGAAGGCAGCTTCAGTGAATGCTGGTCCTGCGGTGCCAGTGCGCCCATGCGTGATGATGCAGGGCCCCGCGAGCAGGATGACGACACGGAGTTCGTGGCATGACGGACGTACAGGCATCGGAGACCGTCATCGGCAACACGGCCCCCTTGCGGGAAACCTGTGAAGGGTGGGCGCTGCCGTCTCCCTTCCTGCTGCCGATCGCGGTAAGTGTCGAGGCGCTGGATGGCTATGGCCATGTCAACAATGCCGAATACGTGCGCTGGCTGGAGAGAATCAGCTGGGCGCATTCCGAAGCGTTGGGGCTGGGCCTTGAACACTATCGTGCCCAGGATCGTGGCATGGCGGTGCATCGTCACGAGATCGACTATCTGGCCAGCGCACGGCTTGGCGATTCGCTGATGCTGGCCACCTGGCTGGTGGCGTGCGATGGCCGCCTGAGCCTGACGCGCCGCTTTCAGCTGCGTCGTTGCTCGGATGGCCTGACGCTGTTGGAGGCGCGCACGCGCTTCGTCTGCATCGAACTCTCGAGTGGGCGAGCCAGACGCATGCCCGAGGCTTACCGTGAATGCTATTCGGCGGCGCTGGTGAGCGAGGATGCTGTCAGCCAACGATGATTCCCTGCATTCCACTGCATTGCTGTCGTGTTTTGGTGAATCTTGCTGGCATCTGATTGGCGCGACGCTGACGAGTCTGCTGTGCTTGTAGGAGGTGTCGAGATGACATCGCCGTATTCCGCCAGCAGTGCAAGGAGCTCGTCATGCAGATCGCCGTGCCGAAGGAAATCAAGAACCACGAATACCGTGTCGCTCTGACGCCCGCCGGGGTGCGAGAGCTGATTGCCCATGGCCATGACGTCATCGTCGAGCGTGGTGCGGGTGAGGGCAGTGGGTTCAGTGACGCCGAGTACCAGGGGGTCGGGGCTCGTCTTGAATCGGATGTCGAGCAGGTCTTTCGTGAGGCCGAGCTGATACTCAAGGTCAAGGAGCCTCAGCCGGCCGAGGTGGCACGTCTCACCAGCGGCCAGACATTGTTCACCTACCTGCATCTGGCCGCCGCCCGTGAGCTGACCGAAAGCCTGCTGGATAGCGGGGTGACCGCGATTGCCTACGAGACCATCACCGACACCGCCGGTGGTCTGCCGCTGCTGGCGCCCATGAGTCGCGTTGCCGGGCGCATGGCGATCCAGGCCGGCGCGCATGCGCTGGAGAAGGCGCAAGGCGGGATGGGGGTGCTGTTGCCCGGTGTGCCTGGCGTGCCACCGGCGCGGGTCACGGTGATCGGCGGCGGCGTGGTGGGGGAGAACGCGGCGCGCATGGCGCTGGGGCTGGGCGCCGAGGTGGTGATTCTCGATACGTCATTGAACCGCCTCGAGACGCTGGATCACCGCTATCAGGGACAGATTCGTACGGTCTATTCGACATCCGAGGCGCTGGATGAGGCGGTACGCCATTCGGCATTGATCATCGGGGCCGTGCTCGTGCCCGGTGCCGCGGCTCCCAAGCTGATCCGTCGCGAGCATCTGCGCAACATGATGCCCGGTGCGGTGCTGGTGGATGTCGCGATCGACCAGGGCGGATGTTTCGAGACCAGTCGCGCCACGACCCATGCGGAACCGACCTATCTCGTCGATGGTGTCGTGCATTATTGCGTGGCCAACATGCCGGGGGCCGTGGCACGTACCTCGACCCAGGCACTTACCAGCGCGACGCTGCCTTATGTGGTGAAGCTCGCCAATGGCGGCTATCGCAAGGTATTGCGGGAAGATCGTCACTTCGCGGCAGGCCTCAACGTGCATGCCGGCCAGCTGACGATTGCGGAAGTCGGCGCTGCCTTCGGCATGCCGGTGATCTCGCTGGAAGATGCCCTGGCAAAGGGCTGACACCTGCCGGCGGGTACATGGCGTGCATGGGGCGCTGGTCGTCTGTCCGGCCCTTACGAAGGCCATGCCCCTCAGGGTAAGATGAGCGCAATGCAGCGGCAGGACATGGCGGGTTCATCGCATCGTGATGCGCGCCGTCGTGCCCTGTCGTGATTCATTGTGAGCAGGTCCCGCCAAGTGGCACGCTCCCCGACTCAGACGCCCAAGAAGTGCATCCATGACCAAGACCCGCGTTCTTACCGGCATCACGACCACCGGCACCCCTCACCTCGGCAACTATGTCGGCGCCATCAAGCCCGCCATCGAGGCCAGCCAGGACCCGACGGTCCAGTCCTTCTATTTCCTCGCCGATTTCCATGCTCTGATCAAGTGTCAGGACCCGAAGCGCGTGCAGGAATCCCGCCGTGAGATCGCCGCCACCTGGCTGGCGCTGGGGCTGGACACCGACAACGCCATCTTCTATCGCCAGTCGGATGTGCCGGAGATTCCGGAGCTGATGTGGTTGCTCAACTGTGTCTGCGCCAAGGGCCTGATGAACCGTGCGCATGCCTACAAGGGCGCCGTGGCCGAGAATGAAGAGAGCGGTATCGAGGATCTCGATCGCGGCATCAGCATGGGTCTGTTCAGCTATCCGGTGCTGATGGCGGCGGACATCCTGATGTTCAATGCCCACAAGGTGCCGGTGGGGCGTGACCAGATCCAGCATATCGAGATGGCGCGCGATATGGCCGGGCGCTTCAACCACCTCTTCAAGGGCAACTACTTCACCATGCCCGAGGCGGTGACCGACGAGAAATCCCAGCTGCTGCTGGGCCTCGATGGCCGCAAGATGTCCAAGAGCTACAACAACACCATTCCGCTGTTCGGCACCGAGAAGCAGCTGCTCAAGAGCGTGCGCAAGATCAAGACCAATTCGCTGGAGCCGGGGGAGCCGAAGGACCCGGATACCTGTTCGCTGTTCCAGATCTATTCAGCCTTCGCCACCGAGGCGGAAGTCGCCGCCATGCGTGAGCAGTACGCCGCCGGCATTGGCTGGGGCGATGCCAAGAATCAGCTGTTCGAATACCTGAACGACCATCTCAAGGCGCCGCGTGAGCGTTACGTCGAGCTGATGGAAGATCCGGCACATGTCGAAGCCATCCTCAAGCGTGGTGCCGAGCGTGCGCGCGATGAGGCCGCGCCGATGATGGAGCGCCTGCGTCGTGCCGTCGGTCTGGGCAACTTCGTGTAATCTCGAGGACACCCCGCACAGCCCGGCACCAGACGCCCGCCATCGCTTTCGATGGCGGGCGTCGTCGTCTGGGAGGTGAGCTGACGGGGGTGACTTATATTCCATGGCGGAATGGATGGCGTGCTGAAAATTCGTTCACAGCTATAAGGCAACGCGTTAGGCTTGCCGCATTGATGAACGCGACATGACGACTTCGTTCAAGGAGCAAGACATGAGTCACGATGCGATACCCGGCAAGGCCAGCCAGTCCGGCCTGCCGACGACCGCCATCAACCCGAAGGCCATTCTGGCCGGAGGCTTGCTGGTGGTGGCTGCCATCCTGCTGGGGATGGTGTCCGGCTGGCGCCAGGGCTTGCTGCTGCTGGTGGGGGGCGCGCTGGGCGTGGTGCTCTACCACGCGGCCTTCGGCTTCACCTCCGCCTGGCGAGTCTTCATCACCGAGCGCCGAGGACGCGGCCTGCGTGCCCAGATGCTGATGCTGGCGATCGCCGTGGTGCTGTTCTTCCCGGTATTGGCCTCGGGCAGCCTGTGGGGGCAGGAGGTCTCCGGCTTCGTCTCGCCGCTGGGTATCTCGGTGGTGGTCGGTGCCTTCCTGTTCGGGCTCGGCATGCAGCTGGGCGGCGGCTGCGCCTCGGGCACGCTGTTCACCGTCGGTGGCGGCAATGCGCGCATGGTGATCACCCTGATCTTCTTCTGCGTCGGCTCGGTGATCGGCACCGCGCACTTCAGCTGGTGGCAGAGCCTGCCGTCGCTGCCCGCCGTCTCGCTGGTGGACAGCTTCGGCGCGCTGGGTGGCATCATCGTCAGCCTGGTGCTGTTCGCCATCATCGTGGTGGTGACACGCACGCTGGAGAAGCGCCGTCACGGTGAGCTCGAGAAGGCCACCGTGACCGACAGTCAGCCGCGTGGTCTGTCACGCTTTCTGCGTGGTCCCTGGCCGCTGCTGGCGGGTGCCGTGGCGCTGGCGCTGCTCAACTTCGTGACGCTGGCGCTGGCCGGTCGCCCGTGGGGCATCACCTCGGCCTTCGCGCTGTGGGGCACCAAGGCCTACACCGCGCTGGGCTTCGATGTCAGTGACTGGGGCTACTGGCAGGCGGCGGGCAATGCCAAGGCACTGGCTGCACCGCTCTATCAAGACATCACCACGGTGATGAACATCGGTATCGTGGTGGGGGCGCTGGCGGCGGCACTGCTGGCCGGCAAGTTCGCGCCGAAGTGGAACATTCCGCTGCGCTCGGTGGTGGCTGCCGTGCTGGGTGGTCTGCTGCTGGGCTATGGTGCGCGCCTGGCCTTCGGCTGCAACATCGGTGCCTACTTCGGTGGCATCTCCTCCGGCAGCCTGCATGGCTGGCTGTGGCTGGTGATGGCCTTCGCCGGCAACATGCTGGGCGTGAAGCTGCGCCCGTTCTTCGCGCTTGCGCCGCGCAAGCCGGCATCGCGTGCCGATCTGGCCTGAGCCATTCCCCGCACGTGACCGAGAACGCCTCGCTCCTTCCCCGTCAGGGGGATGAGCGGGGCGTTTCTCGTCATGCAGCACCCTTGTCTGCGCAACGCACGCCGACCCTGCACAGGCTGCCGGAGATAGCACTGCGCGTGCTATCATCATGCCTTGTTCGCACGTGGAAACTGCACGTCGAAAGGTCCCTCGGACGCCCGGTTGCCAGCAGGTCTTCTGCGGTGCTTCAGCGGGCATGCTGCGCGTGTCTGCCGGCATGCCAGAAGCTTGCCGAGCGTGAGGTCGTCCCCACTGATTCAAGAGTCTCGCCATGACGGATACTTCCAAGCGCGCCCTGTACGTTCCCTACGCCGGCCCGAGCCTGCTCGAGATGCCGCTGCTCAACAAGGGCAGCGCCTTCAGCCTCGAGGAGCGTGTCAGCTTCAATCTGATGGGCCTGCTGCCGCAGAATGTCGAGAGCATCGAAGAGCAGGTCGCGCGCGTCTACAGCCAGTATCAGCAGTGCGCCACCGACCTCGACAAGCACATCCTGTTGCGCTCGGTGCAGGACGACAACGAGACCCTGTTCTTCCGCGTGATCGAGGAGCACCTCGAGGAGATGATGCCGATCATCTACACCCCGACCGTCGGTCAGGCGTGCGAGGAGTTCTCCAACATCTACCGCAACCACCGCGGCCTGTTCATCTCCTACCCGGACCGCGAGCACATGGATGACATCCTGCGCTCCGCGACCAAGGACAACGTCAAGGTCATCGTCGTCACCGATGGCGAGCGTATCCTGGGGCTGGGCGATCAGGGCATCGGCGGCATGGGCATCCCCATCGGCAAGCTGTCGCTGTACACCGCCTGTGGCGGCATCAGCCCGGCCTACACCCTGCCGATCTCGCTGGATCTGGGCACCAACAACCAGAAGCTGCTCGACGACCCGCGCTACATGGGCTGGCGTCACGAGCGCGTCACCGGTGATGACTACAACGCCTTCGTGGCCGAGTTCATCACTGCCGTGAAGCGTCGCTGGCCGAAGGCCATGATCCAGTTCGAGGACTTCGCGCAGGCCAACGCCATGCCGCTGCTCGAGCGTTACCGCGATGAAGTCTGCTGCTTCAACGACGACATCCAGGGCACCGCCTCCGTCGTGGTCGCGACCCTGATGGCGGCCTGCAAGGCCAAGGGCGAGAAGCTCTCCGATCAGCGCGTGACCTTCCTGGGTGCCGGCAGCGCCGGTTGTGGCATCGCCGAGATGATCGTGGTGGCGATGGTCAAGGAAGGCATGGACGAGGCCGAGGCCCGCAAGCGTGTCTTCATGGTCGATCGCTTCGGCCTGCTGACCAGCGACATGGAAGGCCTCTACGACTTCCAGAGCCGTCTGGCTCACGACGTCGAAAGCGTGGCCGACTTTGGTGACCGCGGCCTGCTGGATGTGGTCAAGGCCGCCAGGCCGAGCGTGCTGATCGGTGTATCCGGCCAGCGTGGCCTGTTCAGCGAAGACGTGATCCGTGCCGTGCAGGCCGGTTGCGAGAGCCCGCTGGTGATGCCGCTGTCCAACCCGACCTCACGCGTCGAAGCGACACCGGCGGAAGTCATCGAGTGGACCGACGGCAAGGCACTGGTTGCCACCGGCAGCCCGTTCGCGCCGGTCGAGCACAACGGCCACACCCACGCGATTGCCCAGTGCAACAATGCCTACATCTTCCCGGGCATCGGTCTGGGTGTGCTGGCATCCAGCGCCTCACGCATCACCGACAACATGCTGATGGCCGCGGCCAATGCGCTGGCCAACAACGCCCCGATCGTCCTGAAGGGCGAGGGCGCGCTGCTGCCGTCACTGGGCGACATCCAGGACATCAGCCGTCAGATCGCCTTCGATGTAGCACGTCAGGCTCAGGCCGACGGCGTGGCGCTGACCTCCAGCGATGAGATCATCCAGGCCAACATCGAGAAGAACTTCTGGCAGCCGCGTTACCGCGCCTACCGTCGCAAGGCGTTCTGATCGCGCCTGCGCCGTCAGTGAGCGCATGAAGTAGATTGCCTGAAACAGGTTGCCTGAAACAGAGTGTGCAAATGAAGAAGCCCCCGCAGGCCATGCCTGCGGGGGCTTTTGTATTGCGGTCAGCGCTGCGGTCAGCGGCTGGCGGGTTACAGCATGCCGCGCAGCACGTAGTGGAGGATGCCGCCGTGGCGGTAGTACTCCAGCTCGTTGTCGGTATCGATGCGGCACAGCGCCTCGATCTTCTGCGCACCCTTGTCGCTCTTGAAGGTGACCTGGACCTTGCCGCCGGCCGTCAGGTCATTCAGACCGCTGATGCTGATTTCCTCATCACCGGTCAGGCCGAGAGACTGGCGACTCTCGCCTTCAGGGAACTGCAGCGGCACCACGCCCATGCCGATCAGGTTGGAGCGGTGGATGCGCTCATAGGACTCGGCAATCACCGCACGTACGCCCAGCAGCAGGGTGCCCTTGGCGGCCCAGTCACGTGAGGAGCCGGTGCCGTACTCCTTGCCCGCGACCACCACCAGTGGCGTGCCTTCCTCGGCATACTTCATGGCGGCATCGTAGATGGCCATCTGCTCGCCGGAGGGCACGTGGCGTGTCTCGCCGCCCTCGACGCCATCGAGCATCTCGTTGCGGATACGCACGTTGGCGAAGGTGCCGCGCATCATCACCTCATGGTTGCCGCGACGTGAGCCATAGGAGTTGAAGTCCTTGACCTCGACACCGTTCTCCTTGAGGTAGCGACCCGCCGGGCTGTCCGGCTTGATGGCACCGGCCGGTGAGATGTGGTCAGTGGTCACCGAGTCGCCGAGCATGGCCAGCACGCGAGCGTTCTCGACGTCCTGCACGGCCTTTGGCTCGCGCTCCATGCCTTCGAAGAACGGCGGATGCTGGATGTAGGTGGAATCCTTCCACTCATACACCTCGGCTTCCGGTACCTCGATGGCCTGCCAGGTCTCGTCGCCGTCGAAGACTTCAGCGTACTCCTTGCGGTACATCTCGGTGCGTACCTGTTCGACGGCCGTGGCGATTTCCGCCTGGGTGGGCCAGATGTCCTTGAGGAAGACATCGTTGCCGTCGTTGTCCTTGCCCAGCGGCTCCTTGGAGAGGTCGGTGCGCACGGTGCCGGCGAGGGCGTAGGCCACCACCAGGGGCGGTGACGCCAGCCAGTTGGTGCGGACGTTGGGATGCACGCGACCCTCGAAGTTGCGGTTGCCCGACAGCACCGAGGCGACCGTCAGGTCACGCTCGTTGATGGCGGCTTCGACAGGGTCCGGCAGCGGGCCGGAGTTGCCGATGCAGGTCGTGCAGCCATAACCGACCAGATTGAAGCCCAGCTCGTTGAGGTCATCCTGAACCCCCGCCGAGGCGAGATAGTCGGTGACGACCTTGGAACCCGGTGCCAGAGAGGTCTTGACCCATGGCTTGGTGCGCAGGCCTTTCTCGCGCGCCTTGCGGGCCACCAGGCCTGCCGCCAGCATCACGCTGGGGTTGGAGGTGTTGGTGCAGGACGTGATGGCGGCGATGACCACGTCCCCGTGATCGAGACGGAAGGTCTCGCCGTCCAGCTCGCTGTAGTCGGTATCCTTCTCGTAGCTCTGCTCGACATCGACGGCGGTCTGGCCACCCTCGGACAGCCATTTGCCGTCCTCGACCGCGGGAATCTGACCCAGCTGGTCATCGAGGATCTTCTCGAAGGTCTGCTTGATGTCGGTGAGCGCGACGCGATCCTGCGGACGCTTGGGGCCGGCCAGAGAGGCGACGACCTCACCCATGTCCAGCTCCAGGGTGTCGGAGAAGATCGGCTCATGGCCCGGCTCACGCCACAGACCCTGCTCCTTGGCATAGGCTTCGACCAGCGCGACCTGTTCATCGGAGCGGCCGGACAGACGCATGTAGTTGAGCGTCTCGTCATCCAGCGGGAAGAAGCCGCAGGTGGCACCATATTCCGGCGCCATGTTGGCGATGGTCGCGCGGTCCGCCAGTGGCAGGTCGTCCAGGCCATCACCGTAGAACTCGACGAACTTGCCGACCACGCCACGGCTTCTCAGCATCTGGGTGACGGTCAGTACCAGGTCCGTCGCGGTGATGCCTTCGTTGAGCTTGCCGGTCAGCTTGAAGCCGACCACTTCCGGAATCAGCATCGAGACCGGCTGGCCGAGCATCGCGGCTTCCGCCTCGATCCCGCCGACACCCCAGCCCAGCACGCCCAGGCCATTGATCATGGTGGTGTGGGAGTCGGTGCCGACCAGGGTGTCAGGGTAGGCGAGCGTCTTGCCATCTTCCTCGCGGGTGAAGACGGCGCGCCCCAGGTACTCGAGATTCACCTGGTGACAGATGCCGGTACCCGGCGGGACGACGGAGAAGTTGTCGAAGGCCTGCTGGCCCCAGCGCAGAAACTCGTAACGCTCGCGGTTGCGCTCCATCTCGATACGCACGTTGTCCTTGAAGGCGCTTGGGTCGCCGTAGTGATCCACCATCACCGAGTGGTCGATGACCAGATCCACCGGGGTCAGCGGATTGACCTTCTCGGGGTTCGCGCCCAGTGTCTTGACGGCGTCACGCATGGAGGCCAGGTCGACGACGCCGGGCACACCGGTGAAATCCTGCATCAGCACCCGGGCCGGGCGATAACCGATCTCATGAGTGCTGGAGGCGGTCTTCTGCCAGTCGGCCAGCGCCTTGATGTCGTCCTTGGTGGCAGTGTCACCATCCTCGAAGCGCAGCTGGTTCTCCAGCAACACCTTGAGCGTGAAGGGCAGTCGCGTCAGGTCGCCAAGCGACTCGGCGGCCTTCTTGAGCGAGTAGTAGTAATATTGCCTGTCTCCGACCTGCAGTTCGGAGAGGGTATTGAGCGAATCCAGTGACTGAGAGCGCTGGGAACCCATGATTCTCCTCCTTGTCGTTGTCTTCACCGGCCAGACTGCTGATGTGTCATCCAACAGGTGCGTCAGGTGCCTTGGCCGGCTGCGACGCGTCGCCTGAGAGCGACTGCCAAATCGCGGGATACTGCCTATATAAGGCTATGGTCATCATCTGACCGGAATTCAAGCGCCTGCTTGCTTGAGGATAGTGCGCAGTGAGGAACCCCGCGTCGCGTTCGCTGCCATAGAGACGGATGAGAGACATCGTGAGGGAGGTGAGCATGGCGCTCATGGCTCGTGGACTGTCAGCCGCTGGCAAGGCCTTCGCCGCGATCAATCGCATCTCTCACATGACATGACGGAGGTTGGCATGAGTGATCAAGGGCGTGAGCCGGGTGAGTTGCCGGAAGATGACGAGGTACTGGATGCTGCCGTCGAGCAGTGGCTGGCGGAGCATTCCTCGGGGCAGTCCGATGAGTGGCCGGGACATGAGCTGCTCGAGGACAAGCATGAAGGTGTGACCAGTGAGGCGCTGCATGAGGCGGAAATCAACTGCCCCTACTGTGACACGCCCTTCACGGTGTTCCTGGATCTGGACGAGGGCAGTCTGACCAACATCATCGACTGCGAGCGCTGCTGTCAGCCGATTCAGGTGCGCCAGCAGGTGGACCCCGCCAGTGGTGAGCTGGACGGCCTGGATATCGGCCAGGACGATGACGTGCTCTGACCTCGGGGGGCGATCTCAGACGCGATCTCAGGTGCCCTGATTCAGCGCATCTGCCCCGAATCGCGCCGCAAGAGCGAGAATCCCGAGCAGTGCACAGGAGATACTGTATTCTGTTTCAGAGGTCACTTATGATTCCGGCGCAGCAGGCATCGTCATCGAGCTTTCATAGGCAAACTCTATGATGGTGATTGCGCCAAACATTTGGCATCTGCCACCTGAGGCGATTAGTCTGTGTGGCGATTCATCACGAAGGCGGCTTTGCGCCTTCCATCATCATTTCTCAGGAGATCACCATGAGCGTATTGGTCGGACGTCAGGCCCCGGATTTCGAAGCCGCAGCTGTGCTGGGCGACGGTACCATCGTCGACAACTACAAGCTGTCTGATTCCAACGGCAAGCTGCGTGTGCTGTTCTTCTGGCCGCTGGACTTCACCTTCGTTTGCCCGTCTGAAATCATCGCCCACGACAACCGTCTGGCGAAGTTCAAGGAACTCGGCGTTGAAGTCATCGGTGTTTCCATCGATTCCCAGTTCACTCACCACGCATGGCGCAAGACCTCTCCGGACGCTGGCGGCATCGGTGAAGTCGGCTTCCCGATCGTGGCTGACGTCAAGCACGAAATCGTGCAGGCCTTCGGTGTCGAGCACCCGGAAGCTGGCGTCGCACTGCGCGCGTCCTTCCTGATCGACGAAGACGGTGTCGTTCAGCACCAGGTCGTCAACAACCTGCCGCTGGGCCGCAACGTCGACGAGATGGTCCGCATGGTCAAGGCCCTGCAGTTCCACCAGACCAACGGCGAAGTCTGCCCGGCAGGCTGGGAAGAAGGTCAGGAAGGCATGAAGGACACCGCTGAAGGTGTCGCCAAGTACCTGGCAGGTCACTCCAGCAGCCTGTAAGTCGCTGCCTGGTCGCGATCAGCCGCGTCATCGCTGACTGATCGAGCGTCCGCCTTTCGACACCCTCCCATGAGTGGCTCGACTGGCAGGCGAACCGGAAGCCGTCGCCCCTGGCGGCGGCTTCCGTGTATCTGAGGCTAGCGTCATAAGCTTCTGCGATGCCGGTCTGAGCGCAGTGCTGAAAGCTCGGCGCGTCTGCGCTAATCTGCGCAGTCCCTGTTCACCATCCACTCCGTGTCCTGAGCCATGCCGATCGCAGGCGCTGTCCGCATCGCTCAGTACATAGATCATCAGTCGTCACCCGGCGTCTGGTGAATTTTCCGCCTTCATCTGTCCTGAGGTCATCCATGAGCAATGTCCGTCACGAACGTCTGATCATCCTCGGTTCCGGCCCGGCGGGTTACACCGCTGCCGTCTATGCCGCGCGTGCCAACCTCAAGCCGCTGCTGATCACCGGCATGCAGATGGGTGGCCAGCTGACCACCACCACCGATGTCGACAACTGGCCGGGCGATGATGCCGGCGTGCAGGGACCGGAGTTGATGGAGCGCATGCGCCGTCACGCTGAGCGCTTCGAGACCGAAGTCCTGTTCGATCACATCAACGAAGTGACTCTCGGCGAGCGTCCGTTCCTGCTCAAGGGTGACAACGGCAGCTACAGCTGTGATGCACTGATCATCGCCACCGGTGCCAGTGCACAGTATCTGGGACTGCCGAGCGAGCAGCAGTTCATGGGCCAGGGCGTCTCGGCCTGCGCGACCTGTGATGGTTTCTTCTATCGCAATCAGGAAGTCGTGGTGGTCGGTGGCGGCAACACCGCGGTCGAGGAAGCGCTGTACCTGTCCAACATCGCCTCCAAGGTCACCCTGGTGCACCGTCGCGACAGCCTGCGCGCCGAGAAGATTCTGCAGGACAAGCTGTTCGACAAGGTCGAGAACGGCAACATGGCGGTGGAATGGCATCACACGCTGGATGAGGTGCTGGGTGACAACTCCGGCGTCACCGGCGTGCGTCTGCGTCATGTCGAGAGTGGCGCCACCAAGGAGCTGAGCTCGATGGGGGTGTTCATCGCCATCGGCCATCGTCCGAATACCAGCCTGTTCGAAGGCCAGCTGGAGATGCAGGGCGGCTATCTCAAGGTCCAGTCCGGCCTGGAAGGCAATGCCACCCAGACCAGCATCCCCGGTGTCTATGCCTGTGGTGACGTGATGGATCACGTCTATCGCCAGGCGATCACCTCTGCCGGTACTGGCTGCATGGCGGCGCTGGACGCCGAGCGCTATCTGGATGGTCTGACTGCCTGAATGGCCTGACCCTCCGCGCTCGCGTCTCCTGACAAGCCGTCAGGGAGGCACGCACAAGAACGGCCCCGTGGCATGCGCTGCGGGGCCGTTCTGCGTTTTGATCACAGGTGCCAGTGCTCGCTTCAGTAGTGAGGAGGAAGCTCATCGGCAGGCGACAGTGAGTCGGTCTGTGTCCGTTCACTGCCAGATTCGCGCAATTGGCGCAGCTGCGCGCTCATCAGCGCGGTGAGGCGCTCGAGCGTCTCTATCTGGCGTTGCTGGGCAATCACGGTGCGATCCAGCGTCTCCAGCCAGTCATCCTGGTGGGCCAGGCGGCTTTCGAGCGCTTCCAGGCGTGCTTCCAGCCGAGCATCGCCGGGGAGATCGGTCGGGGTCGACATGCGCTATGAACTCCTGAAGAGAGGTGTCAGTCCCGGTGGGCGAGTCAGTGGCGTGAGGATATCACCAGCCACAAGCGGACCGACAAGGGTTGAGGGAGGCACGTGGTGGCATCAGACGCATTCTGGTGAGGCGTGTTAGACTGATATCGGTGTGTTCTGCCTTCTTTTCGCGCAGTGCACCTGTTGACGGCACCTGCCAGTTTCGCCTCTGGCACTGACATGGCTGCCGGTTCCATCGACTGATGTGGGGAGACTCGCATCACGAGCCACGACGTGGCCAGGCTGACACCGAGTGTCAGTGACAGCCACGGGCATCGCCGTGAGGCGTTGCGTTCAGGCAGAGGTCCGACGACTGACGGTCGCATCGCGTGTCGTCATCCTCCCGGATTCTGCCCTTGCTGCGGCGTCTGGCAGAACATTCTGATATGGATCATCTGAAGTACCCCCTTCTGCCTTGTCGCGTTCCACCTTAATCCATTGCTTAGAGAGTTTATCTTGATGAGTTCCAAATCGTTCTTCCGTTGTTTCATCATCAGTCTGTTGCTGGCATTGCCGGCACCGTTGCTGATTGCCGTCTTCATCACCCTGACCGGCGGCGAGCTGGCCGACACGCTGTCCACTGCACTCAGCGTCGAGGGCTTTGAACTGGCCTACGCCGCTGCTGCCGTCGCCGTCTTCATTCTGCTGCTGGTCGCCACCCTGGCCATTCCGGTGCTGACACCGCGTTCCGCGGCGCTGGCCGAAGTCGAGGACGACGATCGTGAGATCGGCGAGGTCAAGTGGTTCAACGTCAACAAGGGCTATGGCTTCGTGACCCGCGAGAGCGGTGAAGATGTCTTCGTGCACTTCCGTGCCATCCGTGGCAAGGGCCATCGCACGCTGGCCGAAGGTCAGAAGGTGCGTTACCACGTCATCAGCAATGAGCGTGGCCTGCAGGCGGATGACGTGACGGTCATCACCTGATCGCTGACTCGCTCAGTGAAAGACGACAACGCCCCGCAGGCTAGCCTGCGGGGCGTTGTCGTTCATGGCCTGCACATTGGGGTGACGAGCGTCGCGTCACTCAGCCCTGGTCTGGCCAGGTGAAGGCCTCTTCGCTGCCATCGGCCATGACGCGGAAGAAGCGGTCCGGCTCATCACCTGGCTGCCAGCTACCCAGCGAGCAGCGCGCCTCGACCTGCAGCCCTCGGGCGGCGGCGCGAGCACAGTCGACATCACGTGCCCAGGGAGTGCTGGCGCTGTCGAACCACAGGCTGGCGAACCCGTCAGCGACTTTCTCCACGACCAGTACCGCGATCTCGGCGCCGTCACGCGTGAGGCGGGTCCGGTGCTGCAGCTTGCCGGCCGGCTGGAAGACGACGACCTGCCCGAACTGCTCGCCCAGCCAGGCACCGAGCGCTTCCAGGCTCAAGGGCTTGAGGTAGATCTCGATGTCCGGGTATTGCTCATCGGCGTCAGTGTGCGGGGTGTCGCTCATGCCGTGGTCTCTCGGGTCGCGGGGACAAACAGGTATTCCAGGATGTGCTCGTAGGCGCTGGAGAGCTGGTCCAGATCGCTGGCCATGACGCGTTCATCGATCTTGTGGATGGTCGCGTTGACCGGCCCCAGCTCGACGACCTGGGTGCCGAGCGTGGCGATGAAGCGTCCGTCCGAGGTGCCGCCGGAGGTGGACAGTACCGGCTTGCGTCCCAGCGCGCGTTCCACGCCGTGCACGGCGGCATCGACCAGCGCGCCTTCCGGTGTCAGGAAGGGCTCGCCGCTCAGGTTCCACTCGATCTCGACGTCCAGCCCGTGCTTCTCGAGGATCTCGTAGGTGCGACGCTTGAGGTCATCGGCGGTCAGCTCGGTGGAATAGCGGAAGTTGAACACCACTTCCAGCTCGCCGGGGATGACGTTGGTCGCGCCGGTACCGCCACGGATGTTGGAAATCTGGAAGCTGGTCGCCGGGAAGAAGTCGTTGCCGTCGTCCCAGTGTTCAGCGGCCATGGCGGCCAGTGCCGGGGCAGCCTCGTGGATCGGGTTGCGTGCCAGGTGCGGATAGGCCACGTGGCCCTGCACGCCTTTCACGTGCATGACGGCGCCGAGCGAGCCGCGACGGCCATTCTTGATCACGTCACCGGCGTAGTCGGTGGAGGACGGCTCGCCGACGATGCAGTAATCCAGGCGTTCGTGGTGCTCGCGCAGATACTCGACCACCGCGCGGGTACCGTGAACCGCCGGGCCTTCCTCATCGGAGGTGATCAGGAAGGCGATGCGGCCTTCGTGGTCCGGGTTGGCGGTCACGAAGCGCTCGGTGGCGGTCAGCATCGCGGCCAGCGAGCCCTTCATGTCGGCGGCACCACGGCCACACAGGAAGCCGGCGTCATCGATGCACGGTGAGAACGGCGGATACTGCCAGTTGGCTTCCGGGCCGGTGGGCACGACATCGGTGTGGCCGGCGAAGGCCAGTACCGGACCATGATGACCGCGTACTGCCCAGAAATTCTCGACATCACCGAAGGGCAGGCGGGTGATCGTGAAGCCAAGTGCCTCGAGACGGTCGATCATCAGGGCCTGGCAGTCCAGATCATCCGGTGTGACGGAAGGGCGCTCGATCAGGTCGAAGGCCAGTTCCAGCGTCGGCGAGAGATTGCTGGGGCGTGACGGAAGCGGTGCGTGTGAATCAGTCATCATGGGCCATCGCTGCAGGCGTTGCCGCGAGGAGCGGCAACGCGAAATTCGGGGGAGACGAAATGTCTTCGTGCCGGCTCGAGCATCGCTGCCCGAGCCGGAAGATGCCGCGGCTACCTGCTGGCTCACTTGCCTGACAGGCAGCCGTCGCGCGCCTCAGTTGTGGGCGTGCAGGGCATCATTGAGCGCGATGGCGCTCTTGTTGGTGAGGCATTCCACGCGACCGGTGATGGAGTTGCGACGCAGCAGCAGGTCATCCTGGTTCGCCAGCTCACGTGCCGCGACGGTCTCGACTTCCTTGCCTTCATTGTCGAAGACCATGACCTTGGTGCCGGCGGTGATGTAGAGGCCAGCTTCCACGGTGCAGCGATCGCCCAGCGGGATGCCGATGCCGGCATTGGCGCCGATCAGGCAGCCTTCGCCGACCTTGATGATGATGTTGCCGCCACCGGACAGGGTGCCCATGGTGGAGCAGCCACCGCCCAGGTCGGAGCCCTTGCCGACGAAGACGCCCGCAGCGATACGGCCTTCGACCATGCCCGGGCCTTCGGTGCCGGCATTGAAGTTGCAGAAGCCTTCGTGCATCACGGTGGTGCCTTCGCCCAGGTAGGCACCCAGACGCACACGTGAGGTATCGGCGACACGGATGCCGGTCGGCACCACGTAGTCGGTCATCTTCGGGAACTTGTCGACGCAGTCCACGGACAGCGTGCGACCTTCCAGGCGGGCCTTGAGACGACGCGCCGGCAGCTCCTCGATGTCGATGGCGCCTTCGCTGGTCCAGGCGACATTCTTGAGCAGACCGAACATGCCGGTCAGGTCGATGCCATGCGGACGCACCATGCGGTGGGACAGCAGGTGCAGCTTGAGGTAGACCTCCGGCACGCTCTGCGGTGCGGCATCTTCCTCGAGGAACATCGCGACCAGCGGGCGCTGGGAGCTGGCCAGGCTTTCGGCCAGTTCGGCCTGGGCGCTGTCGCCGGCGTCGCGCAGGGCGCTTGCCAGGGCGGCACAGTGCTCCGGCAGGAAGCTGGTGGCAGTGGTGCCGGCCGGTGCGTCCAGTGCCTTGCGAGCGGCGTCAGCAACGGCAGCGGTCGGCTTGAACAGCGGGGCAGGATAGTAGACTTCCAGCCAGTCGCCGGTGGTGTTCTGGGTGCCGATTCCGAGGGCAAGGCTCAACATCGTGTCAATCTCCGGGGTGTCCAGTGGTGTAAGAGGTAACTCAGTCCTGCGGTTCGTAGACCGCCTTGTCATAGCCGATCACCAGATCCACCTCGTCCTCGGCCGGATGGCGTTCGAGGATAGGGCGCTTGATCAGGGTCGGGTGCTCCAGCATCAGTGCGCGTGCCGAGTTGGCATCGAGGCTGTCACGTTGTTCATCGCTCAGGTTGCGCCAGCTGGTGCTGCGCTTGTTGAGCAGGTTGCTCCAGGCGGTCTGCTCCAGCCAGGATTCCAGCAGGCTGGCGGAGAGGCCATCCTCACGCAGGTCATGCCAGCGGTAGGGCACGCCCCGGCCATCGAGGGCGCGGCGCGCCTTGCGGCAGGTATCGCAGGTCTTGATGCCGTAGAGCACGTGCATGGCGGTCTCCTTGAGCCAATCCGCCTCGCCGGGCGGGGCTGTCATCCAGTATTGGGCTGCTGTCAGCCCGTGCAGGCCTGGCGCTCAGCGCAGGCGTTCGACGAAGCGACGCAGGCGCCGGGCGGCTTCGACGGTCTGTTCCAGTTCGGCCACCAGCGCCAGACGAATGCGTCCGGCGCCCGGATTCACGCCGTCCACCTCACGCGCCATGTAGCTTGCCGGCAGCACGCCGACGGCCTCTTCACGCAGCAGCTCGCGGGTGAAGGCGGCGTCATCCCCGCTCGGCACGGCCGGGTAGAGATAGAAGCTGGCTTCCGGGGTCGGGAAGTCCATCACCGGCGCGAGGATCTCGGTCACGGCGGCAAACTTCTCGCGGTAGGCGTCGCGATTGGCCAGCACGTGGGCTTCATCGTTCCAGGCGGCGATGGAGGCGTGCTGGTGGTGCAGCGGCATCGCGCAGCCGTGATAGGTGCGGTAGTGACGGAAGCGACGGATCACCTCGCCATCGCCGGCCACGAAGCCGGAGCGCAGGCCCGGCAGGTTGGAGCGCTTGGACAGCGAGTGGAAGACCACGCAGCGCGCGTAGTCATCGCGACCCATGGCGGCACAGGCTTGCAGCAGGCCCGGCGGCGGTGTGGCTTCGTCGAGGTAAAGCTCTGAATAGCACTCGTCGGAGGCGATCAGGAAGTCGTGCTCGTCAGCGAGGCGAATCAGCTGCTGGAAGTCGGCCAGCGGCGTCACCGCGCCAGTGGGGTTGCCCGGCGAGCAGACGAAGACGATCTGGGTGTCACGCCATACCTCGGCCGGCACCGCGGCGTAGTCGGGGCGGAAGCCGTTCTCGGCGGGGCAGGGCAGGTAGGTGACCTCGCCGCCGGCCAGCAGCGTCGCGCCTTCGTAGATCTGATAGAAGGGGTTCGGCACCAGTACGCGCGCCGGACGCGTGCTGTCCAGCGAGGCCTGGATGAAGGCGAACAGTGCCTCGCGGGTGCCGGTGACCGGCAGGACCTGCTGGTCGATATCCGGGGTGGCGTTGAGCGAGAAGCGCTTCTCCAGCCAGCTGGCGATCGCGGAGCGCAATTCCGGCAGGCCGCCGGTGGCGGGATACTTGGCCACGCCCATGATGTGCTCGCGCAGGGTGTCGAGCACGAACTCGGGCGGCGCGTGACGCGGCTCGCCGATGGTCAGCGCAATCGGGTCCAGAGCGGGGTTGGGGACGACGCCCTCGCGCAGCTTGGCCAGGGTTTCAAACGGGTAGGGCTTGAGCTGGTCGAGATCCGGGTTCATGCACGTTCCATGGGTGATGGCCGTGGCAGCCAGGCTGCCGGCCGAGCAGGAAGGAAGGCGTCCGCGAGTCCGCCGGACTGCCATGCAGGTCGACTCGCGATTATAGGGAAGGCGGCCGGTCCCCTCAATCGCGGGGTGCCGGCGGCCTCTCGCTGTTCATGCCTGCGCGACGCGTCAGCCGCGCTCGCCGACCTGGAGCACTTCGGTCAGGGCATCACGCAGGCGCGTCTGGCGCTCTGGGTCGGTGATCGGCTCACCGGCGCGGTCGGTGATGAAGAAGATATCCTCGACGCGCTCGCCCAGGGTGACGATCTTGGCGGCATCGATGGCGATCTCGTGCTCCATGAACACGCGGCCGATGCGCGCCAGCAGACCCGGGCGGTCAGAGGCGATCACTTCCAGCACGCTGCGGCCATTGGTGTAGTCCTGGCTGAGCGTGATGCGTGGCGCGATGCGGAAATGCTTGAGCTGACGCGGCGTATGGCGATTGACGATCACCGAGTAGTCATCCGGATCATCCAGCTCTTCGACCAGATGGGTGCGGATGTCGGCGAGACGTGCGGCATCGCGGATCGGCTCACCGTCGTCATCGAGCAGGATGAAGGTGTTGAGCGTCCAGTTGTGGCTCGAGGTGGCGATGCGTGCATCGTGGATCGAGAGCCCCAGTTGCTCCAGTGCCGCCGCCGTGGCGGCAAACAGGTTGTCCACCGAGCGGGTATGGATGAAGACCTTGGTGCCGCCTTCGGTCATCTCTTCGGTGGGTGCACTGGTCAGCACCAGCGGCAGAGGTTCGCCATGCTCGTCCAGCTGGGGCGATGCCTGACGTGCCAGGATGCCCTGGGTGTGCCAGGCCACCTCGCTGGGCGCGTAGCGTACGAAGTAGTCGTCACCGAGGCTGGCCCACAGCGCTTCGGCGTCGCTGCGTGAGGTGCCCATGCCGGCCAGCAGTGACAGGGCTTCCTCGCGGGTCTCGGCGATCCATTCGTGGCGTTCCGGCGGATGCTCCAGGCCCCGTCGCAGCGCCCGGCGCGTCTCCATGTGCAGCTGACGCAGCAGCGCCGCTCGCCAGCCATTCCACAGCGAGGGGTTGGTGGCATTGATGTCGGCCACCGTCAGCACGTAGAGGTAGTCGAGATGCGTCTCGTCGCCGACGATCTCGGCGAAGCGCGTGATGATCTCGGGGTCGGCGATGTCCTGCTTCTGTGCGGTCATCGACATCAGCAGATGGTGGCGCACCAGCCAGCTCAGGGTGCGAGTGTCGCGCTGGCTGAGATCATGACGGCGGGCGAAGTCCTCGATTTCCAGTGCGCCGATCTCGGAGTGATCGCCGCCGCGTCCCTTGCCGATGTCATGATAGAGCCCCGCGATCCACAGCAATTCCAGCTTGGGCAGTTCACGGATCAAGGCGGCGGCGACGGGGAATTCCTCTTCCGCGTCAGGGGCGCGGAATTCCTGGGCGACCTTGAGCAGACGCAGGGTGTGGGCATCGACGGTGTAGACGTGGAACAGGTCATGCTGCATCAGGCCGACGGCACGACCGAAGGCCGGCAGGTACTTGCCGAGGATGCCGTAGCGCGCCATGCGCTTGAGGACGCGTGGCACGTTGCCGCCGGAGCGCATCAGCTCCATGAACAGGCTCTGGTGACGGACGTCGTCACGGAAGGCGTCATCGATCTGGTGACGATGATCACGCAGTGCGCGGATGGTGTCGGCGCGCACGCCCTCGATCTCGGGGTGCTGCGCCATGAGCAGGAACAGCTCCAGCAGCGCGGCGGGGCGACGGCGGAACACGCCTTCCTCGCGCAGGCTGATGTAGCCGCTGCGAATCTCGAAGCGCGGATTGAGCGGCACGATGTTGACCGGCTCGTCATGGCGCAGGATGGCCTCATCGAAGTGCTGCAGCAGCATGTCGTTGAGGCCCGCCAGGGCGGTGACGTGGCGATAGTAGCGCTTCATGAACTGCTCGACCGCCAGGTGCTCGGGCGTGTCCTGGAAGCCGAACAGCTCGGCGATGGTGCGCTGGTGGTCGAACAGCAGCCGGTCCTCGGCGCGCCCGGCCAGCATGTGCAGCGCGAAGCGCACCTGCCACAGGAAGGCCTGCCCCTGGCTTAGGATGCGCAGCTCGGCGTCATTCATGAAGCCCAGCTCGACGAGGTTGTCGTAGCGCTCGACCCCGAAGTGACGCTTGGCGACCCAGCCGATCATCTGGATATCGCGCAGGCCACCGGGGGATGACTTGATGTTGGGCTCGAGGTGATATTCGGTATTGGCGAACTTGTGGTGGCGAGCGATCTGCTCCTGCCACTTGGCCTCGAAGAAGGCCTCGGCCGGCCACAGATGGTCGGTACCCAGGCGCTCGCGCATGGCCTCGCGCAGCCGCTGCGGGCCGGCGATGACACGGGATTCCAGCAGGTTGGTGATCACGGTGACGTCGGCACGGGCCTCACGTTCGCAGTCACTCAGCGAGCGCACCGACTGGCCGATCTCGAGCCCGATGTCCCACAGGAAGGTGATGAAGGCGGACAGCGCCTCACGGTAGGGCATGTCATCGTCCTGCTCCAGCAACAGCAGCAGGTCGATGTCGGAGTGCGGGTGCAGCTCACCACGGCCATAGCCGCCCACGGCGAGCAGGGCGATGCCATCATCCGGCCAGGCCTGGCGTTGCCAGGCGATGGCCAGCAGGCGATCGATGGCGCGGGCTCGGCCATGGATGAGGTCGCGGATGTCGGCACCCGCCTTGAAGCGGGCCTCGAGACGCTCCTGTACCTGTGCCAGAGCCCGCTTGAACAGCGGGATGGGCGTCTTCGTCGTGGCCAGCTCGCCGTCGAAGGTGACGGCATCGTAGAGCGCTTCACGCTCGACGAAGTGGTAGTGGTGCAGGAGCATCGTGATCAACCCTCGAGGAAGGAGAGGTCCTCTTCCGTGCGACGTGTCAGCACCTCGACGCCGGTGGCGGTGACCAGCAGGGTATGCTCCCACTGCGCGGACAGGCTCTTGTCCTTGGTCACGGCTGTCCAGTCGTCCTTGAGTACCTTCACCTTGTAACCACCGACATTGACCATCGGCTCGATGGTCAGGCACATGCCTTCCAGGAGCTCGGCGTCGGCACGGGCTTCGTAGCCGTCATAGTGCAGCACCTGCGGGTCCTCATGGAAGCCGGCGCCGATACCGTGGCCGCAGAAGTCACGCACGACGCTGTAACCTGCCGCTTCGGCATGCTTCTGGATGGCGCGACCGATCTCGGAAAGACGCACGCCCGGGCGTACCAGCTCGATGCCCTTGTAGAGACATTCCTGGGTGATGCGGCACAGGCGCTCCGCCTGGATGGTCGGTTCCCCGACGATGTACATCTTCGAGGTGTCGCCGTGATAGCCGTCCTTGATCACGGTGATGTCGATGTTGAGGATGTCACCCTTCTTGAGCTTCTTGTTGTCATCGGGAATGCCGTGACAGACCACGTGATTGATCGAGGTGCAGATCGATTTCGGGAAGCCGTGGTAGTTGAGCGGTGCCGGAATGCAGCCCTGAACCTCGGTGATGTGGTGGTGAGCGATGCGATTGAGCTCGCCCGTGGTGACACCGGGACGGACGTGCTCGTCGAGCAGCTCCAGCACTTCAGCCGCCAGACGGCCGGCGACGCGCATCTTGTCGATTTCTTCAGCTGTCTTGATGGGAATGTTCATGAGGACTCGAGGCAGGAGATAAGAGGGATGAAACGCCGCCAGGCCGCGCGTGGCGGGGGAATGGCGCGACGCATCGCGTGCCGTGTCGGGCAGTCGCGACTTCATATCGTGGTCGAGCTATGGTATAAAGCCGCGCGCTTTCCTGCAAATTCTCCTCGATCGGCCACCTCCGGGCATCTGGCCGAGGCGACATTGAAAGGACTGACGTACATAACCCCAATCCACACACGTTCCGTCACATGGTCCCGGGTGCCGCGCAAGCGGTCGGATCCATGGGGGACGTGGAGGCCCAACCCGATATCCAGGAGATATTCACATGGCGCAAGTCAACATGCGCGATCTGCTCAAGGCAGGCGCACACTTCGGTCACCAGACCAAGTACTGGAACCCGAAGATGTCCAAGTTCATCTTCGGCGCTCGCAACAAGATCCACATCATCAACCTCGAGCACACCCTGCCGGCGCTGAACGAAGCCGTGTCAGTGGTCGAGAAGATGGCTGCCAATGGCAACAAGATCATGTTCGTGGGCACCAAGCGCGCTGCCGGCAAGATCATCAAGGAAGAAGCTCGCAAGGCTGGCCAGCCGTACGTCAACCATCGCTGGTTGGGCGGCATGCTGACCAACTTCAAGACCATCCGTCAGTCCATCAAGCGCCTGCGCGAAATCGAGCAGATGCATGAAGACGGTACCTTCGCGAAGCTGACCAAGAAAGAAGTCCTGATGGCCACTCGTGAGCAGGACAAGCTCGAGCGTTCCATCGGCGGTATCAAGGAAATGGGCGGCCTGCCGGACGCCATGTTCGTGATCGACGTTGACCACGAGCGCATCGCGATCAACGAAGCCAACAAGCTGGGCATCCCGGTCATCGGCGTCGTCGATACCAACTCCAATCCGGACGGCGTGGACTACGTCATCCCGGGTAACGATGACTCCATCCGTGCCATCCAGATCTATGTCCAGGCAATTGCAGGCGCCTGTGGCAAGAACAAGGAAGAAGAGCTGGCCGGTGAGTTCGTCGAAACTGCGGCTGAAGAAGACGCAGCAGAGTGATCCTGGCGGCTTGATCTGACTGTCACACACGCTGCGCTACACTAAGTGCGGCATGGCCTAGCCAAGCGGCAGTCAGGTCAGGCAATGAGGGGGCCACGGCCCCCTCATTTGCGACCGCTCAAGCGGTCGTGACCGAATTCCCGTATTCAAAGACGTCGACACGACAGAGGTTTCATCCCATGGCAGCTATCAGCGCATCTATGGTCAAGGAACTGCGTGAGCGTACTGCGCTCGGCATGATGGAATGCAAGAAGGCTCTTACCGAAGCCGGTGGCGACATCGAGCTCGCGATCGAGAACCTGCGCAAGAACTCCGGCCTGAAGGCCGCCAAGAAAGCTGGCCGTGTGGCCGCTGAAGGCGCCATCGTCATCAAGGTCGCCGACGATGCCAGCTATGGCGTGATGGTCGAAGTCAACTCCGAGACCGACTTCGTCGCTCGCGATGACAACTTCCAGGCCTTCACCAAGCTGATCGCCGACCGCGTGTTCGAGACCAAGAACACCGATATCGCTTCCCTGATGGAAGGCGAGCTGGAAGACACTCGTGGTCAGCTGGTTCAGAAGATCGGTGAGAACATCTCCGTGCGTCGCGCCGAGCTGGTCGAAGCGCCGGCCGGTGGTGTCGTCGGTGGTTACGTCCACGGCGGTCGCATCGCGGCTCTGACCCTGCTGCAGGGCGGCACCGCTGACGCGGCCAAGGACGTCTCCATGCACGTCGCAGCCGTGAACCCGGTCTGTGCACGTCCGGCAGACATGCCGCAGGAACAGATGGACGCCGAGAAGGCCATCATCCTTGCTCAGCCGGACATGGCTGGCAAGCCGGCGGAAATCGCCGAGAAGATGTCCCAGGGCCGTCTGAAGAAGTACCTGGCTGAAAACAGCCTGACCGAACAGCCGTTCGTCAAGGACCCGAACCAGACCGTCGCCGAGTTCGTCAAGGCTGCCGGCGGTGAAGTGGTATCCTTCGTGCGCATGGAAGTCGGTGAAGGTATCGAGAAGGAAGAAGTGGACTTCGCAGCTGAAGTCCGTGAGCAGGCCAGCCGCGCGTAAGGGCTGACTGTTTTCGCTTCTCACGATGGCGTGCGCTTAGTCGCACGCCATCGTGTATCTGGCCCCCGCCTTCGGGCCGCCCCGTCCCCGTATGTCAGTATCAGGAGAAATTCGCATGGCCACCATTTCCGCTGAACGCAATGCCAAGTACAAGCGCATACTGCTCAAGCTTTCCGGTGAGGCCCTGATGGGCGATGGCGAGTTCGGCATCGACCCCAAGGTGCTGGATCGCATGGCGCTGGAAATCGGTCAGCTGGTGGGCATCGGTGTCCAGGTCGGCATCGTGATCGGCGGCGGTAACCTGTTCCGTGGCGCGGCCCTGCAGGAAGCCGGCATGGAACGCGTGACCGGCGACCACATGGGCATGCTGGCCACCGTCATGAACGGTCTGGCGCTGCGTGATGCACTGGAGCGTTCCAACATCCGCTCTCGCGTCATGTCTGCCATCCCGATGAGTGGCGTGGTAGAACATTACGACCGCCGTACCGCGATCCGTTATCTGACCTCGGGTGACGTCGTCATCTTCTCCGCCGGCACCGGCAACCCGTTCTTCACCACGGATTCCGCCGCCTGTCTGCGTGGCATCGAGATCGATGCCGATGCCGTCATCAAGGCGACCAAGGTGGATGGTGTCTACGACAAGGACCCGGTCAAGTTCCCGGATGCCGTGAAGTACGAGAGCCTCAGTTATGACGACGCGCTGGAGCAGAAGCTCGGCGTGATGGATTTGACCGCCATCTGCCTGGTGCGTGACCATGACATGCCGGTACGGGTGTTCAACATGAACAAGGTAGGCGCGCTGCTCAACCTGGTGGTGGGTGGCAAGGAAGGCACGCTGATTGATAGAGGGTAAGATTGTGATCAACGATATCAAGAAAGACGTCGAAGCACGCATGAAGAAGACCATCGAGTCCCTCGGTGCCGCCTTCAGCAAGATTCGTACCGGTCGTGCGCATCCGAGCATTCTCGATGCCGTGACGGTCGACTACTACGGTAGCCAGGTGCCGCTGAATCAGGTGGCCAACATCACCACCGAAGATGCGCGCACCCTGACTGTCGTGCCGTGGGAAAAGCCCATGGTGCCGAAGGTCGAGAAGGCCATCATGACTTCTGACCTGGGTCTCAACCCGTCCACCGCCGGTGACGTGATTCGCGTGCCGATGCCGATGCTGACGGAAGAGACGCGTCGTGGTTACACCAAGCAGGCGCGTGCAGAAGCGGAAAACGCCCGCGTGGCGCTTCGCAATGTGCGTCGTGACGCCAATGGCGACATCAAGAGCCTGCTCAAGGACAAGGACATCTCCGAAGACGATGCACGTCGCGGAGAAGACGAGATCCAGAAGCTGACCGACAAGTATGTGGCGGAAGTCGACAGTGCTCTGGAGCACAAGGAAACTGACCTGATGCAGGTCTGATCGGGTCTGCCGCCGGCACCCTGTCGGCGGCATCCGGTGCTCGTAGCGAGACCCCATGACGTCACCGAATTCCCTCTCCACGCCACGCCATGTGGCGATCATCATGGACGGCAACAACCGCTGGGCGAAATCCCGCGGCTGGGCTGGTATCCGTGGCCATCGTGCCGGTGCCGAGACCGTCCGCAGTACCATCCGTCGCGCTGCCGAGCAGGGCGTCGAGGTACTGACCCTGTTTGCTTTCTCCAGCGAGAACTGGAAGCGTCCGGCCAATGAGGTCAGTGCGCTGATGGAGCTGTTCCTCATGGCGCTCAAGCGTGAGGTCAAGAAGCTTCATCGACACGACATACGCCTCTCCGTGATCGGGGAGCGCAGCCGCTTCTCAAGCTCCATCCAGAAACATATCCGCAGTGCCGAAGAGATGACGCGCGACAATCGCGGCATGCATGTGGTCATCTGCGCCAACTACGGTGGCCGCTGGGACATTGCCGAGGCTGCCCGACGTCTGGCGACGCAGGTCGAGCGAGGCGAGCTCAAGGCCGCGGATATCGACGAGTCCCGCCTCGGGGCCGAGGTCTGTCTGAGTTCGCTCCCGGAAGTGGATCTGTGCATTCGCACCAGTGGCGAGCAGCGTATCTCCAACTTCCTGCTCTGGCAGCTGGCCTACGCCGAGTTCTACTTCTCGCCGGTGCTGTGGCCTGATTTCGACTCGGCGGCCTTCGATGAGGCGCTCGATGCCTATGCCCAGCGTCAACGGCGCTACGGCATGACCAGCGAACAACTCGACGCCGAGGGGCTCTAGTGCTCAAACAACGAATCATCACCGCGCTCATTCTCGCCCCGCTGGCGCTGTGGGGGCTGTTTGGCCTCGACGGTGCCGCCTTTGCGGTCATGACCGGGGGCGTGGTGGCACTGGCCGCCTGGGAGTGGGCCAATCTTGCCGGCGTGCGTGCCGGCGCGGCGCGTCTGCTGTTTCCTGCCTGCATGGCGCTGGCGATGCTGCTGGTGTGGTGGGCGGATGCCTCCCAGGCTCGCTGGCCGCTCTATCTGGCGGCGCTGGCATGGGCCGTCAATCTGCGCTGGGTGATGCATTACCCCGAAAAGCGTCAGGAATGGCATGCCACCGGCATGCGACTGGGTGTCGGGGTCCTGGCACTGTTGCCGACCTGGTTCGGCTTTCTCCAGCTCAAGACCAGCGGTGGCGAGTGGCTGCTGTACGTGCTGCTGATGGTGTGGGCGGCGGATATCGGTGCCTATTTCTCCGGCAAGCGATTCGGCAAGCGCAAGCTGGCGCCACGTGTCAGCCCGGGCAAGTCCTGGGAAGGTGTCTACGGCGGGCTGGTCGCCACCGGATTGCTGGCCACCGGCTATGCGCTGGCAGGGCAGGCCGACTGGCTGCCGCTGCTGCTGGTCACGCTGGGCGTCACTGGCGTCTCGGTGCTGGGAGACCTGCTGGAAAGCATGTTCAAGCGCGAGCGTGAGATGAAGGACTCCAGTCAGCTGTTGCCGGGGCACGGCGGCATCATGGACCGCATCGATAGTCTGACGGCGGCCGTGCCGTTGTTTGCGCTACTGTTGCCCTGGGTGCTGGGAGGTGGTGCGTGATGGCGGGTGACATGTCCTCCAATGCGCCGGTGCAGCGCATCACGATTCTGGGGGCCACCGGCTCCATCGGCTCCAGCACGCTGGATGTGATCTCGCGCCATCCGGAGCGCTATGTGGTGCATGCATTGAGTGCCGCCACGCGCCATGAGGCATTGCTGGAGCTGTGCCTGGTCCATCGACCTCAGGTGGCGGTGATCGCCTCCGCCGAGGCGGCGCTGTGGCTCGGTGAGGCGCTCGAGGGCGTCGAGAGCTACCAGGGCACGCCCATCGAGGTACGTCACGGTGAGCAGGCGCTGGTGGACATCAGCGAGGCCCCCGAGGTCGACAGCGTGATGGCGGCCATCGTGGGTGCTGCCGGGCTGCTGCCGACTCTGGCCGCGGTGCGTGCGGGAAAGCGCGTCCTGCTGGCCAACAAGGAGGCGCTGGTGTGTGCCGGCCAGTTGTTCATGGATGCGGTGAAGCAGCACGGTGCGACGCTGCTGCCCATCGATTCCGAGCACAACGCCATCTTCCAGTGCCTGCCGCCCGAGCATCGCGAGGGGCTGGCCCCCATCGGGGTCGAGAAGCTGCTGTTGACTGCCTCGGGTGGCCCGTTCCGTGACGAGGCCGAGTGGCCTGCCGAGCGCCTGGCGACGGTGACGCCGGACGAGGCCTGCGCGCATCCCAACTGGTCGATGGGGCGCAAGATCTCCGTCGACAGTGCCACCCTGATGAACAAGGGGCTGGAACTGATCGAGGCCTGTTGGCTGTTCGCCTGTGGGCCCAACGACATCCAGGTCGTCGTGCATCCCCAGAGTGTCATTCACTCGATGGCGGCTTACAGTGATGGTTCGGTGCTGGCCCAGATGGGCAATCCCGACATGCGCACGCCCATCGCCTACGCGCTGGCCTGGCCAGAGCGCATCGATGCCGGCGTCGAGCCGCTGGATCTTTTCCAGGTGGCGCGACTCGACTTCCGTGCCGCCGATGAGACGCGCTTCCCGTGTCTGCGTCTGGCGCGTGAAGCCATCGCGGCAGGCGGCACCTGGCCTGCAGTGATGAATGCCGCCAATGAGGTGGCAGTGGCAGCCTTCCTTGAGGGCCGCCTGGCCTTCGATCGTATCCCGGTGGTGGTGGAAGCCGTCATGCAGGCTCGCCCGCCCCTGGCGGTGGATGGTCTCGAGGTGATCCTGTCCGAAGATGCCGCGGCACGTGAGTTGGCAGCCGCCCAATTGGCCCTCGTCGGGCCCTGAAATCCTATCTTGCACTGTCTTGTCACTTTCCTTGTGGGCGTGACAGGGCAGGCTGCCCATCTCGGGCACCAATTTCCAGGAGCGCGTGATGGGTGTGATCCAGAATATTCTTGCCGTGATCGTCGTGCTGGGGGTGTTGATCACCATCCATGAGTACGGTCATTTCTGGGTCGCGCGTCGTTGCGGCATCAAGGTGCTGCGCTTCTCCATCGGTTTCGGCAAGCCGTTCTGGTCGTGGACGGACCGCCACGGCACGGAATACGGTGTCGCGGCCATTCCATTGGGCGGCTACGTCAAGATGCTGGATGAGCGCGAGGGGCCAGTCGACCCGTCGGAGCGCCATCTGGCCTTCAATACCAAGTCCGTCTGGAAGCGCATCGCCGTCGTCTCGGCAGGGCCGCTGGCCAATTTCCTGCTGGCGATTCTGGCGTACTGGGCGCTGTTCGTCGCCGGTACCACGACCGTGGTGCCGATGGTCGGAGCGGTGGCGCCGGACTCTCCTGCAGGGCGTGCCGGGCTGACGCCCGATGCGGAAATCGTCGCCATCAATGATCAGCCGACACCAAGCTGGGAGGCGATCAATCTGCGCCTCATCGGCGCGATAGGGGACGACCAGCTGACGATCACCACCCGTGCTCCGGGCGCCAGTGCCTCGCGTGAACAGACACTGGATGTCGAGCGCTTCCTGGTGGATCAGGATCCGCCGCGTCCGCTGGTCACGCTGGGCATCACCGCCTGGCGGCCCCAGCTGCCGGCGGTGCTGGGGCGAGTGCTGGAGGACGGTGCGGCGCAGGCTGCCGGCTTGAAGGCGGGAGACCGTATCGTCAGCATTGATGGCGTGCTGGTGGTGGACTGGATCGACTTCGTCGAGCGGGTGCGCGGTGCGCCGGGCGAGACGCTGTCCGTGCTGGTGGCGCGTGATGGCAAGGAAGAGACGCTGTCACTGACGCCCGCGAGCAATGCGCTCGATGACGGGCGTGTCGTGGGGCAGGTCGGCGCCGGTGTCGAGAATGTCAGCTGGCCGGAAGAGTATCAGCGTGAGCTCAGCTATGGGCCCCTGGCTGCCGTGGGGCAGGCGGTGAGCAAGACCGGCGAGATGACGGTGCTGACGCTGGACTCCATCCGCAAGATGCTGGTGGGCCTGATCGCGCCTTCCAATCTGTCCGGACCGATCACCATCGCGCGGATCGCCGGTGATACGGCTCGCTCCGGGCTTGAAGCCTTCCTGGGCTTCATGGCGTATCTGTCCATCAGTCTCGGGGTATTGAATCTGCTGCCGATTCCGGTGCTGGATGGCGGGCATCTGCTGTTCTATCTGGTCGAGGCGGTGCGCGGCAAGCCACTGTCCGAGAAGGTGCAGAATGCCGGGCTCAGGATCGGCATGGCGCTGGTCGGGTCGTTGATGTTCATGGCGATCTATTTCGACCTCATGCGTCTGTGGTAACCACCAGGATGGCGAAGACGGGGTGCCTCAGGATTGCCTCGCGTTTCCTGCAAGATGAACCAGAGCTGAACTGTCGCCCCTCATGAGGGTCAATTCATTGCACGGGCTGGCCAACATGGCCAACTCCCGTCATCATGCCCACACGACTTCGGCCCCGATTGCCGACCCCCAGGGGTGCTGTCTTGTCAGTAGCCAGGGGTTGTGTATAAGGTGCCTGTTTATCCAAGCGGGCGGAATCCAGAGAAGCGAAGCGACTGCATGAAACTCAAGACCATTGGATTGGCAGCTGCGCTGCTCGGGGCCAGTCAAGGCGCCTTGGCCGCGTCTTTCAAAGTATCCGACATCCGGGTAGAAGGCCTTCAGCGCGTGTCTGCGGGCACCGTGTTCAACGCCTTCCCCGTCTCCGCTGATCAGACCGTCGAGGATGATGATCTGTCCTCCGCGGCGCGCCAGCTGTTCGACACTGGCCTGTTTGATGATATCCGCCTCAAGCGTGATGGCGATGTGTTGATCATCGACGTGGTCGAGCGCCCGACGATCTCCAAGATCGAGATCGACGGCAACTCGCAGATTCCCGACGAGGACCTGCGCAAGGGCCTCAAGGAAGCCGGGCTGGCCGAAGGTCAGGTGTTGCAGCGCTCCACCTTGGAAGAGATGCAGCGTGAGCTGGAGCGCGTCTACCAGGCGCAGGGCCGCTACAGCGCTCGCATCGAGACCTCGGTGGAAACCCTCGAGCGCAACCGTGTTCAGGTCAATATCGACGTCAAGGAAGGTGCGGTCGCCAAGATCCACCAGATCAACATCGTCGGCAACTCCGCCTTCGATGACGAGACCCTGCGTGAACAGCTCGAGCTGGAAGACCGCCCGAGCTGGTTCTTCGGCTGGTTCTCCGACGACGAATACTCGCGCGAGAAGCTGACCGGGGACATCGAGACGCTCAAGTCCTGGTATCTGGATCGTGGTTACGTGAACTTCCAGGTGCGCTCGACCCAGGTGTCCATCTCGCCGGACAAGTCCGAGATCTTCGTCACCATCAATGTCGACGAAGGCAAGCCGTACAAGATCGGTGAGATCGGTTTCGCCGGCGACATCAAGATGAAGGAAGAGAGGGCGCGTGATCTGGTCAAGCTCGCTCCGGATGCCCTCTATTCCCAGCGTGATGTGACGGCTTCCAGCGAGGCCCTGCGTCAGGCATTGGGAGCCGACGGCTTCGCCTTCGCCAAGGTCAACGCCGTGCCTGAGGTCAATGAAGAGAGCGAGACGGTGGATCTGACCTTTGCGGTCGACCCCGGCAAGCGCGCCTACGTGCGTCGCATCAACTTCAAGGGCAATACCACGACGGCCGACGAGGTGCTGCGTCGTGAGATGACCCAGCTCGAGGGTGCGCCTGCCTCGACGGACAAGATCAAGCAATCCAAGCAGAAGCTCGAGCGCCTCGGCTTCTTCAAGCAGGTCGATGTGGACACGCGTCCGGTCGCCGGCGAGCCGGATCAGCTGGACGTCAACTACAACGTCGAGGAACAGCCGTCGGGCTCGATCTCGGCGTCGGTCGGCTTCTCTCAGGGTGACGGGGTCATCTACGGGGTGGGGCTGTCGCAGAAGAACTTCCTGGGCACCGGCAACGAAGTCAACATCAATGCCCAGAAGTCCGATGACTACACCAATGTCAGCTTCGGCTATACCGACCCGTACTGGACACTGGATGGCATCTCGCGTGGCTACAACCTGTTCTACCGCAAGGTGGATTACGACGATGATGACGATGTCGCCAGCTACGCGACCGACAGCTTCGGCGGTGGCATCAACTTCGGTTACCCGATCAACGAACTGTCGCGCCTGAATTTCGGTGCCGGTTACGAGTTCGTGCGCGTCAAGGACTTCGATGACAGCCCCGCCGAGGTCACGCAGTACATCAGTGATGAGGGCGAGGATTTCAACCTCTACAAGCTGACCGCCAGCTGGTCGCGCAACAATCTCAACCGCGGCATCCTACCCACGGCGGGCAGCTCGCAGCTGCTGTCACTGGAAGTGGCAGTGCCCGGCTCCGATGCGGACTATTACAAGTTCCGCTACAAGGGGCAGAAGCTGTTCGAACTGCATGATGACTGGTCGCTCAAGTTCCGGACCGAACTTGGCTATGCCAATTCGTTCTCCGGCGATACCTACCCGTTCTTCAAGAACTTCTATGCGGGTGGTCTGGGCAGCGTGCGTGGTTACAGCTCCAACACCCTGGGTCAGGCATCCACCGAGGTCGATGACGGTGATGACGATACCCTGGGCGGCAACATCCTGGTCGAGGGCGGGATCGACCTGATCTTCCCGATGCCCTTCGTCAAGGACAAGCGCAGCGTCCAGCCGTCGTTCTTCGTGGATGCGGGGAATACCTATCTGACGTCCTGCTACGATGTCGGCTCCAGCTATTCCAGTTCCTGTGAGAGTGGCGTGGACCTCGGCGATCTGAATTACAGCGCCGGTATCGGCCTGTCATGGATCACGCCGGTTGGCCCGCTGACCTTCAGTGTCGCGCAGCCCATCGGTGACGATGACGACGACGACACCGAGATCTTCCAGTTCTCACTGGGCCAGACCTTCTAAGGCGGACATGACGCCACACCGGTGGGCAACCGATGTGGCGTCATGTCCCCGCTGCCGGCGCCGCCGTTCCTGTTCTGGCGTCGGTCACCGAACAACAGGCCTACAAGGAGTTTTATGATGCGTAAATTGACCCGCGCACTGTGTCTGGCAGGCGGCCTCGCAGCCTTTGCGACCCCGATGATGGCCCAGGCCACGGAAGTGGCGGTCATGGACTGGCGCCAGGCGCTGTTGAGCTCCGATGCTGCCCAGCGCTCCATGAATCAGCTCAAGAATCAGCTGGCTGGCAAGCAGGATCAGGCCAAGGCGCTGGCCAAGGAGCTTGAGACCATGCAGAACAAGCTGCAGAAGGATGGTGCGGTGATGTCGGATTCCGAGCGCCAGTCACTGCAGCAGCAACTGCGCCAGAAGGGCGGGCAGTTCCAGCAGCTGCGCGGCCAGGTCCAGCAGCAGCAGCAGCAGGCCGAGCAGGCATTCCTCAAGCAATCCAAGCCCAAGCTGGACAAGGCCATTCAGCAGGTCGTCGACAAGCACGGTGTCGAGCTGCTGGTGGACCGCAGTGCCACGGTCTACAGCAAGGATGGTCTCGACCTGACCGATGAGGTCACCCAGGTCTTCAACTCGCTCAACTGATGTCGTCGCGCGTCACGGCGCGCGATGCCAGCATTGAGCATGCCTACGCGAATGCGAGCCAGCGGCGCCCGACGCCTAGAGACAGCATGAAAAAGCAACAATTCTCCTACACTCTCGAGGATCTGGCTCAGCGGCTGGGTGCTCGACTCGTTGGCGACCCGAACGTTCGGGTCTCTGGTCTGTCGACGCTGGTGGACGCGGCGCCAGGCGATATCGCCTTCCTCGCCAATCGCGCCTACCTCAAGTATCTCGCGGACTCTCAGGCCACGGCGGTGCTGCTGCACGAGAGTCATCTCGACGAGTGCAAGAGCCATGCGCTGGTGCTGGACAATCCTTACCTGGCCTATGCCGAGCTGTCGCGGTTGTTCGATCCCATGGCACAGGCACCGCAGGCCAGCGTGCATCCCAGTGCAGTCGTCGATGAGACGGCCACGCTGGGCGCGAATGTCGAGATCGGCCCGCAGGTGGTGGTCGGCCCCGGTGTCAGTATCGGGGATGGCTCCCGTCTCCAGGCCGGGTGCGTCATTGGCGCTGACAGCGTGCTGGGCGAAGGGTGTTTGCTGCATCCCAATGTCACGCTCTATCACGGGGTGGTCATCGGGGCGCGGGCAGTCCTGCACAGTGGCTGCGTGATCGGTGCCGACGGCTTCGGTTTCGCCCACGACGGCAAGGGCTGGCACAAGATCGCCCAGCTGGGTGGCGTGATGATCGGTGATGATGTCGAGGTCGGCAGCTGCACCAGCATTGACCGAGGAGCACTCGGCGACACCATCATCGGCAATGACGTCAAGATCGACTCCCAGGTCCAGATCGCGCACAACGTGCAGATCGGAGATCACTCGGCGCTGGCCGGCTGTGTCGGCATCGCCGGTTCCACCAAGGTGGGTCGCTACTGTCTGATGGGCGGTGGCGTGGGGCTTGCCGGGCATCTGGAAATCTGTGATGGCGTGCAGGTCACCGGCATGAGTCTGGTGACCAATTCCATCACCAAGCCGGGCGTGTACTCGTCGGGTACCGGGGCGATGGACAATGGCCTGTGGCGCCGCAATGCCGTGCGTTTCAAGCAGCTGGATCAGCTCGCACGACGTCTGAACCAGGTCGAGAAGGACTTGAAGGACAGGTAGCGCTGCTCTGGCACCGCGGCAGGTGCCAGCAGGCGTTGTCCATGAGGCAGTGGTCGCTGGTTTTGTGCCTTGTGCCGAGCGCCTGTCCAGGCAGGTCATCTCGTCAGCCCGGCGACTCTGGGCAATGAGCGGCTGCCAGTCGCGCGCAAGGACGCTATAATGCGCGCCATTGCCAGAACGGCGGTCCGGACCGTCATTACATGCCTGCCCGAGTGCGGCAGGCATTTCGTTATTTCAGAGGTTGCAAGCCAATGGTTATGGACGTCAACGAGATCCGTGAGTATCTCCCGCACCGCTATCCTTTCCTGCTGATCGATCGGGTCATGGAACTGTCCCTTGGCGAGTTCATCGTCGCGCGCAAGAATGTGAGCATCAATGAGCCGTTCTTCAATGGCCACTTCCCGGGACACCCGATCATGCCGGGTGTGCTGATCGTTGAGGCCATGGCTCAGGCGGCAGGTATTCTGGGTTTCAAGACGGTCGACAAGCGTCCTGCCGATGGTTACATCTATTACCTCGTGGGCAGTGACAACGTGCGCTTCAAGCGTCCGGTCATGCCGGGCGACCAGCTCGAGATCAGCGCCCGCGTGCTGCGCGAGAAGCGTGGTATCTGGAAGTTCGCCTGTCAGGCCAAGGTCGACGGTGACGTGGTCTGTGAAGCCGAAATCATCTGTGCCGAGAGGAAGGTCGCTTGATACATCCTACTGCCATTGTCGATCCCGGCGCCCGCCTGGCCGACGATGTCGAGGTCGGTCCGTTTTGCGTGATCGGTGCCGACGTCGAGATCGGCGCTGGCACGGTGGTGGGGCCGCACGTCGTCATCAAGGGTACGACGGTCATCGGTGAGCGTAACCGCATCTTCCAGTTCGCCTCGGTCGGTGAGGATTGCCAGGACAAGAAGTACGCCGGTGAGCCGACACGCCTGGAGATCGGGGATGACAACGTCATTCGCGAGGGTGTGACCCTGCACCGGGGTACCGTCCAGGATGCCAGCCTGACACGCATCGGCAGTCGCAACCTGTTCATGGCCTACTCGCACGTGGGCCATGATTGCATCATCGGGGATGACTGCATCATGGCCAATCAGGCGACGCTGGGGGGGCATGTCCATCTGGGCAATCACGTCATTCTCGGCGGACTGTCGGCGGTGCACCAGTTCTGTCATGTCGGCGAGCACGCCATGGCGGGCGGTGGCTCCATCATCACCAAGGACATCGCGGCCTTCGTGATGGTCAATGGGCACCCTGCCGAGGCGCATGGCCTCAACAGCGTCGGCCTCAAGCGCCGTGGTTTCAGTCGCGAGACCATCTCCGCCCTGAACGCGGCCTACAAGACGGTCTTCCGTCAGGGGCTGACACTGGCGCAGGCACTCGAGAAGCTGGAAGGTGAGCCGCCTCTCGCCGAGCGCGATATCTTCATCGCCTCGCTCAAGGCGTCCACTCGTGGCCTGACACGCTGAGCATGCGCATCTACCTGGTAGCCGGAGAGCTCTCCGGTGACATCCTCGGTGCCAGCTTGATGCGCGCGCTCAAGGCGCGTCATCCCGATGTCGAGTTTCGTGGCATCGGGGGGCCGCGCATGCAGGCCGAAGGCTTCGACAGCCTCTATCCGCTGGAAACTCTCTCCATCATGGGGCTGGTCGAGGTGCTCAAGCATCTGCCGGAGTTGATCAAGGTGCGTCGCCATCTGTTGCGCGACGCGCTTGAGTGGCAGCCTGACGTGATGATCGGTATCGATGCTCCCGACTTCAATCTGGGGCTCGAGCTGCGCCTGCGCAAGCGGGGCATCACTACGGCGCACTATGTCAGTCCCTCCGTCTGGGCCTGGCGTCAGGGCAGGGTGAAGACCATCCGCCGTGCCGTCGATCGCATGCTGACCTTCCTGCCCTTCGAGGCGGCCTTCTATCGCGAACATCAGGTGCCGGTGACCTTCGTCGGCCATCCGCTGGCGGATGAGTTGCCGCTCGAGGATGATCGCGATGCTGCTCGCCTGCAGCTGGGGATTGCCCCCGACGTGCAGTTGCTGGCGGTGTTGCCGGGATCCCGTGGCAACGAGATCCGTTTCCTCGGCGAGACCTTCCTGGCCGCCATTGAACGCCTTTGCCAGCGTTACCCTGCGCTTGAAGTGGTGATTCCGGCCGCCACGTCGCTGCGGCGTAGCGAGCTTGAGTCACTGATGCAGGGGCGCGAGGCGCTGGATCGCAGTCGCATTCACCTCATCGATGGCCAGTCGCGTGAAGCGATGACTGCCGCCGATGCCGTGCTGCTGGCCTCCGGTACGGCAGCGCTCGAATGTCTGCTGTGTCATCGTCCGATGGTGGTGGCCTATCGCATGGCGCCGATGACCCACCGCATCGCACGGCACATGGTCAAGACCGATTGGATTTCGCTTCCCAACCTGATTGCCCGCGAGACATTGGTGCCGGAGCTGATCCAGGACGCAGCCACGCCGGAGTCCATCGAGGAAAGCCTCGCTCCCTTGCTGTCGCGTGCCGCCGGCGATGTCTGTCGCCAGCGTGAGCTGCGTGAGCGCTTCGTCGCCATGCATCGTGAGTTGACCTGTGATGCCAGCGCCGCGGCCGCCATTGCCATCGGTGAGCTGGCGGGGCGCTGATCACGATCGCCCGTGATGCCTTTACTGACTGATACCCCCTGATCGGCAGGCCGCAACAGTGGTCTGTCGGTTGTCTGACGCCCCGAGATACCATGACCGATTCTGCCGATCGACCCGCCGCTCTGCCCGCCAGTCGCAAGCGCAAACCTGCCGATGATTTCCCTGCGCTGGTGATCCCCTATCACGGGGAGCTGCTGGCAGGTATCGATGAGGTCGGGCGTGGACCGCTGGTCGGGCCCGTGGTGGCGGCAGCGGTGATTCTTGACCCGGATGACCCCATCGAGGGCATCACCGACTCCAAGAAACTCAGCGAGAAGAAGCGCCTGGCACTGTACGAGCAGATTCGTGCGCGTGCCTGGGCCTGGGCGATCGCCGAGGCTACCAGTGAAGAGATCGATGAGCTGAACATCTATCAGGCCACGCACCTGGCGATGCGGCGTGCTGTCGATGCCCTAGGCGTACGCCCGGAATATCTGCTGGTGGATGGCAACCGCTTGCCGGGGCACGAGATTCCCGGCATGGCAGTGGTGAAGGGCGACCTGCGCCACGCCGCCATCGGCGCGGCTTCCATACTGGCCAAGGTATACCGCGATGCCCAGATGGCAGCGCTGGATGCCTGCTTCCCCGCCTACGGTTTCGCGCGTCACAAGGGCTACCCGACCCGCGAGCATCAGGCTGCCATCGAGACGCATGGCATCCTTACCCTGCATCGCAAGAGCTTCGGGCCGGTCAAGCGGCTTTACATGGCCGGGCATGTGCCGCAGGCCGTGCCGGAAGATGCATTGATCGCGCTGCCAGCACCGGTTGAGCCAACCGCTGAGCCGGACAAGGCTGTCGAGTCATCAGGGCAATCGTCGGGGCCGTCAGAGCGATCGTCGGGGCCGTCAGAGCAGGAAGCGGCCCTGGCGACGAGTGAGCCGAGCCAGTCTCCCGCTGAAAAAAAGCCGCCAGCCGTGGTCTGACTGATGCCAGTGAGACCACGGCATCCCCGTCAGTCGAGGTCGTCCTGACAGGCGAGGCGCCTTCAGACGCTGCCCCCGACGCGCTATCCTTGGCAGCGGAGTCCCCGCCTTCAGCGTCCGAGGCGCCGGCAGCGTCAGCGCGGCCATCGTCACCCGCCGCGACTGAATCCTTTACCGTCACGCAGACTTCACGAGCCGATTCCATGACCACGCCCTTTGTTCACCTGCGCGTTCACACCGAGTTCTCTCTCGTCGATGGTCTGCCCGGCGTCAAGCCGCTGATCAAGGCGACCGCCACGGCAGGCCAGCCGGCTGTCGCGGTCACCGACGAGGCCAACCTGTTCGGGCTGGTCAAGTTCTACTCCAATGCCCGAGGGGCCGGGATCAAGCCGATCATCGGCTCCGATCTGTGGATGACCAATCCGCAGGACGTCACGCGTCCCTACCGCATCACGCTGCTGGCGATGAATGACATCGGCTATCGCCATCTGACCGAGCTGATCTCGCGCGGTTGGACCGACGGCCAGAAGCAGGGGCGTGCCTATCTCGAGAAGCAGTGGATCTTCGAGCAGGCCGAGGGGCTGATCGTGCTGTCCGGGGGTCGCGAGGGCGAGATCGGGCGTCATCTGCTCTCGGATCACGAAGACACCGCACGGACCCTACTGAGCGAATGGAAGGCGGTCTTCGGGGATCGCTTCTATCTGGAGCTGACCCGTACCCAGCGCCAGTACGAGGAAGAGTGCCTGCACCTGTCGGTGGCGTTGGCGGAGGCGACCGATACTCCGGTGGTCGCCACCAATGACGTGCGCTTCCTCAAGCGTGAGGACTACTGGGCCCACGAGACGCGCGTGGCCATCGGGGAAGGCAAGGCGCTGGATGACCCGCGCCGCGAGACCCGCTACAGCGATGAGCAGTACCTGAAGACCGCCGAGGAAATGCACGAGCTGTTCGCCGACATTCCCGAAGCGCTCGAGAACAGCGTGCTGATCGCGGCGCGCTGTTCCGTGACTGTTCAGCTGGGGACCTACTTCCTGCCCGAGTTCCCGGTGCCGGAAGGCATGACGATGGATGAGTTCTTCCGCAAGGTTTCCCATGATGGCCTGACGGAACGCCTCGAGAAGCTCTATCCGCGCGACAGGCATCCCCGCGACAGCGAAGCCTGGGCTGACACCGAACAGCGCTATCGTTCCCGCCTGGACTTCGAGCTCGACATCATCCTGCAGATGGGCTTCCCCGGGTACTTCCTGATCGTCATGGACTTCATCCAGTGGGGCAAGGACAACGGCGTGCCGGTCGGCCCGGGGCGTGGTTCCGGTGCCGGCTCACTGGTGGCCTATGCCCAGAAGATCACCGATCTGGATCCGCTGGAATACGACCTGCTGTTCGAGCGCTTCCTGAACCCGGAACGTGTCTCCATGCCCGACTTCGACGTCGACTTCTGCATGGAGAAGCGCGATCGCGTCATCGATTACGTGGCCGAGCGCTACGGGCGCAATGCGGTCTCGCAGATCGTCACCTTCGGCACCATGGCCGCCAAGGCGGTGGTGCGTGACGTGGCGCGTGCCCAGGGGCGTCCCTACTCGCTGGGCGACAAGCTCTCCAAGCTGATTCCCTTTGAAGTCGGCATGACGCTGGAGAAGGCCATCGAGCAGGAGCCTCAGCTCAAGGAATTCATCGAGAACGATGAAGAGGCCCAGGAAATCTGGGAGATGGCGCTCAAGCTCGAGGGCACCACCCGCGGTACCGGCAAGCACGCCGGGGGCGTGGTGATCGCTCCCACCAAGCTGACCGATTTCTCGCCGCTGCTGTGTGAAGAGGATGGCAGCGGTCTGGTGGTGCAGTTCGACAAGAACGATGTCGAGGAAGCCGGGCTGGTCAAGTTCGACTTCCTGGGGCTGCGTACCCTGACCATCATCGACTGGGCGACCGAGATGGTCGACAAGGTCCGTGAGCGTGAAGGGCTGCCGCCACTGGAGATCGATGACATTCCGCTGGATGACGCCAAGACCTTCGACATGCTGCAGAAGGCGGAGACGACGGCGGTCTTCCAGCTGGAATCCCGCGGCATGAAGGAGCTGATCAAGAAGCTCAAGCCCGACTGCCTGGAAGACATGATCGCCCTGGTGGCCCTGTTCCGCCCGGGCCCGCTGCAGTCCGGCATGGTGGATGACTTCATCAACCGCAAGCACGGTCGCTCCGAAGTGTCTTATCCACACCCGGATTATCAGCACGAGCTGCTCAAGCCGGTACTGGAGCCGACCTACGGCATCATCCTGTACCAGGAGCAGGTCATGCAGATCGCGCAGGTGCTGGCCGGCTACACGCTGGGCCAGGCCGACATGCTGCGCCGCGCGATGGGCAAGAAGAAGCCGGAAGAGATGGCCAAGCAGCGTGCCGGCTTCATGGAAGGGTGTGCCGAGAAGGGCATCGACAAGGACCTGGCGGGCAACATCTTCGACCTGGTGGAAAAGTTCGCCGGTTACGGCTTCAACAAGTCCCACTCGGCGGCCTATGGCCTCGTCTCCTACCAGACGGGCTGGCTGAAGGCGCACTATCCGGGGCCGTTCATGGCCGCGGTGATCTCGACCGAGATGCAGACCATCGAGAAGGTGGTACCGCTGATCGAGGAATGCCGCCATATCGGCCTGACGGTCACGCCACCGGACGTCAACATCGGTGGCTACAAGTTCACCGTCGACCTCGAAGGGCGCGTCGTCTACGGGCTGGGCGCGATCCGTGGCGTGGGCGAGGGCCCGATCGAGGCGATCGTCAGCGCACGTGCCGAGGGTGGGCCGTTCAGCGACATCTTCGACTTCTGCAAGCGCATCGATGCCAAGAAGATCAACAAGCGCACCCTGGAGGCGTTGATCCGCTCCGGGGCGCTGGACAACATCGGCCCGTCCCGTGCGGTGCTGATGCTGGCGGTGGAGGATGCGCTCAAGGCCGCCTCCCAGAATCATGCCAACAACGATGTCGGCATCACCGACATGTTCGGCGATGCCTTCAGCGAGCCGGAAACGGATGTCTACGCCGGCTATCGCAAGGCGCGCGAGTGGACCGACAAGGAGCGCCTCACCGGCGAGAAGGACACCCTGGGGCTCTATCTGACCGGCCATCCCATCGATGAATACGAAGGTGAGCTCAAGCGCTTCATCAATGCGCGCATCAGTGACCTGAAGCCGTCACGGGAGCCGCAGCGCATCGCCGGGCTGGTGATCGCCATGCGCACCATGAAGTCCAAGCGTGGCGATACCATGGCCTTCGTGACCCTGGATGATCGCACCGGACGCATCGAGGCCTCGATGTTCGGCGAACTCTACGACCAGGTACGCAACAAGCTGGTACCTGACAGCGTGGTGATCGTCGAGGGGGAGGTCAGTCAGGATGATTATTCCGGCGGCCTGCGCCTGCGTGGCAAGGATGTCACGCCGATCATCGATGCGCGGGCGCGCTTCGGTGAGGCCGTCGAGATGAGCATCGCCGCCGAGGATATCGGCGGACGCTTCACCCAGCAGTTGTCCACGCTGTTGACGCCGCACCTGGCCAGCGAAGGCCTGCCGATGCGGCTACGCTATCGCAATGCCGCCGCGGAGGCCTGGCTGGAGCTTGGTGAGCAATGGCGCGTCGCCCCCAGCGATGAACTGCTGATCCAGCTGGGTGAGGTGGAAGGCCAGCGCGGCGTGCGACTCAAGTACCGTGAGTGATTGTGGATCAAGGGGGAGGGACGCCATCCCTTCCCCTTGATGATGCAAGTGAAACGAGGTGGTGAAGGGCGTGGGGGAGAGGCAATCCCGCGCCGAACGGGCGGGCAAGGTTTGCACCTGTCGAACAGGGTGCGATAATGCCCCCCTATCTTTTCCGTACCCAATTCCATGCCGACTGTGACCGCCGTGAGCCACAGATCGCCTGAGCGCTTGCTCAGGGGGAGTGACCCGGCCGACTCGCTTTCCTGGCTGCCCGAGACGACGAACGAAACGCCTTATGAATCCCAATTATCTGGACTTTGAACAGCCGATCGCCGAGCTGCAGGCCAAGATCGAGGAACTCCGTCTGGTCGGTAACGACTCCCAGGTCAACCTGTCTGACGAGATCGCTCGTCTGCAGGACAAGAGCACCAAGCTCACCGAGTCCATCTTCAAGGACCTCGGTGCCTGGCAGGTATCTCAGCTGGCGCGTCATCCGCAGCGTCCGTATACCCTCGACTACCTCGAGAACCTGTTCACGGATTTCGATGAGCTGCACGGCGACCGTCACTACGCGGACGATGAAGCCCTGGTCGGTGGCATTGCGCGTCTCGACGACAAGCCGGTGATGGTGATCGGTCACCAGAAAGGCCGTGACGTGAAGGAAAAGGTGCGTCGCAACTTCGGCATGCCGCGTCCGGAAGGCTACCGCAAGGCCTGCCGTCTGATGGAGATGGCCGAGCGCTTCAAGATGCCGATCCTGACCTTCATCGACACCCCGGGTGCCTATCCGGGCATCGGTGCCGAGGAGCGCGGTCAGTCCGAGGCCATCGCCTACAATCTGGCAGTGATGTCGCGTCTCAAGACCCCGATCATCTCCACCGTCATCGGTGAGGGCGGTTCCGGTGGTGCACTGGCCATCGGCGTGTGTGACGAGCTCAACATGCTGCAGTACTCCACCTACTCGGTGATCTCGCCGGAAGGGTGTGCCTCCATCCTGTGGAAGAGCGCAGAGCGTGCCGCCGATGCCGCTGATGCCATGGGCATCACGGCCTCGCGCCTCAAGGAGCTGGGCTTCGTCGACAACTTGATCAAGGAGCCGCTGGGTGGCGCGCACCGCAATCCGCAAGCTGCTGCCGACAGCATCAAGGCCGCGCTGGGTGAAGGCCTGGAGCGTCTTGGCGCGCTGGATACCGACGCCCTGCTGGAGCGTCGTTACCAGCGCCTGATGAGCTACGGCGCACCGGTATGATCTCTGCACATCACGCTTGATGCGCATGCAGTTCACGCCTGAGTGACCAGGACGCCTCCGGAATCTTCCGGGGGCGTCCTTGCGTTCAGGGCCGCTTTTTCTCCGCTCACTTCATCCATCTGCTTTCGCGACGGGAGCCCGGCATGTCTCTGTCTTCTTCACTGGACTCGATGTCCTCGTCTCCGCAGTCTCTTGGCGAGATGGCGGAATCGCGCGCACTCGTTGCCGTCCGTGCGGCGTTGGCAGCAACGGATTCACGGCACACGGTATGGATCGCACTCTCGGGCGGACTGGATTCGGTGATGCTGGCGAGGCTGGCTGCCAGGGCAGTACAGGCCTGCCCGCGGCGACTGCGGCTGGTGCATGTGCACCATGGCCTGCAGGCGGCCAATGATGATTTCGAGCGTCTGGCGCGCAGGCTGGCCTCGCGGTTGGGGCTGCCGTTGAGTGTGCGCCATCTGGCGCTGGATGAGGCCGCATTCAAGTCGCGAGGCGTGGAGGCTGCCGCACGTGAGGCGCGGCTGGCGGCACTGACGGCCTGTCTGGCGGCGGGCGATAGCCTGTGGCTGGCGCAGCATCAGGATGATCAGGCCGAGACACTATTGCTCAACGCGCTGCGCGGCAGTGGCGGGCGCGGGCTGGCGGCCATGCCGCCTGAGCGGGCGCTGACCGTGGGCAACTTGTCCACTGGGCGAGATCTGGCCCCCCATGCGCGTGCACGACTGGTACGCCCGCTGCTGGATGTCTCTCGCCGTGATCTCGAGACTCTGGCGAGTCAGCAAGGGCTATGTGTCTCACGAGACTGGTGCGAGGACCCCAGCAATCTCAGTCAGCGTTTCGATCGCAATTATCTGCGTCACACGGTGCTGCCGGCACTCGAAGGGCGTTGGCCACAGGCTGCGGGCAGCCTTGCGCGCTCGGCGGAGCAGCTCCAGGAAGAGCAGTCATTGCTGGATGAGCTGGCGGCCGAGCTGCTGGCGAAGGTACGGCTGTCAGGCGCGGAGCGCGTCACGCCGGGGCAGGAGCTGAAACTGGAGCAAGAGCAAGAGGTGCAGCTGTCGCTGGCACGTCTGGGCGAGTTGAGTGAGCCACGCCAGCGTCTGGTGTTGCGTCACCTGTGCCAATCACGCGGCTGGCCGGTGCCGCCGCGCGGGCGCCTGGCCAGTCTGCAGCAGTGGATCGCCACGCCGCCGGGCTCGGTGGCGGAGGTGCGCTGGCACAGTCCGGTCTCAAGTCTGGTGGTGCGCCTCTGGCGCGGTCAGCTGTGGTGGCAGGCGAGTGATACCGTTACAAGGCATGGTCTTGGTGACGGGGTCAGTGACTGCCAACGGCGTGAACTGGATGATCGGGCGAGACAGAGCTGGCAGGCATTGGCCGGGCAGGAGGACGAGGTCGTGATCGGCCAGCGTCAGCCGGGTGATGTCATGCGCCTGGCTGACAGGGGCCGGCGGGACCTCAAGCGCCTGCTGCAGGAAGCCGACATCCCACCCTGGCAGCGCCACCAGCTGCGGGTAGCGCGACGTGCCCGCGATCAAGCCATCGTGGCGCTATGGCATCCCGCGTGCGGGTGGTGGTTGCGAGCAAAGCCGAGTGGCTGACTGTGGGCCTCAGAAGTCGGCCCCGGGAGTCAGTCTCGACAGAGAGTCTCACGGGGCCCTGGGCGTAGTGGCGGGACAGCACGAGGCCAGGGCGGCGTCCGTTCTCAGTCGACGTCTTCGAGGGTGAGCGTCATGTCGGAGGCCTTCTGCAGACTGCTTTCCTGGGTCAGGTCATCACAGATCAGACTGTGATCCCGATATTCTTCTGCCAGGCTCAGTCGCAATTCGTCGCCCTTGGCGCTCAATTGCGTGCCGAGGACAGGCTGTTCAGGGCGTGAATGATTGAGCATCACGGCGATGCGCAGCAGGCGCGCCAGACGGGCGAGGCGTGGCTGGAGCGTCAGCGGCAGATTGGCAAGCTCCCGGCTGGCGAACTTGCGACGATGGGCGCGTACCAGGAAGGCGAGCGCCTTCTGCTCCGGTCGCGAGAACCCCTGCAGGTCGGAATGCTCGATCAGGTAGGCGCCATGACGATGGAACTGGCTATGCGAGATGGCCAGCCCGACTTCATGCAGTTCGGCCCCCCAGGCCAGCATCTGGCGGGAGGTTGCCCCCAGTGACCACGCATCCGCGACCTGGTCGAACAGCGCCAGTGCGGTATCGCGCACGTTGGCCGCATGTCGGGTGTCGATACCATAGCGACGACGCAGCAGATCGATGGCCGCGATGCGCGAGTCTTCCGCCGTATTGCGACCGATCAGATCAAACAGCACGCCTTCGCGCAACGCGCCATCGGAGTAGCGGATCTGCTCGAGTTCCAGGGCTTCGAAGATACCGCACAGGATCGCGACCCCGGCCGGGAAGACGCTGGCGCGGTCACTTTTCAGGCCTGGCAGGCTGACCTTGTCGAGACGCTTGAATCCCAAGAGAGCGGTGCGCAGCCGATGGAGTCCCTCGCGAGTCACCAGGCCGTGTGCTGCCCAGCCATGGGCTTCCATCACGCTGGCGGCTGCCTTGATGGTGCCGGAGGAGCCGACGGGGTCGTCCCAGCCCAGCTCGCGATAGCTGCGCTGTATGCTGGCCAGCTCCGAGCGAGCGGCCAGTTCGGCACGGCGCATGCGTTTCTCGCTGATCTCGCCGTCAGAGAAGAATGTCTTGGTATAGGCCACGCAGCCCATGTGCAGACTTTCCAGCAACAGCGGCTCGAACTGTTCACCGATGATGAATTCCGTCGAGCCGCCGCCGATGTCGATGATCAGGCGCTTGCCATGCACATCGGCCAGGGCATGGGCGGCCCCCAGATAGATCAGGCGCGCTTCTTCACGGCCGGCGATGATCTCGATGGGATGCCCCAGCAATTCCTCGGCGCGATCGATCAATGTCTGGCTGTTGTGCGCGGCACGCAGCGCGTTGGTGCCTACGATGCGCAGATGCTCCGTCTCGATGCCATCCAGGAAGGGCGCGAACTGTGCGAGGCAGTTGAGCGCACGCTCCATGGCATCTTCACTGAGCATGCCGTCTTCATCCAGGCCAGCTGCCAACTGGATCTTCTCGCCCTGCTTGGCCACGACCTGCAATTGTCCGGCCTGATGATTGGCCAGCAGCAGATGGAAACTGTTGGAGCCGAGATCGATGGCGGCCAGCTTCAACAGTGGTGCATCGTCACTGGTGTCCGTGGCAGCGGGGGAGCTGTCAGGTAGGGAGGAGGCTGAATCACTCAAATGCATGGTCCTTGTGGCAGGTCCTGCTGGCAGGCCTTGCGCGAACGGGCGCTGCTACATGCGCTGTCCTCGAGGGCAGGGCGCCATGTGCCAAGCCGTCCACGCTGCGGAGTATCACGGTAAAGAATGCAATGTCAGTCTGGATCAAGGTTGCGGCGACTTGTGTGAGGTGTCAAACCTCATGGCATGTCGTCGGCAGGATCGGTCGAGAGTGGGGCATGTCAGAGACAGGGCGTGGTAGTCTACTGGTGCGACATGACAGTCGTGCGAAGCGCCAGAGAGCGATGCCTCTCGTACAAGGCGCTCGCGTGACACCGCTCATCCCGGGGCTTGCCGTCATCGTCGTCACGCTGAAGTATCATCATTTACCTGCAGGAAGATCAGCAAGGCCGATGTGGCCTGGGAGATAACGTCGCGATGAGCGAACGTGTGGCACCGATTTCAGAAAGAGACTTTGAATCCGTGGTGTTGGAGAGCGAGCAGCCGGTACTGGTGGATTTCTGGGCCTCCTGGTGTGGGCCGTGCAAGACGGTGGCCCCGACACTCGAGTCGCTGGCGGAGGAATATGAAGGGCGGTTGAAGATCGTCAAGGTCGATGTCGATGAGGCCCCTGAGCTGGCGTCCCGTTTCGGCGTTCGTGGCGTGCCGACCCTGATGCTGTTCCTGTCCGGAAATGTCGAGGCCAGCAAGGTCGGGGCGATGCCTCGTGCGCAATTGGCCGCCTTCCTGGATGCCAACCTGTGATGGGGGATGACGCCGTCAGTTGAGCGGCGGCCCCGTCCCCCGGGCTGCGCTGGCATGGCCTCTGAGCACGGGACTTGCGTTCGAGGTGAAGCTTGACTACCATCGAGGCGTTCGCCTGATTACACGCTCTCTGATTGCGTCATGTCGACCGTCCCACGGTCCCCCAGTTGTCAGCCAGCCCTCTGGTAATTCTGTCCTTCTATTCACAGGTCAGCCACCAGGCGATTCATACCGCTAGATTCCATATCGAGAAGACTTTTACGTCAGGAAGCACGACGCCCCATGTCCTTGCGGACGGGCTGCAGTCGCTCGACACTCCGTTGCCGAATCCGTTGTACGGCCGTGGTGAGTGATCTTTCCTGAACCTTTGGCACCTGTATTCTTTCCACTCAGGCGCTTGCCCCCGGGAATGCTGTCGAGATCAGCCTGCACTCACACAGTACAGTGTCAGTCTCTGCCTCCTGCTCGTCTTCTCGATTCCCTTCTTATCTTCAGCCCTGCTGACACGAGCTACGTTCAAACAAGCCGATGAATCTTACCCAACTCAAGCAAAATACCGTCCCGGAACTGCTGGAACTCGCCCAGACCATGGGGATCGACAACCTGGCACGTTCGCGCAAGCAGGACATCATCTTCGCCATCCTCAAGAAGCACGCGAAAAGCGGCGAGGATATCTATGGTGATGGTGTGCTGGAAATCCTGCAGGACGGCTTCGGCTTCCTGCGCAGTGCGGATTCTTCCTACCTTGCTGGCCCCGACGACATCTACGTTTCCCCGTCCCAGATTCGCCGCTTCAATCTGCGCAAGGGCGATACCATTTCCGGCAAGATTCGTCCGCCGAAGGAAGGGGAACGTTACTTCGCGCTACTCAAGGTCAATCAGATCAACTTTGACCGTCCCGAGAACGCCAAGCACAAGATCCTGTTCGAGAACCTGACGCCGCTGTTCCCGCAATCGCGTCTGCTGATGGAAATCGGCAACGGTTCCACCGAGGACATCACCTCGCGCATCCTGGATCTCACGGCCCCGATCGGCAAGGGACAGCGTGGTCTGATCGTGTCACCGCCCAAGGCGGGCAAGACGATGATGCTGCAGAACATCGCCGCCTCCATCACTCGCAACAACCCCGAATGTCACCTCATCGTGCTGCTGATCGATGAGCGTCCTGAGGAAGTCACCGAAATGTCGCGCACCGTGCGCGGCGAAGTCGTGGCCTCCACCTTCGATGAGCCGCCGGCCCGTCACGTCCAGGTCGCCGAGATGGTGATCGAGAAGGCCAAGCGTCTGGTCGAGCACAAGAAGGATGTCGTCATCCTGCTCGATTCCATCACGCGTCTGGCGCGTGCCTACAACACCGTGGTGCCGTCCTCCGGCAAGGTGTTGACCGGTGGTGTCGATGCGCATGCCCTCGAGAAGCCGAAGCGCTTCTTCGGTGCCGCGCGCAACATCGAGGAAGGCGGCAGTCTGACCATCCTCGCCACGGCGTTGGTCGACACCGGTTCCAAGATGGACGAAGTCATCTTCGAGGAGTTCAAGGGCACCGGTAACATGGAAGCGCACCTCGACCGCAAGCTGGCCGAGCGTCGTGTCTTCCCGGCACTCAACATCCGTCGTTCCGGTACGCGCCGTGAAGACCTGATCGCGTCTGAAGATGAAATGCAGCGCATGTGGATCCTGCGCAAGCTGCTCAACCCGATGGAAGACGTGGCCGCGACCGAATTCCTGATCGACCGCCTGAAAGATACCAAGACCAACCTCGAGTTCTTCGAGGCCATGAAGCGCCGCTGAACCGATGTCCTGAGTTGACGAGGCAATGCCATGGATTCCCCCACGTGATTCCGTTCAATGACGGAATCACGTGGGGAATCCGCACTTTCCGAGACGCCCATCTTCTGATCAGGAGATGGGCGTCTTGCGTTGTCGGCCTGCCGACTATCGGCTGGCAATGGTATGCTCGGAACCTGATCAAGCCGACCGGAAACTCCCATGCAGTATCGAGACTTGCGCGATTTCATCGCGGCGCTGGAAGAGAAGGGCGAACTCAAGCGCATTCGTGCCGAGGTGGACCCTTACCTGGAGATGACCGAGATCTGCGATCGCACCCTGAAGGCGGGTGGTCCGGCGTTGCTGTTCGAGAACGTCAAGGGCCACAGCATGCCGGTGCTGGGCAATCTGTTCGGCACGCCGCGTCGTGTGGCGCTGGGCATGGGGCAGGAGTCGGTCGAGGCACTGCGCGAAGTCGGCGAGCTGCTCGCCTTCCTCAAGGAGCCGGAGCCGCCCAGAGGCTTCCGTGATGCCTGGGACAAGCTGCCGATCTTCAAGCAGGTGATGAGCATGGGCCCCAAGCGGGTCAAGCGTGCGCCCTGTCAGGAGGTCGTACTGGAGGGGGATGATGTCGATCTCGACATGATTCCGATTCAGCACTGCTGGCCCGGAGATGCCGCGCCGCTGGTGACCTGGCCGCTGGTGATTACCCGCGGGCCGCACAAGGAGCGTCAGAACCTCGGCATCTACCGTCAGCAGAAGCTTGGCAAGAATCGGCTGATCATGCGCTGGCTGGCGCACCGTGGCGGGGCTCTGGATTTCCGTGAGTGGCAGAAGGCCCATCCGGGTGAGCCCTTCCCGGTCGCCGTGGCGCTGGGGGCTGACCCGGCGACGATTCTGGGCGCTGTCACTCCGGTGCCGGATACGCTGTCCGAGTATGCCTTCGCGGGGCTGCTGCGCGGCTCGCGCACCGAGCTGGTCAAATGCGGCCTATCGGAGCTCGAGGTGCCGGCCAGCGCCGAGATCATCCTCGAAGGCTATCTGTATCCGGATGACATGGCACCGGAAGGCCCCTACGGCGATCACACCGGCTATTACAACGAGGTCGAGACCTTCCCCGTCTTCACCATCGAGCGCATCACCCATCGTCGCGATCCGATCTATCACTCGACCTATACCGGGCGTCCACCGGATGAGCCGGCGATTCTCGGTCTGGCCCTCAATGAGGTCTTCGTGCCGATTCTGCGCAAGCAGTTCCCGGAGATCGTCGACTTCTATCTGCCGCCGGAGGGATGCTCCTACCGCATGGCGGTGGTGACGATGAAGAAGCAGTACCCCGGCCACGCCAAGCGCGTGATGATGGGAGTCTGGAGCTTCCTGCGCCAGTTCATGTATACCAAGTTCGTGATCGTGCTGGATGATGATGTCGATGCCCGCAAGTGGGAAGATGTCATCTGGGCCATCACCACGCGGATGGACCCGAGCCGTGATACCGTTCTGGTCGACAATACGCCGATCGACTATCTCGATTTCGCCTCGCCAACCGCGGGGCTCGGCTCCAAGATGGGCATGGATGCCACCAACAAGTGGCCCGGCGAGACCGACCGCGAATGGGGCGAGCCCATCGTGATGAGCGACGAGATCGTCTCGCGGGTCGATGAGCGCTGGGACAGTCTGGGCATTCTGGATTGAGTCTCACCTGACCATCACCACTCATGCATTTACCCTGCCTCGGCGCCAGGCGTCGCGGCAGGCTTCAGACAACAAGAGGATACGATGACGGCGCGGACCCTGACCTGTCATGTCGAGAGTGTGGAAGACCTGACCCCGGACGTGTTTCGTGTGCGCTTTGCCGCACGTCCCGAGGCCCTGGCGCATGCGCCGGGCCAGTATCTCGAGATGAAGCTCGACGACACCACCTGGGTACCGTTCTCCATCGCCAACGCTGCCAAGGGAGATGGCGTGCTTGAGCTGCACATCCAGCACTGGCCGGAGCGCAGCAACTCGGCGCGTCTGCGCAGCCTGTTGGTCGCGGCCAATCAGCTGGAGTTGCGCCTGCCGAATGGCGAATGCGTGCTCGATCTCGACGACCCCAGTCCCATCGTGCTGATCTGTGCCGGTACCGGATTCTCGCAGATGCATGCCATGTTGCAGGCAGCGTTTGCACACGGCCTCAATCAGCCCATCGAACTGTGGTGGGCCGCGCGTGAGCGTCGGGATCTGTATCTGGAAAGCGCCGCGCTCCACTGGGCCGCCAGTCAGCCCAATTTCCGCTACGTGCCGGTACTGGAAGAAGCGCCTGAGGCGGGTGATGCCCACCATCAGGCACTGGAAGCGGCTGGGGTCGAGGCAAGCTTCAATGGCCATATCGGTCGTATCGATGATGCGCTGCGAGCGCATGCGGAGAGCATGGCAGGCAAGCGCGTCTATCTGTCGGGCTCGCCCGGCATGGTCTATGCCTGTGTCGATGCGCTGACGCCGCTGGGGGTCGAGGCCAGCGCGCTGAGCTCCGATGTCTTCAGTTATGCACCACGCGAGCCGCTGCTGGATCCGGCGCTGGTATCCGGCTGAAGCTGCCTGACGTTGCCTGAAGGAGTCGAGTGAATGAGTCAGTCCCCCATCCTGATCACCGGTGGCGCCCAGCGACTGGGGCGCTACTGCGCCGAACGTCTGGTGGATGATGGCCATCCCGTCATCATCAGCTACCGACGTGAGCGCGAAGAGCTCGATGCCCTGCGGGCGTTGGGTATCCGCACCGTCCAGGCGGATTTCTCCAGTGAGGCGGGCATCCAGGCCTTCATCGCGACGATTCGTGAGATGACGCCGACGTTGAGGGCCATCGTGCACAATGCCAGCGACTGGGCGCCGGATGGTGGGGCGGAGGAGCGCGGCGAGATGTTCGAGCATCTGTTTCGCGTCCACATGCAGGCGCCGTATCTGATCAATCTGGCGCTGCGTGATCTGCTGGAGGCAGGTATCGAGACTCAGGCCGACATCATTCACATGAGTGATTTCGTGGTCCAGAAAGGCTCGCGCAAGCATGCGGCCTACGCGGCCAGCAAGGCGGGGCTGGAAAATCTGACCTTGTCGTTCGCATCGATGTTCGCGCCACGCATCCAGGTCAACACCATCGCGCCGGCGCTGATCATGCTGCGCCCGGACGACGATGATGACTACGCCGAGCGAGCGCGGGCCAAGTCTGCGATGCAGAGTGTGCCGGGCCCAGGGGTGATCTGGCAGGCGCTGCGTTATCTGCTGGACAGTCCCTATGTCACGGGCACGACACTGCCGGTGGATGGCGGACGTCATCTCACGTGACGGGTGCTTCCTGCCGGTGTCCGGGTAGCCTCCAGAAATCGAGACCCGGCAGAGCAGCATGAAAAAGGCCCCCGCTGAGAAGCGGGGGCCTTTTCGTTGATGCGACGTCGTGTGGTGACGCAGCGTTTGCCGCCAGTGCTTGCAGGCAGTGCCTACAGAATGTGGCGGCCTTCGACGGCGGTGAACTGGCCTTTCTTGAGCGTTGGCCCCATGTTCTGACCGGAGGGAGCGCCGCCCGGATTTTCCAGCGTGATCACCAGGTCGCTGTCGGGGAAGGCGGCCAGATATTCCTTCGGCACTTCCACCTTCATGGTGCCGGAGTGCGGCAGGATGCCCAGTGACATCGGCTCCTTGCCATCCTTGGCCATCAGCCACAGCTCGCAGACCTTGCCGGGGGCCGGGGCGTTGGGGCTGACGGCCTGGACCATCATCTCACCCGAGTGGGAGGCATTGACGATCCAGCCGGGGCTGCTGTCAGGGTTGCTGACCACGAACACGTAGTCGCTCTCCATGCTCTCGTTCTGACCCAGACTGAAGGTCAGGCTGACGGCGAGTGCGAGGCTGAACGCCGTGGCCGTCATGCCTTGCCACAGGCCCAGGCGACGCCACCACGGCTGCCGAGCGGTGCCCGTCGCCTCGGCGATGCCTTGCCAGACATCGGCGGGCGGCGCGACAGGGGGCAGCTGTTCATTGAACACGTTCAGGTGTTCGCGCCAGCGCTCCACATCGCGCTGCAGATCGTGACTCACGGAGAGCAGCGACTCGAAAGCGGCGCGCTCACTGCGTGTCAGGGTTCCGAGCGCGTACTCGCCCGCTGCGGTTTCGCGCAGTTCGGGATCGCTCAGATCAAATGACTCATGCATGTCTTTAACCTCTCGAGTCCACGTCGGACCCAGCTCTTGACGGTGCCCAAGGGCTGGTCCAGTTGGTTGGCCAGATCCTGGTGGGTGAGGCCTTCGAAGTAGGCCAGTTCCAGGGCGCGGCGTTGATCGTCATTCAGCTCGGCCAGACACTGGTGGAGTTCACCACTGTGCTGGGCCAGGTCGACATCTGCCTCGATATCACTTCGACCGGGCATGGCAGCGATCAATTCATCGCTGTCGTGCTCGCTGGGTCGCTGTCGACGTATCCAGTCGATGGCGATGTTGCGGGTCATGGTGCCGAGCCAGGTCATCGGGCGGGCGCGGCCGGCGTCATACTGGCCGGCGGCGGCCCATACCCGGATGTAGACCTGCTGAAGACAATCCTGCGCGGATGCCTCATGTCTCAAGATACGCAGCAACTGAGCGTATAGATGCGCACTGGTTGCGCGATAAAGTCGATCCAGTGCCTTGGCATCCTGCCGGGCACATCCCGACAGATACTCTATCAGTGCTTCATTTCGGGAATCCTGCATGCATGCATTCCAAGCTGTGGGCGCGGTGTCAGGCACCGCTGGACGAATGCGCGTTGCCGATCATGTCGTTCGACAACCAAAGGTTATACTGATGCCACTCCGGGCTGATAGTCCTTCTTTATACGTGCAGGCAACGGTTTGTTGCCCGATCATGCTTGCGTGCGACGTTTCGTAGTGCAAGGATAGAGTCATCGACGCTTCATCGTCATCACTGGACACCGGCCCGACCCATGAATCAATCCTCAAGCTCCCGCCTTCGCACTGCCGCTGCCTGCCCTTCGGGTCAGCTGGCGTCGGCTGCGTGTGCGGCCGGCTATTGGTATTGGTTTACACAGGGGCGCGCCTGAGGTTACGGCGTGCCTGTCTCGTACGGGCTGCCACCACCTTGAAGAACCCCCGGTCGCAGCCACGACCGGGGGTTCTTGCGTTTGGGCCCGGCAATCTCTCATGACGAGAGAGGCGTGCCACCCTAACGTGCCAACGATGATTGCAGCATGAATGACTGGAGGAATGACCATGCGTACCACGATCCCGACTACCCGCTTGTCTTTCGCTTCCGCTCGGGTCGTGCATGGTTATTGGCGCTGGCGATTTAGCGGCGTCCTGCCTCTTTCCGCTGTCACCGCGGGGCAGGGCGAGCAACATCGGGGTGACGATTCGCGAAGTCCCTGTCTGTCAGAGTGAATATTGCGTGATGAAGCCGAAGCTTCGTCACAGGAGAGAAGACCATGAACGCCAGCCTTGAACGCGTGTTGACGAATGACCCGCACACAGCCGATACCACTGTCGACACCATGACCGCCGAGACTACCCCCGTGACCCGCTTCGATGCCGCCCAGACACCGACCACTCCCGGACGCATCAGTCGTGAAGCCCTGCCCAGCGCCAGCGAATTGCGCGCGCAGCTGCCGGTGGATGCTGACCTGGCCGGCCAGATTCGCCAGCACCGCGCTGAGATCAACGCGATTCTTGCCGGGGAGGATGATCGTCTGCTGGTGGTGGTCGGCCCGTGTTCCATCCATGATCTCAAGGCCGCGCGTGAATACGCCCAGCGCCTTGCGGTGATCGAACCGCAGGTCCGTGATCGCCTCAAGCTGGTGATGCGTGTCTATGTCGAGAAGCCGCGCACGACGGTGGGCTGGAAGGGGCTGGCCTATGATCCGCATCTGGATGGCAGTGATGACATGGCCAGCGGCCTGCGTCAGGCGCGCGAGCTGATGCGCGAGATCAACCAGCTGGGCCTGCCGGTGGCGACCGAGCTGCTGCAGCCCCTGACCGCCGCCTACCTGGAAGACCTGCTCGGCTGGGCGGCCATCGGGGCACGCACCACCGAGTCACAGATCCACCGCGAGATGGCCTCCGGCCTTGGCTGCGCCGTAGGCTTCAAGAATGGAACCGATGGTGGGGTCGAGGTCGCCGTGCAGGCGATCGGTGCGGCAGCTCACGGGCATCGCCACTTCGGCATGGATGACTGCGGGCGCCCGGCGCTGATCGAGACCGCGGGCAATCCCCACACCCACGTGGTGCTGCGGGGCGGCCATGGTCAGCCCAACTACGATGCAGACTCGGTGGCCGCCTGCCGGCGAGAGCTGGAAGGGGCCGGTCTGACACCGCGACTGATGGTCGACTGCAGTCATGCCAACTCGCGCAAGGACCACCGTCGTCAGAGCGAAGTGATGCTGGATGTGCTCTCCCAGCGTCTGGCCGGTGATGACGCCTTGATCGGCGTGATGCTGGAAAGCCATCTCAACGAGGGCAAGCAGGCATTGCCGGCAGCGGACAAGCTCTCGCAGCTGCGTCATGGCGTTTCCGTGACCGATGCCTGTCTCGGGTGGGAGACGACGGAGCATCTGCTGAGTCTGGCGGCAGAGCGTCTGCGAGACGCCTGACCCAGACACCACCCTGCTGGTGAAGCCCTCTTTCCTCACGGCTGACGGAGCAGGTCTCGCGCTTGTGAATTCCCCGCGCCCGATGGTCATGCGACCGTCGGGCGCTGTCGTTTGCATGAGGCGTATCGTTCGCGTCATACGACTGTCATTTGGTTCGCGTATCACTCTTGTTGCCCTTGGCGGCCCCACAGGGGCCAGGCCTGAAAAGAACAACCCGCAACCTGACTACGGGGAAGCAGCATGAGCAAGGAAATTGAAGATCATCGCCTACTGAATGCCAGTCACAACGAGACATTCTCTTCCATCATCGACAAGCACCTTTCCCGTCGTCGCGTGTTGCAGGGTGGTCTGGGCATGGCGGCTGCCAGCATGCTGGGCGGCTTCGGGCTGGCGGGCCTGAGCGGTGCGGCCAATGCCGACAGCGGCAAGAGCACAGGGACCCCGGCGAAGACACCGCTGGCGCTGGCCTTCGAGTCCATCAAGGGCTCTCGCACGGATGCCTTCGTGGTACCTGCAGGGTATACCGCCCATGTCCTGGCACCGTGGGGCACCCCGCTCAACGACAAGGCACCGCAGTGGAGTGAATCGCTGGCGATGACGCCGGAGGCCCAGCTCAACAGCATCGGCATGCATCACGACGGCATGCACAACTTCGCGCTGAGCGAAGGCACCGCCTCCAGCAATTTCCTGCTGGTGATGAACAATGAGTACATCGATCAGGATGCCCTGTGGGCGCCCAAGGGCGGCGCGACCAATGCGGAGTCCGGCAAGCGCCCGGCCGATGAAGTGCGTACCGAGATCAATGCCCACGGCGTGACCGTCGTCGAAGTCAAGAAGGATGCCGGCGGCAAGTGGGATGTGGTGAGCAACTCCGGCTACAACCGTCGCTATACCAGCGCCAGCGAGATGGTGTTGAGTGGCCCGGTGGCAGGCAGTGATTACGTCAAGACTGCCTTCTCTCCGGATGGCACGCGCACGCGTGGTACCAACAACAACTGCGCCAACGGCTATACCCCCTGGGGCACCTACCTGACCTGTGAGGAGAACTGGCCGGGGTACTTCGTCAAGCGCAGTGATCGTCAGAGCGATGATGATCGCATCGGCATCGAGACCGAGCGTGGCCGCTACGGCTGGGAAACCGCCGCGGGAGATGCCAGCGAAGTCGATGGCGAATTCGCGCGCTTCGACAATACGCCGACGGCGGACAGTGCCGACAAGGATTATCGCAATGAGCCACGTACCTTCGGCTACATCGTCGAGATCGACCCCTACACCGGTGAGAAGGCCGTCAAGCGCACCGCGCTGGGACGTTTCCGTCATGAAGGCTGCTGGCCGGGCAAGCTGGTCGAAGGCGAGCCGGTGGTGTTCTATTCAGGGCATGACTCGCGCAACGAATACATCTACAAGTTCGTCTCCGATGCCAGGTGGGAGGCCGCCGATGCGCACGTGCCGGGAGCCGACAAGAATCGCCTGACGATCGGTGACAAGTATCTGGACAAGGGCACGTTGTATGTTGCCCAGTTCTCCGCCGACGGTACTGGCAAGTGGCTGAAGCTGACGCCGGATGCCGTGACCAGGGATGGCCGGACGCTGGCCGCTGCGCTGGGCCTGGCGGCCGATGATCTGGCCGGCGTCATCATCCATACCGCGGACGCGGCGGATCTGATGGGCGCCACGCCGATGGACCGCCCGGAGTGGGGTGCCGTCGACCCGGCTTCCGGTGAGGTCTACATGACACTGACCAACAACTCCAAGCGCACCGAAGAGGGGACTGCGGCTGCCTTCACCAATGACGGCAAGGCCATCGAGGAGCCGGGAGTCGGTTACAAGACGGCGCCGACCAATGCCGCCAACCCGCGCGGTGGCAACGAGGCAGGACAGATCATCCGCTGGCGTGAGGCAGGGGATCACACCGCCTTCGATTGGGAGATCTTCGTGTTCGGCGCGGCGGCCAGTGACGCCGACAACCTGTCCGGCCTGACCGAGATGAATGAATTCGCCAGTCCGGATGGCCTCTACTTCGACGAACGTGAGGACGAGCAGGGTATCCTGTGGATCCAGACGGACAACGGCTACGCCGGTGTGGCGGACGCCACCAATGACCAGCTACTGGCGGTCGTGCCGGCCGCGCTTCAGCAGGCCGAAGGGGATGCTGCCGTGATTGGTGCCGATAACCAGGCACAGCTCAAGCGCTTCGCGGTTGGCCCGAACGGCTGTGAAGTGACCGGCATCTTCGCGACACCTGACAGGACGGCGTTGTTCGTCAATATCCAGCATCCCGGCAACTGGCCGCAGAGTGTGGATGCGACTGCCGAAACTGACGGCAGTGTGCGCCCGCGCGCCGCGACCGTCGTCATCCAGCGTGAAGATGGTGGTCAGATCGGCGTCTGATCCGTTGAGCGCTTGATCCGATCGTCAGCTGCCAGGCCCCCGCATCCAGGATGCGGGGGCCTTTTCATTGTCTGGTTGGGGGGCAGAAGGATCGGGACAGGAGGACTGGGACAAGGCTTGTCTGCTCAACGCAGACGGCCCCCACGCAAGCGTGAGGGCCGAGAGTCAGGTGATCTGGACTGCGCCGGATGAGGCGGGCCTGAGCGGGGCGCGATCAGGCCTTGGCAGCGTAGGCGAACAGCAGGGTTTCCTGCACGCTGATCGGCTCTGCATCGCCGGCATCCAGCTGGGTGTAGTGACCATCGCTTTCCAGGCGCCAGCTCTGGCAGTTGTCGACCAGATAGGTGTCCAGGTCCTTGCGGATGCGCTGCGCCAGCTTCTTGTCGAGCAACGGGAAGCAGGTCTCGACGCGGTGGAACATGTTGCGCTCCATGAAGTCCGCGCTGGAACACCAGGTCTCCGGCTGGCCGGCATTGTGGAAGTGGAAGGTGCGAGTATGTTCCAGGAAGCGACCGATCACCGAGCGGACGCGGATATTGTCGGAGATGCCCGGAACGCCCGGACGCAGACAGCAGACCCCGCGGATGATCAGATCGCACTGCACGCCCGCGCGTGAGGCGCGATACAGCGCGCGGATCAGCTTGGGTTCGGTCAGTGAGTTGCACTTGATGATGATGTGGGCGCGCTTGCCCTTCTCGGCGTTGCGCGCTTCCCGGTCGATCATCTCCACCAGTCGCTCATGCAGTGTGAAGGGGGCATGCAGCAACTTCTCGATATTGCGTTGCTTGCCCATGCCGGTCAGCTGCTGGAAGACCTTGTGCACGTCCTCGCACAAGGTCTCGTTGGACGTCAGCAGGCTGTAATCGGTGTACAGGCGCGCCGTCTTGGCGTGGTAGTTGCCGGTGCCGAGGTGCGCATAGTGGCGCAGCTCGCCATTTTCTCGCCGCACGATGTGCAGCATCTTGGCATGGGTCTTGTAGGCCATCACCCCGTAGATGACGATGGCGCCTGCCTCCTGAAGGCGGGAGGCCAGCTGCAGGTTGTCGGCTTCATCGAAGCGGGCACGCAGCTCGATCACCACGGTGATCTCCTTGCCCTGGCGTGCAGCTTCCACCAGCGAGGAGACGATGTTGGAATCGGCTCCGGTGCGATAGAGCGTCTGCTTGATGGCCAGCACGTTCGGGTCGCGCGCTGCCTCGGCCAGCAGACTCTCGACCGGCGAGAACGACTGGAAGGGGTGATGCAGCAGGATGTCCTCGCGGCGAATGGCATCGAACAGGCTGTTGTCACTCTTGAGTGCCTTGGGCGTGCCGGGAGTGAACGGTGCGTAGAGCAGGTCCTCGCGGCCCACGTCGCCGATGACTTCCATCAGGCGATTGAGATTGACCGGTCCCTTCACCTGATACAGGTCTCGCTTCTCCAGCTCGAACTGCTTGAGCAGGAAGGTGTAGAGCGCCTCCGGACAGTTGTCCGCCACTTCCAGGCGCACGCCATCGCCGTAACGCCGCGCCAGCAGCTCGCCGCGCAGCGCCGAGGCCAGATCCGAGACATCCTCGGCATCCACCGAGAGGTCGGCGTTGCGCGTCAGCCGGAACTGGTAGCAGCCCTTGATCTTCATCCCCGGGAACAGCTCCTGGGCATGGGCATGAATCATCGAGGACAGGAAGACGTACTCGGTATAGCCGCTCTCTGCGAGCGCTTCCGGCACGCGAATCAAGCGCGGCAGCGAGCGCGGAGCCGGAAGAATGGCCAGGCCGCCCTCGCGCCCGAAGGCGTCCTTGCCTTCCAGCTCGACGATGAAGTTGAGGCTCTTGTTGACCAGGCGCGGGAAGGGATGTGATGGATCAAGCCCGATCGGGCTGATGACCGGCTGAATCTCTTCCTCGAAGTATTCACGAACCCAGGCTTTCTGGGCGTCGTTCCACTGATTGCGGCGACGGAAGCGGATGTGTTGCTCTTCAAGCGCCGGAATCAGTTCTTCGTTGAGGATGCGGTACTGGCGCTCCACCTGCTCGTGGGTGATGCGCGAGATCTCGTCGAGCACCTTGCCGGGCAGCATGCCATCCGGGCCGGGCTCGGTGCGGTCGAAGGCGATCTGATGCTTGAGACCCGCCACGCGGATCTCGAAGAACTCGTCCATGTTGGACGTGAAGATCAGCAGGAACATCAGCCGGTTGAGCAGCGGATGCGAAGTGTCCTGCGCCTGCTCCAGTACCCGGATGTTGAACTGCAGATTCGACAGCTCACGGTTGAAATACAGGGCGGGGTCGGCCAGGTCGGCTTCGGGGGAGGGCGTGACCTTGGCGTGAATGCCCTTGCGCGTGCGATTGACGCGCAGGGGCGGAGGTTCAAGGGCTGGCGGCTCGTCGGTGACCAGCTCCATGTCGCCCTCTTTCCCCCGGGACGCCGCCGGGGCGGCAGCGTCCTGATGCGGTTGGGGAGCGGTGTCCAGCGAGGTGTCTGACGCGTCATCTATGGCGTTCTTGTGGGTCTGTTCCATCATCAACTCCATGACCCCGGTCAGACACGGTCGCCGGGGTAGTCAAAGGCGATTCTTCTCCGCCAGCAGTTCCGCGGCCCGGCGGGCAAAATAGGTGAGAATGCCGTCGGCACCCGCACGCTTGAAGCACATCAATGATTCGAGAATGACCTTGTCGGCATCCAGCCAGCCGTTCTGGAAGGCGGCCATGTGCATGGCGTACTCGCCGCTGACCTGGTAGGCGAAGGTCGGCACTTCCAGTTCACGCTTCACGCGGGACACCACATCCAGGTAGGGCATGCCCGGCTTGACCATCACCATGTCGGCGCCCTCGGCAAGATCCATGGCCACTTCATGCAGCGCTTCGTCGCTGTTGGCCGGATCCATCTGGTAGGTCTGCTTGTCGGCCTTGCCCAGATTGCCGCTCGAGCCCACCGCATCACGGAACGGGCCGTAGTAGTTGGAGGCGTACTTGGCCGAATAGGCCATGATGCGGGTATTGATCAGGCCTTCCTGTTCCAGCATGGCACGGATGGAGCCGATGCGGCCGTCCATCATGTCAGAAGGGGCCACGACATCGGCGCCCGCTTCCGCGTGTGACAGTGCCTGCTTGATCAGGGTGTCCACGGTGCGGTCGTTGAGCACGTAGCCGTCATCATCGAGGATGCCGTCCTGGCCATGCACGGTGTAGGGATCCAGCGCCACATCGGTGATCACGCCCAGCGTCGGGATGGCTTCCTTGAGGGCACGCACCGCGCGCTGCACCAGGCCATTGGCGTTGTAGGATTCCTCGGCCAGCAGGCTCTTGGCCTCGGCATCGATCACCGGGAACAGCGCGATGGCCGGCACGCCCAGCGCATGGACCTCACGGCATTCCTCGACCAGCAGGTCGATGGACAGGCGCTCGACCCCGGGCATGCTGGTCACGGCTTCACGACGCTGCGAACCTTCCAGCACGAAGACCGGCAGGATCAGATCATCGGCCGTCAGCTGGTTCTCGCGCATCAGGCGGCGAGAGAAATCATCCTTGCGCATGCGGCGCATGCGAATCGCAGGAAACTGGCGTGGGGTACGTTGGCTCAAGAGAGGCTCTCCGGATCTAAGGCTCCGGTTCCGTGAGGGACGCTGGAAGTCTAGGTCTATAATATTTCAATGATATTACAGGTCAGACGGCGCCCATACGACCGAAGGAGATGGGATTGGCCGAGCAAGCTGTCGGCACGATGCCTTCGAGTATATCAGTGCATGCAGGTCGGAACAGGGGCGCGGCATGGGGCAGGGTGTCGCGTCGTGTGCACTGTCATCCTGCCCGCCGAACCGCGAGGGGCGCCCTTGAGATGTGGCCATGCCGCCCATAGTCTTGGGGCATCGGAGTGACGAATACCCAGGTGCTGCAGGCCGCCGGCATCATCTGTCCTTTCCAGCCGGTACCTCTTCACATGGTGCTTGCCTGTAGCGGATTCCTGTACGAATCTGTCACTTCTGACCTGTCGGCAGCCGCCGAGCAGTTCACCGTCAATGGAGTAACACATGACCAAGCAGGTAGCCCTGATCCTATCCGGTTGCGGTGTCTATGATGGCTCCGAGATCTACGAAACGACCCTGACCATGCTTCGGCTTGATCAGCTGGGCATCCGCTACGAGTGCTTCGCTCCGGACATCGATCAGCATCATGTGCTCAACCACGCCACCGGCGAGGAAATGGACGAGACACGCAATGTGCTGACCGAGTCGGCTCGCCTGGCGCGTGGCAAGGTGCGTCCGTTGCCGGAGCTGTCCGCCGAGGACTTCGACGCGCTGATTCTGCCCGGTGGCTTCGGTGCCGCCAAGAATCTCAGCAACTTTGCCGTCAAGGGCGCGGATCTGACGCTGGTGGATGGTCTGCGCGAGGTGGTGCAGCCCTTCCATGCGGCCGGCAAGCCGATCGGCGTGATGTGCATCGCGCCGGTGATGGTGCCGAAGCTGCTGGGCGAGGGGATCTCGGTCACCATCGGCACGGACCCTGAAGTCTCCGGCGCCATCAGTGCCCAGGGCGGTCTGCACAAGAGCTGTGAGGTGACGGATATCGTGATTGATGCCGCCAATCGCGTGATCACGACGCCAGCCTACATGCAGGCAGAGCGCATCTCCGAGGCTGCCGAAGGCATCTTCAAGCTGGTGGAGCGTCTGAACGGCTGGATCGAGGAAGACCAGGCCAAGGCCAGTCAACAGGATTGACACGGTCGCACGGCACCCAGCAGGAAACGACGAAGCCCCCGCCATTGGCGGGGGCTTCGTCGTTTCCTGCGTCATGATTCTTGCGCGTCATCGTTCAGGCGCTGTCTGCTCGAGACTTCGCGTCAGGGGGCCTGCTGCGAGGCCTCATCATCGCTCGCCGGACGGCGGCGCTTGAAGGCGCGTGCGGCGAGAATCCCGACCTCGAACAGCAGCCACATCGGAATCGCCAGCAATGACTGCGAGATGACGTCAGGCGGTGTCAGCAGCATGCCGACCACGAAGCAGGCGATCACGATGTAGGGGCGTTTCTTGCTCAGCACCTCCACGGACGTGGCCCCCGTCCAGATCAGCAGGAAGGTGGCGATGGGAATCTCGAAGGCCACACCGAAGGCGAAGAACAGCTTGAGGACAAAATTCAGGTACTGATTGATGTCCGTCATGATCGCCACGTTCTCGGGGCCCGTGGTGGTGAAGAACTGGAACAGCAGCGGGAAGACGACATAGTAGGCAAACGCCGCGCCCGCATAGAACAGCAGGATGCTGGAGGCCAGCAGCGGCAACGCCAACGCCTTCTCGTTCTCGTAGAGTCCCGGCGCGATGAAGGCCCAGGCCTGATAGAGCACCGCCGGAATCGCCAGGAACAGCGCCACCACCAGTGTCAGCTTGAAGGGGGCCAGGAAGGGCGAGGCCACCTCGGTGGCGATCATCTGAGAGCCGGGAGGCAGCAGGGCCATCAGCGGCTCGGCCACATACAGATAGATCTGATTGGAGAAGCCATACAGCGCCGCGAATACCACGAGGACCACGACAGTCGCACGCAGCAGGCGGGAGCGCAGTTCGATCAGATGCTCGATGAGCGGGGCGTGGGCAGCCTCGCCGGAGGCGGAGGGCTGCGGGTCATGCGGATCACTCATCAGGAACGCGGCTCCCGTGACTCACTGGTGGGGGTGGCGGAGGTCTCTTGCTCGCCTGAGGTCGTCTCCGTCGTCGAGTGAGCACTGTCGGCGGCAGGCGAGGCGTTGGCATCCTCCTGTGACGCGGGCGAGGAACGCGTGATGGTGGTTTCCACCTCACGCGCCTCATTGCGGGCATGTGCCAGGGTCTCGTCGAGCTGCTTCTTCTGCTCATTGAGCGTCTGACGCAGTTCTTCGGCTTCCAGCTGGGCGCTGATTTCCTGCTGGATCCCCGAGACGCTGCGCTTGATGCGCCCCAGCCACAATCCCGCCGTACGTGCCGCCCGGGGCAGACGCTCCGGGCCGAGCACGATCAATGCCAGCAGCGAGATCAGTGCCAGTTCAAAAAAGCCGATGTCGAACATGCGGCTTACGAGCGCTTGTCAGCGGTATCGCGGCGCTCGGCCTCGACATCGATGGTATCGCCGCGGGATTCACCGTGGGAGACCTTCTGCTGAGGAGCCGTGTCTTCGGGGGCCTTTTCCTCTTCCTTCATGGCGCCCTTGAAGCCTTTGACCGCGCCACCGAGGTCTGATCCGACGTTGCGGAGCTTCTTGGTGCCGAAGATCAGGATGATGATGCCGAGCACGATGAGGAGCTGCCAGATACTGATGCCACCTAACATGGGAAGTTCTCCATTTTGGCCGATGGGACTAGGTCACGAGGCCTTGAGTCTTGCAGGGTGAGAGCACCACTGCCAGGGAAATCGGCTTGCGCTGCAAGTCGTCTGCTTGATCATCACTGACCGCGAGCGGCCTTTTCATCATGGCCGGAGACGCCGAAGCGTCGCGCCAGCTCATCCAGCACGTCCTGATGGTCCAGCCCGAGGTGAGAAAGCATCACCAGCGAGTGGAACCACAGGTCGGCGGTCTCACCGATCACTGCACGGTGGGAGTCCACGTCGTCCTGAGTGAAATCCTTGGCGGCCAGTACCGTTTCCGTGGCCTCTTCGCCAATCTTCTCCAATACCTTGTTGAGGCCCTTGTGATGCAGGCTCGCGACATAGGAGGACGTCGGATCAGCGTCGCGCCGCTCTGCCAGTACGTCTGACAGGCGGTTGAGAATATCACTCATGAATCATCATTCCTGAAAGCATGGGGTCTGGCATGAAAACCTTATCTGCATGAGAACCGTTGCAGGAGCGTCGCGGCCAGCCGGACAACCGGGCCCGAGCGAAGGCAGCGAGTCCAGCCCGAGGCTCCTGCCTCATCGAGCACTGCCGCGAGGCAAGGCCCGGCGACTCAGGATGCAAGGGTTACATGACAATCATATTGCACTGCGCCCCGAGGGGCGGCAAGTTTCGGTCAGCGCCGCGAGCGAAGCGGGGGCGCGGCTAGCGCCACAGCAACAGCACGATGCCCAGGCCCGCGCCGACCAGCACCATCATCGGCTGCGTCTCGGCCCAGGCGATCAGCGGTTGCCAGCCGAAGGCCACGGCGATCAGCAGTCCACCTGCGCGCAAGCGCCAGCCGGTGCTGGACGCATGATTGACACGATCGCGCAGCGTGGCGAGTGCCTCGGTCTGACGCTGTCGAGCGCGGTGTTCATCATCGATGCGCTGCATGGCCTGGAAGGCCATCACCGGCAGCTGCGGCAGCTGATGTGACAGCTCCGGAGCCTGCTTGACCATCTCGGCCCAGAACGCCTTGGGGCCGGCGCGCTCCTTCATCCAGCGCTCCAGATAGGGGCGGGCGGTGGCCCACAGGTCGAGATCCGGATACAGCTGACGGCCGAGGCCCTCGATGTTGAGCAGCGTCTTCTGCAGCAGGACCAGCTGCGGCTGGACTTCCATGTTGAAGCGGCGCGCGGTCTGGAACAGGCCCAGCAGCACCTGGCCGAAGCTGATGTCCTTGAGCGGCTTCTCGAGAATCGGCTCGCAGACGGCCCGGATGGCCGCGGCGAACTCGTTGGCGCGCGTGCCTTCCCCGACCCAGCCGGACTCGATGTGCAGCGCCGCGACCTCGTAGTAATCCTGACGGAAGAAGGCCAGCAGATTGCGCGCCAGATAGTCCTGGTCCTCGCGGGTCAGGCTGCCGACGATACCGCAGTCGATGGCGATGAACTGCGGGTCATGGGCGTTCTCTCGCGAGACGAAGATGTTGCCGGGGTGCATGTCGGCGTGGAAGAAGTTGTCACGGAATACCTGGGTGAAGAAGATCTCCACGCCGCGTTCGGCCAGCTTCTTGAGGTCGGTGCCCTGCGCGGTCAGCTCCTCGATATCGGCGACCGGAATGCCGCGGATGCGCTCCTGCACCATCACGCGGCGGCGCGTCAGCGGCCAGTGGATGGTCGGCACGTAGAGCAGGGGCGAATCGAGGAAGTTGCGCTTGAGCTGGGAGGTGTTGGCGGCCTCCTTGTGCATGTCCAGCTCATCGAACAGCGTGGCCTCGTAATCGGAGACCACTTCCACGGGGCGCAGACGCCGTGCTTCCGGCGAGAGCTTCATCAGCAGGCGCGCGAGCAGATACAGCAGGCCGATATCCTTGCGCATCACCTCTTCGATGCGCGGGCGGATCACCTTGACCACCACGTCGGAACCATCGTGCAGGCGTGCCGCATGGACCTGGGCGATGGAAGCCGAGGCCAGCGGTTGCGCCTCGAATTCGGCGAAGGCTTCCTCGACCGGCATGCCCAGCTCCTGCTCGACCAGTTCGCGCGCCACCTCGTTCTCGAAGGGCGGCACCTGGTCCTGCAGGCGCTTGAGCTCATCGGCGACGTCCGGTGGCAGCAGGTCACGACGAGTCGAGAGCATCTGGCCGAACTTGATGAAGATCGGGCCCAGCGCTTCGAGTGCCAGCCGCAGGCGCTCACCACGCGAGCGCTTGCCGACAGGCAGCAGGCGCAGCGGTGAGAGCTTGACCAGCGGCCGCAGCAGCGCAGGTACGCGAGACAGCGGGATCAGATCATCCAGTCGATAGCGGGCGATGACCCACAGGATGCTCAGCAGGCGATAGAGTCTCACGACGGCTGGCACTCCCGATCAGCGGACCGTGGCGTGGTGACGGCCTCCAGATGGCGTCGCAGGCGCGCCAGGCGTGCCTCGGTGCGATCCAGGCACTGGGTCAGCTCGGTCAGCTCGTCCCGTGCGACCTGCAGCTGGGCATGGCCGGGCAGCCAGCGTGCTTCCTCGGTCAGATACTCTCGCAGATCCAGCTCCAGCTCACGGCGGCTGGTCAGCCCGAAGCGACCGAGGCTGCGCAGGCCGGTGGCCAGACTATGACCGGGAGTCTCGCCGAACCATTCGCTCAAGGCCCCTTCCCAGTCGAGATCGAGATCCATCACCAGATCCCGTGCGCTTTCCAGCAGGTGCAGACGGCCACGCACGGCCAGGCGGCCCTCGAACATCAAGCGCTCGATGGGCTCACCGGACAGCAGTGCCGCGGCAGTTTCCATGTCCAGCTCCACCACCACGTCGCCGTCGCTCTCGTTGGCCTCGGGCAGGCGCAGCAGATGCAGCCCCTGCAGGTCGAAGTGCACCAGCAGGTCGAAGGCGGGGCGCTCCAGGCGCAGCAGCAGGCGTCTGCCGGCAAGCGCATTCAGGCGCATGGCGGAGGCGGGGTCACGGGCGAGCAGGCGGTTGAGCGTGCGTTCCGCCGTCGCCACCAGCAGGGGGGTCAGCAATGCCATGACAGCCTCAAAGCTTGATACCACGGTGCAGCGCGACGATGCCACCGGTGAGATTGGTGAACTCGACACGCTCGAGACCTGCCTCTTCCATCATGCCGGCCAGGGTCTTCTGGTCGGGGTGCATGCGAATGGATTCGGCCAGATAGCGGTAGGAATCGGCGTCGCCAGCGACCATCTCGCCCATCTTCGGCAGCAGGCGGAAGCTGTACTGATCGTAGGCGGTGGAGAGCAGCGGATTGACCGGCTTGGAGAACTCCAGCACCAGCAGGCGGCCTCCGGGCTTGAGGATGCGCTGCATGGAGCGCAGGGCCTTGGCCTGATCGGTGACGTTGCGCAGCCCGAAGGCGATGGTGATGATGTCGAAGGTGTTGTCAGGGAAGGGCAGCGCCTCGGCATTGGCCTGCACATACTCGACATTGCCACCCACACCGCGGTCGAGCAGCTTGTCACGCCCGACGTTGAGCATCGAGGCGTTGATATCGGCGAGCACCACGCGACCCTTCGGCCCGACCAGGCGCGAGAACTTCAGCGTCAGATCCCCGGTGCCACCGGCAATGTCCAGCACCGTCTGGCCCGGACGGGCACCGGCACGCTCCAGGGTAATGCGCTTCCACAGACGGTGGATGCCGAAGGACATCAGGTCATTCATCACGTCGTACTTGGCGGCGACACTGTGGAAGACATCCGCGACGCGGCCTGCCTTCTCGTCCACGGCAACTTCCTGATAACCGAAGTGAGTCGTACGCTTGTCCATGACTTCCCCTGTTGTGACGCCACCCATGGGGGACGTCAGCGCAATATGGTGAGCTTTCGCAGTGGCTCGATTGTAACCGCTGGCCAGCGGGCTGTCTTTTGACAAGACGTCGAGTCGGACATCTTGCCGCGCCCCATTGGCATCAGTGGCTTACAGCTGATTGAGCGGAATGCCCAGCGGCTCACGCGAGGCACCGGCCTCTTCCAGCTGGCGCAGGTAGTAGGCCCACATGGCATCGCGGCGGTTGGCCAGTTCCCACAGGTATTCCCAGGTGTAGAGGCCGCTGTCGTGGCCATCATCGAAATGCAGCTTCAGCGCATAGCGACCGCTCTGGGTGATGTTGGCCAGACCGACGTGGCGCATGCCGACCTGCAGCGTTTCCTGGCCGACACCGTGACCGCGCACTTCCGCGGAGGGGGACATCACGCGCAGGAATTCGGTGCTGAGGCGGAAAGTCTGGCCATCCGCATAGCCCAGTTCCAGTTCACGCTCCGACTTGTGATAGTGCACGCGCGTCGGTACCGGGGCCTCGTCGGCGTCACGGGCATGGCGCTCATTGAGGCGGTAGTCGCGCTGCTGGCTGCGAGGTTCGTCCTGCTCGGCAGCGTGGTCTTCAGGTGTGTCGTGGCTCATCAGGGCATCCTCGTGTCAGCCCGCCGTCCAGCATGACACCACGCTGTAAGGCGACCGAAGGAACAGGAGCGTCGAGCGACATCTCGGGCGCGTCGACGTATCTATGTCGCATGATGCACTGACGCCCGAACCGGGCCAAGCCGGATCGGGCGTCAGTGGCATCTCTCAGGGTGGCGATTGCCGCCATGAGGGCTTCTCGCGGGTCAGGCGCTGACGCCAGACGTCAGAGAATGTAGCGCGACAGGTCTTCGTCACACGCCAGGTCGCCCAGGCGAGCATCGACATAGGCGGCATCGACCTTGAGCTCACCCGCCTGATCGGCACCTTCGTAGGAAATCTCTTCCAGCAGGCGTTCCATCACGGTATGCAGACGACGCGCGCCGATGTTCTCGGTGCCTTCGTTGACCTGATAGGCGATCTGGGCGATACGCTCGATGGCGTCATCCGCGAAGCTCAGCTCGACGCCTTCGGTGGCCAGCAGCGCCTTGTACTGACGGATCAATGCCGCGGACGGCTCGGTCAGGATGCGCTTGAAGTCGTCCGGGGTCAGGGCATTGAGCTCGACGCGGATCGGCAGACGGCCCTGAAGCTCCGGAATCATGTCCGAGGGCTTGGACAGGTGGAAGGCGCCGGAAGCGATGAACAGGATGTGGTCCGTCTTGACCATGCCGTGCTTGGTGGAGACGGTGGAGCCCTCGATCAGCGGCAGCAGATCGCGCTGCACGCCTTCACGGGACACGTCGCCACCACTGCCGGACTCGCCACGCTTGGCGACCTTGTCGATCTCGTCGAGGAAGACGATACCGTTCTGTTCGACGGCCTCGATGGCACGGCTCTTGAGGTCTTCATCGCTGACCATTCTGGCCGCTTCTTCCTCGTGAACCAGCTTGAGGGCTTCCTTGACGCTGATGCGACGGCTTTCCTTCTGCTGCTTGCCCATGCTGGAGAACATGGACTGCAGCTGACTGGTCATCTCTTCCATCCCCGGCGGGGTGGCGAAATCCAGGCTCTGGCTGGCCGGGCTCAGCTCGATGTCGATTTCCTTGTCATCCAGCTGACCTTCGCGCAGCTTCTTGCGGAACATCTGACGCGTGCTGCTGTTGTTGGCCGCCGCATCATATTCCTCGCCACGGGCGCGCGGCAGCAGCGCATCGAGGATGCGATCCTCGGCGGCATCCTCGGCCTTGTCGCGCACTTCCTTCATGGCCTCTTCACGCACCAGCTTCATGGCGACCTCGACCAGGTCACGGATGATCGATTCCACGTCACGTCCGACGTAGCCGACCTCGGTGAACTTGGTCGCCTCGATCTTCAGGAAGGGCGCGCCGGCCAGCTTGGCCAGACGACGAGCGATCTCGGTCTTGCCGACACCGGTCGGGCCGATCATCAGGATGTTCTTCGGGGTGACTTCCGGGCGCAGATCATCGTTGAGCTGCATGCGACGCCAGCGATTGCGCATGGCCACGGCCACGGCACGCTTGGCTTCCGGCTGACCGACGATGTGCTGATCGAGGGCGTTGACGATTTCCTTCGGGGTCATCTGGGACATCTCAGGACAGCTCCTCGATGATGGCATTGTGGTTGGTGAAGACGCAGATGTCGGCCGCGATGGAGATGGACTTCTCGGTGATCTCGCGGGCGGACAGCTCGGTGTTCTCGATCAGGGCGCGGGCGGCGGCTTCGGCGAAGTTGCCGCCCGAGCCGATGGCCAGCACGCCGTGTTCGGGCTCGACCACGTCACCGTTGCCGGTGATGATCAGCGAGGCATGCTTGTCGGCCACCACCAGCATGGCTTCCAGCTTGCGCAGGGCGCGGTCGGAGCGCCACTCCTTGGCCAGTTCCACGGCGGATTTCACCAGCTGGCCCTGATACTTCTCGAGCTGCGCTTCGAAGCGTTCGAACAGCGTGAAGGCATCGGCGGTACCGCCAGCGAAGCCGGCCAGCACCTGATTGCGATACAGGCGACGCACCTTGGCTGCGTTGCCTTTCATGACAGTGTTGCCAAGGGATACCTGGCCGTCACCAGCCAGGGCGACCTGGCCGTTGCGACGCACGGAGACGATCGTGGTCATGGATAACTCCTGAGAGAGCATGCCGGCGATTGGAATAAGGTGAACGGGGCCGGGCATGGCATTTCGGGGCAGACGAGGCCAGGGCCTCGTCGCGTAAAACGGGTGGTGGTCGTCAGTCTGGCAATTGCCACTGCTTGCCGCGACGTGTCACCGCCACCGTGGCGGATCGCGGTCTGATATCTCACCGGAATGCTGTAAATGGGGGCGCTGATGCGGGTTTCAAGTCATCGGCGACTCAGCGTTGACGCCCGTTGTGCAGAGGGCTGGCGCCCTTTACGCAACGGGCCCGCTCAACTTGTGAGCGGGCCCGTTGACCTGTGGCGTCATGCCGAGGTCATTGCAGCTTGATCAGCAGAGGCTCGATGCCCTGGGTGTTCATCAGATCCTGTGCGCGGTTGAGCTCGCGGGTGTCCTTGTACGGGCCGACCTGAACGCGGTGCCAGACGGTACCGCCAGAAGCATTGACGTCACTGACCTTGGCCAGCAGGCCGAGATCCTTGAGCTTGCCGGCCAGTTTCCTGGCATCGGACATCTCGCGGAAGGAGGCCGCCTGCAGCATGTAGTTGGTCAGCGAAGCCTCGGACTTCTTGGTGCTCTCGGCGCTGCCCGGACGCGGAGTGGACTTGTACTCATCCACCTTGGGGGCGATCACCTCGGTTTCCGGCAACAGAGTGTAGAACTCGAAGGTCGGCATGCTGCCGCCGCTCTCTTCGGGAGTGTCCTTCTGCGATGCCTTGTCCTGCTGGCTACCCTGTTGTGCGGCCTGCTGACCATTCTGCTGAGTGTTGGCCTTGGGCACGATGGCAGCCACCGGCAGACGCGGCGCCTGTTGCTGGAAATACTGAGCCAGCACGAAGCCGGCGACCAGACCGACGATCCCCCACAGCCACCCCGGGAAGCCGCGGCTCTGACTGGCGGCGGGCTGCCGGCGGGGGCTGGCTCCCTGACGGGAAGCGGGCTTCTTGCTGGCGGGGCGGCGAGCAGCCATGGCTTACATCTCCTCGGGAGCGCTGACACCCAGCAGGGCCAGGCCGTTGCGGATGACCTGAGCGGTCGCCAGACCCAGCGCCAGGCGCGCGTTGCGGGTCGCGTCGTCCTCGACCATCACCTTCACCGCGTTGTAGCAGGTGTGGAAGTCAGAGGAGAGGTCCTGCAGATACTGAGCGACCTGCTGCGGTTCCCGCACCTTGGCGGCGTGGGTGACGACGTCCGGGAACTGGGCCATGCGATTCATCACGGCCTTTTCCTGATCGCTGGTCAGCAAGGACAGTTGCGCCATGGCCAGAGATTCATCGAAGGCCTTGTCTTCACGGCTGGCCTTGCGCAGCACGCTGTGCACGCGGGCGTGGGCATACTGGATGTAGTAGACCGGGTTGTCGTTGGACTGGGAGCGGGCCAGGTCAATGTCGAAGGTCAGCTGGGAGTCGGCACGTCGCGCCGCCAGGAAGTAGCGGGTCGCGTCGCGGCCGACTTCCTCGATCAGGTCACGCAGGGTCACGTAGCTGCCGGCACGCTTGGAGAGCTTCACTTCCTCACCGGAGCGCATCACGGTGACCATCTGGTGCAGCACGTAGTCCGGCCAGCCTTCCGGGATGCCGGCCTTGAGGGCCTGCAGGCCCGCACGCACGCGAGTCACGGTGGAGTGGTGGTCGGCACCCTGTTCATTGATGACCTGGGTGAAACCGCGCTGCCACTTGTCCAGGTGGTAGGCGACATCTGGCAGGAAGTAGGTGTAACCGCCGTCACGCTTGCGCATCACGCGGTCCTTGTCATCCCCGAAGTCGGTGGTGCGCAGCCACATGGCGCCATCGTCTTCGTAGGTATAGCCGTTGTCGACCAGGCGCTTGACGGTGTCTTCGACCTTGCCGTCACGGTAGAGCGAGGATTCGAGGAAGTAGACGTCGAACTCGACGCCGAAGGCCTTGAGGTCCAGATCCTGTTCATGGCGCAGGTAGGCGACGGCGAAGACGCGGATGGCGTCGAGATCGTCAGGTTCTGCGGCGCCCGTGACCTGCTTGCCATCGGCTTCGACGGTATCGCCGGCCATGTAGGAGGCGGCCAGTTCGCGGATGTAGTCACCGCGATAGCCATCAGCCGGCCAGCTGGCGTCATCCGGGCCCAGGCCCTTGGCGCGTGCCTGAACGGAGAGCGCCAGATTGTTGATCTGGGCGCCGGCGTCGTTGTAGTAGAACTCGCGCGTGACGTCGTGGCCGGTGGCGGCCAGCAGGCGGCACAGCACGTCGCCGACCGCGGCGCCACGCCCGTGACCGACATGCAGCGGCCCGGTCGGATTGGCGGAGACGAACTCGACCTGGACCTTCTCACCGGCGCCCACGTCGCTGTGCCCGAAGCGGTCGCCTTCGCTGAAGACGCGGCGCACGATGTCGGCCACCGCCCCGGTCTCGGCGAAGAAGTTCAGGAAGCCGGGGCCGGCGATCTCGACCTTGGAGACCGCGTCGGAGGCCGGCAGGGCGGCGACCAGCTTCTCGGCCAGCTCACGCGGCTTCATGCCGGCAGCCTTGGACGTCATCATCGCCAGGTTGCTGGCGTAGTCGCCGTGGGTCTTGTCCTTGGTCGGGTCGACCTTGATCTGCGGGCTGGCGTCGGCGGGCAGGGTGCCGTCGGCCTTGAGGGAATCCAGGGCCTGGCCCAGCAGTTCGATGATCGTCTCTTTCATGGAATATCGGTCTCTTCACGGCTCAGGTCGCACCGCGTGCTCTGGAGCAGGCGGTTGCAGGCATCAGGCCTGCGGGCAATGGGGGAGTGCGGATGTCGCTGCACGATGGCGGGCATTATCACCGATCCTGCGGCTTGCATAAACCGTCGTGATCAATCACGGCGCAATCCGTGTCCTGGCGGGATAGTGGTCAGTTCAGTATCGGAGCTGGCGACACCTGCCTGAGTCCCCCTGCCAGACTCAGGCCATGCCGATGGGATCGACATCCAGTGACCAGCGCAGGCGGCGCGCGTCACGATCCTGCTCGCAGAGCGTCACCAGCCAGGCGGCGGCTTCATGCAGCGGGCCGCGTTTCGCCGCGCGCAACAGCAATTGGGCGTGATAGCGATTCTGGCGGCGCTCCATCGGCGCCGGTACCGGGCCGAGGCAGTCCACCTTGAGGTCGGCACTGTCGATGTGCTGACGCAGGGCGCTTCCTACCTTCAACAGCCACTGCTCGACCTGCTGCTGATCGGTGGCTTCGGCGCGCAGCAAGGCCAGATGGCTGAACGGCGGCAACTGCGCGATGCGGCGCTCCTCCAGCAGCTCGCCGGCCAGCTGTGGGTAGCCGGCCTGGATCAGTGTCAGCAGGTTGGGGTCTTCCGGATGGCGGGTCTGGATCAGCACCTCACCGGGGCGCTCGGCGCGTCCGGCTCGCCCGGCGACCTGCACCAGCAGCTGGGCGGATTGCTCCAGCGCACGGAAGTCGGCGGCGTAGAGTCCGCTGTCGGCATTGACCACCACCACCAGCGTGACGTGGGGGAAGTGGTGGCCCTTGGCCAGCATCTGGGTGCCGACCAGCAGGCAGGGTTCGCCACGGCGGATCACTGCCAGCGCTTCACTCATGGCGTCCTTGCGCTGGGTACTGTCGCGGTCGATGCGCAGCACCGGCACGTCGGGGAATTTCTCGCCGAGCAGCTCTTCGGTGCGCTCGGTGCCCGCGCCTTGTGGACGAACATCGCCGCTGCCGCAGGCCGGGCAGGCATCCGGCAGCGGGCGGGTGCGTTCGCAGTGATGGCAGGTCAGCTGCGGGGGATGGCGATGCAGGGTCATGCGTGCGTCGCAGTTGTCACATTCGGCGATCCAGCCGCAGGCATGGCAGGTCAGCGTCGGAGCGAAGCCGCGCCGATTGATGAATACCAGCACCTGATCGCCCTGGGCGAGGCGCTTCTCGATGGCGTCCAGACTCTGGGTGGAGAGTCCGCCCAGCGTCATGCGGCCGCGCAGGTCGATCGGGTGCAGGCGTGCCGGTTGGCTGCGCCCGGCACGCTGATGCAGATGCAGGTGAGTGAAGCGCCCTTCGCGGGCATGGCGCAGGCTTTCCAGAGACGGCGTGGCGCTGCCGAGCACTACCGGGATGCCTTCCTGCTTGCCACGTACCAGCGCCAGATCGCGGGCGTGATAGCGCAGGCCATCCTGTTGCTTGAAGGAGCCGTCGTGCTCCTCGTCGACGATGATCACCCCGAGCTTTGCCATCGGCGTGAAGATGGCAGAGCGCGTGCCGATCACGATGCGCGCGCGGCCGCTGCGTGCCGCCTCGAAGCCATCGAGGCGCTCGCCATCGCTGACGCCGGAATGCAGCATCACCTGGGGGACGCGGAAACGTCTGCGGAAGCGCTCCAGCGTCTGGGGCGTCAGGCCGATCTCGGGCACCAGCACCAGAGCCTGGCCGCCGCGATCCAGCACCGCCTCGATCAGTTGCAGGTAGACCTCGGTCTTGCCGGAGCCGGTCACGCCCTCCAGCAGCGTGGGGGAGAAGCGACTCAGGCCTTCATGCAGGCGCGAGAGCGCGCGGCCCTGCTCGTCATTGAGTGCCAGGCTGGGCTCGGCCAGCACGCCCTTGCTGGCCTGCTCCGGGGTGGCGCCGGTGACAGGCTCTTCACGTGATTCGATGAAGCCACGACTGCGCAGGGTTTCCAGCTGCTGGCGGGTGAAGCCCTGGGCGGTGATCGCGCTGTGTACCAGGCCATGACGGTGCTGAGCGAGCAGCTCGAGCAATGCGATCTGGCGGGTCGCGCGGCCGAGGCTGGCCGGCTCCGTGATACGCCCCTTGTCGGTGAGTGACCAGCGCTCACGGGTGCGTGCCTCGAGGGCACGTCCCTGGCGCAGCAGTGATGGCATCGCCTGCGCGAAGGTGTCGCCGAGTGAGTGCTGGTAATAGCGTGCGGTGAACTGACATATCCACAGCCAGTCGGCCGGCAATGGCGCTTCGTCGATCACCTCGCTGACGGGCTTGAGCTTCTCGATGGGAAAGGCTGAGTCGCTGCGCAGCTCCGCGATCACCCCGACCAGCTGGCGACGGCCGAACTCGACGCGCACGCGCAGACCGACCTGCCAGCCATGGCGAGGTGGCTGGCGTGCTGGCAGATAGTCAAACAGGTCGCGCAGGGGGCCGGGAATCGCGATGCCCAGTACACGTCCGGGCAGGTGAGTCGCAGTCTTGTCGCTGGTGTCAGGCACGCAAGGCATCCGAGGAAGAGAGAATGAGATGACGAGAGGAAAACGCCACGCAGTCTACAGAGTGTTGCCGGCAATAAACGCCACAAAGTTTGGTCTTGTCGCAGATGGCTGGTAAAATGCGTCGCCTTCCGTCGGAGTCGGCGGAATGACCGGTTACATCCAAAACCCGTGTACGGTGCCTGGCAATCGATCAGGTGGCGGTGCACAGCGACCTGAGGTTACACACCATGAAACAGGGTATCCATCCGGACTACCAGCGCCAGACCGCAACCTGCTCCTGCGGCGCGCAGCACGAAATCGGTTCCACTTCCAAGCAGACCTTCGCGCTGGACGTGTGCTCCGAGTGCCACCCGTTCTACACCGGCAAGCAGAAGCAGGCTACCACCGGTGGCCGCGTCGAGCGCTTCAACAAGCGTTTCGGTGCTGCCATCAAGCGCTGATACCTTCAGCTGCTTGTCGCTTGCATGGCGCTGTGCATCGCGCAGCGCCATCAACGAAAAAACCCGCTTGCGAGCGGGTTTTTTTGTGTCTGTCATTCGATGCAGGTGAGGGGATTGGTGCCGAGCTGGCACTATTCCAGCGCCACCAACGCATCACCCCTCTGCGCAGGAGGCATTTCCATTTCCGGCGCCGGATGCGCGCGGTCATTGCGCGGATTTTCATGAGATACGCGGGGCGAAACGCCACGCCGACCCGTCAGTGATAAGGAAAGGTTTATGACTGAGTGGGGCATCCATAACGTTAGACGAATGGCTAAAACAGTTTTTAAACATCCGTATTAATTCCTTTCATAACAACAAGTTGCGTTGGTTGTTCGCGAGGGGGTTTTTCTATATTCTGGTCACAGCCAACCCCCGCTAAAATACCGGATGACACGCATGTCTGATGCCATGAAGAAAGCAGCACTGCAATATCACGCCGAACCGATTCCCGGAAAGCTGTCCATCGAGCTGACCAAGCCGACAGAAACTGCCAAGGACCTCGCGCTGGCCTACAGCCCGGGTGTAGCCGAGCCGTGCCGCGAGATTGCTGCCGATCCGGAAAATGCCTACCTGTATACCGGCAAGGGCAACCTGGTCGCCGTCATCTCCGATGGCACCGCCATCCTGGGGCTGGGCAATCTCGGGCCGCTGGCTTCCAAGCCGGTCATGGAAGGCAAGGGCGTGCTGTTCAAGCGCTTCGCTGGCATCAACTCCGTCGACGTCGAGATCGATGCGGAAAGCCCGCAGGCCTTCATCGATACCGTGCGTCGCATCCACACCACCTACGGTGGCATCAACCTGGAAGACATCAAGGCACCGGAGTGCTTCGAAGTCGAGCAGGCGTTGATCGAACAGTGCAACATCCCGGTCTTCCATGATGACCAGCACGGCACGGCCATCGTCACCGCTGCCGGCATGCTCAACGCACTCGATATCGCCGGCAAGTCCCTGGAAGACGCGCGTATCGTCTGCCTGGGCGCCGGTGCTGCCGCGATTGCCTGCATGAAGCTGCTGGTCTCCAGTGGTGCCAAGGTCGAGAACATCTTCATGCTCGATCGCAAGGGCGTGATCCACAGCGGCCGTGATGACCTGAATCAGTACAAGGCGATGTTCGCCACCGAGACCGAGCTGCGTACGCTGGATGATGTCATCGAAGGTGCGGATGTCTTCGTCGGCCTGTCCGGCCCCAACCTCTTGAAGGCCGAGCAGCTCAAGAAGATGGCTGACACGCCGATCGTGTTCGCGTGCTCCAACCCGGATCCGGAAATCCATCCGGATACCGCTCGCGAAGCGCGTCCGGACGTCATCATGGCGACAGGTCGCTCCGATTACCCGAACCAGGTCAACAACGTGCTGGGCTTCCCGTTCATCTTCCGCGGTGCGCTGGACGTGCGAGCCACACGCATCAATGAAGAGATGAAGCTGGCGGCCGTTCACGCGCTGAAGGACCTTGCTCGCGAGCCGGTCAGCCAGGACGTGCTGGATGCCTACGAGATCGACAGCCTCGAATTCGGTCCGGGGTATATCATCCCGACGCCGATGGATGCGCGTCTGCTCGAGCGTCTGCCGGCTGCCGTGGCGCAAGCCGCCATCGATTCCGGTGTCGCGCGCAAGCCCTATCCGGCGCATTACCCGCTGACCAATGCGGATCAGGTCTACGGCTAAGCGTCATCGAGCCCCGCTTGCGGGGTGCTGAAGAAAAAGCCCTCGTCGGAGATGTCCGGCGAGGGCTTTTTGCTGTCTGTCCAACAACTTTCAGTGGCGCACTAGAAGCTGTAGAGAATCGAGGCGGCGGTAGTGGTGTCGGTCTTGGCGTCCGTGTCATCCGGCGGGCTGGTGTTGTTCTTGATCTCGTGGGAGAGCTTCAAGGCCAGGCTGGAATTGATGGAGACGGTCAGTGCGGTATAGCTGCGGCTGATGATGTTGTCCCGGGTACCCTCCACCGAGAACTGCTGCTCGAAATTCGAGGTATCAGACAGCTGCCAACGATAATCCATGGCCGTGTAACCGAGGAGATAGTTCTCGTGATCCCCCTCGGTGATATTGTCGTAGCGATAGCCCGGACCCGCCTCGACAGAGAGATTGTGCTCAGGGCCTGACAGCAGGCGAATCCCGTACCCCCCGATGGAGGTGACTTGATCGTCATAGCCGGAGAAGCGCTCCTTCTCCCAGCGCAGCAGCCCGAAGGCATAGCGATCACGCCCCAGGTCATAGCGCTCACGCTGACCGATCAGGTACTGCTCGGTGGTGGTCTCGCCGCTGCTGGACACATGCTTGGCTTCCATGCGGAAGGTATGGGTCCAGGGCTTGAGGTGCCAGGACAGGCGGGCCTTGCCCAGCAAGGTTTCGCTGTTCGAGTTGCCGGAGAGCTTGGTAAAGCCCAGCTCGGCCTGACCGCTGAATGGCTCGGAATCCTCGCTGGCGGCGGGGGGAGCGTAGAAGAGGTCATCATCGGCACTGGCCTCGCGAAGCGGGCTCAGGGCCAGACACAGCAGCAGGGTCATGCGCAGTGTGGGCAATGGGTGAAGCATGCGGACTCCGGGCATGGTGAAAGGGGGCATTGAAGGACAGCGAGGCCAGATGGATGAAAGAAGAGCGACCATGGGCCGCTCTTCTTTCACCTCCCTGCGCGCGGTGTGGACGGGCGCAGGTGACCTGCTTCAGATCAGAAGATGGCCTCGAAAGTTCCAGTACCTTCTGAGCCGCTCTGTTGCTCCAGCTCCTTGCGGATGGTGCGTTCCTTGTAGGGCGGCAGATTGTCCTTGCGGAACAGCTCGCTGACGCCGCCGGATTGACCACTGTGCAGGCGCTTGCCGGACTCCGGGTCGATGGTCGCGCTCACGATGTCATCGGGGCGCTCCATCCTGGCGGATGGCATGCCCTTGAGGGCGCCACGCATGTAGTCGACCCAGATGGGCAGCGCGGCCTGGGCACCGTACTCGGCGAGGGTGTCATTGGAGTCCTTGCCGACCCAGACGGTCGCGACCAGCTTGCTGTTGAAGCCGGAGAACCAGGCGTCACGCTGGTCATTGGTGGTCCCTGTCTTGCCGGCCAGGTCATCGCGACCAAGCGTCAGGGCCCCACGGCCGGTGCCGCGCTTGATGACGTCTTCCATCATGTCACGGATCAGGTACATGGATTCCGGCGAGGCGATGCGCTCGGCCAGCGGATACTGACGGCCATCACGATTGACGGTCACCATGCCCGGCGTGCAGTTGGCGCAGGCGACGGCCGGATGAGCTTCGTAGTCGGTCTCGTCGTCACCGCGCGTGACGGTGTCGATGTACCAGGGTTCGACACGGAAGCCGCCGTTCGAGAGTACGGCGTAGGCACGGGCCATTTCCAGCGGTGTCAGCGAGGCGCTGCCCAGTGCCAGTGACAGGCCGTTGGGCAGCTCTTCGCGCTTGAAGCCCACCTTGACGAGGAAGTCGAGCGTCTTCTCGAGACCGACGGTCTGCAGCAGTCGCACGGACACCAGGTTCAGGGAGCGATAGAGACCAACGCGGATCCGGGTCGGACCAGTGAACTTGCCGCCGGCGTTCTCCGGGCGCCATACCTTGTTGCCATCCTGCATGACCACCGGAGCATTGTTGATGATGGTCGCCGGTGACATGCCGCCCTGCTCGAGCCCCGAGAGGTAGATGAACGGCTTGAAGATGGAGCCGGCCTGACGACGTGCCTGAATCGCTCGATTGAACTTGCTGGCGGAATAGCTGAAGCCGCCCTGGAGTGCGAGGATAGCGCCACTTTCCGGGTCCAGTGAAACGATGGCCGACTGGGCATCCGGCAGCTGACCCAGGCGATAGCCATCATCTTCCTTGATGACGCGTACCAGATCGCCGACCTTGGCGATCTCGGCGGCAGAGCCGGGTACACCACCGCGCCAGCGGGAGCTCTTGTACTCGCGAGCCCATTTCAGGCCGTCCCAGCCAATCGTGGCCAGGCTGGCGTCTGCCAGCAGGACCTTCATCTGCTTGCCATCATTTTCCACCACGATGGCGGCTTCGAGCGGGCCATAGTCCGGCGTGCGATCCAGCACTTTCAGCCAGTTGGAGACATCGCGGTCGATGCCCTCGATGCGCTTCTCGCTCTTCTGGGCGGCCTGTCTGGCCGTTTCCAGCACTTCGGGAGAGCGAGAGATCTCTTCTTCGAGGCCGGCCTGATCGGTCTGGTCCTGAGCTTCCGCCAGTGACGCCGCGATACCGGATTCCTCCACGCCACGCCAGCCATGGCGGGTGTCATAGTCGATCAGGCCCTTGATCAAGGCATCGCGAGCCTGCGGCTGCAGCTTGCTGTCCAGCGTCGTGGTGATGCGCACATTGTCGGTATATGCCTTGTCACCGAAACGATCGACCGCGAAGCTTCTGGCCATCTCTGCGACATAGGGCGCCTCGACTTCCGGCCGCGTGTAATGGCGTGCCGCGGTGATCGGTGCCTTGACGGCCTCGTCATAGGCCTGAGGCTCGATGTAGCCCAGTTCCTTCATGCGCAGCAGGATCCAGTTGCGACGGATCAGGGCGCGCTGAGGGTTGGTGAGCGGGTTGAAGCTGGAGGGGGCCTTGGGCAGGCCTGCCAGCATGGCCTGCTCCGCCAGGGTCAGTTCATCGAGAGACTTGTCATAGTAGGTGCGTGCCGCAGCCGCGATCCCGTAGGCGCGATGGCCCAGAAAGATCTTGTTGACGTAGAGCTCTAGGATCTCCTGCTTGGAGAGGATCTGCTCCATCTGCAGTGACAGCAGGATTTCGCGAATCTTGCGCGTGAACGTCTGATCCAGCGTCAGCAGGTAGTTGCGCGCGACCTGCATGGTGATGGTGCTGCCGCCCGATTGGATGCTGCCGCTGGAAGCCAGCTGGACGGCGGCACGCGCGAGGCCCTTGGGGTCGATGCCCGGGTGCGAGAAGAAATTGCTGTCCTCGGCCGCGAGCAGGGCGTCCACAAACGTCTCGGGGATCTCGTCGAAGGTGACCGGGATGCGGCGCTGGTCACCGTATTCGCCGATCAGCTTGCCGTCACGGGTGTAGATGCGCAGCGGCGTCTGCAGCTTGGTATCCTGCAATTGGTGAACATCGGGCAGGCCAGGTGCGAAATACAGGGAGGCGCCGACGATGGCCAGCAATCCCGCAGCACACAGTGACAGCAGCAGCCAGAACACTGGCGAAAGTAGTCGTCTCAATAGCTTCATGGGCAAGACAGGGTCCGTGGGTAATGAAAGGCGGGTGGCTGCGGGGGGATTGGCAATTCCATTGCTGGGGCATTATAAGTAGCGGGTCCAGATGCGGCCAGCGTTGAACCCTGTCTTGCGCGTCTGTTGTGTTATTCTGCGAAACATAATGTAACCTCTCAGCAGAAGAGGGTGCCGCGGCGGTGCCGCACGGGAAGCGGCGGCCCGCCAGTCAGACGGGGTCGTCATCAGAGCAGGGGAATGCCAATTGCTGGGACTCAAATCCGCCGGCAAGGGACTGATTGGCGTCGATATCACATCGGCGACCGTCAAGCTCCTGGAGCTGTCCAGACACGGAAATCGATACCAGATCGATAGCTACGCGGTGCGCCCCTTGAAGGAAGGCGCAGTCGTCGAGCGGCGCATCCGCGACATGGATGAAGTCGTGCTGGCGATCAAGCGCGCGGTCGAGCAGGCCCAGCCGCGCTCGCGACGAGCCGTCGTGGCGGTGCCGGCCAGTGCCGCCATCACCAAGACATTGAGCTTTCCGACCAATCTGGCCGATGACGAGATCGAGCAGCGCATCGCGCTCGAATCCGAGAAGCATTTTCCCTTCCCGCTCAATGACGTGGCGTTCGACTTCCAGCATCTGGGGGTCAATGCCCGCAACCCTGATCAGCAGGATCTGCTGCTGGTGGCCTGTCGCAGCCTGGATGTCGATCAGCTCACCTCCGCGCTCGAGCAGGCCGGCCTTGAGCCGTCAGCGGTCGATGTCGAGACCTTTTCGCTGGAGCGTGCCTTCGGTGAATTGCGCCACCAGCTCCCCCCTACCTACGACAATGAAGAGTGCGTCGCGGTCGTCGATATCGGTGCCACCATGACGGCTTTTCATGTCATCCAGAATGGTCGCATCGTCTACAGCCGGGATGCCGTGTTCGGGGGGCGTCAGCTGACCGACGAGATCATGAACCGTTTCGATCTTTCCAATGACGAAGCGGGTCTGGCCAAGAAGCGCGGTGGTCTGCCGGACACCTATGACAGTGAAGTGCTGGATCCGTTCCGTGACACGCTCGTGCAGCAGATCGCGCGCTCCCTGCAGCTCTATTACACCGCCGGCAAGCGTCGTGAGGTCCAGCGCATTCTGCTGGGAGGAGGGACCGCCGCCATTCCCGGATTACGTGAGTCGCTGGCAGGGCACACCGGACTGGAAGTGATCATGGCCAATCCCTTCACGCACATGAGCGTCAACCCTCGAGTCGACATCCAGGCGCTGGCCGGTGATGCCCCTGCGATGTTGACGGCTTGCGGGCTTGCGATGAGGAAGCGCTCATGACCATCGAGATCAATCTGCTGTCGTGGCGTGAGGAGCGTCGCGAGAAGCGCAGCAAGCGCTTCTTCGGCATTCTGGCGCTGGCCGCCGTGGTGGGGGTGGGAGCCGGGTTTGGCATGAGCGAGTATTACCAGAGCCAGCTCGAGGCGCAGAAGCAGCGACATGCCTTCATCGAGAAGGAAATGGCGCGGCTGAATCGCGATATCAAGGAAGTCGAGGATATCGAGAGTCGGCGTGACCAGATGCTGGCGCAGATCGAGCTGATTCGCAGTCTGCAGTTCTCGCGCCCGGAAACGGTACGTGTCTTCAATCAGCTCGTTGCGACGCTGGTCGAGGGTGCCTGGTACCAGAGCATCAGTCGCAGCGGACGTCAGATCAAGGCCAACGGCATCGCGGAGAATACGCGTCAGGTGTCCGGTCTGATGCGCACGCTTGCGGCATCGGATGTCTTCGGTACGCCGACACTGTCCGACGTACAGAGCAGCGACGATGATCGTCGCAGCTTCAATATCATGATTCCCGAGACACCGACGGCTGTCGCTACCAGTGCTGCCGATACGAAGGCCGCCAGGCAGGGAGGTCGGAAATGAGTTTCCTCAATGCCGAAGTGCGTCGTCTCAAGTCGACGGACTTCCAGGATCTCGACCTCAAGGAGGCGGGTATCTGGCCCGTCACCTTGCAGGTGGTATTGGTGCTGATCGTCTTTGGTGCCCTGTTCTGGGCGTCCCACTGGTTCCTTGCGGCACCCAAGGCCGAGGATCTTGAGCGCCTGCAGGCCAAGGAACGTCAGCTGCTGAGCCAGTTCGAGACCAAGGCCTTCAAGGCGGCCAATCTGCCCGTGATGCGTGAGCAGATGGCCGAGCTGGAGACGCGCATGGAACAGCTGCTCGAGATGCTCCCGACCGATGCCGAAGTGCCGGCTCTGCTCGATGACATCAGCGAGACGGCCATCAACAACCAGCTGGAGGTGGAATACATTCGCCTCAAGCCGGCCCAGAATCGCGATTTCTACGTCGAGCAGCCCTTCGATATCAAGGTGCGCGGCGATTACCACCGCATTGCCGCCTTCGTGTCTGGGGTCGCCGGGCTTTCGCGTATCGTGACGTTGCATGACTTCGTTCTGACACCGGTCTCGCAGGGTGAAGACCTGGAGTTGTCGCTGCTGGCCAAGACTTACAACTACCGCCAAGGCGCACCGTTGCCATCGGGAGGTAAATGATGAGTCTGACGACACGTCGCAAGCATGTCGTGCTGGGTGGTGCGATGTTGCTGACACTGCTGGCCGGTTGTGGTGATCCGCAGCTGCCTGCGCTGGAGAGCGAGCTCGAGTCGCTCAGAGAGCGGCCGACGGGGCAGGTCAAGGACCTGCCGCCTCAGCCCGAGTATCATCCCGTGACGTACGACATGGCAGATGCTCGCAGTCCTTTCCAGTCGCGACTGCCGGAGCCGGAGGAGGAGCTCGCCATGGTGGACAATGGCGTGCGGCCGGATCTGGATCGCCCCCGCGAGCCTCTTGAGGCCTGGCCGATGGAGCAGCTCAGCATGGTGGGGACCCTGGATGTGGACGGCAGTCGCTCGGCGTTGATCTTGACGCCGGAGCAGGAGGTGCAGCGTGTGAGTGTCGGCGGACACATGGGGAGCAATTTCGGCCGCATCATTCGCATCGGTGATACTCAGCTGGACCTGGTGGAAATCGTGCCCAACGGTCAGGGCGGTTGGATCGAACGAACCCGCGCCATGGCATTGACTCAACCGGCAGATGCCAGCGGTTAGCGCGTGCTGGCGGCGCTGTCTGCAGAATCGTCACGGAAGATGAGCGGTCGATGACCGACACCATAATGCTTCGACAAGAATAAGGCGCGATCAGCTTCAATGGCTGGGCGGAGCCGCAGCGAGACAGGGGACAAGGGAACATGACGCGATTGCAACGAATGAGTCTGCTGGGGTTGGCGGCTTTCGGCAGCCTGATGGCGAGTGTGGCGCAGGCGGCCTCCACGCTGCAGGATCTGGAATTCACTTCGCTGGGTGGCGATCGGATGGAGCTCAAGCTCGATTTCGCCGGCGGGGTGCCTGAGGTCAAGGGATACCGGATCGAGACACCGCCGCGTATCACCATCGATCTCATGGATACCAGCAGTCAGCTGGACAAGCGCCGCTTCGAGCTCGGCCTCAATGGGGTCGAGGAGCTGGTGGCGCTGGAGGCCGGCTCGCGTACGCGCCTGGTCATGAAGCTCAGCCAGACCCGTCCCTATGTGACGCGTACCGAAGGCAATAGCCTCTATGTCATCGTCGGTGAGCAGGGCGGTCCGGTGGCCGCCGCCGCGTCAGGCCAGTCCGCGCAGCCGCAGCAGCAGGGTGGCGGACTGGAAGTCGCGGCGGAGCCTTCCGTCAGTGGTATCGATTTCCGTCGGGGCAGTGAGGGGGAAGGGCGTGTCGTGGTCAACTTCAATCGCGCCAATGTCGAGTCTCGTGTGACCGAGCGTGGCCGCAAGATCTATATCGATCTCAAGGGTGTCGCCCTGCCGCCAGAGCTGAATCAGGTGCTGGATGTCGGTGATTTCGCGACTCCGGTCTCGAGGATCGACCCGCAGCGTACTCGTGATGGTGTGCGCCTGGTGGTGGATGCCAATGGCTACTACACCCAGTTGGCCACCCAGGCCGGCAACGAGCTGGTGCTTGAGGTCAAGCCGCTGACACGGGAAGAGCAGGCGGAGCGGATCAAGGACAAGTTCCCGTACACCGGCAAGAAGATCTCGCTGAACTTCCAGAATATCGAAGTGCGCTCGGTGCTGCAGATCATCGCGGACTTCACTGGGCTCAATCTGGTGGCCAGTGACAACGTCACCGGCAACGTGACCCTGAACCTCAAGGAAGTGCCCTGGGATCAGGCGCTGGACCTGGTGCTCAAGTCGAATGGCCTTGCCAGTCGCCGCATGGGCAACGTGCTGATGGTCGCGCCGGCGGAAGAGCTGGCGGCACTTGAGCGCAAGGAGCTGGAAGCCAATCAGCAGGTCAAGGAGCTGGCGCCCCTGACGACGGAGTACATACAGGTGCGTTATGCCAAGGCGGCGGACCTGGCGGCATTGCTGCGCGGTGAAGGCGGTATCGGCCTGCTCTCCGAGCGCGGTCGTGTCATGGTGGATGAGCGTACCAACACCATGTTGATCCAGGACACGCGCGACACTCTGGAGTCCATTCGCGGTACCCTCGAGTATCTCGACATTCCGGTGCGTCAGGTCCAGATCGAGGCGCGCATCGTGATCGCGCGCAGCAGCGTGTCGAGTGAAATCGGTGTCAACTGGGGGCTTTCCAACAGCAGCAACGGCAAGTTCGGCCTGGAAGGCGCCTCGACCGGCACGACCAGTGACGGTGGCCTGAGCGTCAATCTGGGTGACGACAGTGATCCGGGCAGCACCTTCAGCTTCGGTTACCTGTCCGGCGACATCCTGCTGGATCTGGAGCTTTCGGCGCTGGAAAGCGAAGGCAAGAGCCAGACCATCTCCCAGCCCAAGATCATCACCGCCAACCAGAAGAAGGCCGTCATCAAGCAGGGTCAGGAAATTCCCTACGAGGAGGCGACCTCCAGCGGCGCGACCAACATCGAGTTCAAGGAGGCGGTGCTGGCGCTGGAGGTCACGCCGCAGATCACGCCGGACAACCGCATCATCATGGATCTGTTGATCAACAATGACGATGTGTCCGATGACAGCTTCAATGGCGAGCCGGCCATCGATACCAATGAAATCGAGACTCAGGTGCTGGTCAATGATGGCGAGACGGTGGTGCTGGGCGGTATTCTGACCTCTGAACAGATACGCAGCGTCTTCAAGACACCTTTCCTGGGGGATCTGCCGGTGATCGGGAATCTCTTCCGCTATACCGAAGAGTCCAACGAGAAGGTAGAATTGCTGGTATTCATTACCCCGAAGATCATCGAGGACGGCCTGGCGGTGCGCTGATGCATGTGATTCCCAACGTATTCCTTGTCGGCCCCATGGGGGCCGGCAAGAGCACTATCGGCCGCCTGCTGGCGGCCGACTTGCATCGTGAATTTTGCGATAGCGACCACGTGATCGAAGATCGCTGCGGTGCCAGCATCCCCTGGATCTTCGATGTCGAGGGCGAGGCAGGCTTTCGCGGGCGCGAGCAGGCCGTGATTGACGAGCTGACCTCGCTGTCCGATGTCGTGATGGCCACCGGTGGTGGTGCCATCATGGCCGAAGCCAACCGGCGTGTGCTGCGAGAGCGCGGCACGGTGGTCTATCTCTATGCTCCGGTCGAGCAGCAGCTCAAGCGTGCCGGACGTGACCGCAATCGTCCTCTGCTCCAGCAGGATGACCCGGGGCGGGTGCTCAAGCGTCTCTTCGAGCTGCGAGACCCTCTCTATCGCGACACCGCGGATATCATCGTGCGTACCGATCGACGCAGCCCGCGTGCGGTCACCAACGAGATCCGGCGCCGGCTCAAGGCATTGTCAGACCCGCTCCACGTGCATGGCTAGACTCCCCTGGGGAGTCTGGCTCTCGCTTACATTCAGGCGCCGTCATTCGTTTCGCCGCAAGGAGAATCATCATGTCCCTGGCTCCCGCTCATCGTCTCGATGTCGCACTTGGCGAGCGTAGTTACCCCATTCACATCGGCCCGGGCCTGACGGCGCGAGGAGACCTCATTCGTGAGCATCTCGCCGGTCGTCAGGTGATGATCGTCACCAACACCGTGGTGGCGCCACTGTATCTGGAGGCGCTCAAGGCATCACTTGGCGATGGTCTGGATATTCGAGAGGTGATTCTCGAGGATGGCGAACAGACCAAGCACATGGCCAGTATCGGTCTGATCTGGGATGCCCTGCTCGAGGCCGGCTTCAATCGTCGTTGCACCTTGATCGCCCTCGGTGGGGGAGTCATCGGCGACATGACCGGTTTTGCCGCCGCCTGTTATCAGCGGGGGGCGGCCTTCATCCAGGTGCCGACCACGCTGCTGTCGCAGGTGGATTCCTCGGTGGGTGGCAAGACCGGCGTCAATCATCCGCGCGGCAAGAACATGCTGGGTGCCTTCTGGCAGCCGAGACTGGTGTTGATCGATACCTCAAGCCTCAGGACATTGCCGCAGCGTGAGCTGTCGGCGGGCATGGCCGAGGTCATCAAGTATGGCCTGCTGTGGGATGAAAGCTTCCTGAGCTGGCTGGAAGACAACATGCAGGCCTTGATGGCGCTGGATGAAACCTTGCTCGGAGAGGCCATCCGCCGCAGTTGTGCGATCAAGGCGGATGTCGTGGCGCAGGATGAGACCGAGCAGGGCGTGCGCGCACTGCTCAACCTCGGCCACACCTTCGGGCATGCCATCGAAACGGACCAGGGCTATGGCGTCTGGCTGCACGGTGAAGCCGTCGGCACCGGCATGCTGATGGCCGCTGAGCTTTCGGCGCGCATGGGGTGGCTGTCGAGTGCCGATGTCGAGCGTATCGCCAAGGTAATCGGCAAGGCCGGTCTGCCGCTGCAAGCGCCGGAGGACATGGGGGTCGAGGACTTCCTGCGTCACATGCAGCTGGACAAGAAGAATGTCGATGGTCGTCTGCGTCTGATCCTGCTCGAGCGTATCGGGCGTGCGGTGATTACCGAAGAGGCGCCTGCCGGCCTGCTGGCGGACATGCTGGAGCACTGGCCGCGCAGCAGCCACTGATCCCTCGACCAGCCGTTGGCTGGTGCACGGAATCTGCCGCAGAAGAAAAGCCGTCACCTCAGGGTGGCGGCTTTTCTTTTTGTCGAGCGTCAGCGGGCACTTCAGGTGGACGTGCCCGGGGCGCATGTCCGATGTACGGGGCGGGTGTGCTGGTGAGTGTGCAGGACAAGTGCATTAGCGGGGCGTGATTCCTGAATTGGTATGCCGTATGCGTAATCGGTATGGGGAGAATTGAATAAAAACGCTGTTTTTTATTCATCCAAGACTAAAGTTGCAAGGCGAAACCCGCGAGGCATGTCTACCCGCTAAGCGCTTGAGCCTACAGGGTTTTTTGGAATGAGGTGTCTCTAACCTTCGGTTTTGTCAGGTTTTTTTGCCCGATGGGCGACCTGTGGAGAATTGCGCGGTGGGGAAGCGCGGGGATATGCTCGAGGGAAATCTGGCGTCGTGTTGCGACACTGATGGCGCCACTATCGGCAGGCATAAAAATAAAGATAACCGATAACTATAACCTCGAAAATGCTTGTTGAAAAGCATCTGGACACATGATTTCTCCGTGAGGCACGCCCATGAATAAAGGTCTCCACCAACCGGGAGAGTTCCGCGACAACTGCGGCTTCGGCTTGATCGCCCATATGGAAGGGCAGGCAAGCCATGAGCTGTTGCAGACTGCCATTGAATCCCTGACGTGCATGACTCACCGCGGTGGTATCGCTGCCGACGGCAAGACCGGTGATGGCTGCGGCCTGCTGCTCAAGATGCCGGATGGCTTCATGCGCCAGATCGCCCGAGAGACGCTCGGGCTCGAGCTGGGCGAGCGCTATGCTGTCGGTACGCTTTTCCTGCCGAATGATGACGCGCGTGAACAGGCCGCGCGTGATGCCTTCGAGTCCGCCCTGACGGCACGCAACCTTGAAGTGCTCGGCTGGCGTGACATGCCGGTGGATGACAGCGTGTGCGGCCCGATGGCCCGCGACTGCCTGCCGCGCATTCGTCAGGTCTTCGTTGCAGCTTCCAGTGAACGTACCGATATCGCCTTCAATGTCGACCTGTTCATGGCGCGCAGATACGCCGAGCAGGCGCTGAAGGGCGAAGAGGACTTCTACGTCTGCTCGCTGTCCGGCAAGGTCATCTCCTTCAAGGGTCTGGTGATGCCGGAAGACCTTCCGCGCTTCTACAAGGACCTGGGCGACCCGCGTCTCGAGACCGCGATCTGTGTCTTCCACCAGCGCTTCTCGACCAACACCGCGCCGCGCTGGCCGCTGGCCCAGCCGTTCCGCTTCCTCGCCCACAACGGCGAGATCAACACCATCGAGGCCAACCGTGGCTGGGCAAACGCGCGCAAGGAGAACTTCGTCTCTGAGCAGCTGCCCGAGATCGCCGAGCTGGACGAGATCGTCAACACGGTCGGCTCCGATTCCTCCAGCATGGACAACATGCTGGAAGTGCTGCTGACCGGTGGCATGGATATCTATCGCGCCATCCGCATGATGGTGCCGCCGGCCTGGCAGAACGTCGAGCAGATGGATTCCGACCTGCGGGCCTTCTACGAATACAATTCCATGCACATGGAAGCCTGGGATGGTCCGGCGGGCATCGTGCTCACCGACGGTCGCCACGCCGTGTGCATGCTGGACCGCAACGGTCTGCGTCCGGCGCGTTGGGTCATCACCCGCAATGGCTTCATCACGCTGGCCTCCGAGATCGGTACCTACGATTACAAGCCGGAAGATGTCGTCGCCAAGGGGCGTGTCGGGCCGGGGCAGGTGCTGGGTGTCGATACCGAGACCGGTGAAGTGCTGCACACCGATCAGGTCAGCGAGCGCCTCAAGGGGGCCCATCCCTACAAGCGCTGGTTGCGTGAAAATGCCAATTACCTCGAGTCCGCGCTGACCGAGCTGGCGCGTTTCCAGCCGATGGAAGCGGACACGCTGGACGTCTATCAGAAGATGTTCCAGGTCAGCTTTGAAGAGCGTGATCAGCTGCTGCGCCCGCTGGCCGAGAGCGGTCAGGAGGCGGTTGGCTCCATGGGGGATGACACCCCGATGGCCGTGCTGTCGCGCCAGAACCGCGTACTGACCGACTATTTCCGTCAGAAGTTCGCCCAGGTCACCAATCCGCCGATCGATCCGCTGCGCGAAGCGATCGTGATGTCGCTGGAGACCTGCTGTGGCGCCGAGCTCAACATCTTCGACGCGACGCCGGAACACGCGCATCGTCTGATCCTGACCACGCCGGTGCTGTCACCGCGCAAGTTCAATGCGCTGGTCAATCATGAGGACCCGGCGTTCACCTCCCAGACGCTCAAGCTGCACTATGACCCGAGTCAGGACTCTCTGAAGCAGGCGCTTCAGGGTATCTGTCAGCAGGCCGAGGAAGCGGCGCGCAATGGCAAGGTGATCCTGGTGCTCAGCGACTGCGGGCTCGCCAAGGGACAATTGCCGATTCACGCGGCGCTGGCGACCGGTGCCATTCACCATCACCTCGGAGCACTGGCACTGCGTCCGCGCGTCAATCTGGTCATCGAGACCGGCTATGCGCGTGATGCACACCAGATGGCAGTGCTGTTCGGGGTGGGTGCCACGGCGGTCTACCCCTACCTTGCCTATCAGGTGATGGCCGACATGCATCGCACCGGCGAGCTGTCCGGCAACCCGGCCGATGCCCGCGAGAACTATCGCAAGGGCATGCAGAAGGGCCTCTACAAGATCCTGTCCAAGATGGGCATCTCGCACATCGGCTCCTACCGTGGCTCGCAGCTGTTCGAGGCCGTAGGGCTCAACAGTGAAGTCATGGACATGTGCTTCACCGGCATGGCCTCGCGCATCGAAGGCGCCGGCTTCGCCGAGCTGCAGTTCCAGCAGGAGCTGCTGGCGCGTGAAGCCTGGCTGCCGCGCAAGCGCATCAAGCAGGGCGGTCTGGTCAAGTACGTGCACGGTGGTGAGTACCACGCCTACAACCCTGACGTGGTGATGAAGCTGCAGCAGGCCGTGCAGCAGGGGGACTACGGCAAGTGGAAGGAATTCGCGCGCCTGGTCAACGAGCGTCCGGTCGCGACCATTCGCGATCTGTTGAGCCTCAAGCCCGTGGCCGAGCCGCTGCCGCTTGAGGAAGTCGAGTCCGTCGAATCACTGCTGCCGCGCTTCGACAGCGCCGGCATGTCACTCGGCGCGCTGTCTCCCGAGGCACATGAGGCGCTGGCGCAGGCCATGAACGAGGCCGGCGGGCGCTCCAACTCCGGTGAGGGCGGTGAAGACCCGGCACGCTACGGCACCGTGCGCTCCTCCAAGATCAAGCAGATCGCGTCCGGGCGTTTCGGTGTCACGCCGGCGTACCTGGTCAATGCCGAGGTACTGCAGATCAAGGTCGCACAGGGCGCCAAGCCCGGTGAGGGCGGTCAGCTGCCGGGCGGCAAGGTCAACGACCTGATCGCACGTCTGCGCTACGCCGTGCCGGGGGTGACACTGATCTCGCCGCCGCCGCACCATGACATCTATTCCATCGAGGATCTGGCACAGCTGATCTTTGACCTGAAACAGGTCAATCCGTCAGCGCAGGTCTCGGTCAAGCTGGTCTCCGAGCCCGGCATCGGCACCATCGCCACCGGTGTCGCCAAGGCCTATGCCGACCTGATCACCGTCTCAGGCTACGACGGTGGCACCGCGGCCAGCCCGATTACCTCGATCAAGCATGCCGGTTCCCCGTGGGAGCTGGGGCTGCCCGAGGTGCACCAGGCGCTGCGCATCAATCAGTTGCGTCACAAGATTCGTCTGCAGACGGATGGCGGTCTCAAGACCGGTCTGGATGTGGTCAAGGCGGCGATTCTGGGGGCCGAGAGCTTCGGCTTCGGGACGGCACCGATGGTGGCGCTGGGCTGCAAGTACCTGCGTATCTGTCACCTGAACAACTGTGCCACCGGTGTCGCGACCCAGCACCAGGCGCTGCGTGATGAGCATTTCCGCGGCACCGTCGAGATGGTCAAGCACTACTTCCGCTTCATCGCTGAAGAGGTGCGCGAGCTGATGGCGCTGCTGGGCGTGCGCCAGATCACCGACCTGATCGGTCGTACCGATCTGCTCGTAGTGCTGGAAGGCGAGACCAACGCGCAGCGTCGTCTCGACCTCACGCCGTTGCTGGGCAATGACTTCGTGCCCGAGGACGCGCCGCAGTTCTGCCAGGTCAGCCGCAACGAGCCGCATGACCCCGGCGCCAAGAACCTCGAGATGCTGGCGGCGATGGAGTCGGCGATCGACAGCCGCAGCGGTGGCGAGTTCAGCTTCCATGTCACCAACTGCGATCGCTCCATCGGGGCGCGTGTCTCCGGTGAGATCGCCAAGCGGTATGGCGAGGCAGGACTGGCGGGCTCGCCGCTCAAGGTCAGCCTGACCGGCGTGGCAGGGCAGAGCTTCGGGGTCTGGAATGCGCATGGCCTCGAGATGCATCTGGAAGGCGATGCCAACGATTACGTCGGCAAGGGCATGAATGGCGGCAAGCTGACCATCGTGCCGCCGCGCGGCTCGCGCTTCGAGAGCCACAAGACGGCCATCATCGGCAACACCTGCCTGTATGGGGCGACCGGCGGCAAGTTGTACGCCGCGGGAACTGCCGGCGAGCGCTTCGCGGTGCGCAACTCCGGTGCGCATGCCGTCATCGAAGGGGCGGGCGATCACTGCTGTGAGTACATGACCGGCGGGCTGGTCTGCGTGCTGGGCGAAACCGGCGTCAACTTCGGTGCAGGCATGACCGGCGGCTTCGCCTATGTACTGGACGAGAGTCGAGACTTCGTCGACAAGTACAACCACGAGCTGGTGGAAATCCACCGTATCAATACCGAAGCCATGGAGGCCTATCGTCGCCATCTGCGCGAAGTGATCGAGGAATACGTGGCCGAGACCGGCTCCGAGCGCGGTCGCAACATCCTGCGTGATTTCCCTGACTTCGTGCGTCACTTCTGGTTGGTCAAGCCCAAGGCGGCAAGCCTGGGGGGATTGCTCGATCAGTCCCGGCGTCAGCCGGAGTGACCGCATCCCTCACCCTGGCAAGCCCCGGGTGAGGGCCCGCACCGCGACGGTGCCCGGATTTTGAGAGAGGATTCATCATGGCCAATCAGCTCGCCAACGACTTCCAGTTCATCGATGTGGGTCGTCAGGACCCGCAGAAGAAAGATGCTCGCGTGCGTGCCCGCGAGTTCAACGAGATATACGCCGAGTTCAAGCCGGTGGAAGCGGCCAGTCAGGCGCATCGCTGCCTGGGTTGCGGCAACCCCTACTGCGAGTGGAAGTGTCCGGTACACAACTACATCCCCAACTGGCTGAAGCTGGTCTCCGAGGGCAACATCCTCGAGGCTGCGGAGCTTTCGCACCAGACCAACTCGCTGCCCGAAGTCTGTGGGCGCGTCTGCCCGCAGGATCGTCTCTGTGAAGGCGACTGCACCCTGAATGATGGCTTCGGTGCCGTCACCATCGGTTCTGTCGAGAAGTACATCACCGACACCGCCTTCGCGATGGGCTGGCGTCCCGACATGTCCAAGGTCAGCTGGACGGACAAGCGCGTCGCCATCATCGGTGCCGGCCCGGCGGGTCTGGGGGCAGCCGATATCCTGGTGCGCAACGGTGTGCGTCCGGTGATCTATGATCGTCACCCGGAGATCGGTGGGCTGCTGACCTTCGGTATCCCGGAGTTCAAGCTCGAGAAGGGCGTGATGACGCGCCGCCGCGAGATCTTCGAAGAGATGGGCATGGAGTTCCGTCTCAATGTCGAGATCGGTCGTGACATCGGCTTCGATGCCCTGCTCGAGGAATACGATGCCGTCTTCCTGGGAATGGGCACCTACAACGCCATGAGCGGCGGTTTCCCGGGCGAGGATCTTCCGGGAGTTCACAAGGCGCTCGACTTCCTGATCGCCAACGTCAATCACTGCCTGGGCTTCGAGAAGGACCCGGCCGATTACGTCTCGATGGAAGGCAAGAAGGTCGTGGTGCTCGGCGGTGGTGATACCGCGATGGACTGCAACCGCACCTCCATCCGTCAGGGCGCCGATACCGTGACCTGTGCCTACCGTCGCGACGAGGCCAACATGCCGGGCTCGCGTCGTGAGGTGACCAATGCTCGTGAGGAAGGCGTCGACTTCCTGTTCAATCGCCAGCCGGTGGCGGTGGTCGGTGAGGGCAAGGTCGAGGGCGTCAAGGTCGTGCGTACCCGCATGGGTGAACCGGACGCCAACGGGCGCCAGCGCCCGGAAGTGGTGCCGGGTTCCGAAGAGATCCTGCCGGCGGATGCCGTCATCGTCGCCTTCGGTTTCCAGGCCAGTCCTGCGCCGTGGTTCACCGATTTCGATATCGGGGTCGATGAGCGTGGGCGCATCGCGACCAGTGCCGAGCGACTCGCCTTCCAGACCACCAATCCCAAGGTGTTCGCCGGTGGTGACATGGTGCGCGGTTCCGATCTGGTGGTGACCGCCATTGATGAAGGCCGCCGGGCCGCAGAAGGGATTCTCGATTTCCTGGAAGTGTAAGGAGATCGCAGTATCACGTATCAGGCCCGCCACGGCGGGCCTGATACGTTGTGGCGGCTGCCCGTGGCGGCGTCACCAAGGATGGATGGAGTGGCAATCAAATTGAGCCGGAGCAGCCTTTCCGCTAGACTGGCGACCCATCCTGATCCGTTCCCCCGGATCTCTCCTACAGCTCACGTTTTCGGCAGGTTTCCATGACACGATTTATCTTCGTGACGGGCGGCGTTGTGTCCTCGCTTGGCAAGGGCATCGCATCCGCTTCGCTGGCGGCTATTCTCGAGGCCCGTGGCCTCAAGGTCACCATTCTCAAGCTGGATCCGTACATCAACGTCGATCCGGGCACCATGAGCCCGTTCCAGCACGGCGAAGTCTTTGTCACTGAAGATGGCGCGGAAACCGATCTGGACCTCGGTCACTACGAGCGCTTCATCCGCTCGCGCATGACTCAGGGCAACAACTTCACCACCGGCCGTGTCTACGAGCACGTGCTGCGCAAGGAGCGCCGCGGCGACTACCTGGGTGGAACGGTTCAGGTCATCCCGCACATCACCGACGAGATCAAGCGTCGCGTGATCGCTGGCGGTGAAGGCTATGACGTCGCGCTGGTCGAGATCGGTGGCACCGTCGGTGACATCGAGTCCCTGCCATTCCTGGAGTCGATCCGTCAGTTGCGCGCCCAGCTGGGTAGCGAGCGTGCCATCTTCATGCACCTCACGCTGGTGCCGTACATCAAGACGGCTGGTGAGACCAAGACCAAGCCGACCCAGCACAGCGTCAAGGAGCTGCGCTCCATCGGTATCCAGCCGGATATCCTGATCTGCCGCAGCGAAGTCGAGATCGAGGAAAGCGAGCGTCGCAAGATCTCGCTGTTCACCAATGTCGAGGAACGTGCTGTCGTGTCGCTGCAGGATGCCGACACCATCTATCGTATTCCGCTGATGTTGCATGAAGCCGGTCTCGATGAGATTGTCTGCGACAAGCTGCGCCTGGAGGCCAAAGAGGCCGACATGTCCGAGTGGGTGTCGGTACTGGATGCCAAGCTCAACCCGCTCAAGACCATCAACATCGCGATGGTCGGCAAGTACATGGAGCTGCTGGACGCCTACAAGTCCCTGAACGAGGCGCTGATTCATGCCGGTATCCAGGGGCGTGTGAAGGTCAACGTCGACTTCATCGATTCCGAAGAGATCGAGCGCAACGGTACCGATCGTCTGATCGGCAAGGACGCGGTGCTGGTGCCGGGCGGTTTCGGCGAGCGGGGTGTGGAAGGCAAGATCGCCACCGCACGCTTCGCACGTGAGAACAAGGTGCCGTATCTGGGTATCTGTCTGGGCATGCAGGTCGCGGTCATCGAGTTTGCCCGCAACGTGGCCGGCTGGACTGATGCGAACTCCACCGAGTTCACTCACGACACCCAGCACCCGGTGGTCGGTCTGATCACTGAATGGCTGACGCCGGAAGGCAAGATCGAGACCCGTGACGCGGCATCCGACCTGGGCGGCACCATGCGTCTGGGCGGTCAGGCCTGTCGTCTGCTCAACGGCTCCAAGGCGCATCAGGCCTATGGCAGCGATGAGATCGTCGAGCGTCACCGCCACCGCTATGAGGTCAACGACCAGTTCGTGCCGGCGCTGGAAGAGGCCGGTCTGATCTTCTCGGGCCGCAGCGTCGACAACTCGCTGGTCGAGATGGTCGAGCTGCCGGACCATCCGTGGTTCGTCGCGTGTCAGTTCCACCCGGAGTTCACCTCCACCCCGCGTGATGGTCACCCGCTGTTCTCCGGCTTCGTGAATGCGGCGCTCAATCACAAGGCGGCGCGGACTCGCGGCGAGTGATAGGGTGATCGCCGGGCGTCACGCCAGAGTGGCGCCCGTGGGTCTTTTCCGCGGCGGCTCATCAAGAATGTCCGGCAGGCAAGGGCATCGCGGCTGAGCCGCCGGTGGGCAACGTTTTTGATGGACGGTGCAGTGATGAGCAACGAACAACGCGTGATCGAATTTGCAGGCCTGCAAGTCGCCAATGATCGGCCGATGACGCTTTTCGGTGGCATGAACGTGCTGGAATCGCGTGAGCTGGCACTGGAAGTCGCCGAGCAATACGTCGAGGTGACATCGCGCCTCGGCATGCCGTACGTCTTCAAGGCCAGCTTCGACAAGGCCAATCGCAGCTCCATGCACTCCTATCGCGGGCCGGGGATGGAGAAGGGTCTCGAGATCCTCGCCGAGATCAAGTCGCGCTTTGGCGTGCCGATCATCACTGACGTCCACGAGCCTCATCAGGCAGCTGCCGTGGCCGAAGTGGCCGATGTCATCCAGCTGCCCGCCTTCCTGGCGCGCCAGACGGATCTGGTCGTGGCCATGGCGCGCACCGGTGCCGTCATCAACGTCAAGAAGCCGCAGTTCCTGGCCCCGCACGAAATGCGCCATATCGTCGCCAAGTGCGGTGAAGCGGGCAATGACCGGATTCTGCTGTGCGAGCGCGGCTCCAGCTTCGGCTACAACAATCTGGTGGTCGACATGCTCGGCATGGCCGAGATGAAGGATACGGGGCTGCCGGTGCTGTTCGATGTCACCCACTCGCTGCAACGCCCGGGTGGGCGGGCCGATTCTGCCGGTGGTCGTCGTGAGCAGGTCTTCGATCTGGCCCGTTCCGGCGTGGCGCTGGGGCTGGCAGGCCTGTTCCTCGAGGCACATCCGGACCCGGACAATGCCAAGTGTGACGGCCCCTGCGCATTGCCGCTGGATCAGCTCGAACCCTTCCTGCGCCAGCTGCAATCGCTGGATTCGCTGGTGAAGGGCTTTGCGCCGCTGGATATTCGCTGAACATGACTACTGGCCGTTCACTACCCTGTGAGCGGCCTTTTTGCGCTATGGGCAAGATGCCCGTCGTGGTGTTTCAATCCCCCGTGTAGAGGACGACACAAGATGGCCAATATCGTCGAAATCCGCGCCCTTGAGGTGCTCGATTCCCGTGGTAACCCGACCGTACAGGCCGAGGTCGTGCTGGAAGGTGGACAACGTGCCAGCGCCTGCGCGCCTTCCGGTGCCTCCACCGGTTCGCGCGAAGCGCTGGAATTGCGTGATGGCGACAAGAGCCGTTATCTGGGCAAGGGTGTGCTGAAGGCAGTCGAAGCCGTCAATGGCCCGATCCGCGAGCGTCTCGTGGGCATGGATGCACTGGACCAGCGTGCGCTGGATGACGCCATGCTGGCGCTGGATGGCACCGAGAACAAGGAATCGCTGGGTGCCAATGCGATCCTCGCGGTCTCCCTGGCCGCTGCCAAGGCGGCCGCCCAGGCCAAGGGTATCGAGCTCTACGCTCACATCGCCGAGCTCTACGGTCAGCCGGGCAAGTACTCCATGCCGGTGCCGATGATGAACATCATCAATGGCGGCGAGCATGCCGACAACAATGTCGACATCCAGGAGTTCATGGTCCAGCCGGTCGGCGCGCCGACCTTCCGTGAAGCGCTGCGCACCGGTGCCGAGATCTTCCACGCGCTCAAGAAGGTCCTGCAGGGCCGCGATCTGAGCACTTCCGTGGGCGACGAAGGTGGTTTCGCACCGAACCTTGCCTCCAATGCCGAAGCGCTGGCGGTCATCAAGCAGGCGGTCAGCGATGCGGGCTACACGCTGGGCACTGACGTGACCCTGGCGCTGGATTGTGCCTCCTCCGAGTTCTACAAGGATGGCCAGTACAATCTGTCTGGTGAAGGCAAGAGCTTCGATGCACGTGGTTTCGTCGACTACCTGGCCGAGCTGGCGGACGAATACCCCATCGTGTCCATCGAAGACGGCATGGACGAGTCTGACTGGGAAGGCTGGAAACTGCTGACCGACAAGCTCGGCGACAAGGTGCAGCTGGTCGGTGATGACCTGTTCGTCACCAACACGCGCATCCTGAGCCGTGGTATCGATGAAGGCATCGGCAACTCCATCCTGATCAAGTTCAACCAGATCGGTTCACTGTCCGAGACCCTGGATGCGATCAAGATGGCGCAGGCCGCTGGCTTCACTGCGGTCATCTCCCACCGCAGTGGCGAGACCGAAGACACCACCATCGCCGACCTCGCCGTGGGTACCTGTGCCGGGCAGATCAAGACCGGTTCTCTGTGCCGCTCTGACCGTGTCGCCAAGTACAACCGCCTGCTGGTGATCGAGCAGCAGCTGGGCGATGTCGCCTACAATGGCCTGAAAGAGATCAAGGGCCAGTAAGCAGGCGACAGGCTTGTGGATGCCGTCTTGGTCGTCGGCATCCACAACGCTTCCACATGACGGGGTCGTACCTTCGGGTACGGCCCCGTCGTGCGTTACACGTGCTGTCCGCGCAGGTTGCGTCTCAAGTACGTGGACTTTCCCCATCTCTGCAGTCAGTTCATGTAAGCCTTTTCCTACAAGATATGCAGGACATAGAGGATAACTGCTGCACTCCGGATACGTGTTCAATCGTATGTTTTTCTATAGATCACTGTTTTACAACAGTTTTATCTAAAAGCTTCCTTGTTTGTCCCGATTCGTCTGAGCGGTTTGGCTAGTTGCCTGATGACGGCTTGCTGACCAGAATAGCGTCATGGAAGCGGGATGCGGCGGGACACCGCACCCTTGAGCAGGATGCTCTTGATGATCTTCCAGGGAGTACGTCGGGCAGGATGCCCGACTCGTCTGAACAGGATGTTCAGCGAACAGGAACCGTCAAGGATGACGGAAGCAGCAGCACTGCATGGCATCTTGCCCGAGGAGCGGGCAGGAATTGGCCAGGGACCACGGATGAATGGCCAGGTACAGGAAGTACCGGATCAGGAAGATCCAGAGTGACGGTATCGTCATTGGCAGCGGACGCGCAATCATGACAGGGATGGTTGATGGGTCTCGACCCGATATGCAGTCAGGAAGCTCGCCTTCACAGGAGTGACGGATGACGGGACATCATCCGTGTCAGGCAGACGAGGCAATCAGCGGCAGAATCTCGACGGCAGGATGCCGAGGCAAGGATGTCAGATCACGGAACATCATGAGACTGTCAGCTGAGGCAGGTCAGGAGCGGCACGGGCAGGATGCCGGGCAATGCATCTGCGATGCAGTTGCATGAGCAGGACAGCAGGGCAGGCAATAAGCAGAAACGGGCATTGTGGTGGGACAGCTGCGCAAGCAGTGCCGCAATGCCCCATGCGTGACGGTGCGCTCTGAATGGCAGGATGCCATGACGGGCAGGGACAGCACCCAGGAACACGATCCAGGACGGATCGACAGGGACACGCTTGGAGCGGGCGACCTTTCGGGGTTGCCCTTTTTTGTGCCTTTTTTTCGGCCCCACCCGCCGGGCTGGCTGACCATGAGCGCTCAAGACGAAGACGGCAGCCACCCCTGAGGGAGTGGCTGCCGTCTTGATGAGAACCTGGTGCTTGCCCGGTCAGGTCGGGCAGGGCATTTACTGCTCCAGGTATTCGAGCTTGCCTTCGACACCATCCCACTTCTCGGCGTCTTCCATGGCGTCCTTCTTCTCGCTGATGTTCGGCCACACTTCGGCCAGATCGGCATTCAGCTCGATGAATTCCTTCTGATTCTCCGGCACTTCGTCCTCGGAGAAGATGGCTTCCGCGGGACACTCCGGCTCGCACAGAGCGCAGTCGATGCACTCGTCCGGGTTGATGACCAGGAAGTTGGGGCCTTCATAGAAGCAATCGACCGGGCAGACCTCCACGCAGTCAGTGTATTTGCAGCGGATGCAGTTCTCGGTGACGATGAATGCCATCTGGGTCTCCTGACGCGGGTCGGCGTCTCTCGTAGGTCGTGGTCCAGCGCCACTCTGTGCCGTCTGAGCGGCATCTTGAGTTTCAGGTTATAAGCGGCGCGAGTGTTATAAGGCGTTATTCTAGTGGCGCTCTGCCGCCCTCGCAATCAGCGTGGGCGGATCGTTTTGGAATGGTGCTATGCCCATCGCGCACTGTCGAGTGTCGGCAGGCGCATGGTGTCATGCGACTTGTCAGTCGACTCACTCCGCCGCTTACTGGATCTTGCGCCATTCATAGATGAGTTCCAGTGCCCGCTTGGGGCTCAGGTCATCCGGGTCCAGCTGGGTCAAGGCTTCGACGATCGGGTGAGGCGGTGCCGCGAAGAGATCATTCTGCTGCGGTACTGGCTGGCCGAGTGCATCTTCACGGGCAACCTGCGGACGATCGACCTCCTGCTGCTCGAGACTGGTCAATTTCTCACGTGCACGCAGGATGACGTTCTGCGGGACCCCGGCCAGCTGGGCAACCTGCAGGCCATAACTCTGGCTTGCCGGCCCCTCCTCGACACGGTGCATGAAGACGATGCCATCGCCATGCTCTGCGGCGGTCAGGTGAACGTTGGCCACGCCATCGACGTGCTCGGGGAGTGCCGTCATCTCGAAATAATGGGTCGCGAACAGCGTGAAGGCGCGCGTGCGGGCCAGGTGCTCGGCGCTTGCCCAGGCCAATGACAGGCCATCGAAGGTCGAGGTGCCGCGACCGATCTCATCCATCAGCACCAGACTCTCGTCGGTGGCGTTGTGCAGGATGCTGGCAGTCTCGGTCATCTCGACCATGAAGGTCGAGCGGCCACCGGCCAGGTCATCCGAGGAGCCGATACGCGTGAAGATGCGATCCAGCGGGCCGATGCAGGCGCGAGCGGCGGGTACGAAGCTGCCGGTATGCGCGAGCAGTGCGATCAGCGCGGTCTGACGCATGTAGGTGGATTTACCGCCCATGTTGGGGCCGGTGATCACCAGCATGCGGCGCGCATCGTCAAAGCGCACGTCGTTGGGCACGAAGGGGTGGTCGCTGACATGTTCCACCACAGGGTGGCGGCCGCCTTCGATGTCGATTCCCGGCGTGTCGCTGAGCTGCGGGCGGACGAAGTCCAGTGCGGCGGCGCGATCAGCAAAGGCGGTGAGCACATCCAGTGACGCCAGGGCGCGTGCCGTCTGCTGCAGGCCATCCAGTTCGGTATTCAGGTCATCCAGAAGGTGCTCATACAGCAGCTTCTCGCGGGCCAGCGACTTGGACTTGGCCGACAGCGCCTTGTCCTCGAATTCCTTGAGTTCCGGGATGATGAAGCGCTCGGCATTCTTGAGCGTCTGGCGGCGGATGTATTCCGGCGGAGCTTCCGCTGACTGGGAGCGCGGCAGCTCGATGAAGTAACCATGCACGCGGTTGTAGCCGACCTTGAGGTTGCTGATGCCGGTGCGCTCACGCTCACGGGTCTCGAGGGCCACCAGATACTGACCGGCGTTCTCGGAGAGGCCGCGATACTCGTCCAGCTCATCGTCGTAGCCATCGGCGATCACCCCGCCATCGCGCAGCACGACCGGCGGATTCTCGATCAGCGCTTCGCTGAGCATGGCCGAGAGGGCGGGGAACAGGCGGATGCCATCGCGCAGGTCATCGATGGCACTGCCTTTCTCGACGCTGGCGAGCACGGCACGCAGCTCTGGCAGTGTATTGAGGCCATCACGCAGGCGCGCCATGTCCCGCGGGCGGGCGCTGCGCAGTGCAACACGCGCCAGGATGCGCTCCACATCGCCGATCCGCTTGAGCAGGCCTTGCAGTTCGAAGGGGTAGTCACCCTCCATCAAGCGCTGCACTGCCGCCTGGCGCTGGCCGATCTGGGTCTGATCGCGCAGCGGGCGGTTGAGCCAGCGCTTGAGCAGGCGTGAGCCCATCGCGGTGGCAGTCACGTCCAGCACACTGGCCAGCGTGTTGTCGCTGCTGCCGCCCAGGTTGGTGTCGATCTCGAGGTTGCGACGGCTGGAGGCATCGATCACGACCGAATCGTCGCGACTCTCCACGGCCAGCGCCGTCACGTGGGGCAGACCGGTGCGCTGCGTGTCACGCGCGTAGTCGAGCAGGGCACCAGCAGCGGTGACCGCGCAGGTCAGATGACTGCAACCGAAACCATTGAGGTCCTGAACGCCGAACTGATCGCACAGCAGGCGCAACGCGGTCTCATGGTCGAAATGCCAGTCACTCTGACGGGTCAGGCCCGGGCGTGAGGCAAGACTGCTTGGCAGTTCACGACTCTCGCCGACCATCAGCTCGGCGGGTGACAGACGCTGGATCTCGGCCAGCAGTTCTTCATCGCCATTGACTTCCAGTACGCTGAAGCGTCCTGAGGAAAGCTCCAGTGCCGCCAGGCCCCAGGTCTCACCGTCTCGATGCAGCGCCACCAGCAGATTGTCACGGCTGGCATCCAGAAGCGCCTCGTCATGCAGGGTGCCCGGTGTGACGATGCGCACCACCTTGCGCTCGACGGGGCCCTTGGTGGTCGCGGGATCGCCGATCTGCTCGCAGATGGCCACGGATTCGCCCATTTTTACCAGGCGTGCCAGGTAACCCTCGGCGCTGTGATAAGGCACCCCTGCCATGGGAATGGGGGAGCCGCCGGAGCTGCCACGTGCCGTCAGGGTGATGTCGAGCAGTTGCGCGGCTCGCTTGGCGTCCTCATGGAACAGCTCATAGAAGTCGCCCATGCGATAGAACAGCAGCACACCGGGGTGCTCGCGTTTGATCTTCATGTACTGCGCCATCATCGGCGTCATCTGGGGCGCGCTGTTCTTGGCCATGGCCATGGACTTCCTTGACTGCACTGCAATGGGAAAAAGACGCACATGCGAGAACACGGCATGCGGGATGCGCGATATTCTACGGACTGGCGCGGCCGGCTCCAATGCCTGTGATGCCTCCTGCTCGCTTCCCTTTTCCTCAGACCACTTCTAGAAAGGAGTTCGTTCATGGCTCGATTGACGGATACGACGTCCGAGGCACCGGATGCGAATGCACTGGCCGAGCAGCTGCAGGCGCTGGCATTGGCGCGCGGAGTCCAGATCACTGCTGCAGAGTCATGCACCGGGGGCGGCGTGAGTGCCGCGATCACGGCGATTTCCGGTAGCTCCGGCTATTTCGAGGCGGGCTATGTGACGTACTCGAATGCGGCCAAGCGGCGTCTGCTCGGCGTCAGCGAAGCATCGCTCGCGGACTTCGGGGCAGTCTCCGAGGCCGTCGTGCGCGAGATGGTCAGGGGGGCGTGTCGTGACAGCGGTGCCGAACTGGGGGGGGCAATCAGTGGGGTGGCGGGTCCGGGAGGCGGCAGTGAAGAAAAGCCCGTGGGGACGGTGTGGCTGGCATGGGGCAGTGAGGCGCGACAGCAGGCGCGGTGTTTCCACTTTCCGGGAGACCGGCAGGCCGTGCGCGACGCCGCCGTGAGGGTGGCATTGCAAGGCTTGATCGAATGCGTGGAAGCCTGGCAGGGCTGAACTGGTGAGGCTCGAGACGCATGCAACCCTCTGCGTTGAGACTGCTGCCTGAAAAAGCGCATCACCGGACTGGCAGAACGATGAAACATGCGGCATCATACTGTCCATGTATACAGGGTTTTGCCATGACAGCCCAGCCGCTAGGCTGACAGTCTCTGCATCACCCGAAGCTTGAGAATTTCCTATTTCAGGTGGTTGCCCATGCGGCGCCGCCGTTCGACAGGAGGCCACATGGCACAGGACGACAATCGTACCAAGGCGCTGAACGCGGCGCTGTCCCAGATCGAGCGCCAGTTCGGCAAGGGCGCCGTCATGCGCATGGGCGATGCCCCGCGTGTGGCCATCCCGTCGGTATCCACCGGGTCTCTGGGCCTGGATATCGCGCTCGGCATCGGTGGCCTGCCTTTCGGTCGAGTGGTCGAGATCTACGGTCCGGAATCCTCGGGCAAGACGACACTGACGCTCTCGGTCATCGCCCAGGCCCAGAAGCAGGGCAAGGTGTGTGCCTTCATCGATGCCGAGCACGCGCTGGATCCGTCCTACGCCGAGAAGCTGGGCGTCAATCTGGACGAGATGCTGGTCTCCCAGCCGGATACCGGTGAGCAGGCACTCGAGATCGTCGACATGCTGGTGCGTTCCGGTGGTGTCGACGTCATCATCGTCGATTCCGTGGCAGCCCTGACGCCGCGTGCCGAGATCGAGGGTGAGATGGGTGACTCCCACGTCGGCCTGCAGGCGCGTCTGATGTCCCAGGCGCTGCGCAAGGTGACGGGTCACATCAAGAATGCCAACTGCATGGTAGTGTTCATCAACCAGATCCGCATGAAGATCGGGGTGATGTTCGGTAGCCCGGAAACCACCACCGGTGGTAACGCGCTGAAGTTCTACTCGAGTGTCCGTCTCGACATCCGTCGTACCGGCTCCGTGAAGTCCGGCGATGAAGTCACCGGTAACGAGACTCGCGTCAAGGTCGTGAAGAACAAGGTCGCGCCGCCGTTCCGCCAGGCCGAGTTCCAGATTCTCTACGGCAAGGGCATCTACCACGCCGGTGAGGTCATTGATCTGGGCGTGCAGTGTGGTCTGGTCGGCAAGGCAGGTGCCTGGTACAGCTACCAGGGCAGCAAGATCGGTCAGGGCAAGGCCAACTCCGCCCAGTATCTGGAGGATAACCCCGCGATCATGGAAGAGATCGAGAGCCAGATTCGCGCCCAGCTGCTGGCTTCTCCGGAAACCAAGGAAGAGGCCAAGGAAGAAGTGGTCGCCGAAAATGAAGATGATCTGGATCTCGATTGAGACCTGCTCGAGAACGTGTTCATTGAGCGCTGATTTCAGCGCCTTTCAGTGATCTGCAGCGCCCGCCCCGTTTTCGGTGGCGGGCGCTGTGCGTTTTGCACCGGGGATTTCGCCATCTTGGGTGCCTCTCCAGAAAGGAGCGCCAACATGCACGATCAGGAAAGAGAGACCGTCGGGCCGGACTATCAGCCCCTCGATGTCGGCGCGATGACGCCGCAACGGCGTGCCCGCAATGACGCCATCGCACGTCTGGCACGCCGCGAGCACAGCCGTCGCGAGCTGCACGACTATCTCAAGGAGCGCGACTACCTGCAGACCGTCAGCGATGATGCGCTGGCGGAGCAGTCCGCGAGTGGCGAGGAGGGCGCCGAGACGCGCTTGAGTCGTGATGAGGTCGAGCTGCTGATCGAGGAAGTGCTGGAGCGTCTGGTCGAGGAAGGCCTGCAATCCGATGAGCGCTTCGCCGCCAGCTTCCTGCGGACACGGGTGCTGAGGGGGCAGGGCCCCAGGCGTATCCAGCAGGAGTTGCGCCAGCGTGGCATCGACAACGAGACGTCAGGTGCCGTGATGCGTGCTGCCTGTGATCCGGTGCCTGATGCCTTCGGACATGTTGATGCGGTGGACTTCTTCGAGCTGGCGCGCGAGACGTTGGCAAGGCGCTTTTCCTCAGCGGGCGAGGGTCACAAGGAGCGTGCGCGCCGAGAGCGCTTCCTGCTCCAGCGCGGCTTCGACTACGAGCAGTTGCGCTACGCCATGGAGTCCGCCTGGACGGAAGACGAGGCGTGAGGCCAGCCATTGCCCGGGCAATGGCTCGGAACGCGCAAACCGGTCACTCAAGCCATTTCCCCCCCTTTAGCTTGCGCGAACAGGCGTTATACTAGGTCGTCTTGCGACGGCACGGGGCAGGCGCCTTCTTTCATGCTTTTCATTGCACCTCCATGCATTCCCACATGGATGAATATGCAGAAACCATGCGGAAGTCATGCAGAAGAAGACCCCCGGAGCGTCTTTACGCACATCGCTACGGAACCTCTATGAAAAGCGCAGAAATCAGAAACGCCTTCCTGACCTATTTCGAGAAGCAGGGGCATACCATCGTTCCCACCAGTTCTCTGGTGCCGAACAACGACCCGACCCTGCTGTTCACCAACGCCGGCATGGTGCCCTTCAAGGATGTCTTCCTGGGCCGTGATCCGCGTGGCTACAGCCGTGCCACCTCCGCACAGCGCTGCGTGCGCGCCGGCGGCAAGCACAATGACCTGGACAACGTCGGTTACACCGCACGTCACCACACCTTCTTCGAGATGCTGGGCAACTTCAGCTTCGGTGACTACTTCAAGCGCGAAGCCATCCAGTTCGCCTGGAAGTTCCTGACCGAAGAGCTGGGCCTGCCGAAGGAGAAGCTGTGGGTCACCGTGCACGTCAGCGATGACGAAGCCCGTGACATCTGGTTCAACGAGGTCGGCATCGATCAGAACCGCTTCTCGCGTCTCGACGAGGACAATTTCTGGCAGATGGGCGACACCGGCCCCTGTGGCCCGTCTTCCGAGATCTTCTATGATCACGGTGAAGACGTCGCCGGCGGCCCGCCGGGCAGCCCGGACGAAGATGGCGATCGCTACATCGAGATCTGGAACCTGGTCTTCATGCAGTTCGATCGTGATGCCGAAGGCACGCTGAACCCGCTGCCCAAGCCGTCCATCGATACCGGCATGGGGCTGGAGCGCGTCGCGGCCGTGATGCAGGGCGTGCACTCCAACTACGAGATCGACCTGTTCCAGAATCTGCTGGCGGCGGCGGCCGAGATCATCGGTCACGACAACATCACCACTCCCTCGCTGCGCGTGGTGGCGGATCACATCCGTTCGTGTGCCTTCCTGATCGCCGATGGCGTGCTGCCGTCCAACGAAGGGCGTGGCTACGTGCTGCGCCGTATCATTCGCCGTGCCGTGCGTCACGGTCACAAGCTGGGCGCGCGCGGCAGCTTCTTCTACAAGCTGGTCGCGGCGCTGGATGCCGAGATGGGCGATGCCTATCCGGAACTGCGCTCTGCGCGTGAGCAGATCGAGCGAGTGCTGCTCAAGGAAGAGGAGCAGTTCGCGCGTACGCTGGAGCACGGCATGAAGCTGCTCGAGGAGGCCATCGCCGAGCTGGATGGCAATACTCTCGACGGCGAAACCATCTTCAAGCTCTACGATACCTACGGCTTCCCCTACGACCTGACCGCCGACATCTGCCGCGAGCGCGAACTGATCCTCGATGAGGCCGGTTTCGAGGCCGCGCTGGAAGCTCAGCGTGAGCGTGCACGTGCTGCCAGCAATTTCGGGGGCGACTATTCCGCCAACCTGACGCTGGAAGGCGAGACGCAATTCACCGGCTATGATCACCTCGAGGGTGAGGCGACCGTCACCGCGCTGTTCGACAGCGAAGGCAATACGCTCGAGCGTCTCGAGGCCGATACCAAGGGCATCGTGGTACTCGATACCACGCCGTTCTATGGCGAGTCCGGTGGTCAGGCGGGCGATACCGGTTATCTGCATCTGGAGGGCGGCCGTTTCCAGGTCAGCGATACCCAGAAGCAGGCCGGACATCATCTGCATCACGGTGTGCTGATCGAAGGTTCGCTCGCGGTGGGCGACGCGGTGCGTCCGCAGGTCGATGCAGATCTGCGTGCTGCCTCCGTGCGCAACCACTCCGCCACGCACCTGCTGCATGAAGCGCTGCGCCAGGTGCTGGGTGAGCACGTCCAGCAGAAGGGCTCGCTGGTCACGGCCGAGCGCCTGCGCTTCGACTTCAGTCACTTTGAGGCGATGACCGCAGAACAGCTCTCCGAGGTCGAGCGCATCGTCAATGCGCAGATTCTCGCCAACGCCGAGACCACCATCGAGTTCATGACTCTCGATGAAGCCAAGGCGCGCGGCGCGGCGGCACTCTTCGATGCCAAGTATGGTGAGCAGGTTCGCGTGCTGACCATCGGTCAGGATGCCTTCTCCATCGAGCTGTGTGGCGGGACTCACGTCAAGCGCAGTGGTGACATCGGTCAGATGCACATCATCGCCGAGACTGGCATCGCCTCCGGCGTGCGCCGCATCGAAGCCATCACTGGCCGTGCGGCACGTGATTTCCTGCTGGCGCAGGAAGCGACCCTGACTCGTCTGGGTGAGCGCCTCAAGGCCAAGCCGGAGCAGGTCGAGGAGCGTGTCACCAGTCTGCTTGAGCGCAACCGCGGTCTCGAGAAGGAGCTTGAGCGTCTGAAGGCCAAGCTGGCATCCGCTTCTGCCAGTGACATGCTGAGCGACATCGCGGATGTCCAGGGGCTCAAGGTGCTGGCCAAGCAGGTCGAAGGCGTCTCCGGCAAGGAGTTGCGTGGCCTGATGGATGACCTGAAATCCAAGCTGGGTTCCGGCATTCTGGTGCTTGGCGTCGCGGATGGTGACAAGGTCAGCCTGATTGCGGGCGTCACCGATGATCTGACCTCGCGCATCAAGGCGGGTGATCTGGTGCGTCACGTGGCTGAGCAGGTCGGTGGCAAGGGCGGTGGTCGTGCTGACATGGCGCAGGCCGGTGGCAGTGATGCCGCATCGCTTCCCGGGGCACTGGCCGGCGTGCCAGCCTGGGTAGACGCCCAGCTGGGGTAAGAAGACAAGATGAAGGCCGGGCTTCTCGTGAGGAGACCCGGCCTCTTTTTGGGCCCGCATGAGTCTCATGTGGGGACAACGCAAACGGACACGGATAACGGAAACGCACATGGCGCTATACGTTCAGAAGTTCGGAGGCACTTCGGTCGGCTCGGTGGAGCGGATCAAGGCCGTCGCCGAGAAGGTCAAGCGATTCCGCGACGAAGGACATCAGGTTGTCGTGGTCGTCTCAGCCATGAGTGGCGAGACGAACCGGCTGATCGGTCTCGCCAGCGAGATCAACGATGACCCGACGCCGCGCGAAATGGACATGCTGGTCTCTACCGGTGAGCAGGTGACCATCTCCCTGCTGGCCATGGCACTGCAGAAGATCGGTGTCGACGCGACCTCCTATACCGGCGCTCAGGTAGGCATTCGTACCGATAGCGCGCACACCAAGGCGCGTATCCAGCGCATCGACACCGATGACCTGCGCGAAGACCTCGATGCTGGCAAGGTCGTGGTGGTCGCTGGCTTCCAGGGGGTCGATGATGAAGGCAATATCACGACACTGGGGCGCGGTGGCTCCGATACCACCGGCGTCGCCCTGGCGGCAGCCCTCAAGGCGGACGAGTGTCAGATCTATACCGATGTCGATGGTGTCTACACCACTGATCCACGTGTGTGCTCCAAGGCACGTCGTCTGGAAACGGTGACCGTCGAGGAAATGCTGGAAATGGCGAGCCTTGGCTCCAAGATCCTGCAGATCCGTTCGGTGGAATTCGCCGGCAAGTACAATGTTCCCCTGCGTGTGCTGTCTTCCTTCGAGGATGGCCCGGGTACCCTGATCGTCGCTGAGGAAGAAGACAACATGGAAGAACCGCTGATCTCCGGCATTGCCTTCAATGTCAACGAAGCCAAGCTGACCCTGCTCAACACGCCGGACATTCCGGGTGTCGCCTCCAAGATTCTGGGCCCGATCGCCGATTCCAACATCGAGATCGACATGATCGTCCAGAACGTCTCCCCGGACGGCAATACGACCGACTTCTCCTTCACGGTGGCCAAGAGCGACTTCAAGGCGACCCAGCGTATCCTCAACGAGACGGTCATTCCGTCCGTCGGCGGCGGTGAGCTCAGAGGCGATGACAATATCGCCAAGGTCTCGCTGGTCGGTGTCGGCATGCGTTCCCATGCCGGTGTCGCCTCCAAGATGTTCCGCGTACTGGCGGAAGAGGGCATCAACATCCGCATGGTGTCCACGTCCGAGATCAAGATCTCCGTTCTGATCGACGAGAAGTTCATGGAGCTGGCCGTGCGTGCACTGCACACCGCCTTCGGCCTGGATGCGGAAGCCGTCAGCGACGAGACTGCCTGATTTGCATTGAATGATCAGCACAATGGTGCTCAGATGAAGTGACTTGCCACCCGTGGGTGGCTCGTCCTTCCGCCAGGGACTGCACTGCATGGAAGTGAGGCCCGGCAAGGAGCGCCAGGGGCCCTGCCTCATGCACCCGATACATTGGCGATCGCACCTTCTGGGGGAGAGCCGGTGTGTCGGGTGCTTTCATTCAACGAGTCATTCAGTTGATATGAAGGGGTGGTGTTGGCCGTCGGAGCATGCATGACGCATAATCTCCAGGCCTCATGCACCTCGGTGGCCGGCTCGTCCCTGCCGGTCGCTGACTTCGAATCCTGTTGCCGTCCCGGCTGTATGAATTACTGACAAGGAGATCAGTCATGCTCATCCTGACCCGTAGAGTAGGTGAAACGCTGATGATTGGTGATGACATCACCGTCACCGTGCTCGGTGTGAAGGGAAATCAGGTGCGAATCGGTGTCAACGCACCCAAGGACGTCGCCGTCCATCGTGAAGAGATCTATCAGCGTATCCAGCGCGAGAAGGAAGACAATGGTGATGCCATCGCCTGATGGCATGTCATGCCCACCAGATGGCTCCGGATACTCTCGAGAGCACCACACGAACGCCAACCACGCTGTCCACCTGGTTGGCGTTCGTGTTTCTGGGATATGGTCTGTGCGGTCTGGGCGTTGCCCGGTCCTGGCGGCCTGAGTGACTCGATCCGTTCAGGCTCAGATGCATGCGTCGGAGGCATCAGGCAGAGCTGAATGGGCGGCTGAGCGTCAAGTCAGTGTTCCATAAGGAAAAAATTCACTTTTTTCCTGGAAAGGGGGAGACAGACGACTTCTTCTTGGGTATTATTCCCGCTCCCTCGAACGAGACGCGACGACAGGCTAGCCATCGTCATGTTCTGGTTCATGCGGGGAGATTGCTTGGGGGCGCGCAGCCTCGAGCCTGTTGTCGAATGGTGATGAGATGCTCTGCATCGAAGCCAAAAAATCGACACAGGGGCTAGACAAAGCCCAATCAAATGAGTAAGATATGCGCCGTACCTGATGAGGAGAGGTGGCCGAGTGGCTGAAGGCGCTCCCCTGCTAAGGGAGTATAGGGTTTATAGCCCTATCGAGGGTTCGAATCCCTCTCTCTCCGCCATTAGGTACAAATGCAGTAAGATGCGCCCTTAGCTCAGCTGGATAGAGTACCTGACTACGAATCAGGCGGTCGGAGGTTCGAATCCTCCAGGGCGCGCCACTGCAATGCAAGACGGTGTTGGAAAGACACAACACTCGCAAGTCAAGTCCTGAAGACATTTGAAATGCTCAGGCCACAGATTTCAAGGTTTATGCGCCCTTAGCTCAGCTGGATAGAGTACCTGACTACGAATCAGGCGGTCGGAGGTTCGAATCCTCCAGGGCGCGCCAATTGAAAAACCCGCTTCACTGAAGCGGGTTTTTCTTCGTCTGAAGAAAAGTCAGGCATCTTCGGTCTCAGCCGGCATGGCCTCGATCCTTGCCTTCATGTCATGTCTGACAGTTCCCCGTTTTCCTTGACTGTGATGTCACGCCTTCGGGCGGACGATCGCTAGGGCGCCCTTTTCGCGAGGGGCGCCTTTTTTTGTTTCGGACGGATCAGGCGAGGGCGGGCAAGTCGGCGGATTCCGGCATGCGGGTCACCGATGTCAACAGACTCGGCGCCAATGCCAGCGAGGTACCTGCAACCAGACCGGTGAAGAATTCGGCGCGCCCCTTGTGGCGCTTGATGGCCTGGAAGCGACGTTCCGCTTCCTCGTTGCCGCTCTGGCGCATCATGTTCATCCACTGCTTGAGCAGCGGCACCATCACCTTGTCAGGCAGATGGGCGCAGCGTTCGGCGTGGGAGAGCAGCACCTGTGCACGCTGTGTCCAGTCCGTCTCGGGCAGCAACTCCCCGGTCATCTGCCAGTGCTTGATGCGCGCCGCGAGGAAGGGGTCGGCCAGGGCGGCACGCCCCAGCATCACATCGCGACAGCCGGACAGTGAGCGAGCCCGCCAGTAGCAGGGCATGTCCCAGATGTCCCCATTGGCAACGACCGGAATGGAGAGTTCGGACGTGATCTTGCCGATCCATTCCCAGTGCGCTGGCGGACGATAGCCTTCCTGTTTGGTGCGCCCATGCACGACCAGCTGCGTGGCGCCCCCGGCCTGGGCTGCCTGAGCGCATGCCAGTGCCAGGCGACGGTCGTTGAAGCCGAGGCGAATCTTGGCCGTGACGGGTACCCCGGTGCCCTTGAGGGCATTGCGCACGCCCTCCACCGCACGAAAGACGCGGTCCGGCGAGCGCAGCAGGGCTGCGCCTCCGTCGTGACGGTTGACGGTCTTGGCCGGGCAGCCGAAGTTGATGTCGACGCTGGGTGCCCCCAGGCGTGCCGCGACGCGAGCGTTGATGCCCAGCGCCTCGGGGTCGGCACCCAACAGCTGCAATGCGACCGGTGTGTCGTGTCGTGTGCGTGCCGTCCGTGTCGGGGAGGCTTCCAGCAGCTCCGGGCAGATACGCTTGAAGACGCGAGGCGGTAGCTTGACATGCGTCACGCGCACGAATTCCGTCACACACCAGTCATAGCCTCCAAGGCCGGTGAGACATTCGCGCGTGATGTCATCAATCACGCCTTCCATCGGCGCGATGCCGATGCGGCCAGCCCGCGCGAGGGCTTGTGGGGTCAACGATGGTGTCATTGCAATTGCCGTGGAATCAGGCACTTTAAAGCGATCAACAAGCACTGAATGCCGCTGCATGGGGTGTCGACAGTGGCCAGCGACGCAACGGCGTGAACGCTTGGACGTGTCGAGCATCATCGAAGGCACGGGCAATCATCGCTCATGCCGCACCCTGATTGGCGCGATGACGAGAATGACTCGAGGACACTGGCATGCAAGAGAATGATCTGCTCGGTGAAGGCTTGAACCTGATGGTGTTCGGGATGGGGTTCGTGTTCGTGTTTCTAAGTCTGCTGGTAGTCGCCATGATGGCGATGGCCAAGCTAGTGGACCGTTTTGCGCCCGCGCCGCTACCGGCTGCACCGCGCACGACGCGCGCGCCTGTCTCGGCGGCACCTGCAGCAGAGGATGACAGCGAACTGACGGCTGTCATGGCGGCGGCGATTCACCGCTTTCGCCAGGATCATCACAAGCACTGAGATGTCGCGGAAGTCGTCGGTGCTGCTGGTACTCTCGGAGCGCCGGAGCGACACCGCAGCGAGAAAGCGGCGATTCTATCATGAGCCGTCCGGTGGGGAGACCACCTCTCGAGTGCAATATTCTGTGTGGCAGGCGCGGTGAAAGGCAAGCCTGCCGCCACGGCAGAACCCGATATCCACATTATAAAGAACAAGGGATCACTCATGGACAAGCAACCGCTGGGCATCACGGATGTGGTACTGCGCGACGCGCATCAGTCATTGCTGGCCACGCGCATGCGCCTCGATGACATGCTGCCGATCGCCGCCAAGCTGGACGACATCGGCTTCTGGTCGCTGGAGAGCTGGGGCGGCGCGACCTTCGACGCCTGCATCCGCTACCTGGGCGAAGACCCCTGGGCGCGCATTCGTGCCTTGAAGGAAGCGATGCCCAAGACTCAGCAGCAGATGCTGCTGCGCGCCCAGAACCTGCTCGGCTATCGTCATTACGCCGATGACGTGGTGGATGCCTTCGTCAAGCGTGCCGCGACCAGCGGTGTCGATGTCTTCCGTGTCTTCGACGCGATGAATGACCCGCGCAACCTCGAGCGTCCGCTCAAGGCGGTGCTGGATCAGGGCAAGCATGCCCAGGGCACCATCTCCTACACCGTGAGCCCCGTGCACACGCTGGAGATGTGGGTGGAGCTGGCGCAGAAGATCGAGTCCATGGGGGCCCAGTCGCTGGCGATCAAGGACATGGCGGGCCTGCTGACGCCGTATACCGCCTTCGAGCTGGTCTCGCGCCTCAAGGCGAGCCTGTCGATCCCGATCCACATGCAGTGCCATGCCACCACCGGGCTTTCCACCGCCACGGCTCTCAAGGCCATCGAGGCGGGCATCGACAACGTCGACACCTCCATTTCCTCGATGTCGATGACCTACGGCCACAGCCCGACCGAATCGGTCGTCGCGATGCTGGCAGGCACCGAGCGCGATACCGGACTGGACCTCGAGAAGCTCGAGGATATCGCGGCCTACTTCCGCGAAGTGCGCAAGAAATACGCGGCATTCGAGGGCAGTCTGCGCGGTATCGACTCGCGCATTCTGGTCGCCCAGGTGCCGGGTGGCATGCTCACCAACATGGAAGGCCAGCTCAAGGAGCAGGGCGCCGGTGACAAGCTGGATGACGTGCTCGCCGAGATTCCGCGCGTACGCAAGGACCTGGGCTATATCCCGCTGGTGACCCCGACCTCACAGATCGTCGGCACCCAGTCGGTGATGAACGTGATGATGGGCGAGCGCTACAAGTCGATCTCCAAGGAAGTGCAGGCGCTGCTCAAGGGGGAATATGGCGCGGCGCCGGCACCCTTCGACAGCGAACTTCAGTCCCGCGTGCTGGAAGGCGCCGAGCCGATCACCTGCCGCCCGGCAGACAACCTGACGCCGGAGATGGAACGTCTGCGTGAGGAGCTCAAGGGCAAGGCCAAGGAGGAAGGTATCGCGCTGGAGAGCGGCGAACGCGAGACCGATGACGTGCTGACCTATGCACTCTTCCCGCAGATCGGCCTCAAGTTCCTGCGCAACCGTGGCAACCCGGATGCCTTCGAGCCCGCCCCGCAGGCTGTCGATGACAAGGCATCCAAGGCCGCCGCAGCGCCGGTCTCTGGTGCTCCGGCCGTCAGTGCTCAAGGCGCGTCGAGCGGCCCGCAGACCTACACCCTGAACGTCAACGGCAAGCAGTATGTCGTCGAGGTTGCCGAAGGCGGAGACATTACCCAGGTGCAGGCCAGCGAGCCTGCGGCATCGGCTCCGGCAGCCGCGGCACCTGCCGCCCAGGCCGCCTCCGGTGAGCCGGTGAATGCGCCGCTGGCGGGCAACATCTTCAAGGTCAATGTCGCCGTCGGTGACAGCGTGGCGGAAGGAGATGTCGTGATCATTCTCGAGGCCATGAAGATGGAGACCGAGATCCGTGCCCACCAGGCCGGTACCGTCTCCGCGGTGAAGGTCAAGGAAGGCGACAGTGTCAGTGTCGGCGACGTTCTGATCACCCTCTGAGCCGGTGTGTCCGGCCCGTCGGCATGCACGACGGGCTGGTCGGTGATGCTCCTCTGCAAGGCGACACGACATGGACAAGATACTCAACCTCTGGCACGGCTCGGGGCTCTACAACATGAGCTTCGGCCAGCTGGCGATGATCGTCATCGGCCTTGGCCTGCTTTATCTGGCGATCCGCAAGAACTTCGAACCCCTGCTGCTGGTGCCGATCGGCTTCGGTGGCATTCTGGCCAACATTCCGGAAGCCGGACTGGCGCTGTCTGCTGCCGAGCAGGCGGCGCATCTCGGCAAGCCGGAGCTGCTGGCTTCGATGGCCAATCTGCTCAACGTCAACATCGCCAGCCTGCCGCTGGATGAGGCGCGCCACGCGGTGGAGCAGGCACTGCATGGCGAGATTCCCGCAGTGCTCAAGCAGCAGGCCAGCAACATGGCGCTGGATGGTGGCTTCTCCAACGGCATGCTGTACAGCTTCTACAGCGTGGCGATCGCTTCCGGCATCGCGCCGTTGGTGATCTTCATGGGCGTTGGGGCGATGACGGATTTCGGTCCGTTGCTGGCCAACCCCAAGACCCTATTCCTCGGGGCGGCGGCGCAGTTCGGCATCTTCGCGACGCTGCTGGGTGCGGTGGCGTTGACCTCGATGGGGCTGATGGACTTCAGCCTGCAGCAATCGGCGGCCATCGGCATCATCGGCGGTGCGGACGGCCCGACCTCCATCTACGTCGCCAGTCTGCTGGCACCGGAGCTGCTGGGGGCGATCGCCGTGGCGTCCTACTCCTACATGGCACTGGTGCCGATGATCCAGCCGCCGATCATGCGCGCGCTGACCACCGCCAAGGAACGCAGCCTGGTGATGACGCAGCTGCGTCCGGTCTCCAAGACCGAGAAGATCCTGTTCCCGCTGGTGCTGTTGATCATGGTGGCGATGCTGCTGCCGGACGCCGCACCGCTGCTGGGCATGTTCTGCTTCGGTAACCTGATGCGCGAGTGCGGTGTGGTGGAGCGTCTGTCGGATACCGCCCAGAACGCGCTGATCAACATCACTACCATCTTCCTGGGACTGTCGGTGGGCTCCAAGCTGCAGGCCGACAAGTTTCTGGCGGTGGAGACGCTGGGCATTCTGGCCCTCGGCGTGGTCGCCTTCGGCATCGGCACGGCCTGCGGGGTACTGATGGCCAAGCTGATGAACAAGGTTTCGAAGACGCCGATCAATCCGCTGATCGGGTCGGCCGGTGTCTCGGCGGTACCGATGGCGGCACGTGTCTCCAACAAGGTCGGGCTTGAGTACAACCCGCACAACTTCCTGCTGATGCATGCGATGGGGCCGAACGTGGCCGGTGTGATCGGCTCGGCGGTTGCCGCGGGGGTGATGATCAAGTACCTCGGTTGATCGTCTTTGCAGTACTGATACGACAACGCCCGCCATGGCTTCCATGGCGGGCGTTGTCGTCTCTCGGGCCTTCATCAGCGGCGCTTTATCTTGTCTCGGCCGAGGGGCTGGAGGGCGTGGCTGAGACGGTGCGCTGGCCTGGCTGCATGCGGGATGCCGGGTCATGGATGGCTTGCCAGAGGCTCAGCAAGGCAGCGCGATCGACACGCTGACTGGGCAGTCGCTGGCTGTCGTCCAGAGAATGCCATTCACGTGTGCTGGTCTGGCGGGCCAGCGCGAAACGGAAGGGGTGGTAGCCGGGCGAGCCCAGGCGGGTATCGGTCACCGCCAGCAGCGTCTCACCCTCTGATGTCCGCTCGCGGCTCGCCCGCAGGTAGGGCGCGGCGAACCAGCGCAGACGCTGTCCATCCTCAAGCTTCCCGACCTCGGCATCCAGCGCTGGCTGGCGCGGGAAATCCCGTCGCGCCAGTGCCATCAATTGCTCGTCGGAATCGAAGACACCGACCATCCACTCGTGATCCGCCAGTGGCGTGACCACGCTGACCCGCCATAGCAGGCTGTTGAAGGGCGTGGGCTGCACCATGCGTGGGGCGTTCGTGAACCCCTGACTGGCCAATACCGGCGCCATGCGATGTTCCACCCAGCTCTTGGCGGCCAGCCCCCAGCCAAGATAGAGGCTCGAGAGCATCAGGCCAGTGACCAGCAATCGTCCTGCGTGGCCGCGTATGGCGACCCACAGGCCGGTGATCAGCAGCGGCAGGGTGTAGAGCGGGTCGATGATGAAGATGCTGGCCAGGCTCACCGGTCGGCTTGGCCATGGCCACAGCAGCTGGGTGCCATAGGTGGTGAAGGCATCCAGCAGCGGGTGCGTGATCAGGCACAGCAGGCAGTAGGCGATCAGGCGGCCACGCCCCAATGGTGCCAGGCGTGGAAGATGGGCGAGCAACCAGCCGAGCAGAATGCCCAGCAGCCCCAGTACCGGCAGGGAATGGCTGAAGCCGCGATGATGGGTGTAATTGGCGACGGCGTCACCGTAGTCGATCATCACGTCGAGATCGGGCAGGGTGCCGAGTGCCGCTCCACCGAGTAATGCATAACGGATGGCAGCGCCGCGTCTTTCGACGGGCAAGTGTCGGATGGCGGGCGCCATGACGGCACCGCCCACGGCGGCTCCGAGGCAGATCTGGGTAAGGGAGTCCATCGGCGGGCTACCTGCGAGAGGGAAGGGGGAGTGAAGAGGACGAGCTGGTGTCAGGCATCCGCATGGATCGCCTCCAGGGCACCCGGCTCGGCCCAGCGCGGGCCGGCGTCCAGCACGCGAGCCTGTACCGGACAGTCGTCACGATGACAGCCCGGCAGATAGCCGCAGCTCATCAGCAGCTCGTTGACGATCTCGGGACCAGTGAAGCGGAAGGTCTTCTTGAACAGCTTGACCCAGGCGGACAAGGGTTGCGGATGATGGGCATCCAGCCATTGGAGAAAGCTGCCGTGCGAGTCCTTCATCTGCAGTACCACGCCCGCGTTGTGGATCACGGCATTGACCTTGAGGCGGTTGCGGATGATGCCGGCATCGCTCAACAGGCGCGCGCGCTCTTCATCTCCATAGGCGGCGATACGCGCGATATCGTAATTCTCGTAGGCCTCGCGAAAGGCCTCGCGCTTCTTGAGTACCGTCAGCCAGGAGAGGCCAGCCTGGTTGATCTCCAGCACGAAACGCTCGAACAGTACCCGGTCATCGCTGACCGGGAAGCCGTATTCGTGATCATGATAGGGACCATGAATCGGGTGCTGGGGAGCATTCTCGCAATAGGTGCTGGCAGTGACGACGTCGGCCATCAGTCCTCCTGCACCGCGAAGCGGCCACTGCCGAGAAAGACGACGGCCAGTGCGCTGGCGAGGAAGAAGCCTTGCAGTTCCAATGCCCAGCCACCGGACGATGACAGGCTCAGCAGCTGCCCCATGTGAGCCACCGCAATGGCGAACAGCATGTTGGCGACGACGATCAGGCCGGCGATGCGGGCGTGCACGCCGAGGATGAGCATGATGGGCGCAATGATCTCGCCGATGTAGACCCCATAGGCCACCACGCCTGGAATCCCCATCTTCTCCAGCTCGCCGGCGATCCAGCTCAACGTGCCGCCATCACCGAGCAGTTTCGAGAGGCCGTGGAACAGCAACAGCAGCCCCAGAGTCAGGCGCAGGATCAACTTGCCGAGGTCGTCATTTTCGAGAAATTGCACGTCAGAGCTCCTTGCTCAGCGAGGGTTGCGGGAAATCAGCGAGAGAGGTCAGGCGTTGGGGTCGTCCACCAGCAGGCGCGAGAAGCGCACGATCTCGGCATTGCGATTCGCCCAGCCCAGACGCTCCCAGAAGCGGTGGGCCTCATGATTGTCATGCAGGGTATCCAGGTGCACCTTGTCGATGCCTTCCTGTGCCAGGGCGTCCAGGCAGCGCTCGACCAATGTTCTCGCGATCCCCTGGCCTCGCATGTCCGGGGCCGTCATCACATGTTGCAGGTAGCCGCGCTTGCCATCATGCCCGGACATGGCACATCCCACCAGCCGCACGCCGGAGAAGGCCAAGTGGCTCATGCCGGGGTTGCGGATCAGATAGCGCTCGACGGCGGCATACTCATCTGCCTTGCGGATCACCACCCCCGGGGTGGCCTCCATCATGTGCATGAAGGCCGAGTGGTCGGCGGGTGTCATGGGGCGATAGGTGACGGGTAGCATCGACGAGCCTGTCATGGAAGGTGAGCCGGTGGTCGCTGGGGCTGCCAGCTGGAGAGGATATCAGTCGCGCGGGATATCGAAATGGCCCGGGCGCGCCGCGACACGTGCCAGCCACGCCTGTATGGCAGGATAATCATCCAGCGCGAAACCGCCTTCATCAGCGACATGCGTATAAGCATAAAGGGAAATGTCGGCGATCGTGAACTGATCCCCTACCAGCCAGTCATGTTCGGCGAGATGATGCTCCATCACCCGCAGGGCACGCTTGCCGCCCTCCTGCTTGGCGGCGTACTCGTCACGGCGTTCCTCGGGCAGGCCGAGGTAGCGATTGATGAAGCGGGCAGTGGCGATGTAGGGCTCATGGCTGTATTGCTCGAAGAACTGCCACTGCAGCACCTTGGCACGCAGGAAGGGGTCACTCGGCAGATAATCGCTGCCATCGGCGAGGTAGTTCAGGATGGCGTTGGACTCTGACAGTGTCTCACCGCGATGCAGCTCCAGCAGCGGGATCTTGCCATTGACGTTGCGGGTCAGGAATTCCGGCGTGCGAGTATCGCCGGCCAGAATGTCGACTTCGATGTAATGGTGATGGCGTTCGAGAAGGTGCAGCAGCAGCTCGACCTTGTAGCAGTTACCGGAGCGGCGATCACCATAGAGCGTCAGCATGGAGGAGCATCCTGTGCAGGCGTGTAAAAAGCGTCCTGACAGTCTAGCGAACATCGCGAGGGAAAACAGTGGTGATGCGAACAGTGTTCGATATCCGTGATGTACTGCCGTCCCTCGCAGGCCAGCGACGATCAGCCCAGGATGAAGATGACGCAGGAGGCCGTCAGTGCCCCCATCACGCGGTTGAAGATCCTCCAGGCGCGCTCGGTATTCAGCAGACGCCCGATGGCGGTGCCGAAGCCTGCCCACAGGGAGATGCAGGGCAGCGCCACCAGTTCCGCGAAGCTCGCCAGCAGGATCGCGTTGAGCCACACCGGCCCGTCTTCCGGGAGAAAGCCCGCCATCAGTGCGATACCCATGACCCAGGCCTTGGGGTTGGCGAACTGGAACAGCGCGGCTGCCAGAAAGCTCATCGGCCGTGCATCCTGTCGGCTCGACAGGTCGGGTGGTGGGGCCATGGCAATCTTCCAGGCCAGATAGAGCAGATAGCCACTCCCCAACACCTTGAGCAGTGTCTGCACGATGGGGTAGCGCTCGAAGACCAGTCCCAGTCCCAGCGCGATGCCGATGAACAGCACCAGGCAGCCGATCATGATGCCGAAGATATGCGGCAGGGTGCGCCAATAGCCATGATTGGCTCCGGAAGCCGTCAGCATGACGTTGTTGGGCCCCGGTGTCAGGGTCATCGACAGCATGTAGAGCGTGGCTGGGGCAAGAAAGGCGAGGGATTCCATGGGTGTCCTTCAGCGTGTGGGGCGTTGGCGTGATGCCGCATTATTGTATGGGTGCAATTGTGATGGATGTCGGCACGTTCCAGCATTTTATGGCTTGTTGGTGCCATGTTTTGAGCATAATCTGATGACAATTACCGTCAACAGGTTTTTTGTCACCATGACAATATGGACTCCGACACTTGATCCCACCCTGCCGCGCTATCGTGCGCTGGCGGAGGCCATCCGCCTCGATATCGCCTCAGGCCTGCTCAAGGAGGATGAGCGACTGCCGCCGCAACGCCGACTTGCGGATGCGCTGGGCGTGACGATCGGTACCGTGACACGCGGCTATGCCGAGGCCGAGCGACATGGGTTGGTCAGGGCGCGTGTGGGGAGCGGAACCTACGTCAATGCGCCGGTCAGCGCGGGGCCTGTGCCCGACAGGCGCTTCGGACATGCCTTGCATGCCAGGCCATCATTCGGGATCGCGGCGGAGTCGGATGACTCCCCTTCGGCATCCTCTGGTGTGATGGATCTCACCATGAGCCTGCCACCGCCGCATCCGGCGCGGCAGCAGGGGATGGCGGCGGCACTGACCGCGATCAGCCACTCCCCCGAGGCATTGGTGCGGAGTGTCGAATACCAGAATGAATTCGGGGTGGGCAGTCATCGCCAATTGCTGGCGAGCTGGATGAGCGAGCTCGGCATGCCGGTCGACCCCGAGGAGCTGATGCTGACGCAGGGAGGGCAGAATGGCATTACTCTCGCGCTGTCGGCCTTGCTGGCCCCCGGAGAGGCGGTGGTCACGGGAGCGCTGACCTACCCCGGACTGATCGCCGCGAGTGCTGAGCGGGGCCTGAAGCTGCTGCGAGTACCGCTGGATGAGGAGGGCATGGATGTCGAGGCTCTGGCGCGGCTGTGTCGCCAGCAGGTGCCCAGGATGGTCTACGTGATGGCCGAGCAGAACAATCCGGGCGCGGCGCAGTTGTCTCATGCACGGCGCGAGGCCCTGGTCGCCCTCGCGCGCCATCATGACTTCTGGATTCTGGAAGATGGGGTGCAATATCTGCCCAACGAGGAGTGCGGCACGCGGCTCTATCAGATGGCTCCTGAGCGCACCCTGTATGTCTTCAGTACCTCCAAACTGCTGGCTGGCGGTCTGCGTCTGGGCGTATTGCGCGCCCCGGTGGAAGTGCTGTCCCGGATTGGCGCGGTGCTGCGCAGTCACAGCTGGATGGTGGCACCGCTGTTGATGGAAACGGTCTGCGCCTGGCTGACCAGTGGCAATGCGACACAACTGGTGGACTGGCAGGTGGAGGAGATGCGGGCGCGCCAGCGACTGGCACGTACTCTGCTGGGGGAGTGGACGCTCTCTTCGCGGCCTTCATCGTTCGATCTGTGGCTGGTGCTACCCGAAGGGCAGCGTAGCCAGGCTGTGGTCGAGTCATTGGCTCGGCGCGGGGTACATGTCACCAGTGCCGAGCCTTTCTGTGTCGGCAATGAACCTCCACCACAGGCATTGCGGCTGTGCCTGAGTGCCGCCGAGAATCGTGAGGTCCTGACGCGGGCCCTGGAGATCGTCCGTGAGGTGCTGCATGCCCCGCCGCCGTTGCGTTGCACGACGCTCTAGCCGCTGTGCGCTGGCGAGCCTCATGATCTGCCGGAGGATTCGGCCTCCTGAGCCAGCCTTGCCTGCTTGAGTTCCACTCCCCAGCGATAGCCACCGAGACCACCATCACCCCGCACCACGCGGTGGCAGGGCGTCAGCAGGGCGAGGGGGTTGGCACCGCAGGCATTGGCGACGGCGCGGCTGGCAGTGGGTCGCCCCAGAGCTTCGGCCAGTTGCCGGTAGGTCAGGGTCTCGCCGCTCAGGGTGGTATTCAGTTGCTGCCAGACACGCAGCTGAAATGCGGTGCCGCGGACATCCAGCGGCAGCTCGATGAAGAGCGTCTGGCTCGTCTGTGGAGTCTCGCAGAGTGCCAGCAGGCGTGCACCGAGCATTGCATGCAGTGATTGCCCTGCCTCGTCGTCGGGTGTCACCTGTTGCCAGTCAGCCTCTGGCAGACGAGCTTCCAGAGCACTCTGCCCAGCATCACGGCTATCCGTCAGCTGGATGGCCACCACTCCACGTTCACTGAGCGCGGCGCTCAGCCAGCAGTGATGCTCGGGCATACCGAAACTGCATGGCCAGTGCATCGCCAATAGTGTCTCGCCACTGCCTCCTTTCGAACGAGCGCTGGGTGTCATGCCGCCGGCGCGTGCATGGGCACGGCTGGTGGAGCGATAGCCTGCCGTGAGGATGGCGTCGGTGACACCGCGCCCTTGTTCGAGCAGATCATGAAAGCGCAGCTGGCGCAGTCCGCTGGCATAGTCGCTGGGTGACAGGCCGAGCCAGGCCTTGAAGCGGCGCTGAAGGTGAGAGCTGCCAAGGCCCGTGAGGATGGCCAGACGGCTCAGTGACGGTGTCGGCCGGCTCTCGGCGACGGCGGCTTCCAGTTGCCGACAGACGGCGATGAGCCAGTGTGGCATGTCGGGGATCTCGCGGTTGTCCGAGGATGAATCCGTCTCTGGGTGACAGCGACGGCACGCGCGCAGACCGGCTGCATGCGCGGCGCGGGTGTCAGGGAAGAACCTGACATTGTCACGCCGTGGAGGCGGTGAGGGACAGCCGATACGGCAGAAGATGCCGGTGGTGATCACGCCATAGCGCAGTGACTCACCGGCAATCGACTGGCGAGCCAGCAGGCGTTGCCAGATGGCGTCTTGTGCCGCTCGTGAAGGAGTCATCGTTCGTCTCGCGGTGACGGAGTTCCGCCCAGTATCGCCACGTGGCGACTACCTCGCACTCCGCATATTGCACTGGCTTTCGAGATCGGTGTCTCAGAATTCCATCGATTCCTGGCGCTTTTCCTCTTCCTCGGCCTGCTTGCGAAGCTTCTTGCGAATCGCGGCCTTGTGGAAGCGCAGTTTCTGCTCCTGGGTTTCCAGGTTCAGTGGCGGCACCGGAACCGGATTGCCGTCCGGATCCACCGCGACCATGGTCAGGTAGCAGCTGTTGGTATGACGAATCAGGCGACCCTGGATGGACTCGGCGACGACCTTGATGCCGATTTCCATCGAGGAGCGGCCGACATGATTGACGGAGGCCAGGAAGGTCACCAGCTCGCCGACGTGAATCGGCTGCTTGAAGCGCACCTGGTCCACCGACAGAGTGACGACGTAGCTGCCGCTGTAGCGGCTGGCACAGGCGTAGGCGACTTCATCCAGCTTCTTGAGAATGGCGCCACCGTGCACCTTGCCGCTGAAGTTGGCCATGTCCGGTGTCATCAACTCGGTCATGATCAACTGGTGCTGACCGGGGAGGGCGTCATTGAGGGTGGCCTGATCAGGCTGGGTGTCATTCATGCAGGAATCCTTGATGAGCGAGTCAGGGTCAGAAAGGCTCGAGTGACCCTGGGGACGGGTATCGGAGCGGGATGATTCTTGTCCCTGACAGTCTGAGGGATTCGGCGTCACTTGGCACCCTGTGAGCGGCATATCAGCACTCTCTGAACGACCTGGCCCCCGAAGAATCACTCCCCGGGGGCCAGGTGGCATGACGTTGCGAGGGGCCGGGAGTCGTGGCGTTCGAACGTCTCGTCAGAGATATTTCGTCACGGCGACCTTCTCATAGAAGGGTCAGCCCCAGTGAGATGATGATACCGGTCACCAGCAGCTGCACCAGACAGAACCCCATGATGTCCTTGGCCTTCAGGCCCGCGATGGCCAGGACAGGCAGTGCCCAGAAAGGCTGCAGCATGTTGGTCCAGGCATCGCCCCAGGCGACGGCCATCGCGACGCGTGGCAGGTCGGCACCCAATGCCTGGGCGGCAGGAATCATGACCGGTGCCTGAACCGCCCACTGTCCACCACCGGAAGGTACGAACAGATTGACGATACCGGCACTGATGAAGGACCAGAACGGCAGGCTCTCGGCGCTGGCGATCGACACGAATCCCTCGGAGAGGGTAGTCGCCAGTCCGGACTGCACCATGATCGCCATGATGCCGGCATAGAAGGGGAACTGGATGACGATACCGGCGCCGCCCTTGATGGCCTCGTTCAGACTGTCCAGCAGCTTGCGCGGTGTGCCATGCAGCACGATGGCCAGGAACAGGAAGCTGAAGTTGATCACGTTGAGATTCAGGCCACCGCCACGAATCACGAAGTGATCCACCAGCCAGGCGAGGCCGAACAGCCCCACGACCCAGGCGAGGATCGGTGAGTTCTCGAGACGCTCGGCGGGACGAGGCTGGTCGCTGATCTCGGTGGGCTTATCCTCCAGCAGGGCCGGATCCACGTACACGCTTTCCTTCTCGAAGGGCATCATGGCGCGATTGACCAGCGGCATGATGATCAGCAGCGCCGAGACGATGGCGATATTGAAGAAGGCAAAGATGGTGTCCGAGGTGGGCACGATGCCGATGCTCTCCTCGGTGAAGTGGCCCGCGGTGGCGATGGTCAGCGGAATCGAGCCCGAGATGCCCGCATGCCAGATCACGAAACCTGAGTAGGCGCTGGCGATCAGCAGCCGGTAATCCACCTTGATCATCTTGGCCAGCTGCTTGGCGAATAATGCACCGATCACCAGACCGAAGCCCCAGTTGATCCAGCTGGCGATCAGCGAGACGAAGGTGACCAGCATGATGGCACTGCCAGGCGTTCTGGCCAGCGAGGCGATGCTGGCCAGGCCCTTCTTCACCGGCGGCGTATTGGCGAGCATGAACCCCGAGATCAATACCAGCAGCATCTGCATGGAGAAGGTCAGCAGATTCCAGAAGCCATCGCCCCAGTAGCGCATTACCTCGGCGGGGGAGCGTTGCTCGATCAGCATGGCGGCTGCGGCCGCGACGACGGTCAACAGCAATACGAAGATATAGGGGTCAGGTAGATAGCGCTCGACCAGCTTGACGGCTGGCCGGGATAGCGATTGCAGCATGTGATGCTCCCTGTGGCTTTTTATCGGTATGGGAGTTGGGTTGGCATGCTCACATTAGTCTATCCGATAGCAGTAGAGTATCGCGCGATGGTCGAGGGGTAGGGCTCCGATGCGCCTGGCGAGCACTTCATCGATGGATCAACCCAGGGCGTGCTCTGCTCGATAGGGTTCAGCGCCAGTGGTGACGGCGATGATGCAGATAGTAGCCGCCGAGCAAGACAGAACGAACGCTGGTAAACAGCAGGAACGCCAGCCACAGGCCATGATTTCCGAAGCTCTCGAGCAGGGGCCACAGTCCGATGAATGCCAGCAGGGAGACCACCAGCGTATTGCGCATTTCACGTGTCGCGGTGGCACCGATGAAGATCCCGTCCAGCAGGTAGCTCCATACGGCCACCAACGGCATGGCGACCATCCAGGGCAGATAGGTGATTGCCAGTTGTCGTACCTCGGGCAGGTCCGTCAGCAGGGCGATCATCTGCGGGCCAAGGAGCCATAGCAGCAGGCTTGCGGCGGCGGCAGTGACCAACGAGAAGCGCGTAGCCGCCCTGACGCTGCGAGTGAAGCGCTGCCAGTCTCCCTGTCCCACGGCGCGGCCGACCTCGGATTCAGCAGCCTGCGCGAAACCATCGAGCCCGTAGGACGTGATCATCACGAATTGCAGCAGCACGGCATTGGCCGCCAGAGTCTCGTCCCCGAAGCTGGCTCCCTGGGACGTGAAATAGGCCGTGGCGCCCAAGAGACACAGGGTGCGCACGAAGAGGTGCTGATTGACGCGGATCAGTACGCTCCAGGCGGACAGTGATAACAGGGCGGCGCGATCACTGTGACCCGGCATGCGGGAGAGTTGACGTGACACCAGCCACAGGCCGGCCGCCAACCCGCAGTAATCCGCGATCACACTGGCCAGGGCCACGCCATCACTGGTCATCCCCAGGCCTGGGACGAAGGCGAGATCCAGCACGATATTGAGCACATTGGTCAGCACCAGGATACCCAGCGTCACCCGTGAATTCCCCAGGCCCAGAAACCAGCCCAGTATCACGTAATTGATCAGTACGGCGGGTGCCGACCACAGGCGAATGCTGGCGTAGTCATGGGCCAGTGCGCGAGTGGACTCGCTGGCCTCCATCAAGCCCAGGCCCAGCGAAATGAGCGGTGAGCCGAGCAGCATCAGAAGCATGCCGATGGCCAGTGCCAGCAGAATGCCCTGTCCGAGCAGCGTTCGCAGCCGGTCGTGATCACCACGGCCATGTGCCTGGGCCGTCATGCCGGTCGTGCCCATGCGGAGGAAGCCGAAGCCCCAGTAAAGGAAGCTGAACAGCACCGCGCCCAGCGTGACGGCACCCAGATAGATCGCATCTTCCAGATGCCCGACCACGGCGGTATCCACCAGTCCGAGCAACGGCACCGAGATATTGGAAAGGATGATCGGCCAGGCGAGCTGCCAGAGATGGCGGTCGGTGCGAGCGGCCGATGGAGAAGAGGGGGCGGCTTGTCGTGAAGAATCGGTCATTGGGGATCGTTGCCGTAGTGGGTGATGCTGAATCAGTAAAAGGAGCAGCGCGGGTGACGCGGCGTGAGTCCGTTGGCGTTGACCGCAGCATGAGGGTAGAGAGCTGGGCGTATGGCTTTCGGAGCGCTAATCTAGAGAACGTGAGATGGATGACACGGCTTGTCAGGCGCTGGTGGTGCTTGCCCCAGTGTATAGACTCATAACAGGGACGCTTGGAGCGTCCATACGCAAGGGACCTGAGCATGAAATCCATGATTTTTCAGTCGGGCATGTGGCTGCGCAACGGAATCGCGGCTGCGGGCATGACACTGATGCTGGCATCTCCCGCCTATGCCATCGAGTTGCCCAGCGAGCAGGGGGATGATACTCCGAGTGCCGGCATGATGGTGGCTGATGCGCTTGTCGGGCGCCCTCTGCTGTTGGCGACGACGGTCGTGGGGGCAGCGCTGTTTGTCGTTTCGGCTCCGTTCGCGGCCATGGGGCAGAATATCGATGAGACTGCTCGTGTGCTGGTGGCTACACCGGCGCAGGCAACCTTCGCGCGCTGCCTTGGCTGCAAGACGACGCGTGTTGATTGGGACTGACTCCCGCTGGGGGGCGACTTGAAGCATCGCCTGTCCAGAGCCATGCAGGAATGTGACAAGACCCCGCACACGACACCGCCGGCCATCATGGCCGGCGGTGTCGTCTTTGAGGTCAGCGGAAAGAGGCTGAACTCGAGCGCTGCAATATCACGAGGCCTCATCTGGGAGAGGACGTGACTCGACGGTCTTCGGTGGGGGGCAGATTGTTGAAGCACAGAACGCGTTGACGGCCCGAGCGCTTGGCCTGATAGAGCGCGTTGTCGGCCATGCTGAACAACGTGTCGGTCGACTGACTGTCGTGGGGAGCATTGGCGACGCCGGCGGAGAAGCTCAGCCCTGTCAGCTGTCCCAGGGTGTCATGCTCGAAACTTTCTTCCCGGAAGGCTTCAAGGATGGCTTCGACGCGTGCGCGTGTCACGGCAGCGCTGGCCCCCGGCATCAGAATGACGAACTCTTCCCCACCATAACGGCAGGCTTCATCCGAGCTGCGCAGCGACTCGCGGATGATGCTGGCGAGGCGAGATAGAACCTGGTCCCCCATCTCATGACCGTAGGTATCGTTGACCTGTTTGAAGTTGTCCAGATCCAGAACTACCAGTGAAAGGGGGTTGCCGATGCTGGCTTCTGCCAGTTTCTGTGGCAGCACTTCATCCAGATGCCGGCGATTGTAGAGTCGAGTGAGGGTGTCCCGACGTGCCTCATGGGCCAGCCCCTGTTTCAGTTGCAGGTCAGCCAGCGCCAGCATGATCAATTGACAGACGTCCTCTGCCAGCGGGCGGAGGTGCTCCTGACTCTCGCTGTCAGAGGGGATCTGCAGCGTGAAGTTGCCGATCACCGTATCCCCGACGCTCAGTGAGTGATTGAGTACGCAGACTTCCGTGGGAGCCGTCCCCCACTGGATATGTGTCTTCTGCTGGTGATCCGCCGGATCTGCCAGCTGCAGCGTGCCCTCGCAGCCGGCGAACAGGCTGGGCAGGCGCACATTGAGCTGGGTGACGATCTCGTCCAGTCGTGAGCAGGTCAGCAGACGTTCCGAAAGATGATGGATCTGGGTGCGGCTTTCCGAGAGGCGTGACAGCTTGAGATTGGCGATCTGGAGGTCTCGTTGCGCGCGTTTGCGATCCGTGATGTCGTGCACGATCGAAAACAGCAGGGTGCGGCCATTGAGGTCAACCGGGCCTGTGAAGATCTCGACGTCACGCAGTTCGCCGTTGGCCAGCTGATGGCTGGCCTCAAAGTGGTTGTCAGTACGGTTGACCACCGAACGGATGCGCTTCGAGAGCGTCTGGCTTGCCAGCACGTTGATGCGTCCCAGGGGCATGCCACACATCTCACCGATGCTGTAGCCGTAGAAATCGGCGGCGACCGGGTTGGCGTCGATGATTTCAGCTAGTTCCGGATCGATCAGCAGCTTGATGGCGTTGCCGGTACTGAAGACTTCCTGATAGAGCGTCGCGTTCTCCTCCAGCAATTCGATGGCGCGGCGCCGGTCCTCGATGTTGTTGACCAGTACCAGGGTGCGATCCTCGCCTTCAAGCGGAGTAAGGGTGACTTCCGCCCAGAACAGATGCCCGCGCGCGGTCTGCATGTGGTATTCGTCCTGGAAGTTGCCGCCCTCGCGCTGGAGCTGCCCCCAGGCACGCTTCAGGCGACTGACTTCCTCGAGGGAGAACAGCCCCCAGAGGGACTGCTGAAAGAGCTCGGCTTCACCTCTGCCCAACAGGTTGTGCATGGCGGAGTTGGCATCGACGATGGTGCCGCTGCGATCTGCCACGATGATGCCCACGGGGGCCGAATGGTAGATGGAGCGCAGCCGTGCCCGACTGGTGATCAGGCGTTGCTGCTGTTCCTTGATCCAGTCGATATCGCTGTGAGTGCCGATCATGCGCAATGGTCGACCGTCCGGTGAGCGTTCGACGACTCTTCCCTGATCCAGAATCCACTTCCATTCGCCGCTGCGGGTCAGCATGCGATGCTCGTTGCGGTACTCGACGCTGTGTCCATCGAAGTGTTGCTTGAGGTCTTCCAGCGTCCGCTGCATGTCGTCAGGGTGTATGCGCGATTTCCATTCGTCGAAGCTGCTGCCGATGTCCTCTTCTTCATAGCCCAGCGTCGCTTTCCACTGCGGAGAGTAGAAGACCTGATCGCTGTCCTGCTTCCAGTCCCAGACACCGGCACCTGAACCTTCCAGCGCGAACTGCCAGCGCTGTTCCGCTTCTGCCAGCGCACTGCTCATGTCCTTGAGTCGCTGGTAGGGGTAGACCAGGCGTGAGGAATAGATGGCGTGGTAGAGCATGCCGTAGGCGGCCACCTTGTACAGGTGCCCCAGGAGATTGAAGACGTCGTGGGCAGTGGCATACAGGGTGAAGCAGAGCTCCGAGAGGCCAGTGGCAAGCGCGGCGACGGCCAGCCAGCTGATGTTGGTGCCCTCGGGCAGACGTCGGGAGTTGAGCAGCAGGATCGCGGCGATCAGGGATCCGATCGCCAGTACCCATTCGTAACCGATCTTCCACGCCGTCAGGCCGCTTCCGGGGATGAAGGTCGCGGGGAGGTAGTCAAGATGATAGAGCCCTACCCAGCTGACCAGCAGGCCAATGACAAGCGTCAAGACGAACGCCAGTGGCAGCCGGCGGCGCGTCATCGGGCGTGAGGTGATCAGGCAGGGTGCCAGCAGCGCCACGACGAAGGCCGTCCGCCCCGCCAGCCAGAAGTGGATGGCTTTCTGTACCGACGCATCACTGACGAAGTTCGGCATGCCGTCATAGCTGAAGATATGAATCAGGTCGAAGAAGGCCGAGAGCAGAAAGGCACAGCCCATCACCACGAAGCTGACGGGGACCGTGCTGCGATGGCCCTGGAAGATGGAGATGGCCGCCATCGAGGCGACCAGTACCGCACCGATCTCAAGCAGTGAATGAGGGATGAGGTATTGCGCGACTGACGTGAAGATATCGGGGCGTGGCAGCAGGATCAGCAGCACCATCAAGACCAGCATTCCGGCCAGACCGACCAATCCCGAGGCGGGAAGTGGAGTATGGGCTTTGAAGGCTGGCATTTTCAGGGCTGACGGCAGTTGGCGTGATGACATGTGCATTCCGTGCGCGTGAAGGGCGATCGGTGACTGTATCCCTACAGGATAGAATACTTCTGTTACTGTGTACTAACAGAAATTAACCGATAGTCTCGCTATCCACCATCATATTCTTTATCGCTGATGAAAGTGCGAGGCGCCTGCCTCCCGGGGAGTCGCGCAAGCCGAGCCGTCCTGCACGGTGTCAGCGGCTGACCGTTGGCACTGAGACTCGTGCGGTCATCGCGCATCGCGAAGCACGCAGGATGGAAGAGGTTGAAAAGAGAGAATAGAGAAGAGAGAAAACAATAGAAGAGAGACGAGCAAGCGGGAGGAGAAAGGAGAGGCGACAGGACAGGAGGGAGAGGAACGCTGCCAAGGAGGGAGTCAGGACATGGCTTCTACAGGCGTTGCCAGGAGTGCCAGGCCACCACGAGCGCCTGACAGGGGCAGGCGCACGTGGTGGCGGGCAGGTGCAGGTCAGTTGCCCAGCGCTGCCGTGATGATCTGGTACTTCTCCATCAACTCTTCCTGGCTTTCCTTGTTGGCCGGGTCGAGCGGGATGCAGTCAACCGGGCAGACCTGCTGGCATTGCGGCTCATCGAAGTGGCCGACGCACTCGGTGCACAGGTCCGGGTCGATGACATAGATCTCTTCACCCGGCGAGATGGCGCCATTGGGACATTCCGGCTCGCAGACGTCGCAGTTGATGCACTCATCAGTGATGATCAGGGCCATGGTGGTGTCCTCAGCTTGTGGCGGTGTCGGCGCCGGGCGGTTTGAAGTGGCTGGCAAGAGCCTCGGCCACTATCGGGTGCACCAGACGCGACACATCACCCCCGTGTCGCGAGATTTCGCGCACGATGGTCGATGAAATATAGGAGTTCTGCAGTTCCGGGGTCAGGAACAGGCTGTCGACGTGCGGCGCCTGTGCCCGGTTCATGTTGGCCAGCTGCAGCTCGTACTCGAAGTCGGATACCGCGCGCAGGCCGCGCAGAATGATACGCGCATTCTGCTGTTCCAGCAGCTCCGTCAGCAGACAACTGAAACCGATGACCTCGACATTGTCGAGATGCGAGAGAATCTGTCGGGCAAGGTCGATGCGCAGTTCCAGTGGAAGGGCGGGTTGCTTGCTCGGGCTGTAGGCGACCGCGACGATGACCTTGTCGAACAGGCGAGCACCACGCTCGATCAGGTCGGTATGGCCATTGGTGATCGGATCGAAGGTGCCAGGGTAGACGGCAATGTTCTTGGGCATGACGAACTCGTGCTCTGTCAGCGGGCCATCGCGGACGGCCTTGCTGCAATGGACGACGAAGGATGAGAAGCCTGCGCTCTGGTCTTGGTGCAAGACGCCTGCGGGCAACGAGCGAAAGCTGGTGGCCAGTCCGAGTGTAGAACCCCCAGCCTTGCTGTGGCCAGCAGGCTGGGGGAGCGCTCTTCATGGCAGTCGCTCACGAGGTGTCGCTAGAGTGACCCGAAGGGGTTGTCGACCTTGAGAGAGACGGCTTTCGCGTATCCCGGAATGCGGATCTCGCGATCAGTGATCTCAAGCTCCGGCCCTTCCAGCACACCCTCGCCGAAGCGGTAGGTCGGCGTGAATTCACCGCGCTGCGCCTTGTCCAGATAGTCCGCCCGACGTTGCTCACAGAGGCCGCTGCGCTCACGCCAGGCCGCCAGGGCGTCGTCACCATGTCGCGCTGTCAGCAGCTTCAGCGTGACATCGGCCGACAGCACCACGCCGCTGGCGTTGTTGCCACCGAATCCCTTGGCATTGATGAAGGCGACATCGGCCGAGAATTCGCGAGCTTCGCGTCGGATGTCGAGATGGCTGTGATGCACGTCTTCGGCGATGGCATCCAGCGTCGGAATGCCCGGCAGAATGCCGGTGGTCATGCTGCCGAGTGCCGAGACCGTCTGATCACCCGCCGCGCTGCCCTGGCTGTGGCCGACGAAGGTCTTCACCGCCACGACAGGCCATGCTTCGATACCGTTGGCCCGCGCCACCTCGTTGAGCACATGGGATTCGGTCGTGCGGTTCTTCGGTGTGGAGGTGGCGTGTGCATGCACGAAACTGCGCTGGCGTACGCCTTCATCACCGACGATATCTCGCGCCAGCGCCACCGCCTTGCTCAGCGTGATGTAATTGCCGACGCCCGGTGCCGAGATGGACCGCTTCCAGCCATCCGCATTGACGAAGACATCCGGGACACTGCCCAGGATGCGAGCGCCGGTCTCCAGCGCCAGCTCGTCCGCCATCAGAATCACGAACTGGGTCGCTTCGGCGATGGTGAAACCGCAGTTGCGCGCAAAGGGACGGCAGGCTTTCTGGTAATCGCTGTCAGTGAGGACTTCCAGCGCATCGAGGGCCTTGAGACTCTCGTCATCGGCCAGCGCTCCCATGCTGCGGAACCCTTCAATGACTTCCGGCGTGATGGGCGCATCCGCCGTGCCTACCATCACCACGCGACGGCGTCCGCTGCGGATGTCATTCAGGCCCAGCTTCAGGTTGTAGAGGAAACTGGCGCAGGCACCCATCGCGGCACCGGCTCCCCCGACATTGCCAAGCACATAGGCATTCAGGAAGTCGGCCGGCATCTGGGCATAGCCCAGCGGCATCTGCTTGGAGGTGGCGCGCTCGCCGGCCACGAAGGACTTCATCAGTCCGCCCCAGCCTTCAGTGTCCATCTGGCCGATCGAGTTGCCGGCATAGACGGCAATGTCGTCGGGGTCGAGGCTGTCGCGCAGCGAGTCCCAGTCAAGTCCGCTGTCGCCGAGGCAGTCACTGGCGCCGAAGATGGTCATCGACAGGCCGCGAGGGTGATGCACGCTGCGGTAGAGCTGCTCCGGCGCGAAGCCGCTGGGCAGCTGACCGGCGGCGCGCACCAGTGCCCTGCGGTTGTCCGGCAGCAGGACATCGAATTCGCCTGCCGGCACCGTGACTTCGACGCGACGATTGTCCAGCTCGCGGATCTGCCACGCGGCGGGTGGCTGCTCCGGCAGCTGGCGGCTGCGCAGGGTGAAGCTCAGGTCCTCGGTCAACGTCAGGCGTGACTGGCGGTTGGCGGGAATCCCGGCGTCATTGAAGCGTTCGTCTTCGATGCGACGAATCAGGGAATGTGCCAGTACCTGCTCTTCCAGACGAGCCGCGAGTGCCTGTGCCTCGGCGGGCTGGCCTTCGGCATCGAACCACTGACCCTGCTCGTCGCAGCGGGCGAGATTCATGAGCGATGCAAGGCCCAGCAGGGTCTCCTGGCGGTCCGTCTCCGACAGAGTCTCGAGCACCGTGCGCCGGAAGGCTTGATGACCCGAAGTCCTGCCGGCGGCGTTGACTCCGCCCATGCCGACGATCACCGGTAAGTGTGACAAGCCGCTTTCCTCGTGAAAAATGCTGTGAGTCGTTGGTCTGGGCGACGCCTCTGCGGGCATTCGTCCAAATGATGCCGCGATGATAACACCCCCTCAATACAGGCGTCATGCACCCTGCTCTCAGGCTGCGGCGCTAGCGAGGACTCGCTGCGAACACTGTGCGATATCCTGCGTTGCAGGGTAGGCCATTCCACCGAGGTCCTGGGTCACGAAAAAAGATCAATCGTTTGTTTGATTATGGGCGTGACGGATGAGATGCTTCAGGGGCTGTTTGAGTCGCTAGAGTTGGTGTAGGCGCGTGCCGAGAGGCATGCGCCTTTTTTTGTGCATTGCCTGCCGGCGCTTGCCGCCAGACCGAGCGGGGCGCGGCGGATTCCCGAAAGAGGAATCTGCTAGAATTCCCTCGTCCATTTTCTGCTCGCCTGCCACCGGAATTCCGATGTACGCCAACTCCCGTCAGATCGACTCTCCCCAGTCCGGCCCCCACGAGGACATCGAGCGGCGCGTACGCCGTGCGATGGCACATCCGCTTCGCAAGCCAGTCGCGGAGCACACGCGTGAGGCGTTTGAACAGGCGCAACGCTGGCTGGCGGAACAGGACAAGCCCTTGTGGCTGGACAGCGGCTGTGGCGTCGGGCGCTCGACCCGCCTGCTGGCACTGGCCCATCCGGATCATGCGGTGATCGGGGTCGATCGCAGCGAGGACCGCCTCACTCGCAAGCACGGCGAGCTTCCGGACAACGCGTTGCTGGTACGTGCTGATCTCGTTGATTTCTGGCGTCTCGCACTGGCGGCAGGCTGGGCGCCGGCTCATCACACCCTGCTGTATCCCAATCCCTATCCCAAGGCGCGTCACCTCAAGATGCGCTGGCAAGGCCATCCGGTATTTCCGATCATCATGGCATTGGGCGGTCGGCTCGAGTTGCGCACCAACTGGCAGATCTACGCACTGGAATTCGCTCAGGCCATCGGTCATGCCACCGGTGTCGAGGTGACGGCAGAGGCCTTTGTCCCGCACGGCGATTATCTGACCCACTTCGAGCGCAAGTATCATGAGTCCGGTCAGGCGCTGTGGCGCCTTGAATGCCAGCTCGAGCACACGCCTGAGCGTTACCCCCTGCAGGTGTGAGGCGTGTCATGCCGGCGGCAGGTTCTGGTTGGCGATGGCGGCGTGACTGTCACGGAAGGTGTCGCGCAGTGATTGGCGCAGCCAGCTGGCGGCAGGGCCGCGGGGGCTGTCACGTCGCGAGATCAATTCGATATCGATATCGGCGGTGGCGCCCAGTGCACTCAGGTCCAGTATCGTCAGCCGCTTCTGGAAGGGCGGGTAATGGGCGATGTGACGTGGCACCTGTGCCCAGCCCAGGCCACGTGTCGTCAGTTCCGCCATGGCATAGAAGCTGTTGAGCTGCCAGAAACGCTGTGAACGAGGAGCTTCCTGGCCGGGGCCCAGCTGCTGACGCTGACCGATCATCAATTGACGGTGATCCGCCAGATCGCTGTGGGTCGGGCTCTCGAGCTGTGCCAGGGGATGGTCGCGGGCGACGATCAGCACCTGCTCCAGTCGTCCCAGAGCCTCCCGCTCCAGTGCCATGGCACAGAGCGGCTGGCAGAACAGGATGCCGAGGTTGGCCTCGTGCTGCTCCACCCAGCGCGCCACTTCATCCTGAGCCCCATTGAGCAGATTCAGTGTCAGTGTCGGATACTGCACCGCCATCTTTTCCAGTACTTCCATCACGGGTGGCATCTCCACCAGCGCTTCATCGATCGCCAAAGTCAGGCTGGCTTCCAGGCCCTCGCTGAGGGTGCGTGCACGGGCCTCCAGGCGTTGGCATTGCACCAGCACGCTATTGGCTTCGTGCAGCAGTGCCTTGCCTGCAGGTGTCAGGATGGGGGTACGCGGGGTGCGATCGAACAGCTCGCAGCCCAGGTCCATCTCCAGATTGGCGATGGCGGTGCTGACGGCGGACTGCGCACGGCCCAGACGACGTGCCGCGGCGGAGAAAGACCCCGTTTCCGCCACGCAACGCAGCGTCGTCAGCTGTTCCAGTGTCCAGTTCATTGCCTTGCCTCTCGCCTCGATCCATCTGAATACTAGATGGATACTAACTTTTATCCATCTCCATGACCTCTAGAATGCCTGACATATCCACCTCGCACAGCCGCACGGCATCATGTGCGAAGTCTGAGCAGGAGTCTCGGTGATGCGTTCCAACAAAGAGCGATTGGCACAGGCTGGGTTGCTGGAGCTGGGCGGCATTCTGATCGTGGCCCCGCTGTCCGCCATGTTGACGGGACATGATCTGGCGAGCATGGGGAGCCTGGCCGTGGTGATGTCCACGCTGGCCGTGATCTGGAGTACGGTCTGGAACTGGATGTTCGACCGCTGGGTACCGACTCGCCAGCGCAATATGCTTCAGCGCATCACCCAGGCACTCGGCTTCGAGCTGGGGCTGGTGCTGGTGACGGTCTTCCTCGTCGCGGCCTGGCTGGAGATCGGGCTATGGCAGGCACTGTTGCTGGACCTTGGTTTCGTGGCCTTCTTCCTTGTCTGGGCCATGATCTTCAATCCACTGTTCGACGCGGTCATGACCCGCCTGCTGGCACGCAAGGCTGCCCGTGAGCGGAAGCACCCGTCACCACATTCCATGAGGTGAGTCGATGAGTTATGTCTTTCTGGCGCTGGCAATACTGGCAGAGGTCATCGCGACCAGTGCGCTCAAGGCCTCCGAGTCCTTTTCGCGACTCGGCCCCAGCCTGATCGTGGTGGTGGGGTACGGCATCGCCTTCTATCTTCTGACGCTGGTGCTGCGGGACCTGCCGCTGGGCGTCACCTATGCGGTGTGGTCTGGACTGGGGATCGTGCTGGTCACCCTGTTCGGCGCGGTGGTCTATCGCGAGATGCCGGACCTGCCGGCGATCCTGGGTCTGGCGATGATCGTGGGGGGAGTTGCCGTCCTGCATCTGTTTTCCAGCGCCACTCCTCATTAAGCTAGAGGCATCACGGCGCCAATCCGGCTGTGACATGGATGCTTACCGACGACGTCACTGGATGCCTCATGCCTCTACTTCGCACTGCACAAACCTCTGCGCGACCTGCGTTGCTGCCCACGTTGCTCTCTTCGCTGCTTCGCCCGTTCAAGGCAGCGGCACACCCCGCGGTGTCGGGAATGCCGCTGCGCTTCACGCGCTCGCTGCGCGGACTGGCCATCGCCGCCGGCGCTACCCTGGTAGCGACCGGGCCGGCGCAGGCAGCCGGGTTCGACAACCTCACTCGCCTGGCTGACAAGGGCTTCATCGTCAGTGCCCAGGCTCGCATGCTGGACACCGGCGAGACGCTGGCCTCGGTCGATCCCGGCCTGCAATTGACGCCCGCATCGTTGTCCAAGCTCTATATCGCTGGCGCGGCGCTGGACCGTTTCGGGCCGCAGTATCGCTTCTCCACACGTCTGCGCAGCACGGGCTCGATCAATGACGGCGTGTTGACCGGCGATCTGGTGCTCGAGGGCAGTGGTGACCCGGCATTGACCAGTGAAGAATTGTGGCGCCTGACCGAAGAGCTGCGCTTCAGAGGCATCCGGCGCATCGAGGGACGCCTGCTGGTCAGTCAGTGGCGTTTCGGGCCGGTGCCATGCATCAGTACCGATCGCTGCAATGCCTCGCGTCGCTCGAGCAACGCCTATGATGCGCTGCTGTCGTCCGCGGCCAGCAACTATGCCAGCTGGTGCGTGAAGGTGATGCCGGGGGCGGGCAGTCAGGCGCCGGCGCGACTTGCCAGCTGTGACACGACCCAGCCCACCGAGATCTTCGACAATCAGGTCACCACCGTCGCGGCCGGCGGAAAGAATGCCCTCAATGCGCGTCGTACCACCAGCAACGGGCGCGATACGCTGGTCGTCAGTGGCACCATCGCCGCCGACAGCCAGCCGCGCAGCATCTACCGTGCCGTGTCCAATCCGGCGCTGTATACCGGCGAGCTGATGCGCGACATGCTGGCGCGTGCCGGCATCGCGGTCACGGGCGGCGTGGACATCACCACCACGGCACCGCCTTCCAGTGCGGTACAGCTGGGGAGTGTCGAGGGCAAGCCGATGCAGGAGCTGTTGACGCGGATGCTCAACTACTCCAACAACTTCATGGCCGACCAGCTGACATTGGCACTGGTCGGTGGCAGTCAGGCCACGCTGCGTCAGGGAGGTGCCAAGCTTGAGACCTTCGCCAGCGCGATCCCGGGTCACGGTCCGCTGACGCTGTATTCAGGCAGTGGTCTGACCTCGCAGAACCGTACCAGCGTCAATGGTCTGATCGCGTTGCTCGACAGCATGTACCACCGTCCGGCCCTGTTCCCCACTTTCGTTGCTGGGCTTCAGGCACCGGCCAATGGTCCGATGCGCTTCATTCGGCGCGGCAGCGAGACCTTCCGCAATCACGTGATGGTCAAGACGGGAACGCTCAACAATCCTGTGCCGGTGCGCGCCATCTCGGGCTACTTCCGCACCCAGACAGGCCGCTGGGGAGCCTTTGCCGTGATGGTCAACGGGCGTGCCGCCGTACCGTATCTTTCCTGGCCGCAGGTGCTGGATCCGGTCGCGGAGGACCTGACCGCGATGATCGAGCGCAATTGATCCATCGGCCGTGACTGCATGACACGAAAGCCCCCGCCAGCTGGCGGGGGCTTTCGTCTTCATGGCCTGTGTGACAGGCACAAAAAACCCCGCCCGAAGGCGGGGTGATCCTCCACACGCCCGGCATGGCTGAGGGGAGGGCACTCGGGACGCTCGACAGGGCGTAACGAGATGCCTAGAGCATAGCGTCGTGAGGCCGCCTTGGCTAACCTCAAACAGCGTATTGCACCGCAACAATCAATGACTTGGCGCAATTTTCGATGCAATGGCGCATTTTTTCCGTGATCGGCTGCGATTCGTGGTGCGCGCTGGCATGTCAGCGGGCGGGATCCAGCAGTACGCGGCCACTGATGTTGCCGTCGATCATGGCCTCGGCACGTGCCGCGATGTCATCCAGTCCCACCGTCTCCAGCTGCATCCGCGCGTGCAGCTCGCTGGAGACCTCGGCCAGGCGTTGCCACACCTGCTGGCGACGCTCGGCATTGATCATCACGCTGTCGACGCCGAGCAATGAGACGCCGCGCAGGATGAATGGCATCACGCTGGTGGGCAGGTCCGCGCCCGCCGCGAGTCCCACGGCCGCCACCTTGCCATCGTAATGCATCTGCGCCAGCAGGTTGGCCAGTACCTGGCCACCGGCGGTATCCACGGCACCGGCCCAGCGGCTCTTCTCCAGCGGACGGCCCTTCTCCTCGAAATCGCTGCGCAGATGGACCTCGCTCGCGCCCAGTGACTCGAGCCACTCACGCTGCTCGGCCTTGCCGCTGACCGCGTGGACCTCGAAGCCCTGCTCGGCCAGCATCTGCACTGCCCAGCTGCCGACCCCGCCAGTGGCACCGGTGACGATCACCGGGCCTTGCTGGGGCGTCAGGCCGGCCTCTTCGAGACGCATCACGCACAGCATGGCAGTCAGGCCCGCCGTGCCGAAGGCCATGGCCTGTTCGGCACTCAGGTTCGCGGGGCGCTTGACCAGCCACTCGGGCTTGACGCGCATGCGCTCGGCCAGTCCGCCCCAATGACGCTCGCCCACGCCCCAGCCGGTCAGGATGACCTCGTCGCCTGGCTGGAAGTCCGGCGAATCGGAGGCCTCGACACATCCCGCGAAATCGATGCCCGGCACGAAGGGCAGCTCGCGCACGATCTTGCCACGGCCGGTGATGGCCAGCGCATCCTTGTAGTTGAGGCCGGAACGCTCGATGGCCACCGTGACAGGCAGGTCGGGTAGCTGATCATCGGAGAGTTCGACGACTCGGGCGCGTGGGGTCTCGTCGTGCAGCATCAGTGCGCGGGACATGGCAGTCTCCTCGTGATTGGCGTTGGTGTTGGCGCTCTTCCTGCGTGAAGGTGTCAGGGCGTCTGGCGTGAGACGCTCGGTCTCACAGTGCCTGCAAGCGACGCCGCGGGGAAGTCCTGAGACCTCGACATTGGGATGAGACTGACGCAACCGGGGCCGCTGATCAGATGAAGCTGCGCACGGTGGCCAGGCCGACCAGGGTCATCAGCACGGTATAGGGCAGCGCCATCCATACCATGCGCCCGTAGGACAGCCGGACCAGCGGGGCGATGGCCGAGGTGAGCAGGAACAGGAACGCCGCCTGACCATTGGGGGTCGCCACGCTTGGCAGGTTGGTGCCGGTGTTAACCGCCACCGCCAGCGCATGGAAATGCTCACGACTGATGTTGCCCGCCAGGTACTCGTTCTTTACCTGAGTGATGTATACCGTCGCCACGAAGACATTGTCCGAGATGGCGGACAGCAGTCCGTTGGCGAGGAACAGCGCCCCCGCCTGGTCCTCCATCGGCAGACTGAGCACCCATTGGATGAAGGGCTGGAACAGATGCTGCTCGTGGATGACGGCGACGATGGTGAAGAACACTACCAGCAGTGACGTGAAGGGCAGCGCTTCCTGGAAGGCGCGTCCGATCTGATGCTCATCGGTGATGCCGTTGCCGGCGGTCAACAGGATGATCACCGCCAGCCCGATCAGCCCGACCTCGGCCAGATGCAGCGCCAGTGACAGGACCAGCAGGATGGCCACCACCCCCTGCACGATCAACGCTGCGCGCTCGCGCGGGGTGCGGCGCGCATCCTGATGGCGATCATAGTCCTCGAGAATCCGGCGGACGCTGGCAGGCAGGCGTTGGCCATAGCCGAACCAGCGGCCGCGTTCCAGCAGCACGCATAGCGCAAGTCCTGCGAAGAAGGTGGGAAGGGTGACGGGGGCCATTTGCAGGAAGAAGGACAGGAAATCCCACTCGGCGGCCTTGGCGATCACCAGATTCTGCGGCTCGCCGATCATGGTACTGACGCCCCCCAGCGCGGTACCGACGGCACCATGCATCAACAGCGAGCGCAGGAAGCCGCGGAAGTCCTCGAGATCTTCGCTGTGGATCGCCTCGACACTGATGTCGTTGGCGTGATCATGCTGGGTATCGAAATTCTTGCCTGACGCCACCTTGTGATACACGGAGTAGAAGCCCACCGCGATACCGATGATCACCGCGGTCACGGTCAAGGCATCCAGGAAGGCGGACAGCAGGGCGCTGGCCAGACAGAACATCAGCGACAGCCAGGTCTTGGAGCGGACGCCGAGAATGATCTTGGTGAAGGTATAGAGCAGCAACGGCTTCATGAAGTAGATGCCTGCCACCATGAACATCAACAGCAGGATCACCGGCAGATTGCGCTCCATCTCCTGCATGATGGCATCCGGGGAGGCCATGCCGATGGCGACGGCCTCGATCGCCAGCAGACCGCCGGGTTGCAGCGGGTAGCACTTGAGCGCCATGGCCAGCGTGAAGATGAACTCGCCCAGCAACAGCCAGCCGACGATCACCCCACCCTGAGGGCCGCTGAACCACAGCAGCAGCGGATTGGTGATCAGGAACAGGCACATCAACTGCTTGTACCAGCGCGGCGATTGGCCGAGGAAGTTGCGCGCCAGTCCGTGACCGAGTGTCTGGCGTGTGTCGTGAGATGAGGAAGGCATGGGCAGTTCCCGGGCGTTGACTTGTTGTTGTTGGATGACAGTATCGGCAATGCCGCAACATCGCGGGCTTTGCTATCATCGCCGCCGTCATCGAGCGCCTGGCGGTATTAGAGCATGCTCGGTGATGAGGTCTCGGGTAGCCTTTGGTCGTGAAAATCGCGCAGCTAGCGCTGCGAGGTCGCCAGCCGGAGTGCTGGCAGCTCTCCCCGAGACGTGTTTCTGGTAAACGTCATCGTCCGATTGAAAGATCGGCCTCTGCAGCCACCGTGCTGCGTCTGCACGAGACCCGAAGATGAAATCACGGCATACCGGCCTGACCCACCTCAAGCACTCCGCGCGTTACTCTCTCAAGGGGCTCAAGGCGGCCTGGCGCAATGAAGAAGCCTTCCGGCAGGAATTGATCCTGTGCGCGCTACTCTTGCCGTTCGCCTGGTGGATCGGGGAATCGCACATCGAGTGGCTGCTGCTGGTCGGCTCCATCCTGATCGTGTTGATGGTCGAGCTGCTCAATTCCGCGGTGGAGTGCGCGATCGATCGTATCGGCCCGGAGTTTCATGAACTGTCCGGGCGCGCCAAGGACATGGGCTCGGCAGCGGTGATGCTCGGTCTGATCTTCGCGGGCCTGACCTGGGGCACGCTGCTCTACGACAAGCTGTTCGGATAGGGCATATCGCCTGTGGGGCATGGCCGTGTCATGTCCCCTCTGCCTCCGTTATGCTGAAGGTCGGATCGAAGGAGACGACCATGCCCGACAACGCCCCCGCCTCATCACCTCACTCTTCCTGTCCGTCAGCGGATCTCCCGCTGCCGGCAGACTTCCTGCCGCTGGAGTCGCTGCTCGGCCAGCAATTCGAGCACAGTCGCCAGACACTGGAGGAGGCTGCCGGCGCCGCACGGGAGCGTCTGAACGAGAGCCTGATGCAGGCCCGGAGTCTCAGCGAGATGCGCGGCGATGCCAGCTCGCCCGTGGCGACGTTTCTGGCGCTGGGGGCGCAGCAACGTCTCGAGCTCGCCCGTCTGGTCACGCTGTCGGACTTCGCTCTCGATACCCTGTGCCGTCGCCCTGAGCTTCTGGCCGAACTGATCGAGAGCGGCGAGCTTGAACGCACCTTGCCGCCACGGGAATTGAGCGCACGGCTGGCGGAGGGGCTGTCGGCCGCCGAGGATGAAAAGGCGATGCAGCAGGTGCTGCGGCGTTTCCGCCAGCTGCGCATGCTGGGCATCATCTGGCGTGATCTCAATGGCACGGGCATGTGGGACACGGCGGGCGCGGTCTCGCGACTGGCCGAGGTCTCGCTTGAAGGTGCGCTGGGGTGGCTGGAGGCCTTTCTTGAACCGCGCTATGGCCACCCGGCAGCGGATCGCTTCGGAGAGCCGCAGCGGTTGGTGGTGCTCGGCATGGGCAAGCTGGGGGCCGGAGAGCTCAACCTGTCCTCCGATATCGACTTGATCTTCGCCTTCCCCGACAAGGGCGAGACGACGGGCGGGCGCAAGTCGCTGGATCACCAGGAATATTTCACGCGGCTGGGCCAGAAGTTGATCGCGGCGCTGGATGCGATGACCGCCGATGGCTTCGTGTTCCGCGTCGACATGCGCCTGCGGCCGCTGGGGGACGGCGGCCCACTGGTGGGCAGCTTCTCGATGCTGGCCAGCTACTACCAGGATCAGGGGCGTGAATGGGAGCGCTACGCGATGCTCAAGGCGCGTCCAGTGGCCGGCAGCATCACCGCGGGCGAGCGACTGATCGCGCATCTGCGACCCTTCGTCTACCGCAAGTATCTGGACTTCGGCGCCATCGAATCCCTGCGCGAGATGAAGGGGATGATCAATCGCGAGGTCAAGCGCCGCGGGCTCTCTGACAACATCAAGCTGGGGTCCGGTGGTATTCGCGAAGTGGAATTCGTCGCCCAGGCCTTCCAGTTGATCCGCGGTGGCCGCGAGTCGGAACTGCAGGTCACCTCACTCAAGACAGCCTTCGCGCGACTGCCCGAGCTTGGCTTGTTGCCACAGGCGGTCGTGGATGAGCTGGTGCCGGATTACGTCTTCCTGCGTGATCTTGAGCATGCCCTGCAGGCGCAGGCCGACCGCCAGACCCAGACATTGCCGCTGGACCCGCTGGGGCGCGAGCGTCTCGCCCTGGCGATGCAGCTGCCGGACTGGGAGGCGCTCACCGAGCGACTCGAAGAGGTGCGGGCTCGCATCCGGCTGCACTTCGACAACGTGATCGCCGCGCCGGAAGACGAGGAAACCGAACCGCCCGAAGGGCAGCAGGCACTCGATGAGTGGCGTGCCCTGTGGCGCGATGAGCTGACGGTGGAAGAGGGTCGGGAGCTGCTCGCCGAAAGCGGATTCGAGGCACCCGACGAGAGTCTGCGGCGCCTGAACAGCCTGCGTCGCTCACGGGCAGTGCAGGGGATGCAGCGCATCGGTTTTGATCGTCTGGATGCCTTGATGCCCTCACTGCTGCAGGCGCTGGGCTCGGCGGCGGGCGATCCGGAAAAGCCCGGCGAGCATGATGCCAGTCGCGTGCTGGAGCGTGTGCTGCCGCTGATCGAGGCCGTGTTGCGTCGCACGGCCTACCTGGCGCTGCTGCGCGAGAATCCTGATGCACTGACGCAGTTGATGCGCCTGTGTGCGGCGAGCCCCTGGATTGCCGAGCAGCTGGCACGCTATCCGGTGCTGCTGGACGAGCTGCTGCACCCGCACAATCTCTACTCGCCCGCCGACAAGGTGCGTCTGGCCGATGAGCTGCGCATCGCGCTGTCACGCATCCCCGAAGATGATGAAGAGGCGTTGCTCGAGGCGCTGCGCGTCTTCCGGCACGCCCAGGTGCTGCACGTCGCTGCCTCCGACATCGCGGGGGCGCGCCCGCTGATGAAGGTGAGCGATTATCTGACCTTCATCGCCGAGGTGATCCTCGAGCAGGTGCTGGCGATGGCCTGGAAGACCCTGACCCGCAAGCACGGCTTTCCGCTGGGGCGGGATGGCCAGCCGATCACCGGGGACAGTCTGAGCGGCTGCTTCGTGATCGTCGGCTACGGCAAGCTGGGGGGCATCGAGCTGGGCTATGGCTCGGATCTGGATCTGGTCTTCCTGCACGATGCCGCCAGCAAGGGCCAGACGGATGGCCCGCGCCCCCTCGACAACCCGCTGTTCTTCACCCGGCTGGGTCAGCGCATCATTCATCTGCTGACCGCGGTGACTCCGGCCGGTGCCCTCTACGAAGTCGACATGCGCCTGCGGCCTTCCGGCAACTCCGGACTGCTGGTCTCGAGCCTGGCTTCCTTCCGTGATTACCAGCTTTCCCAGGCCTGGACCTGGGAGCATCAGGCGCTGGTGCGGGCACGTGCCGTGGCGGGGGATCCGGCGCTGGCGCTGGCGTTTGAGCAGACACGTCGGGAGGTGCTGGGGCAGGCCCGAGAGGCCGATGCCCTGGGCAAGGACGTCGTCGCCATGCGCCACAAGATGCGGGATCACCTGGGGAGTTCCGCCAAGGACCGGGATGCAGGCCAGTTCCACCTCAAGCAGGATGCGGGAGGCATCGTCGATATCGAGTTTCTGGCCCAGTACTGCGTGTTGTCGATGAGCCATCAGGAGCCTGAGCTTCTGAGATGGAGTGACAACATGCGACTGCTCGAGACGCTGGAGGCCTGTGGGCGCCTGCCGGGGGAACAGGCCAGTGAGCTGCGCGAGGCCTATCTGGCCTATCGCAATACCAGCCACCGCCTCGCGCTGGAAAAGCGTGGCAGCCTCATCAATCTCGAGCAGGTGCCGCTCATCGCCATGCACCGCGAGCGTGTCATCACTATCTGGCAATCCTTGCTGGGGGAGTGATCTTGACTCAGACATTTCGTGTCCGGCTCAGGCATTCCCTGTCCCGATGATTCGCGCGGCGTGATTAAACGCCATATCAATGCTCGCAATCCCCTGTCGCCATCCCCAAGAAAGGGTGCACCAGACAACGTTGACAGGGGAGGTCAGCATGATGGAGTGGATCGCGAATCACTCGAAAACCATCTCGGCGATTGCCAGTATCGGCTCGTTCTTCATCTGGCTGGTCTACGCACAGCTGCTGTATCACAACTTCCGTCGCCAGCGGCGCCCGCGCGTGCTGATCAATCGCGGCAAGTCCAAGGGGATCGACAGCCTGTGCATCGTCAGCAACATGAGTGCCGAATCGATCTTCATCGAGCACATCATCGCCCGGCTGGATACCAGTCATGGCAGCCTGCTGATGGATGTCACCGAGTTCGAACGCAGCTATCAGGAAGGTGACGAGCAGAGTGACAATCAGCAGGACGGCGACAGCGAACAGTCCGCGAAGGAGGCTTCCAGCAGCAGTGAATGGCGTATCTCCGATACCACGCGCCAGGGGCCGCTGGGCTCGGGCGACTTCCTGCATATCGGGACGTTCTCTGAAGTCATCGAGCGCATGGCGCGCCGCAATGGCATCTCGCTTGACGGTCACTGGCCCAGCAATGAGCAGCTGAAATTCCAGCGCCTGACGCTGAGCATCATCGGCATCTATGGCAGTGAAGACCACCCGATCGGTGTCGAGCGTGCCTTCCGTCTGCACGATGCCAATGGAGAATGTGCGCTGGTACCGGAGCGCTGGGATTCCAATCGCCTGTCATCACGCCGCCAGCGTCACAAGTTGCGCAAGCTTCTGAATCGCATCAGTGGGGAAGACATCAGCGAGCAGTCTACCTTCCAGCCTCCGAGTGACGACGAGTCGCGCGACAAGACGTCATGAGCGCGGGCACATGAGGCTAACGCATGAATCACCGAGCGCATGAAGCTTCGGTCGCATGAACTACCGGGCGCATGAATCATCGCAAGCACGACAGCGGTGTCTTCACACTGTCAGGACGTCGAGGATGGGGTAGGCTTTCCTGAGCCCCATTTACGGAGATCCTCGGATGCAGGAACGCGTCACGCCCTTTCAGCTGTTCATTCTGGTGCTGTCACTGTATGTCATCGGTGCGATGGTCGTGGATCTGATCTTCGAACTGTCTCCTCCGGTCCAGCGACTGCTGCAGTACATGGACTACGTGGTCTGCCTGTTCTTCTTCGTTGATTTCTGCAAGCGGTTCGCCAGTGCGAAGAGCAAGCGCGAGTACATGAAGTGGGGCTGGATCGACCTGCTGGCCTGTATTCCGGCAGGCCTCTTCCAGGGGGCGAGGCTGTTTCGCGTGGTGCAGATACTGCGAGTGCTGCGCGCCATCAAGTCGATGGAGATGATCTGGAAGCTGCTGTTCCGCAATCGCGCCGAGGGGGTGTTCGCCTCTGCGGCCACTGCCACGGTGCTGCTGGTGGTCTTCGGCGCACTCACCATGCTGATGGTGGAGACTCCCAACCCCGACAGCCCCATCAACACTGCCGAGGAGGCGCTGTGGTGGGCCGTCGTGACGGTGACCACCGTCGGCTATGGGGACTATTATCCCATCACCACCCTGGGGCGGGTCGTGGCCGTGCTGTTGATGGTGGGAGGCGTGGGGCTGTTCGGGAGCTTCGCGGCCTACATCAGTTCGATCTTCATCGAGGATGACAGTGAGCAGGAGGCGCGCGCGGCGCGTGCCCAGCGCGACATGACCCGCGCGCTCTACCACCAGATCAGCGAGCTGACGACCGAGGTGCGTGAATTGCGCACCCGGCTTGATGAAGTGGCGGTGATGCAGGGGGAGTCGCTGGCGGAGCGCGAACAGCGCCGTGAGGCGCTCCAGCGTGAGGTCAATGACGAGATGGCCCGGCGTCTGGACGAGGCCGGCACCACTGCGCCGCAACGCAAGACTGACCCCGGGCCTGACGGAAGGCGTTGAGCCGTGGTCGGGCCAGAAAAAAGCCCCTGACACCCAAAGGTGTCAGGGGCTTTTGCATGCCTCGAGGCGTGCCCGGCTCAGTCGAAGTTGCGCGAGTAGAAGATCTCGAGCATTTCGCGACGCAGACGGCTTTCGATGTTGGTGGCTTCCTCGAAGGTCAGCTCGCGACGCGAGGTGCCGAAGAGGTAGTTGTCCAGCTCGAAGTCCTTGAGCAGCATCTTGGTGTGGAACATGTTTTCCTGATACACGTTCACATCGACCATCTGGTAGGCACACTTGGTGTCTTCCGCCAGGTAATCCTGGATCGAGGTGATGTCGTGATCGATGAACAGCTTCTTGCCATCCACGTCGCGGGTGAAGCCGCGCACGCGGTAATCCATGGTCACGATGTCGGAGTCGAAACTGTGGATCAGGTAGTTCAGTGCCTTCAGCGGGCTGATCATGCCACAGGTCGAGACATCGATATCCAGACGGAAGGTGCTGATGCCGTTGTCCGGGTGGGACTCAGGGTAGGTGTGCACCGTGACGTGTGACTTGTCCAGATGGCCGACGACCGTCTCGGGCAGCGGGCCAGGACCCGGCTCCGTCTGGGCGGGGTCCGTCTCTTCCAGCTCATGCTCGGCGATCAGGATGGTCACGCTGGCACCATGCGGCTCGTAGTCCTGACGCGCGATGTTCAGCACGTGGGCACCGATGATGTTGGTGACATCCTTGAGTATCTGGGTCAGACGCTCGGCGTTGTAGAGTTCATCGATATAATCGATATACGCCGTACGCTGTTCTTCGGTCTGCGCGTAGCAGATGTCGTAGATATTGAAGCTCAACGAACTGGTGAGGTTGTTGAACCCGTGAAGGCGGAGTTGATCGCTCACGTCCAGGCCTCCTTGAGATGGGAGGGTGGTATGACATCCGATGCCTCTATCACGCCCGTGTGGCGTTGCCATCCAGGGGTGAACATCGGGCCGAAGAAGGTGTCCTGCGGCGCTCGTTTCGTGGCCGATGGCCGAGGAGCGACCGGGAAGACAACCGGTTTGAGGGGCGTATTATGCACAGGCAGGGCTGACACGCCAGCGTCAATTCCCGTCGAGCGTCGCTCGCTGGCGTGAGTCCCCCCTCTGCCACCCGCCGTCAGATCGCTCATGGCGGCGGGTGGCAGAGGGGGAGTGCCGGGAGATGATCAGGCGGCGCTGTCGATGACTTCGTAGGAGTGCGTGATCTCGACGCCACCGGCGCTGAGCATCAATGACGCGCTGCAGTACTTTTCGGCGGACAGCTCCACGGCGCGTTTTACCTGTGCTTCCTTGAGGTTGTAGCCCGTGACCACGAAGTTGACGTGAATGCTGGTGAAGACGCTGGGCACGCCATCGGCGCGCTCGGCCGTGAGGTCTGCGCGGCAGTCCGTGACCTGCTGGCGGGCCTTCTCGAGAATCTGGATGACGTCAAAGCTGGTGCAGCCGCCCAGCCCCATCAGCAGCATCTCCATCGGGCGCGGGCCGGTGTTGCGTCCGCCATTTTCCGGATTGCCATCCATGACGACGCTGTGGCCGCTGCCGGATTCCGCGAGGAACTGGCGACCATCGGTCCACTTGATGCTGGTGTTCATTGCCATGACGAATTCTCTCCCTTCGGTGAATCAATGAGTCAGTGAGGTGCACCGGTGCGCAGGCGGGACCGCACGAAGGCGCACAGAATAGCATTGCCGCGCCCGCGGCCGGAGGAACGTCCGGCGCTGAGCTTATGCCTGCGAGCTCATGCCTTTGGATGTGTCGGGCGATCGCTGAGCAGCCTGTCCAGCTCGTCCAGTCTTTCCGGCGTTCCGACGTCGATCCATTCGCCACGGTGATGCAGTCCGCGTGCCTCCCCGCGCTGCATGGCATCGCGCAGCAGCGGTGCCAGCTTGAACACGCCATCCCCCTCTCGCAGAGCCGGCGTCTCGTGCAGGGCGCGCCGGATCAGGCGTGGGGACAGCCATGACACGCCGGAGAAGGTCAGGCGGTCTGCGTTGTCCATGCGCTCGTCCGTTCCATTCACGGGGCCGTCGCGGACTTCGCCATCCTGCATCAGCAGGAAGTCGCCGCTCGGATGGTGTGGCGGGTTGTCCACCAGTACCAGGCCCGCCAACGGCCTTGGCGGCAGGCACTGAGTCTGGCTGGCCAGTGCCTGGGCCATCAGCGCCCCGAGATCCACATCGCACCAGACATCGCCATTGATCAGCAGGAAGGGCGTCTCGTCGGCGTCATCGGCCGTCAGAGCGCCGGGCAGTGTCAGCGCGCGTGCGATGCCGCCACCGGTCTCCAGTGGCGTCGTCTCATGGGAGAACGTCAGTGTCAGTTCGCGCCTGCGGCCCTGCCAGCGCGCCTGCAGCAAGCCGCAGGGAGAGCGAGCAGCGGCGAAATGCTCCAGGATCTTCTGCGCAAGATGGCCGACGTTGATGACGATGTCATCCACGCCTGCGGCTTCCAGCCTGAGCAGGTGATGCTCCAGCAGCGGGCGTCCTGCGACGTTCAGCAGCGGCTTGGGCGTGTGGTCAGTCAATGGACGCATGCGAGTCCCGAAGCCCGCGGCCAGAATCATCGCGCGCATCAGCCTCTCTCCTGCGTGACATCTGTCTGACGTGCCTCGGCGTTGCGCATCCGGCGTGCCGCGCGATCGGCCAGAGCGGCCAGCTCATCGTAGTCGTCGAGGTTGATCTCCGGCGTCTCGCCATTGGCCAGTCGCAGGCCTCGTGCCTCGCACTCGGAGGCCAGGCGCAGTGACAGCGCCGGGGTCAGCACCTCATCCAGCCAGTGGGTGAAGGTGATCAGTTCGGGGCAGAAGGCCAGACCTTCACGCAGATGGCCGAGGAAGCGTGGCATCAGCGTCAGATAGCGTGGCTTGGCGTCGCGCAGGGTCAGGCGCGCGAAGATGCCGAGAATCTTGAGATTGCGCTGCACCCCCATGCGCTCGACGCTCTGACGATACGCGAGCGGGCTGGGGGCCGGCAGGCCAGCGGCGGCATAGCGTGGCAGGGCGGCAAGGCGGGCCTGTTCGATCCAGCGCGCCATGGCGGGCTCCGGCCAGCGCCAGTGGCGGTCACGCAGCAGCGAGATCAGGTCGTAGTTCTCGGGACCGATGACGGCATCCTGGAAATCGATGATCCACAGCGTCTCCCGCGACTGGCCGGCATCGGCATGCAGGAACAGGTTCTGGGCATGGAAGTCGCGGTGCACGGTGACGAGAGGTTGCGCGCGCGCGGCCGTCAGCAGCTGTCCGCAGAGCGTTTCCCAGGCGGCGTAGCGGCGGTCATGCGGCATGTCGAGCAGCTGCCCCAGACACCATTCGGGGAAGAGGTCCATCTCGGCCTTGAGACGCGCATCGTCATAGGCGGGCAGGTCGGCCAGCGGCAGTTCATGCAACTGCTCGAGCAGGCCGATGGCCTCGCCATAGTAGTGGTCGGCGTGTTCGGTGCTGGTCAGGGCCGTCATCAATGGCGTATCCCCGAGATCCTCAAGCTCCAGAAAGCCTCGGGCGTCATCGAAGGCGAAGACCTCGGGCAGGGGCAGGCCGGCCTCTCGCCACTGACGGGCGATGGCGACGAAGCCATGGCTGTCCTCCTTTTCCGGCGGTGCATCCATCAGGATGCGGGACGACATGCCGGGGGCGCTCTCATCGAGATGCAGGCGGAAGTAGCGACGAAAGCTGGCGTCGTCGGCCACCGCACTCAAGCGGACGGCGTCGGGGGTGAGGTCGTGGCGTGCGGCAGCCCAGGCGTGGAGGGCCTGACGGCGGGCGTCGGATGTCATGGGGCGGGGCTCCTGTCGGCGGATACGGGGGCCGGCTGTCAGTTGACGCCTGTGCCGCGGCCCCGCATGCTGGGGTGTGGTGACCACAGGACAGGCGGAACCGGCAAGCAGGAAGGCCGGTTGCTGGGCCTGTATAATACCGATTCCCCCAGCCAAGGACACAGAGCAGCCATGGCCCAGCGCAGCCATTCAATACACACGGGCAAGCCGGTGTCCGCCCTCGGGCGGCCGCATCGTCGTCTTGCGTCTTCCACGACGGCGACGCGTCTCCCCGTCAGCCAGCCGGCGACATGGCGGCTCAAGCCGCTGGTGCTGCGTCTCCTGTGGACGCTGGCCCCGCTGGCCGCCGGCGCGCCGCTGATGGCGCAAGCCGCCCCGCCGGAGCCGCTGTCGGCAAGCCAGCTCGACTGGCAGCCTTATGATGAGGTGCCGCAGGGGCAGCTGTGCAGCGGTCGCTACGTGACACCGGCCTACCGGATCGATGCGGGTGACACGCCCGAGCAGGTCGCGACCTCCGCCGACAAGGCCAATTATGGCAATGATGGCGTCGCGACCCTGATGGGCGAGGTAGTGCTCAGACGGGGTGATTCCCAGCTGGAATCGCCCGAGGTCAGCGTCAACGAGGCGCGAGACACCGCGACGGCCAAGGGCCCGGTGACCTACCGTCAGCCCGGCGTGCTACTGCGCGGAGATGATGCCCGCGTCTCGCTCAACAGCGACGCGGCCAGCGTCGACAATGGTCACTACGTCTTCCACAAGCAGCGTATCCGGGGGGATGCGGTGCAGTTGGCGCGTCTGGAAGATGGCCGATATCGCCTGAAGGATGCCAGCTTCACCTCCTGTGAGCCGGGCAACAGCCTGTGGCGTCTGGTCGGCAGCGATATCACCATCGACCGGGAGTCCGGTTGGGGGGAGGCGACCCACGCGCGCATGGAAATGGGCGGCGTGCCGGTCTTCTATTGGCCCTATGTGCGTTTCCCGGTCGATGACCGCCGCCACACCGGGTTGCTGTGGCCGCAGCTCAGCTACACCAGCTCCAGCGGCTTCGATTATGCCCAGCCCATCTATCTGAACCTGGCCCCGAATTACGATGCCACCATCACGCCTCGCTACATTTCAGAGCGCGGTGAGATGCTGGAAGGTGAGTTCCGTTACCTGCTGCCGCGTGGCGACGAAGGCACGCTGGAAGGCGCCTGGTTGGCCGATGACGATGGCGGCAGTGATCCGGATGACGATGAAGAGGATCTCATCGGCGAGGATCGCTGGTACATCAATTACCAGCACTCTGGTCGCTATGACGCGCGCACGGCCTATCAGCTCAAGTACGGCGCGGCATCCGACGGCAATTACTTCGATGACTTCGGGCGCAACTTCGGCGAGACCGAGACGGACAGCCTCGAGCGTCTCGCGCGACTGAATTACCGTGGCGACGTCTGGGATCTCGAGTTCAAGGCGCAGGGGTATCAGCGGATGGACTTTCCGCTGGATGACGAGGACAAGCCGTTCTATCGCCTGCCGAGCCTGACTGCCAACGCGCGCTGGAGCCAGACCAGCGGCTTCTATGAAGAATGGAATTCCAACGCCACCTACTTCTGGCGTGATGTGGACGAGACCGACACAGACATCGACGACGATGAAGCCGCCAACGGCACCCGTCTGCGTCTGGCGCCGGCCGTGGGCTGGCGCAGCGATCAGAGCTGGAGCTTCATCGAGCCGCGTGCCCAGCTGATCAGTCTGAGCTACGACCTGGACTACGGGGATCGCGAGACCGATCGTGACAGCAGTACCTCGGCGACCATTCCGGTGCTGTCACTGGACAGCGGCTTGATCTTCGACCGTGATACCGAGTGGTTCGGCGAAGGTTACAAGCAGACGCTGGAGCCGCGTCTGTACTACGCCTATGTCCCTGAGGTCGATCAGTCCGACTTCCCGGACTTCGACACCTCCGAGGATGCCTTCAGCTGGAATCAGCTGTGGTCTCCCTACCGCTTCAGCGGTGGCGACCGAGTAGGCGACACCAACAAGATCTCCTACGGCGTCTCCTCGCGCTTCATCAGTGACGAGAGCGGTCGTGAACGCCTCAAGCTGGGCGTTGGCCAGTCCAGCTACCTGTCGGACCGCAACATCGACATGGATGGGGACCCGGACAAGACGTCTCGCTCCGACTTCGACAGCTACTCCGATTACTATCGGGCGACGCGTGACCGCTCGCCGGTGGTCTTCCAGGCCGATGTGGTCCTCAACGACCAGTGGACCGCGACCCAGGCCGTGTTCCAGGACTTCGATCGCGGTGTCACCGAAAGCGCCCAGACATCACTGCGTTATCGCGCCAAACAGGGCACGGTACTGAACTTTGGCTTCAATCGTGAGATCGAAGGGTTCGTGCCTTACGATGATGAGGACGATGAAGACGTGCTGGGCTATACCCGCAACGAGTGGGATTTCTCGTTCGCGACGCCGGTCAGTGCAAGCTGGTCGCTGCTGGGCCGCTATCAGTACGACAGCACCAATTCCCGCTCGCTGGAGAAGGTGCTGGGTGTCCAGTACAACGACTGCTGCTATGGCGTCCAGATCACCTGGCGGGAATGGCAGGATGACAACGACACCGCCAATACCATCTCGGATGATGAAGAGAAGAACGGTATCTTCCTGACCTTCGAGTTCAAGGGACTGGGTGGCGTCGGCCAGAGCGCGGACAGCTATCTGGAGCAGGCGGTGCCGGGCTATCGCAACGCCGGTTTCTGACCCCCGGGATGCGTCACGCACGCTGACGACAGGGCGCCGCTGCAAGGCGGCGCCATCAACATTTTTACGTCGAGAGAACACCCGATGCGCAAGACCCTGATTGCCCCGCTGGGGCTGGCATTCGCGCTGGCAAGCCTGCCGGTGAGTGCCGCCGAGTTGCTCGACCGTGTGGTTGCCGTGGTCAACAAGGACGCCATCATGCAAAGCGACATGGAGCGGCGTGTCTCCCAGGCTAGCCAACAGCTGCAGAGTCGCGGTATCAACCTGCCGCCGCGCAATGTGCTGGAGCGCCAGGTGCTCGACCGCATGGTCAATGAGCAGATTCAGCTGCAGATGGCGGAGCAGGCCAATCTGAGCATCGATGACACCCAGCTCAATGCCACCCTGCGGGGAATCGCCAAGGACAATGGTCTGAGCCTGGAGGCCTTTGCCGACAAGCTCGAGCAGGATGGCATGTCGCTGGCCGATGTGCGTGATCAGGTGCGTCGTGAACTGCTGGTGCAACAGATCCAGCAGCGTCGCGTGGCCAGCAAGGTGCGCATCTCCGATCGCGAGATCGACCGGTATCTCAACCAGCAGGACGTCGGCAGTGATATCCAGTATCACCTAGCGCACCTGCTGGTCGCCCTGCCGCAGGAGCCGACACCGGCTCAGGTCAAGGCGGCGCGCGAGCGTGCCGATGGTCTGCGTCAGCAGATCGCCGATGGGACGGACTTCGCCCAGGTGGCAGCGGCGGAATCCGCTGGCAGCCAGGCGCTGAGTGGCGGGGATCTCGGCTGGCGCGCCGGCGGTGAGCTGCCGAGCGTATTCGCCGATGTGGTGCCGGACATGCAGGCAGGTGAGGTGTCCCAGCCGTTGCGCAGTGCCAGCGGCTATCACCTGGTGAAGCTGATCGAGAAGCGTGGCGCAGGCAAGTCATTGATTTCCCAGACTCAGGCGCGTCACATCCTGATCCAGCCCAACCCGAACATGAGTGATCAGCAGGCGCTTGAGCGTGCCGAGTCCATCCGCCGTCGCGTGCTGGGTGGCGAGGACTTCGCCGCGCTGGCCCAGGAGTTCAGCGACGACAAGGGCAGCTCTCTCAAGGGTGGCGAGCTGGGGTGGGTCAGCCCGGGGCAGACGGTGTCGTCCTTCGAGACTGCCATGAACGCCCTGAAGGTGGGGGAGGTCAGTCAGCCCATCAAGACGCGCTTCGGTTATCACATCATCGAGGTCGAGAATCGTCGTCAGCAGGATGTCACCAATTCCAGCCAGCGTGACAAGGTCCGCAAGACCCTGTTCCAGCGCAAGCTCAATGACGAACTGGAAGCCTGGCAGCAGCAGATCCGCGCCGAGGCCTATGTCGACAACCGCCTTGATGAGCAGTGAGCGCGCCATGTCGTCCGAGGTGATCGCGCTGACCGCCGGGGAGCCGGCGGGCATCGGTCCCGAGCTGCTGGTGATGCTGGCGGCTCAGGCCGAGGACTTCCCGGCGCAGCTGGTCGCGGTCGCCGATCCCGACCTGCTGGCCAGTCGTGCCCGCCTGCTGGGGCTTTCGCTTGAATTGCATGAGCTGAGCCCCGGCGACCCCCTGCCACCGGCCCGCAATGGTCATCTGGCCGTATGGTCGGTGCCGCTGGCGGTGCCCAGTGAGCCGGGGGTGATCGATGCGCGCAACGGTGATCATGTCCTGCAGATGCTCGACGTGGCCATCGCCGCCTGTCAGGCCGGACACGCCAGTGCCATGGTGACGGCGCCGCTGTCCAAGGCGGCCGTGATCGAGGCCGGCCACGCCGGTTTCACGGGGCATACCGAGTATCTGCGCGACGTCTGCGGTGTCGAGGAAGTGGTCATGATGCTGGCGTGCCCGGGACTGCGTGTCGCGCTGGCCACCACCCATCTGCCGCTGCGTGAGGTGGCCGACGCCATCACGCCGCAGGGGCTGACACGAGTGCTCACTATCCTGGCGGAAGATCTCAAACGCTACTTCGGGCGTGAGACGCCGCGCATCGCGGTGTGCGGACTCAACCCCCATGCCGGCGAAGGTGGGCATCTCGGCGTCGAGGAGATCGAGGTGATCTCACCGACGCTCGAGGCACTGCGCGCCACGGGCATGCAGCTGGCGGGGCCGCTGCCGGCGGATACCCTGTTCACGCCACGTCATCTCGATGGCGTGGATGCCGTGCTGGCGATGTATCACGATCAGGGGCTGCCGGTGCTCAAGTACGCCGGATTCGGTCAGGCGGCCAACATCACGCTGGGCCTGCCCATCGTGCGTACCTCGGTCGATCACGGTACCGCGCTGGATCTCGCGGGCACGGGTCGGGCCGATGTCGGAAGTCTCGTGCAGGCCGTGCAGGTGGCCATCGAGATGGCAGCCGCCGCGCGAGCCTGAGATAATCCCCCATCATCTGGCGTGACCGTCCATGCGGCACGCCGAGCGCGCACCTCAAGCAGGCGTCGCCGCTACCCCAGTCATTCGACCATCCAGGATGGTCTCGCCGTCCTTTCCATGTCCCTCGATGCCTCTGCATCGATTCCACAGGTGAAGGATGGCGTCTTGTTGTCGGGAGTCCACAGGGCTCCCCGGAGGAAAGTCAGTCCCATGTCCCAACATTTCCCGGCGCATCGTGCGCGCAAGCGTTTCGGCCAGAACTTCCTGCAGGATCTTGGCGTCATCTCCCGTATCGTCAGGGCCATTCGTCCGGCAGAGGGGGAGCGGCTGGTCGAGATCGGTCCGGGGCAGGGGGCGCTGACCGGTCCGTTGCTGGAAGCGGCGGGCAAGCTGGAGGTCATCGAGCTGGACCGTGACCTGATCCCCGGGCTGCGCGTGCAGTTCTTCAACTATCCCGATTTCGTCATCCACGAGGGCGATGCCCTGCGCTTCGATTTTCCGGCGCTGGTGGGCGATGGCCCGGCACTGCGCGTGGTCGGCAACCTGCCGTACAACATCTCCACGCCACTGATCTTCCACCTGCTGGAAGCGCGTGGCGCGATTGCCGACATGCACTTCATGCTGCAGAAGGAAGTGGTCGAGCGTCTGGCGGCTGAGCCGGGTGGTACGGACTGGGGCCGTCTGTCGGTGATGACCCAGTATTACTGTGCGGTCGAGAACCTCTTCCTGGTGCCGCCCAGTGCCTTCTTCCCGGCGCCAAAGGTGGACTCGGCCATCGTGCGTCTGGTGCCGCATGCCGAGCTGCCGCATCCGGCGACTGACGAGAAGCTGCTGGCCATCATCGTGCGGGAAGCCTTCTCTCAGCGTCGCAAGACCCTGCGCAACAACTTCAAGGGGCGTATCGATGCCGAACAGCTGACGGCGCTGGGCATTGATCCCTCGCGTCGCCCGCAGACGCTGACGGTCGCGGAGCTGGTGATGATCACCAACCATCTGAGCGCCCAGGGCATGACCGCCAGTCAGGCGGACAGCGCGCCCCGCAAGCGCCCCCGCAGCAATGTCGGTCACGGTGAGGTCACGACCTCGCAGGCCGCCACTGACAGCGATCACGACGCATGAGCGGCGTGGCGGACATTCATGTCGACGCCGTACCGGAGTACTGCGCCGACGAGAGTCGTCCGAGCGAGAACCGCTTCGTGTTCCGCTACACCATCACGGTGCACAATGGCAGCGACGAGACGATCCAGCTGCTGGCGCGTTACTGGAAGATCACCCAGGGAAGCGGCAACGAGCAGGAAGTCCGCGGCAAGGGGGTGGTCGGCAAGCAGCCGCTGATCGCCCCGGGGGAAAGCTTCCGCTATACCTCGCGGGCCGTCCTCGACATGCCGGTCGGCGTGATGCAGGGGGCCTATACCTTCTCCGATGCCACCCATGCGCGCACCTTCGAAGTCGCCATCGCGCCATTTCGTCTGGCCGGGCCGCATCAGGTGCATTGATGCCTGCCGAGTCTCGGGCCAGGTCGGGACATGGCCCATCGGTCTGTCGCCGTCCTGAACGAAACCATCAGCAAGTCATTCACGTAGCAGGCCGCCAGGCGGCCGGGGGAGCAGCATGACGCAGTGGGCGATTGGCGATCTGCAGGGATGTCACGTTGAGTTCGAACGCCTGTTGCAGCGTCTGGAGTTCACGCCCGGACGTGATGTGATGTGGTTGGCCGGAGATCTGGTCAATCGCGGGCCGGGCTCGCTTGAATGCCTGCGCCATGCCAAGGCTCTCGGGGACAGTGCGCGCATCGTGCTGGGCAACCATGATCTGCATCTGCTGGCGGTCGCGCATGGCTTCGGGCGCCTCAAGCGTTCCGATACGCTTCAGCCCATTCTGGACGCGCCGGATCGCGACGGGCTGCTTGACTGGCTGCGTCGCCAGCCGTTGATGGTGGAAGAGACCATCGATGCGCGGCGCACGGTGATGACGCATGCCGGCGTTCTGCCCGGCTGGACCTTGAATCAGGCGGCAGCGCTGGCCCGCGAGGCGGAAGCTGCACTGGCGGGGGACGCCTATCGCGAGTTTCTCGGCGAGATGTATGGCGACACGCCCGATCTCTGGCGGGAGGATCTCAGCGGCATCGCGCGGCTGCGTTGCATCGTGAATGTCTTCACCCGCATGCGTTTCGTGGACCGCGAGGGTCGCATGGACTTTGCGGCCAAGGAGGGGCTGGATTCCGCGCCCGAGGGCTATCGTCCCTGGTTCCAGTTTCCGCGTCCCGAGGGGGCCTGGGATGACTCTCCGCGCCTGCTGTTCGGCCATTGGGCGGCGCTGGAAGGCGAGACTCCAGCGGCGCGCCAGGATGTCGCGGCACTGGATACCGGCTGTGTATGGGGTGGCGGGCTGACAGCGCTCGATCTCGAGACGGGGCAGCGCGTGTTCGAACCGGCGGTGACATCGCGCGACTGACTCTGCAAGGCGCCTCCCCTGCGCGGCGCACGTCCATTTTCCTGTCCCTATCTTCAGCGGAGTTCCCATGAGTTTCGAACATCTTGATCTGGCGTCACTGGCGCAATGGCGCGACGGCGAACAACCCTTCGTGCTGCTGGACATCCGTGATCCGCTCAGCTTCACCCAGGGGCGCATTCCCGGCAGCCGGCATCTGGACAACGCCAGTGCGGGGGCGATCCTGGAAGAGACCCCTCGTGACACACCGCTGGTAGTGGTGTGCTATCACGGCCACTCCAGTCAGCAGGCAGCGGCCTGGCTTGCCGGGCAGGGCTTCGAGAAGGTCTACTCTCTCGATGGCGGTTTCACCCAGTATCAGCTCACCCATGGCGACGATGTCGAAAGCGGTAGCTGATCCCACCTTTGCCTGATTGTCTCATCTCCCTTCTGCCAAGGAGTCCCCATGACTCGTAGTGCCCCTCATCGACTTGATGCGTCATCGGACCGCCTGCTGCAAGGGCTCGAGGTCTATCGGGTAGGGGGCGCCGTGCGCGATGCGCGCCTGGGCTGGCCATGGCATGAGTGCGATTTCGTAGTGGTGGGCGCGACGGTCGAGGACATGCAGGCGCGTGGTTTCCGCCCGGTGGGGCGCGACTTTCCGGTCTTCCTGCACCCTCAGACGCAGGAGGAATATGCGCTGGCACGCACCGAGCGCAAGTCCGGACATGGCTACGTTGGCTTCACCGTGCATGCCAGCCCCGACGTGACCCTGGAAGAGGATCTCGTGCGTCGTGATCTGACCATCAATGCCATGGCCGAGCCGCTGGACAGTCCGCCCGGCGAGGGCGAACTGGTGGACCCCTACGGCGGACTTGCGGATCTCGAGGCACGACTGTTGCGCCACGTCTCCGACGCCTTCAGTGAAGACCCGCTGCGCGTGCTGCGCGTGGCACGCTTCCTGGCACGTTATCAGGGGCTGGGTTTCACGGTCGCCGAGGAGACTCGCGCGTTGATGCAGGGGATGGTCGAGAGCGGCGAAGTCTCGCATCTGGTCGCTGAGCGTGTCTGGAAGGAAACCGAGAAGGCGCTGGGGGAAGCCAGTCCTGAGGCCTACTTCCAGCTGCTGGATGAGCTGGGTGCCCTGAGCGTGCTGATGCCGGCACTGGCGAGGGAGGCCCGTGCGCTTGAGTCAGCGCTGGAGCGGCTGGATCGCCTGCCGCGACAGCTGGTCGATGAGGCGGAGATGGTCTGCTGGCGCATGGCACGGCTGGTGGAGCACCTGTCGCGTGAGGAGATCGATACCCTGGCGCAGGAGCGGCGTCTGCCCAGTGCCGTGCGCGATGCGGCTCAGCAGGCGCGTCTGTGCCGAGAGCTGAATGATGCGTCGCATCGAGAGGGTGGCGTGCAGGCGGAAGATCTCAAGGTCTGGCTGGATGGCGTCGATGCGTGGCGTCGTGGTGAGCGTCAGTCGGTGCTGGTGGCCTTGCTGGCAGTGGAAGACAAGGGGCTGGCGCGGCTGGGCAATGCCGCCTGGCAGGCCGCGACGGCGGTCTCGCCGCAATCCCTGGTCGCTCAGGGGCTCAAGGGTGCCGAGATCGGGCGGGCGATGGGCGAGCAGCGTCAGCAGGCGATTGCCGAGGCGTTGGGTGAGTGGCGAGCCACGCCAGAGGTCCATGCGCCGCACTGTGGTTGTGGCCACGCTCACTGAGAGGCCGATGCACGCAGAGGCAAGGGTCGGGCTGCGGAGTGAGGGTCTACAGGCGCGGTTCGCTGCCATCGCTCAGGCGGCGCAGATTGAGCGCGTGACGCACCACGATCAGACTGGCGAAGACGAGTATCACGCCGCTCATTTCCGGCGCCAGCCACAGGCTGAAGAGCGGGGCGGCAAGCCCTGAGACGAGTGAGGCAATGGCGGCGGTGCGCAGGCGCCACGCCAGTCCGATCCACAGGGCGGCACAGCTCAGGGCCACGCCCGGCGCCAGCATCAACAGCACGCCGAAGGCGGCAGCGACAGCCTTGCCGCCTCGATGTCCGCGATGCCATAGCGGCAGGCTGTGGCCGATCAGCACCGCCAGCCCGATCAGTCCCAGTGCCCAGGCGGGCAGGGCGATCTCGCCACCCAGCCACAGGGCAGGCATGCCCTTGGTGGCATCGAAAGCCAGGACCAGCGCGGCAGGCATGGCACCGTGCAGTCGCAGTACATTCGAGAAGCCCGGATTGAAGGAGCCGGCCAGCCGCGGGTCGGTCAGGCCCAGGCGCTGGCAGATCCACACCGCTCCCAGAACCGACCCTCCCCCATAGGCCAGTGCCAGCAGCAGGCTCAGCTGCTGCCAGTGTGCCAGCGTGGCCACCCAGCCGATGATGTCGCTCAGCATGCCTCCCCCGCACATGACCCGCTGCGCGCCGTCAGCCATGTCGCTTGTGGACAGGCGCATCGCGCGGCTCGGTTTGGCCAAGCAGGGGCTGGGTGCAGTAGAATCTCGGGCATGATGGCGGGGCCTTTGGCGGCGTCGTTTTACTGGTTCATCCGACAAGCATAGAGGTAACGCCATGGATCGTGTGCTGATCGAGGCTCTGGCAGTTGAGACCGTGATAGGAGTCTATGACTGGGAGCGTACCATTCGCCAGCGTCTGGTGATCGATCTGGAGATGGCGACGGATATCCGTCCTGCCGCGGCGGGGGATGATCTGACGCATACCCTTGATTATGCTGCCATCAGCGCTCGTATCCAGACCTACGCAGACGACAGCCAGTTCGAGCTGGTGGAGACCTTTGCGGAGCGTCTCGCCGCGCTGCTGCGGGAAGAATTCGGGATTCCCTGGCTCAGGATGACGGTGCGCAAGCCGGGGGCGGTCCCGGAAGCGCAAGCAGTGGGCGTGCGCATCGAGCGTGGCACGCTCGTGGATGTCAGCGCATGACCCTGGTGCTTGTCTCCATCGGCAGCAACATCGAGCGTGATCATCACGTGCGAGTCTGCCTGGATGCCCTGGAGGCGACCTTCGGGGAGCTCACGCTGTCTTCCGTCTACGAAAGCGAGCCGGTGGGGTTCGTCGACGGGCGCAATTTCTACAATCTGGTGGCGGGATTCCACAGTGACTGGAGCGTCGGTGAGCTGCAAGCCTGGTGCAAGCAGGTCGAGTTCGCCAACGGACGCCTCGAGGGCAGCCCCAAGTTCAGTCCGCGTACGTTGGATATCGACATCCTGACGGTCGGTGAGCTGACCGGCGAGATCGACGGTGTCCTGCTGCCGCGCGAGGAAGTGGATCGCAATGCCTTCGTGCTGCTGCCACTGGCGGAAGCCTTCGCCGAGCAGCGCCACCCGGTGCGTGGGGTCGACTATGCCAGCCTGTGGCAGTCATTCGTCGAGCATGGGCATGCCGAGTCGCAGCCCTTGTGGCCGGTGGAGTTCAGCTGGCGTTGTCGGAGGATCTCCCGCACCGGCGTCGCGCCGTGATGAGGCGGCACTCTGCGCGGTCTGATCACGGCGCTGAATGACGCTCGAGCCATGACCTGCGCCACATGAAGCACGAACGCCCTGCCGGGTAGCCCGGCAGGGCGTTGCTGTTTTCATCGGAACCGTTTTCATCCTAGCCGTTTCATCGCAGCTACGCCTTTTCACGCCCGCCGAGACGCGCCGGGAGCGGCAGTGATCAGTCGTGATGCCCCTGCGGCGCGGACAGGCTATCGAGAGGCCAGCGTGGTACGGCCTTCATCGGGCCAGTGTCCTGCTCACCGGCGTTCAGTCGTTGTGCACCCACGTAGGCGATCATGGCGCCATTGTCGGTACAGAAGCGACCGCGCGGATAGTAGGCGCGGGCGTTGCGCTTGGCCAGTTCATGGCTCAGGCGCTCGCGCAGGCGGGTATTGGCACTGACGCCGCCCGCCACGACCAGGCGCTTGAGACCGGTCTGGTCCAGCGCGCGGCGGCACTTGATGACCAGGGTGTCGACCACGGCTTCCTCGAAGGCACGCGCGATGTCGGCGCGATGCTGTGCGTCCGGCTCGCCACTGGCCTTTGCCTTCTTGAGGGTGACCATGGTGTGGGTCTTGAGGCCCGAGAAGCTGAAATCCAGTCCGGGGCGATCCGTCATCGGGCGCGGGAAGCGGTAGCGCTTCGGATCGCCCTGTTCGGCCAGCTTGGCAACCTGCGGGCCGCCGGGGTAGGGCAGTTCCAGCATCTTGGCGGCCTTGTCGAAGGCCTCGCCTGCGGCATCATCCACGGACTCGCCCAGCAGCTCGTACTCGCCCAGCCCGCGCACCGCCACCAGCTGTGTGTGGCCACCGGAGACCAGCAGCGCCACGAAGGGGAATTCCGGTGCGTCGTCTTCCAGCATCGGGGCCAGCAGATGGCCTTCCATGTGATGCACCCCGAGCACCGGAACCTGCCAGGCTCTGGCCAGGCCATGGGCCGTCGAGGCGCCGACCATCAAGGCGCCCACCAGCCCCGGGCCTGCGGTATAGGTGATGGCATCGATGTCAGCGGCTTTCAGATTCGCCTCGTCCATCACCTGCTGGATCAACGGCAGCAGCTTGCGGGTATGATCGCGAGAGGCCAGCTCCGGCACCACACCGCCGAATTCGGCGTGCATGGCGATCTGGCTGTAGAGGGCGTCTGCAAGCAGGCCCTGGTCCGTGTCGTAGATGGCGACGCCGGTCTCGTCGCAGGAAGTCTCGATGCCGAGCACACGCATGGCTGACTCTCAGGAAATATCAGAAGTAGAGGGCGGCACGGCCAGCGAGGCTGCCTGAGCGAGCCCGAGAGGCGAGGGTGCCGTGAATGCGCGATATTCTACTGGCTGTGAGCACGGGTGTCGCGCCAGCTGGCGTTATGCGAGAGACGATTTCCGGTTTCCGCGTTTGCAAAGGCGGGGACGGGTGTCTAGAATATGGCACTCTGCAAGACTGGGTCGTGCATCCGACCACCCCGCAAAAGCTCCCCGAATCATGATTCCAGCCAGCGACGGCTACCCTCACCGGTGGTGTCGCAGGCGACTGATTGATGCTGGATCGACCTGCAGGTGGCGGTTTACCGTCGCTGGCTGGTGGCTCCTGAGGAGTGGCTGCACCGGATGTGCGTTCAAACCGAACTCATGATCTCAAGGTAGGTGAGTGTTTAATGCCTTCAGTTAAAGTACGTGACAACGAGCCGTTCGACGTCGCCCTGCGCCGTTTCAAGCGCTCCTGCGAAAAAGCCGGTGTTCTTTCCGAAGTGCGTCGTCGTGAGCACTACGAGAAGCCGACCGCTGTTCGCAAGCGTCAGCAGGCGGCCGCTGTAAAGCGCCACGCCAAGAAGGTTCAGCGTGAGCGCAAGCGTTTCGAGCGTCTCTACTGATCCGTACTTTTGGGGAGTGATCCACTGCTCTCTGGAAGGACACCAAGCGGCTGCCTCACGGTGGCCGCTTGTTTTTGTCTCTGGTGATCCGTTTGTTCCCGAGTCGTGTGTCAGTTCACTGCACACGTTGCTGTTTCTCGAGGGATGGCCTGACCCGAGCGCTGTCGTCGATGTGATCGCCCGTTGGCGTGAGGTCGACTCACTGCGTTGGGGTCAGTCCGTTTTTCCATGACTTCTGGCGAACCATGGCTGGTCTCATCCCGCAAGGCTTCATAGACGATCTGCTGGCCCGTACCGATGTGGTCGAGGTGGTAGGTGAGCGTGTCCAGTTGAAGAAGGCTGGCAAGAGCTATGTCGGCCTGTGCCCCTTCCATCAGGAAAACTCTCCCTCGTTCAACGTCATTCCGGACAAGCAGTTCTATCACTGCTTCGGGTGCGGGGCGAGCGGCAGTGCCCTCAAGTTTCTGATGGAATTCGATCGTCTGCCGTTTCCGGAAGCGGTCGAGCAGCTTGCCTCACGTCTGGCGCTCGAGGTGCCCCGTGAAGGCGGCAATCAGAGCCCCCATGAACGTCGCGAGCGCCAGCGCCGTGAGCAGGCCCGTGAAGAGGGTGTCAATCTGCTTGAGGCGGCGGCTGACTTCTATCGCCAGCGCCTGACGGAACCTGCCGCACAGCCCGCCCGTGAGTATCTTGAGGGGCGTGGGCTGTCGCGTGAGGTGATGCGCGATTTCGGTATCGGCTTTGCGCCCCAGGGCTGGGAACATCTCAAGCACCATCTGAGCAAGCTGGGTGTCAGCGAAGAGGTGCAGATCGAGTACGGCCTGCTGATCCATCACGAGGAGAGTGGGCGGCGCTATGACCGCTTCCGCGATCGCGTGATGTTCCCGATCCGTGACTGGAAGGGGCGCACCATCGCCTTCGGTGGTCGCGTGATGGGCGATGCAAAACCCAAATACCTGAATTCCCCCGAGACGCCTGTCTTCCACAAGGGGCGTGAGCTCTACGGCCTGTATGAGGCCCGCGAGGCGAATCGCAAGCTTGAGCGCATGCTGATCGTCGAGGGCTACATGGACGTCGTGGCGCTGGCGCAGTATGGCATTCGCAATGCCTGCGCCACCCTGGGCACCGCGACCAGTGAGGAACACCTCAAGCGCCTCTATCGGCTGGTCGATGAAGTGGTGTTCTGCTTCGACGGTGACAAGGCTGGCCGTCAGGCCGCGCGCCGGGCACTGGAGACGGTGCTGGACGTCATGATCGATGGCCGTCAGGCACGTTTCCTGTTCCTGCCTGAGGGTGAAGACCCGGATTCGCTGGTGCGCAGTGAAGGGCAGGAAGCCTTCGAGAAGCGGGTGACCTGCGCCTCGGGGCTCTCCGAGTTCCTGTTCGAGCAGGCGGCGGAAGGGCGCGACCTCAAGCGCATGGAGCAGCTGGAGCGCTTCGTGACCCAGGCACTGGAATGGATCTCCCGGGTGCCCGAGGGGGTGCTGCGTTCACTGCTGCTCAAGGAGCTGGAGCGCCGCAGTGGCCTGGAGCGTGAGCGGCTGGATGCCATGCTGGTGGAGCGTGCCGCGGCGCGTGATGCCCAGCAGGCGCGTCTCCGGCAGCATCAGCAGCTGCGCCAGTCGCACTCCGCCGCTCCGGCGGGGAATCGCCTGGAAGGTGGCAGTCTGAATGAACCGCAGGGTGGCGACTGGTCATCGCTGGATGCGATGGCAGATGCCGGCTTCGGTGAGCAGGATGCAGAGGGCTGGCAGCCGGAGGACTGGGCGCCACCCTCGGAGGCTGGTGGTGCCTCGGGTGGGCGGTCTCGTCCGGCTGCTGCCTCGCATGGCGCGGCTCGCAAGACGTCACCGCGTCACTCGGTCAGCATGCTGACGCGCCTGCTGCACCTTCTGGTGCATGAGCCGCAGCTGGTGGCGGAGCTGCCGGCCAGCGATGAATGGATCGAAGGCGCCGGCGAGCCGGCAGACAGTGAGGATGTCCGTCTGCTGGTCGAGGTGGTGAGATTGCTCAAGGCTGGCCGGTATCGTTCGCCTCAGGTGCTGCTGGCGCACTTTCTGGGCACTGCTCAGGGGCCGCGCCTCGAGCAGTTGGCCGCGCGTGAGCTGCTCATCCCGCGTGAAGTGCGCAGCGAGGAGCTGAAGGGGCTGGTGGAGCATTGCCAGCATCAGCTGGCGCGCACGTCACCCGAGGCGGAATACCAGGCCTTGCTGGCCAAGGAAAAGCAGGGCGAGAAGCTGTCGGCTGAGGAGAAGCAGCGGCTGATGGCCCTGCTGATGCAGCTGGCAACGCGGCGCTGAAGCTCACGGAGCCTTTCGGTGGCCGCATGTGGGAGATGGGCCGTCCTCGCGGATGAAAAAGCGTTGGCTGACCTTGAAAGACGCTCTCACACACACTATCTAATGGGGTAGTTCCCGATGCGGACTGCCGCAACGTAACCGATAACGCTAACACACCTGGATGGTCCGGCAAATACGCCGCTGGCAGCATCTCCCGATGGCACGCTATACTGGTGCGCTTGATGCTCTCTTCGTCCCTAACCGGCGCTTACTCGCTGAGCAGCGTCGCGTCCAGGTGCTTCATTCTTCTTCGTCGAGATTAGGGGTTCTATGGCTGGTAATGCGCAGCAGCAGTCGCGTCTCAAGGAGTTGATCGCGCGCGGCAAGGAACAGGGTTACCTGACCTATGCCGAGGTCAACGATCACCTGCCCGAGGATATCGCTGATCCAGAACAGGTGGAAGACATCATCAGCATGATCAACGATATGGGCATCAAGGTCGCTGAAGAAGCGCCTGATGCCGATACCTTGATGATGTCTGATTCCTCCACTGACGAGTCCGCCGCCGAAGAAGCCGTCGCTGCTCTCGCCGCGGTGGAAAGCGATGTGGGACGCACGACCGACCCGGTCCGCATGTACATGCGTGAAATGGGTACCGTCGAACTCCTGACCCGTGAAGGCGAGATCAAGATCGCCAAGCGGATCGAGGAAGGCACGCGTGAGGTCATGTCGTCTCTGGCCTTCCTGCCGGGAGCGGTCGACTCCATTCTCGAAGCCTACGATGGCACGCTCGGCGAGGACGGCGGACGTCTGTCCGACCTGTTCTCCGGTTTCATCGATCCGGATGAAGGCGTACCGGGTGTCGCTGAAGTCGAGGTCGAGGAAGTCGAGGAAGTCGAGGAAGGCGAGGAGTCTGAAGGCGAGGACGACGACGAGGACGACTCCGCTTCCGAGGGTGGTCCGGACCCTGAGCTTGCACGCGTGCGCTTCGAGCAGATTCGCGAGCAGAATGATCTGACCAAGGCCGCCATCGAGAAGTACGGTTCAGGTTCTCCTGAGGCCAAGGCCGAGCAGGAGCGTCTTGCCGAGCTGTTCTCGCCGATCAAGCTGGTGCCCAAGCACTTCGAGCGCCTCGTCGGTCAGGTTCGCGTGTCCGTCGAGCAGGTGCGCGAGCAGGAAAAGGTCATCCTGCAGATCTTCGTCAAGCGCGGCAAGGTGCCTCGCAAGAGCTTCATCAAGGCCTTCCCGGGCCACGAGTCCGACATGGACTGGTTCGACGGCTTCATCGGCGGCAGCAAGAAGTACGCCGACAAGCTCGAGCCGTTCCGTGCCGACGTGCTGCGTGCCCAGCGCAAGATCGCCTTCGAGCAGGACATGGTCCAGCTGCCGGTCAGCGAGCTCAAGGAAGTCAATCGTCGCCTGTCGATCGGTGAAGCCAAGGCGCGGCGTGCCAAGAAGGAAATGGTCGAGGCCAACCTGCGTCTGGTCATCTCCATCGCCAAGAAGTACACCAATCGTGGCCTGCAGTTCCTGGATCTCATCCAGGAAGGCAACATCGGCCTGATGAAGGCCGTGGACAAGTTCGAGTACCGTCGTGGTTACAAGTTCTCGACCTACGCCACCTGGTGGATCCGTCAGGCGATCACGCGCTCCATCGCGGATCAGGCGCGCACCATCCGTATTCCGGTGCACATGATCGAGACCATCAACAAGCTGAACCGTGTCTCGCGTCAGATGCTGCAGGAAATGGGTCGCGAGCCGACGCCGGAAGAGCTGGGTGAACGCCTCGAGATGCCGGAAGACAAGGTGCGTCGCGTGCTCAAGATCGCCAAGGAGCCCATCTCCATGGAGACGCCGATTGGTGACGACGATGATTCGCACCTGGGTGACTTCATCGAGGACGGCACCATGGTCTCGCCGATCGACTCCGCCACCGGCGAAGGTCTGATCGAAGCGACCCGCGGCATCCTGTCTGGCCTGACGGCACGTGAAGCCAAGGTGCTGCGCATGCGTTTCGGTATCGACATGAACACCGACCACACCCTCGAGGAAGTCGGCAAGCAGTTCGATGTCACCCGTGAACGTATCCGTCAGATCGAAGCGAAAGCGCTGCGCAAGCTGCGTCACCCGTCACGCTCCGAGTCACTGCGTTCCTTCATGGAAGAGTGATCTGAAGCGTTCGGGGCCACGGTTCAGCCGCTAGCCCCGCTGACAGCACAACGCCCGCCCCCATGCGAATGGGAGGCGGGCGTTGTCGTTTCTGGACGCGAGTGAATGGCGTGGATGGCAGGCGGACATGATCGTCTTGCGATGCGCTGAGTGGTGGTGCCGTCAGGCTCCATGCCCCAGCTGATGCGAGGATGAGGTCGCGGCCACGCTGAAGATGACGCGCCCCTTGACGCACTGGCGGGACACCGGGCCCATCTGCTCACTGCTCAAGCCATCGGGGTGCTCTCCGTACAGCCAGAGGCGGCCGTGGTGGTCGATGCGATCTACATGCTTGATCAGCCGTCCCAGCGTCGGGTGTTCCACCACGATGGTGGTACCCGCTGCCAAGGGCCAGTGTCCAGGCCAGCGCATGCTGATGACCAGACTGTGCTGCGGGAGGCGGGGGGCAAGACTATGACCGTGCAGGCGGTAGCTGTTGAACCAGCGCATGTGAGGCTCCTTGAAGGTGAGGGCATGACACGGTCGGGGTCTTGTCGGTGTCTTTCCTGAGCAGTGGTGATAGTTGTAGGGTATCCACTGCTTAGTAAAATATAATCATTCTCATTTGATGTCCAGGCATTCTCATCCCGGACGGAGGGTTGGTGCCGGGCAAGGGCCGAAAAAAGCCGCGGCTCATGGTGAGCAGCGGCTTCTTGGGTATCACGAACGTGCGGGATTCTCGGGGTTCCAGCGGCGCTGGAGAGGGACTCGAGCGATGTGCGTCAGAGTGCGGCGTCGAGTTCGCGCAGTCGGGCACGGCGCTGGCGACCCATGCGAATGGCCAGCAGCACGATTTCGGCCACGGCGATCGCCATCAAGGTGTAGCCGAACAGTTCGGTGACTTCCTCGGCAGCATTCTTGACCGAGCGCAGGTAGGCGCTGCCCATCAGGGTTTCCCAGAACTCCGAGCGACCATAGAGGCGCGAGAAGACATAGGTGGCCAGGAAGCCGGCGCCAAACAATCCGAAGGCGAAGCTGCGACCGAAGTGTTCGAACTCGGCCACGAAGCGGGTGCGATGGCGCCATACGCCGATGATGACCGGAATCGCGACCACGCTGACCAGGATCTGCCAGCTGCCATCACCGAGCATGCCATCGAGCATGGCGTCCTGTTCACGGATCAATGACGCTGCGAACAGGCCGAACAGCAGCAGGCTGACGGTGCGCAGATCCGGCAGGCGTGAATGTACCAGCCACATGGTGGCGGCACTCAGCGCCAGCAAGGTGCTCTGCATGTGTTCCGTCCAGCTGGCTTCGCTGAAGCCGACATCGCCGAAGTGATGGGCATCATGCATTACCAGCGACATCATCGCTGCCACCACGGGGGCATAGATGGCCAGGCGCAGGCAGGCCTGCATGAACAGCGAGGTCGGCTTGCGACCATAAAGAGGCTGTTCGGCGCTGATGGGCAGCGGGACGGTATGGTGGTGTCGTGTCTGTGAGGTCAGGCGAGACAAGGGACTCTCCGGACAGTCCATGGACTGCCTGTCAGGGTGAGGGTGTCGTTTGCCTGCTCATTATAACGATGCAAAGGTGGCGGGTTAATATTGCCTTAAGAAAACTGTGAGGTGCCATTTGAGCATCGATGTCGCGTCATCAATCACTCATCCCTGTCTCAGTCGGTCGCGCTCGGCCTCTTCGACGATCCAGTCATGCACGGCCTGGATACGGCCATCGTCCAGAGTGCCGTGGGGATGGACGATGACGTAACGCTTGCCGGTCAGCACGCGCTCCGCGAACGGGGCAATCAGGATGCCGCTATTCAGTTCATGGGTGATCAGGGTGCGTCTTGCCATGGCGACGCCCATGCCGGCGATGGCCGCTTCCATCGAGAGATGATTGCGATTGAAGGTATAGCCACGCTGAACGTTGACCTCCGGTGCGCCGATGCTCGCCAGGTAGAATTCCCATTCGGCATGGTCGTGGCTGCCGCGCCACGCAGTGACGTCATGCAGGAGGGGGTACCAGGCGAGATCCTGAGCATTGCGCAGTGGGGGGCGGCCGCGCATCAGGCCGGGGTGGCAGACGGGGAAGATCTCTTCTTCCATCAGCTCCGTGACCTGCATGCCGGGGTAGTGGCCATCGTTGAGGTCGACCGCCAGCTCGAAATCCCCCTCGCGCAAGGGTGAGTCACTGTCCTCGGCACGTACGTGCAGCTCGATGTCCGGGAAGCGTGCCTGCAGGCGGGGCAGGCGTGGTGCCAGCCATTTCGAGAGGAAAGACGGCACCGAGCGCAAGCGCAGCACGCCGCTCATCAGGCCGCTGCGCAGCCGCTTGACCTCCAGCCCCACTGCGCCGTAGGACTGCTCCACCACGCGTGCCAGACGCGCACCTTCCCCCGTCAGTTCCAGCCCGCGTGAACGGCGTAGAAACAGCTTGAAGCCCAGCCGCTCCTCCAGCTGCTTGATCTGCTGGCTGACTGCACCCGTGGTGACATGCAGTTCCTCGGCGGCACGCGTGAAGGAGGCGTGGCGCGCCGCGCAGGCGAATACCTGAAGCCAGGCGTGGGTCTGGCCATTGAGGTGGCGTGGGCTGATGGGGTGAGGCGTGGCGAGTGGCGAGTCGGAGGGCTTGGGCATGCTGGAACTCGTGCTGGCAAGAGACGACAGATGGATACTGACTGAACAGGGATGACGCTTATGACACAGTCTACGCCGTTTTTGTCTCGTATGGTTTAGTAAAACTAAAGCCATGGGCAATTTTTATGGTTTGTGACTGTGGTGCCCCTCCCTCATCATGGCGTCATTCACTCGCACGGCCACTGGCTCGGCGGGAACTCGAGATGAGGTGTCGTCATGTCCATCAGCGTATTTGATCTCTTCAAGGTCGGTGTCGGTCCGTCCAGCTCGCATACCGTGGGCCCGATGCGCGCTGCCGCACAATTCGTGGAAACGCTGCGCGCAAGGGATCTGCTCGAGCGTGTGGCGCGCATCGAGGTGCAGCTGCATGGCTCGCTGTCCGCGACCGGTGTCGGGCATGGCACCGACAAGGCTGCCATCCTCGGGTTGATGGGCGAGCTGCCCGAGACCATCGACCCGACCATCATCGAGCCCTGCGTCGAGGAGCTGCTGGAATCCCAGACGCTGCTGCTCGACAACCGCATCGCGGTGCCCTTCGTGTGGGTGCGCGACATGCAGTGGCACGACGAGCCCTTGCCCTATCACCCGAATGCCATGCGTCTGGTGGCGCATGGCTACCGTGAGGAGCTGTACCGCAATGTCTACTACTCGGTAGGCGGCGGCTTCGTGGTCGATGAGGTGGAAGCGGCGCGTGATCCGTTGCTGGAAGACGAAACCCTGCGCCTTCCCTATGAGTTCAATACCGCCAATGAGCTGCTGGCGCTGTGTCGCATGCACAAGATGCGCATCAGTGAGCTGATGATGGCCAATGAGTGCTCGTTGCGCAGCGAAGCTCAGGTGCGTCGCGGTCTGTGGCGCATCTGGGAGGTGATGAACGAATGCATCGACAACGGCCTGAGCCATGAGGGCATTCTGCCCGGCGGGCTCAACGTCAAGCGGCGTGCCAAGCGGCTGCACGCGCGCCTTCTGGATGTGGAGTCCAGCAAGTCGATCATCACCTCGACCTTCTCGGCGATGGATTGGGTCAACCTGTTCGCGCTGGCGGTCAATGAAGAGAATGCCGCTGGTGGGCGCATGGTCACCGCGCCGACCAATGGCGCGGCGGGCATCATTCCGGCGGTGCTCAGCTATTACATGAAATTCCAGGAGGACGCGCGCGAGGAGGATGTGGTCGATTTCCTGCTCACGGCGGCCTCGGTGGGCATCCTGTGCAAGAAGAACGCCTCCATCTCCGGGGCGGAAGTCGGCTGTCAGGGCGAGGTGGGTTCCGCCTGCGCCATGGCGGCCGCCGGGCTTGCCGAGCTGATGGGCGCGACGCCGGAGCAGGTCGAGAACGCCGCGGAAATCGGTCTGGAGCACAATCTGGGACTGACCTGTGACCCGATCGGCGGCCTGGTGCAGATTCCCTGCATCGAGCGCAATGCGATTGCCTCGGTCAAGGCGATCAATGCCGCCCAGATGGCGATGTGTGGCGATGGCGATCACTTCGTCTCGCTGGACAAGGCGATCCGCACCATGCGTGACACCGGCCGCGACATGCAGGACAAGTACAAGGAGACCTCCAAGGGCGGTCTCGCGGTCAACGCCATCGAGTGCTGATGCGGCTCCCTGTTCCGACGCTCTCTTTTCTCTTCTGAAGTCTTGCCATCTTCGGAGGCTAACGCATGGTCTCCGGCCAGAGATCATGTGCTCGGCAACCCTCATTGACGCCTCTCGGCACGGATTTCCGTGACCGGGATGGCGTCTTTTTTGTGCGTCTCTTTCACCGACCGTCACCACCCGACGCCTGATATCTGGCAAGGAATCGTCCCCTTGCGCGTGCCCTGGCGGCAATCACCTGCCGCTGGCATCGCCATGCCCGATATTTCGCGCCTGTCGATGATCAAGCAGAAACTGATATATCGGCTATTGGTCGAGTGACGTGGGATGAGGCTGGCAGCGTGAGTGGCAGTGTTCTAGTTTACGTTAACGTTAATTGCGCTGAGTGCAACGCCCCTGTCGGGCGGCGTCAGCGCCTCTTCACTCAGCCTTGTCGCCACAGACACTGCCGGCTTGCCGGACAGGGACGGAGACCCGACATGCCATCACCTCCCATTCAGGGACCGCGCGCCAGTGGAGGTGCCTCTGCCACGGCGCCCATTCTCGAGACACGTGGCCTGAGCAAGGATTTTCGTGGCTTCACCGCCGTCGATGATGTCGATCTGCAGATTCAGGAAGGCCACATCCATGCACTCATCGGACCGAATGGCGCAGGCAAGACCACGGTCTTCAACCTGCTGACCCGGTTCCTGCCCGCGACCCGTGGCGAGATTCTCTATCGTGGCAAGTCGATCACCCGCATGCGCTCGCATGAGATCGCGCGTCTCGGGCTGGTGCGTTCCTTCCAGATATCCGCAGTCTTCGCGCAGATGACGGTACTCGAGAATGTGCGGGTGGCACTGCAGCGCTCACAGGGCACCTCGTTTCACTTCTGGAAGTCCGAGCGCAGCCTCGACAGCCTCAATGAGCAGGCGCTGCATCTGCTGGAAGAGGTGGGGCTGCGCGAGGACGCCAACCGAGTGACGGCCAGTCTGCCCTATGGCCGCAAGCGTGCGCTGGAGCTCGCCACCACGCTGGCACTGGAGCCGACGGTGATGCTGCTGGATGAGCCGACCCAGGGCATGGGCGCCGAGGATGTAGACCGTGTGGTCGAGCTGATTCGCGTCGCGGCACGTGGGCGCACGGTGCTGATGGTCGAGCACAACCTGAGCGTGGTCAGTCGTCTGTGTGACCGCATCAGTGTGCTGGCGCGCGGACGCGTGCTGGCGGAAGGCGACTACGCCAGCGTATCGGCCGACCCCGAGGTGCGCGAGGCGTATCTGGGCAGCGAGGTGACCGATGTCACAGCGGATCAGCGCGAGGAAGTTTCATGACCGAGATTCTGGAAAGCCCGGCCAAGCGTCAGCCCCCTGCGTGTGACTCCGCCACGCCGCAAGAGCAGCTCTGCCTGCGCGAGCTGAACGCCTGGTATGGCGAGTCCCATGTGCTGCATGGCGTCAACATGACGGTGCGGCGCGGCGAGCTGGTGACCCTGTTGGGTCGCAATGGTGCCGGCCGCAGCAGCACGCTGCGCGCGATCATGAACATGGTCGGGCGGCGCAGTGGCGGGATCTTTCTCAAGGGTCGCGACACCATGAAGCTGGCACCGCATCACATCGCCCATCTCGGTGTGGGCTACTGTCCCGAGGAGCGTGGCATCTTCTCGAGTCTGAGCGTCGAGGAAAACCTGCTGTTGCCACCGATAGTCAAGGGCGCAGGGCATGGCCAGGGTCAGAGCCAGAGCCAGCGTCAGGGTCAGGGTCAGGGTCAGGGTCAGGGTCAGGGTCAGGGTCAGGGTCAGAATCAGGGCATGTCGCTGGATGAGCTCTACGCGCTGTTTCCCAATCTGCATGAGCGGCGCAACAGCCAGGGCACGCGCCTCTCCGGTGGCGAGCAGCAGATGCTGGCGCTGGCGCGCATCCTGAGAACCGGTGCCGACCTGCTGTTGCTGGATGAGATCACCGAGGGCCTCGCGCCGGTCATCAATCAGAAGCTGGGTGAGGTGCTGATGCTGCTGAAGGCGCGCGGCATGACCATCGTGCTGGTCGAGCAGAATTTCCGCTTTGCCGCACCGCTGGCCGACCGCCATTACCTGATGGAGCACGGCACCATTCTTGAGGAGATCACCGCCGCTGAGCTGCCGGCACGCCACGAATATCTGCACAAGGTACTGGGGGTCTGAACTCCCGGTCGGGGTGAGCTGCACCGGGCTTGCCGCCATGCACCGCCGTTGCATTCGCCAATCTGAAGTCCGTACGTCTCACCACAACAATCACAATATTGCCGGGTAAACCGGTCTGGAGATGTCATGCACGCCACCGTTTCATCCAACGCCACCCCTGTCGCATCACCGTTGTCACGCCGCATCACGGCGGCCACACGCCGGCGCCTGTGGCCGCTGTCCGCGCTCATGATGGGGTCACTGCTGTCGGCGGGAATCGCGCAGGCCGATATCAGTGACGGCGTGATCAAGATCGGCTATCTGGCCGACATGTCGGGTACCTATCGTGACCTGGCAGGCCCGGGCGGCCTGGATGCGCTCAAGATGGCGGTCGAGGACTTCGGCGGCAGCGTCAACGGCATGCCGATCGAGGTATTGAGTGCCGATGACCGCAACAGCGCCGATGTCGGTGCCAATACGGTGCGCGGCTGGATCGATCAGCAGAATGTCGACATGGTCGCAGGCCTGGTGGCCTCATCGGTGAGCATCGCGGTGACGCGGATTCTCGCCGAACAGGACACGCTGGGAATCGTCTCCGGCTCGGCGGCCTCCAGCATCACCAATGAGCATTGCACGCCCAATCATGTCCACTGGGTGTATGACACTTATCCGCTGGCGCATGGCACGGCCAAGGCCATCGTCGATGAAGGCGGCGACAGCTGGTTCCTGCTGACTGCGGATTATGCCTTCGGTCATGCCCTGGAAGGGGATGTGGAAAAGGTGGTGACCGAGAACGGCGGGAGCATCGTCGGCAAGGTGCGTCATCCGTTCCCGACCAGTGATTTCTCCTCCTACATCCTGCAGGCGCAGGGTTCCGGCGCCAAGATCGTCGGGCTGGCCAACGCCGGGGCGGACACCGTCAATGCGTTGACCACGGCGAGTCAGTTCGGCGTGGTGCAGTCGGGGCAGTCGCTGGCCGGGCTGTTGATCTTCCTCAACGACGTGCACGCGCTGGGGCTTGAGGTCGCGCAGGGGCTGCAGCTCACCACCGGCTGGTACTGGGACCTCAATGACGAGACGCGTGCCTGGTCCCAGCGCTATCACGAGCGCAATGCGCGCATGCCGACCATGGTCCAGGCCGGCATCTACTCAAGCACCCTGCATTACCTGAATGCGGTGGCAGCCACCGGCAGTGATGACACCGCCACCGTACGGGCGAAGATGGGCGAGACGCCGGTCAATGACATGTTCGCCAACAACGGCACCATCCGTGCCGATGGGCGCATGGTGCACGACATGTACCTGGTCAAGGTCAAGACGCCCGCCGAGTCCCAAGGCGAGTGGGACGTCTATGACGTGATCCGCACCATTCCCGGCGCTGAGGCCTACCGACCGCTGGCGGACAGCCAGTGCGAGCTGGTCAAGGGCTGAAGCCGAACGTCAGTCGAGTCGCTGAGACGTATGGCTCGGCGCTGCCGGTCAGATGATCGGCAGCGCCGAGCGGCTGACGCGAATGGGCGCTGAAAAGGACTGAGCGGATGACGATGATTTTTGGAATACCCCTGATGGTGCTGTTCGGTCAGCTGATGCTGGGGCTGATCAACGGTGCCTTCTATGCATTGCTGAGTCTGGGGCTGGCGGTGATCTTCGGTCTGTTGCGCATCATCAACTTCGCGCATGGTGCCCAGTACATGCTGGGCGCCTTCGCGGCGCTGCTGGGAGCGCAATATCTGGGGCTCAACTACTGGACGGCGCTGATCGTGGTGCCGCTGGTGGTGGGTGCGCTGGGCATTGTTGTCGAGCGCTTCCTGCTGCGCCGCATCCAGCATCTTGATCACCTCTATGGCCTGCTGCTGACCTTCGGTCTAGCGCTGATCCTCGAGGGCACGCTGGTGAATCTGTTCGGTGTCTCGGGGTCGAGCTACCCGATTCCCGAGGCGCTGAGTGGCGGCTTCAAGCTGAGCTTCATGTTCCTGCCCACCTATCGCGCCTGGGTGCTGGTGGCGGCACTGGTGGTCTGCTTCGGAGTCTGGTTCCTGATCGAGCGCACGCGTCTCGGTGCCTATCTGCGCGCGGGAACCGAGAATCCTGAGCTGGTGCAGGCCTTCGGCATCAATGTGCCCTTGATGGTGTCACTGACCTACGGACTGGGCGTGGCGCTGGCCGCCTTCGCCGGCGTGCTGGCCGCACCCTTGTATCCCGTCTCGCCGACCATGGGCTCGAGCCTGCTGATCGTGGTGTTCGCGGTGGTGGTCATCGGTGGAATGGGCTCGATTCTCGGTGCCATCCTCACCGGGCTCGCGATGGGGCTGATCGAGGGGCTGACCAAGGTGTTCTATCCCGAGGCCGCCAATACCGTGATCTTCGTGGTGATGGTGATGGTCTTGATGCTTCGCCCCGCCGGGCTGTTCGGAAAGGAGGCCTGACATGGCCGTACTGCAACAGGACCACCAGGCCGCGCGTGCAGGCAGCGCGCCGCGCAGAATCACCCCGCTGGGCATGCTGTATCTCGTGCTGTTCCTGCTCGGGTTGCTGGCGCCCTGGGTCGCCTATCCCGTCTTTCTGATGAAGATTCTGTGCTTCGCGCTGTTCGCGAGCGCCTTCAATCTGCTGCTCGGCTTCGTGGGGCTGCTGTCCTTCGGGCATGCCGCCTTCCTGGCCACGGGCGCCTATATCACCGGCTTCTTGCTCGCGGAGTATCCGGGCCTGAGTCCCGCGCTGGGCATCGTGGCCGGCACCTTGGGGGCCGTGGTGCTCGGCACGCTGTTCGGCGCGCTGGCCATCCGACGACAGGGCATCTACTTCGCGATGATCACGCTGGCCCTGGCCCAGATGATGTTCTTCTTCTTCATCCAGGCGCCGTTCACCCATGGGGAAGATGGCCTGCATGGCGTGCCGCGCGGTGAGCTGTTCGGCGTGTTCGATCTGGCGGACAACCACACGCTCTATTACGTCGTGTTCGCGATCTTCGTGGCGGCCTTTGCCCTGATCCGCCGCGTGGTGCATTCCCCCTTCGGTCAGGTGCTGAAGGCGATTCGCGAGAACGAGCCGCGCGCCATCTCGCTGGGCTATCACACCGATGCCTACAAGCTGGTGGCTTTCGTGCTGTCGGCGGGGCTGGCAGGCCTGGCGGGAGCGACCAAGACGCTGGTGTTCCAGCTCGCCTCGCTGGGTGATGCCAGCTGGCACATGTCGGGGGAGGTGATCCTGATGACGTTGCTGGGCGGCGTCGGCACGCTACTTGGGCCATTGGTGGGCTCAGGACTGGTCATCGGGCTGCAGCATCAGTTGGCGCAATCCGCGCTGGGGGATTGGGTCAGCGTGATTCTGGGCGCCATCTTCGTGGTCTGCGTGCTCAGCTTCCGCAGCGGCATCATCGGGGAATGCCAGCGCTGGATCGCGCGTCGTCAGCAGCGAAAAGAAAAATGAGCGGCGAGGGTGGGGATGAGAAGCGAGGTCAGCAAGAAGGTGCGGGTGGCGCGTTTTGCTCTTAAGCAAAGAAAATCAATGGCTTGCCGATGACTTCAGGCATAAAAAAAGTCCACCCAAGTGGGTGGACTTAAATGCCATTGTATATCGAGGGGGATACGCCGGTCCCGGATCCTCGACTCAGCAATGAGCACGCCATGCGAGATAGCCGCCATTTGCCATCTCGCTTTATAGATTGCATACCTGGTGCCAGATTTCTAGCAAGTCATTCAAAATCAATAGCTTGAGTGATTTCTCTTCGCCAGATGCCTGCCAGGTGGCGGTCAGGCGAGTCGAGGCGTGCGCATTGCCGGGCGGATCATGGTGCGTTGCAGCATGGTTGTGCACCAAATATGTGCCATTTTTCGAGCATATCCGTACGTCATCAATAGCTTATGTGCTTTTCAGGCATCGGCCTGTCCGCTAGCACTGTATCTGCACGGCATCCCCCTCGAGGCGAACCGGCCACACCTGAAGCGAGAGCGTCTCGTCATCCAGGCATTGGCCATCTTTGAGTCGATAGCGCTGCTTGTAGAGCGGCGAGATCACCAGTGGCTCACCGGCATGATCGCCCAGCAGACCGCGGGCGATCACGTTGGCGCCGGATACCGGATCATGATGGTCGATGGCGAACAGCGTGAGGGCGTCGCTGTCCGCGCTGGAGGGTAGCGTGAACAGCGCGATCTGGAAGTCTTGGCCGGCCTGTTCCAGCCAGGCGGCCACCCCGGAGCCCGGCACCAGGTCCCCGCGCTGACAGAGTGTCACCCAGCGAAGTGGCGACTCCTCCTTGGTTGAGGTGTCAGGTGCCGTGTCCTGTGCCGTGTGGCACGCTGTGGAGAGCGGTGTGGAAGCGAGTGCAGGCGATGTCATGAGCGCACCTCCGTGGCCAGGTTGGCCGTCAGTTCTGTTGCCAGGCTGATGCCTGAGTCCGTTCCCTCATCGAGAGAGCCGCCGTCACTGGTGATCAGCTCGCCGCGGCTTGCCGGGCGTATCTGGTCACGCTCGATGATGTTGACCACGGCCGGGTCGGGTCGCTGGTCATTCACGTAGTGGCGGAAGCGCTTGAGCTTCTCGGGACTCTTGAGGGCATTGGCCCATTCGCACTCGTAGCGGTCCACCACCTGTTGCATCTGCTCCTCGAGGGTCTCGCCAAGCCCCAGACTGTCCTCGAGAATCACCTCCTTCAGATAGTCGAGCCCGCCTTCGAGGCCCTCGCGCCAGACAGAGGTGCGCTGCAGGCGATCGGCGGTGCGAATGTAGAACATCAGGAAGCGGTCGATGGTGCGGATCAGTGTCTCGTCATCCAGATCGGTCGCGAACAGCTCCGCGTGACGCGGGCGCATGCCGCCGTTGCCGCAGACGTAGAGGTTCCAGCCGTTCTCGGTGGCGATCACGCCGACATCCTTGCTCTGGGCCTCGGCGCATTCGCGGGTACAGCCGGAGACGGCGAACTTGAGCTTGTGCGGTGAACGCAGGCCCTTGTAGCGGTCTTCCAGCGTCAGCGCCATCGCCATGCTGTCCTGCACGCCATAGCGACACCAGGTGCTGCCGATGCAGGATTTCACCGTACGGGTGGACTTGCCGTAGGCGTGGCCGGTCTCGAAGCCGGCGGCGATCAATTCACCCCAGATATCCGGCAGTTCATGCAGCTGGGCGCCGAAGAGGTCGATGCGTTGCCCGCCGGTGATCTTGGTATAGAGGTTGTAGCGCTTGCCGATCTCGCCGATGGCGATCAGCTTGTCCGGCGTGATCTCGCCGCCGGGAATGCGTGGCACCACGGAGTAGGTGCCGTTCTTCTGCATGTTGGCCATGAAGGTGTCATTGGTGTCCTGCAGCGGAATGTGCGAGGCCTCGGTGATCGGCGCATTCCAGCACGAGGCCAGAATCGAGCCCACTGCGGGCTTGCAGACTTCGCAGCCCAGGGCATCGGGATGGCGACCGTGGCTGGCCATCAGCTCGGCGAAGGTCTGGATGCCTTCGACGCGCACCAGTGAGTAGAGCTCCTGACGGGTATGCGCGAAGTGCTCGCACAGCGAGCGATCGACCTCGACGCCACGACTTTCCAGCTCGGCATCCACCACCTTCTTGAGCAGCGCCGCACAGCCCCCGCAGCCGGTACTGGCCTTGGTGCAGGCCTTGATGGCGCCCAGATCGCTGTTGCCGGCGTCGATGGCGCTGCAAACATCCCCCTTGGAAACGTTGTGGCAGGAGCACAGGGTGGCGCTGTCAGGCAGGGCATCCGCGCCCAGGGTGATGGACTCGCCACTGGCATTCGGCAGGATGAGTGCCGCCGGGTCCTTGGGCGCCGCGATGCCATTGGTGACGTACTGCAGCAGGGTGTCGTAGCGCGAGTTGTCACCGATCAGCACCGCGCCCAGTACCTGCTTGCGGTCCTGCGAGACGACAAGGCGTCGATAGACGCCGTCGGCCTCGTCACAGTAACGATAGCTGATCGCGCCTTCGCTCTTGCCGTGGGCGTCACCGATGGAGCCGACATCCACCCCCAGCAGCTTGAGCTTGGTGGACATGTCGGCGCCCTGGAAGCGGAAGCGCTCCTGCGCATCGCTTGTGGCATCGCCTGTGCTGGCGGCCAGCAGGGACGCCACGCCGCGTGCCATCTGATAGCCGGGCGCGACCAGCCCGAAGATGCGCGATTGCCACAGGGCGCACTCGCCGATGGCGAAGATTTCCGGGTCCGAGGTGCGGCATTCGTCATCGATGATGATGCCGCCGCGCTCGCCGATCTCGAGGCTGGCGCTGCGTGCCAGTGCATCCTGAGGACGGATGCCGGCGGAAAACACGATCAGATCCGCTTCCAGATGCTCACCGTCGGAGAAATTCATCCGCCACTGGTACTCCTCGCCGGGCACGATGTCGGTGGTGGCGCGATTGAGGTGCACTCCCACGCCCAGCGCAGTGATGCGTTGCTTGAGTGCCAGGCCGCCATCCTCATCCAGCTGCACCGGCATCAGGCGTGGCGCGAATTCGACCACATGCGCCTCCAGACCGAGTGACTTGAGGGCGTTGGCGGCCTCAAGTCCCAGCAGGCCGCCACCGACCACCACGCCACGCGTCTTGCCGTCGGCAGCGGCGCGTATCTGGTCGAGGTCTTCCAGGGTGCGGTAGACCAGCCGATTGCTGGCGGCAGCCTCGCTGCCTGGCTCGCCAAGGCCCTGGATGGGCGGCACGAAAGGCGTGGAGCCGGTGGCCAGCACCAGGCTGTCGTAGGGATAGCGCCCTTGGGGAGTGATGACATGGCCGCCGTCGCGATCGATCGCCGTGACGCACTCGTCGAGGTGCAGCGTGATACCGGCGCTGGCGTAATCCTCCACGCTGCCGAGCGCGAGAGATTCGGCATCGCGTCCGGTGAAGTACTCCGAGAGATGTACGCGGTCGTAGGCGATGTGGCGCTCTTCGCCGAAGACATGAATCTGGTAGTGCGCGGTGGCGCCCAGCGCGATCAGCTGCTCGACGCAATGATGGCCTACCATGCCATTGCCGATGATGATCAGGTGTTTCATGCGGCCTCCTCGAAGGTGTCAGGGGTGGTGTCGCGATCAGGATGTTGAGATGCAGTGTTCTGGTGGGTCGCTCTGCCGCCGGGGTCATTCGGTGGGCCAGAGGGTGTCTCGTCCAGTTGTGCCAGCGCTTGTGCGGGCATGAGCAGCAGGTCGTCACGAATCGCTGTCAGTGGCGTGCCTGCCTTGAGGGCTTCGAACAGCGCGTTGCCGGTACTGACATCGCCGTAGAGCACCACCCCGACCAGACGCTCATCGCGCAGCAGCAGGCGGCGGTAGTCACCCAGGGCGTGGTCCTGATAGACCAGCACCTCGTCAGTGGGATGTGGCATCAGCTCGCCGCAGCTGTAGAGGTCGATACCGCTGACCTTGAGACGCGTCGCCAGGGGGGCATTGCGATAGGGCGGGGTCGCTTGCTCAAGAAGATGGCGTGCGAGCACCTCGATCTGTGCCCAGATGGGCTCGATCAGACCGAAGGTCTCGCCCTCCACCTCACAGCATTCGCCCAGCGCGTGAATGTGCGGATCGCTCGTGAGCAGGTGGCCATCGACCTGGACAGCGCGCTGGCAGGCCAGGCCGGCAGCACGCGCAAGCGTGATCTCGGGGCGGATGCCAGTGGCGGCGATGGTCAGTCCGGCGTGCAGTTCACGGCCATCCTTGAGACGCACGCCAGTGATGCGGCCCTTCGGCGTTTCGAGCCACTCTTCGAGGTGCGCGTCGGTGATGATCTCGAGGCCGCGCTCGCTCAGCTCCTGCTCCAGCAAGCCAGCGGCCACGTCATCCAGCTGACGATTCATCAGTCGCTCGCTGCGCTGGATCAGGGTCACCGCCAGTCCGCGCTTGCGCAGTCCTTCGGCGGCTTCGAGCCCCAGCAGGCCGCCGCCGATCACCAGGGCATTGCCGTCGTGACCGGCTCCGGTGCGACAGGCGGCCTGCATCTGCTCGACATCCCTGAGGTCACGAAAGCCCATCAGTCCCGGTGGCCAGTCGTTGGCATCGAGTGCCTGAGGCAGGTGAGTGGGGAGCGGCAGTGGCAGCGCCGGGCGTGACCCCGTGGCGATCACCAGACGCTGATAGGGAATGCGGCGACCGCTGGCGGTCTCGACACAGCGGGCGGCGCGGTCGATCTGACAGGCGGGATCACCGCTGATCCGTGTGATGCCATGCAGCGAGAACCAGTCGGCCTGCTGGCTGATCAGGTCATCGGCTTGCGTCTCGCCCGCCAATAGTGGGGAGAGCTGAATGCGGTTGTAGGGCAGGTGAGGCTCTTCACCGATCACCGTGACTGTCCAGGGGAGCTGGCGATCAGGTGACAGCGCGACCAGTTGCTCCAGCAGCTTCTGCGCCGCCATGCCATGACCGATGATGATCAGGGACGGGGTCGTGTCGCCGGTGGAAGATGACGGATGCATGCTGCCTCCTTGCGATGGGATATCGAGTGCAAAAAAAAGCGCCTGCTTGCCGCCGTGAAGTTCACGACGTCAAGCAGGCGCCTTTGCCTGGAAGATGAGGGCTAAGCATTGGATAGCGAGTTGCAGTGCTGCGCGACGATACGGCTGTCACTCGGGACTGCGGCAGGTCTGACGGACCGTTGGCTGCCGTGCATCCACATGGATGCGCGGCGAGACCTGCGATTCGGGGTCGTCATTGACCCAACCTGTCAGGAATACAGCGAATTTGGTGCCGTCTGAGGAAAAACCACCAACTTTCATTGGTTTGTGAGTATTTCGATGTCGAGGGTCAGGTGTTTTCGAGTGGCTTGAGGCGCCATGGGAGCCGCCTGTCGTGAGGGAATGGTGCAGGAAGTCTCAAGGATGCACAGGGCTGGTGCGACAAGGCGGAGTGAGCGGCAGGGTCTTGCGGCTCCTGTCGACAGACTGGTGAGGCTGAATTGTGCAAGTTGCTGTTATCAAAGAGAAAGAGAAAGGGTTGGTCTGGTATCTGCCTCTTTTACCGCATTCATGTGCAGACATGACTGAGGGATCCATGTTCGCGTCAGCAATGACGTCGGGCATTACATCCGGCCAATGGCGGCTTGATCAGTCAGTCCGCGCGATGACCCGAACCGGGTCAGATACCTAGTCAGTGAACAGATATCAGCAACAGGCAAAGGCGCCTGATGACCGCACGCTTCGTGCTCGGTCGTCAGGCGCCTTTTTCGTGGTCAACGTTCTGTGCTCAATGCACCAGGGAGTGATGTCGATGCAAGTCAGGAATCCCCCAGACGCCCCGCAACCTGCTAGATGTCGTGCCACTACCACCTGCCCGTATTGCGGTGTCGGATGTGGTGTGGCGGTCGAGCTTGAGCAGGACCAGGACAGTGTGCGCATCGTGTCGTTGAGTGGTGATGTCGCGCATCCGGCCAATCATGGCCGGCTCTGCGTCAAGGGCTCCGCGCTTGCCGAGACGCTGTCGGCCGATGGGCGTCTGACGATGCCGCAGGTGCGTGATGAGGCCGGGGTATTGCGAGAGGTGAGCTGGGAGACGGCGCTGGACCTGATCGCCGCACGCTTTGCTGATCTGAGCAGGACGCATGGCGGAGAAAGCATCGCCGCCTATCTCTCGGGGCAGCTGCTGACCGAGGACTATTACGTCGCCAACAAGCTGTTCAAGGGCTTCATCGGTACCCCTCATCTGGATACCAATTCGCGACTGTGCATGGCCTCGGCCGTCGTGGCTCACAAGCGTGCCTTCGGAGCGGACGCCGTGCCCTGCAGTTACGAGGACCTCGAGCGTGCCGAGCTGGTCGTGCTGGTCGGCAGCAATCTGGCCTGGAACCATCCGGTGCTGTTTCAGCGGCTCAAGCAGGCGCGTATCGACAATCCATTGCTGCGAATCGTGGTGATCGACCCCCGGGTGACCGACAGCTGCGAGATCGCCGATCTCTATCTTGGCCTGCGTCCCGGCAGTGATGCGCGTCTCTTCAATGGTCTGCTGGCCTACATGGCAGATCGCGGACGCCTGGATCGCCTCTATCTGAAGGCGCACACTCAGGGCTTCGATGCGGCGCTCAAGGCGGCAAGGCGGGAAGACTGCTCGCTGGCGGCAATCGCGCGTGACTGTGATGTCGATGTGGAGCGTCTCGAGACTTTCTATTACTGGTTCGCGACCCAGTTGCATGTGGTGACGCTGTTCTCCCAGGGTGTGAACCAATCGACCAGCGGTACCGACAAGGGCAATGCGATCATCAATTGCCATCTGGCCGGGGGCAAGCTCGGGCTGCCGGGGGCGGGACCGTTCTCGATCACCGGACAGCCCAACGCGATGGGCGGCCGGGAAGTCGGTGGGCTGGCCAATCAGCTGGCGGCACACATGGACTACGAGACGCCGGGCGCGCGGGAGCTGGTCGGTGAATTCTGGAACGCCCCGAATATCCCTCAGGGGCCGGGGCACAAGGCGGTCGAACTGTTCGCGGCGATCGAGCGTGGAGAGATACAGGCGCTATGGATCATGGCGACCAATCCGGCGGTCAGTCTGCCGGACAGTACGCGCGTACGTGCGGCGCTGGCGGCCTGTCCGCTGGTGATCGTCTCCGAGTGCATGGCGGACAGCGACACCCTGGCGTATGCCGATGTGGTGTTGCCGGCCAGCAGCTGGAGCGAGAAGGATGGCACCGTCACCAATTCCGAGCGCTGCATCTCGCGTCAGCGTGGGTTGCTCGCACCGCCGGGCGAGGCACGTCACGACTGGTGGCAGCTGGCGGAGGTCGGCAAGCGCATGGGGTACCAGGCGGCATTTGGCTACTCGGGGCCCCACGCGATCTTCCGCGAGCACGCCAGGTTGTCCGGCTTCCGCAACGTCGCGCCACGTCACAAGGCGGGCAGCAAGCCTCTGGCGGCTTCCTCGATCAGGCGGCTGTTCAACATCGCGCCGCTGGCCGAGCTGGATCGCGAGGGCTATGACGCGCTCAGACCGATTCAATGGCCGGTACGGCGTGGTGAGAAGGGGGAGCTCATCGGCACATTGCGGTTGTTCGAGGATGCCACCTTCAATACGCCCAATGGTCGCGCACGGCTGGTGCCCGTGACCCCGCAATTGCCGCATCAGGCGCTGAGTGATGCGACACCGCTGCGCCTCAATACCGGTCGCATTCGTGATCAGTGGCACACCATGACACGGACTGCGCGCAGCGCGCGCCTGATGAATCATCGCGCCGAACCCTTCGTGGAGCTTCACCCGCAGGATGCCGCGGCTCGCGGTCTGCAGGAGGGGGCTCTGGCGCAGCTTGCAGGGCGTGATGAGCAGGGGGGCGTGCGTGGCGACTATCGTGCGCGTGTGCGTATCAGTCATGGCCAGCGTCAGGGTGAGGTGTTCATCCCCATGCACTGGAATGATCACTTCGCCAGTCACGGGCGCGCCGGGGCGTTGCTGGCCGGCCTGGTCGATCCTTTCTCCGGTCAGCCGGAATCCAAGCATGGCGCGGTCGATGTCATGCCATTGCCCTGTGAATGGCAGGCCACCTTGCTGATCGCCCCTGGCGTATGGGGTGGGCATGAAGATCTTGCAGGCGCGATGACAGAGCTCGAGGGATGCTATTGGGCGCGCATCCCGCAGGCGACATTGGTGCGCTATCAGCTGGCAGGGGAAGGGCAGCCGGATTGGGCGCTCTGGTGTGAAAGGCATCTGAGTGTTCAGGCGGGGCTCTGGGCACAGGATGTGGCACAGGGAGGCATCAGTGCCGCAGGTTTTCGTGAGGGACGGCTGATCTGGTGGTTGAAGGTCACCGCTGGCGCGGCACGCTCCGACCGACAGCCCAACATCGCCTGGCTGGGGGAATGTTTCGCCTCTGACCAGCTTTCTGCACTTGAGCGTCGCAGTCTCCTCGCCGGACGCCTCTCTGGTCAGGCGGATGTCGGGACGATGGTATGCGCCTGCCATCAGGTCGGCGAACTCACGATTCGGCAGGCTATCCAGTCGGGTGACCGTTGCGTGGAAGCATTGGGGGCGCGATTGGCCTGCGGCACTCGCTGTGGCTCCTGCCTGCCTGAACTCAAACGTCTTGTGGAAGAGGAGCGATCCGATGAGCGGACTGATTCGTTGGAAATGGCGTGATCTGATGGCATCGAGCATCAATTCAGCAACCCTCGGCATCTCCATGGCACGGCTGACGGAAGGCTTGCTGTCGCGTCGCGAGTGGCGTGCCATTGGCGGACAGGCACGATCACGGGCTGATGCCGGGGCCATCACGCCTGCCTGGCACGGGCTTCTTCCGGGACAGGTCGCGTTGGTCGGAGCCGGGCCGGGGGATCCGGATCTGATGACGCTCAAGGCCTGGAGAATGCTCAATGCAGCGGATGCCGTGGTCTATGATCGCCTGGTCGGTGACGAGATTCTGGCTCAGCTTCCGATGCACTGTGAGCGCTATTACGTCGGCAAGGCCTGCGGCAATCACAGCGTACCCCAGGACGAGATCGGCGCGCTGATGGTGCGTCTGGCCAAGGAGGGTATGCGTGTGGTCAGGCTCAAGGGCGGGGATCCCGGTATCTTCGGTCGCATGGGAGAAGAGCTGGCGGCACTTGATGAGGCTGGCATCACCCGTCATGTCGTTCCCGGCATCACCGCGGCCGCCGGTGCGGCAGCTTCGCTGGGCATGCCGCTCACCGACAGGGCTCATGCTCAGCGGCTGCGATTTGTGACCGCCCAGCTGTGCAACCGGAATGACCAGCCCGAATGGCAGCAGCTGGCACGCCGGGATGAAACGTTGCTCTTCTATATGGGGCTGAATCGCCTCGACACCATCTGTGATGAGCTGCAGCGCCATGGTCTGCCGTCAGACTGGCCGATGATGCTGGTGGCCAATGCGAGCCTCCCCGAGCAGCAGGCCTTGCACGGCACCTTGGGCGACATGGTGGCTCGTCTGGCAGAACGCCCGCTGCCGACACCCTGCCTGATCATCGTGGGCAGCGTATGCGAGATGGCAGCGGGGCGAGACCTCGTGATGGCTGCGGCCATGGCACATTCCTCAGAGCGCGAAGCGTGTGTCGCCTGACAAGATCAGCCGCGCCGAGGCGGCTGCAAGGTGGCCAGTCTTGTCACGGGGTCAGAAGGGGAGTCGTTCTGGAGGGCATGTGGATGAATCTTTTATCCACAAGGCCTTGAAACCAGGCCGGTGAATGCGTAAAGTACGCATCCGCTGCCGGGGACGCATGGCGTTACCAGCGGTGAAAGA
>NZ_JAPNXT010000009.1:0-149577 GCF_030397495.1 Cobetia sp. 14N.309.X.WAT.E.A4
GGCGATGAACTGCAGCACGCCGTGCGCGACGGCCTCGCGGGCGTCGGTGGTGAAGTTGAGACGTCCTGCCTCCACGTTGCGCATCACCATGCTCTCGAGCCCCGGCTCGAAGATGGGGATCTCACCCTGCTTGAGGCGCTCGATCTTGGCGGCGTCCACGTCCATGCAGATCACGTCATGGCCAACATCCGCCAGACAGGTGCCGGTGACCAGACCTACGTAACCTGTTCCGAAGACAGTGATTTTCATGTCAGTCCTTGGGTGTCTCTGAGGGTAGTGAAGGGGGTGACAGGGTGATCGGCGCGGAGGTTTCCCTCGCCGTCACGCCAGAAGATTGTGCACGAGCGGATGACGCGCCATCCGAAGCGCTGTCGAGCAAGCCATCCGGACTTTCCAGCAGACGCGTCGTGGCCTCCACGGCCTCTTCCAGTTCTTCGGCACCGGGGGCCAGCGGCCGGGCAAGAAAGTCCGACGGCAGATCCTCGAAGAAGTTCAGACGCCCCAGTTGATCCAGCACCGGATGGCGCTCGCGCGGCTGATAGCAGGCCGACCAGGGTGACAGACATGGCTTGTCCCCCGAGAAGTGGATTCCCATCCAGTCACTGGCCAGATAGGGAAGATCAAAACTGGCGAACGGCTGACGGGCATGCTCGCGCAGATGCACTATCTCACGCTCGGGATTGGGACCACGCCCCGCCTGCCACAGCCACAGGGGAATGCGATAAGGCGCCTGGCTGGGGCGATCACCGCCATGCACGTAAGCATCGCTGAGCGGATCATGCTCAAGACCATGATCGGAAAGGTAGAGCACGCCGGCATGGCGACCCTCGAGACGTTGGAAGACGCCCTCCAGCACCTGGTCCGTGAAGCGGATGCTGTCGTCATAGGCATCGGTCAGCGGCGAGGTACTGTCCGGTGTCAGGAAGTAACGCAGCGAGTCGGGGTACTGCAGGCTGGCCGGCGGATGGCTGCCGTACAGATGCAGCACGATCAGTCGCGGCCCCTTGACCTTGCGCGCCAGTGCCTCATCGAGTGCATCCAGCAGTCCGTCGTCGTACTCCGTCATGATGGTTCTGGCGACGTCGGCACGCTGGGCGATGGCGGTGATCCAGGTGCGCTCGGAGGTGATATCGAGCCCCTGACGCGACAGCCACTCCGTATGCATGCCGGCCTGATTGGCCAGTGAAATCAGGTTGGCATCCAGATAGCGCGGCGAGAAGGTGCGCGGGTCCATCAGACTGGAAAGCATCGGGACCGCCAGCACCGTCTGCGGCGCCGGCGCGATGGCCTGGTCAAAGACCACCAGCTGATCACGACGGGCGTCGAGATTGGGCGTGGTCGGGCGCGAATACCCGTAGAGCGACAACTGATCACGCCGCTGGGACTCACCGATCACCAGCACGAAGACCGCATCATCCGGCACATCAGGGCTGAGCGTGACCTTGCCGAAATCGTAGTCATCCGCCATCAGTGCCTTGAAACGCTCCTTTTCCCACCAGGCGTGTGAGGTGGTGGCCAGGTTCCAGCCCGGCGATACCGACAGCGTGGTGATGGCCAGCGGCACGCTGGCACGCCCCCACTGCCAGCTACCTGCCAGCAGCATCAGCATCCAGAGCACGAAGGCGATTCCGCTACGCCCCCCCAGCCGGGCGCGAGCCAACCCCGCCCCATGGCGATTGGCCAGTGACAGGGCCAGCAGGAAGAACCCCAGCGGCACGATGAGTGCCAGCGGGAACTTGAACAGCATCGCCATCGACTCGCTGCGACTGGTATCCAGCGAACTCAGCGCGAAGGCCAGGCCATAGCGCGAATCGTAATAGACGGCGCTGACCACACTGGCCGAGAGATTGACGCCCAGCGCGGCCATCAGACCAAGTGCCAGCCAGCGCCAGCGTGGGCGATGGGCTGCCGCCAGCAGACACGGCCACAGCAGCAGGTTACCGACCAGGATCAGACCGCCCTCGAGCAGCCCGTGGTAGATCAATGGCACCAGACTGGCCAGCGATGACAGCAGCACGGCGCTGATCAGCCCACCGGCGACACCGCCATCGGCGCGTCTGGCAAAGAGAGCACGCCCCGCGCGGCGCAGCATGCCTTCGCCACCACCGGCCCCGGGCCGCTCATTGTCATGGGTTTCACGCATCATGAGTCATCTCGCTCAGGCGCAAGCGTCAGCACTCCAGCACCTGGCGCCAGCGGCCGTCAGACTGGCCACAGGCAATGAAGAAAGGATTTCTGAGGGTGTCACGCGCGTTGTAACGCAGGACATCCGGCTGACCATCGGTCAGGCTCTGCGCATCGAAGACACACCCGCCCGCCGCTTCCAGCACGGCCTGCGCCGCGGCGGTGTCCCACTCGCAGGTCGGGGCATAGCGCGGGTAGAGATCCGCGTCGCCTTCCGCGATACGACAGAATTTCAGCGAACTGCCGCAGCTGACGGTCTCGACCGGCGTCAGACGCTCGATCAGCGCCGCCGTCTGCGCATCGAGATGCGACTTGCTGGCCACGACTCTCAACACCTCGGGCTCCGGGCTGACGCGAATGGCCGTTCGTCCATTGGCGTCCTCGCGAAACGCGCCCACGCCATCAAGCCCGCTCCAGGTCGCCCTGAGCACCGGCGCATCCACCACGCCCAGCACGCTGCGCGTCCCCTGGATCAAGGCGACATTGACGGTGTATTCGCCACTGCCGTTGACGAACTCGCGGGTGCCATCCAGCGGGTCCACCAGCCAGAAGGTCTGCCAGTCACGGCGCGCCACGATATCCGCCTTGTCGCTTTCCTCGGAGAGCACCGGAATCTGCGGCGTCAGGCGCGCCAGCCCCTCCACCAGCACACGGTGTGCCGCAAGATCGGCGGCCGTCACCGGACTGTCATCGGCCTTGGCGCGTGTCTCGAGATCGCCGCCCTGCGCAACGGCGAGTATCGCCTGCCCCGCTTCACGGCAGAGCGTCTCGATGGCCGTCAGAAGTTCAAGATCAGGGGTGACATCAGACTGATTCATGGAAGTCTCGCAGATAATTCAAGGGAGTCAGCACGCGGCTTTCAGCTCGGGGCCATCATACGCAAAAGCGGCCGCGGATTCTGCCCACGGCCGCTTCCAGGAAGCCATTGATGACGGGGTGCGAGCTCACTCGCACGCCCATCTCAATCGGTGCTGCTATGCCTGCTTCAGTTGCTGCGATAGCCATTGGGGTTGCGTGACTGCCAACGCCAGCTGTCAGCCATCATGCGATCCAGCCCCAGCTCCGCCTTCCACTTCAATTCCTTGAAGGCCTTGTCCGGCTCCGCCCAGCATTCGGCGATATCACCGGAACGCCGCGGCGCGATGCGATAAGGCACCGGGCGACCGCTGGCCTTCTCGAAGGCCTTGACCATGTCCAGCACGCTATAGCCAGTGCCGGTGCCCAGGTTGTAGGTGTGGACGCCATCACGCGCTTCACCGGCCAGATAGTCCAGCGCCTTGAGGTGGCCATCGGCCAGGTCGACGACGTGGATGTAGTCACGCACCCCGGTGCCATCCGGCGTCGGATAGTCATCACCGAACACGGCCAGCTCTTCAAGGCGACCCACCGCCACCTGGCTGATATAGGGCACCAGGTTGTTGGGGATGCCGTTGGGGTCCTCACCGATGGTACCGGACTCGTGGGCACCCACCGGATTGAAATAGCGCAGCAGCGCGATGCGCCAGCTGTCATCCGCCACGGACAGGTCACGCAGCACTTCCTCGACCATCAGCTTGGAGCGGCCGTAGGGGTTGGTCGCGGACGTCGGGAAGTCTTCACGGATCGGCGTGGACGCCGGATCGCCATACACGGTGGCGGAGGAAGAGAACACGATACGCTTGACGCCGGCCCGCGCCATGGCATCACACAGCACCAGGGTGCCATTGACGTTGTTGTCGTAGTAGGCCAGCGGCTTGGCGACGCTCTCGCCCACCGCCTTGAGCCCGGCGAAGTGGACCACGGCCTCGATATCATGACGCTCGAACAGGCTGTCGAGCAGCGCGCCGTTGCGGATATCCCCTTCGACGAACGGCACTTCGCGTCCGGCAAGCGTCGCCACACGCGCGAGGGAGGCTTCGCTGGCATTGGACAGGTTGTCCAGCACCAGCACCTGATGGCCGGCCTCCATGAGCGCCAATACCGTATGAGACCCGATGTAGCCTGCACCACCCGTGACCAGAATCATCCATCATCTTCCTTGTGAAAGTAACGCGACAGTGGGCCGCGCAGTTGACCTGCGCCGGCCCCGTTCATGGCTGCTAACCCTACCTTCCAGCCCTTGGGCTCACAAGTCCACAGCCAACGACAGCGTCTGTCGCCAGACAGCAACCTGACCCGTGCAGGATGGCGTCACGCAAGGCCTCGCACGCGACCTGAGCGCCTCGGATCGAGCGTCGCGCTTGCGCGGCGTCAAGGTTTCACCCACGGGAGTTTCGAAACAGGCAATGAAGGCTATTGAGCCGTGGCGCAATGCTGAGACAATGGCGCCGCCTGCCGGCCCGAAAGCCCCACCTGACCGACTCTCGGCGGCGATCGACCGACGCAGGCAGCATGACACGACGTGCATGACCTCCCGTTCAGGAACGAATGCATGCCGTGCAGTGAACAACGCCAACACGACAACGTGCCATCACCTACCATGACCCATACCAACAACACGATGACCAACATGATGAGGAAGCCTGTCGCCAGCGGGCTTCTCTGGAGTCGACATGCCTGAGCAACCTACCGATCACGTCGTTGATCAATCCTCCACGCCGCCACAAGCGCCACTTGCGGCGCGTATCGGTCTGATACTCGGTCCGCTCCTGCTGCTGCTGACCTGGCTGACCCCTGCCCCGGGCGACATGCCGGACACCGCCTGGCTCTGCGTGGGCCTGGCGCTGTTGATGGCGACCTGGTGGGCCACCGAAGCATTGCCGATACCGGTGACATCGCTGTTGCCCATCGTGCTGGTGCCCGCACTTGGCATCGACGACATCAAGAGCACCACGGCAGCCTATGCCAATCCGACCATCTACCTGTTCCTCGGTGGCTTCCTGCTCGGGATCGCCATGCAGCGCTGGGACCTGCATCGCCGCGTGGCCCTGCATACGCTGAAGCTTGCCGGCCATTCGCCCCGCCGTCAGATCGCCGGTTTCATGATCGCCACCGGCTTCATCAGCATGTGGGTATCCAATACCGCGACCAGCATCATGATGCTGCCCATCGGCATGTCAGTGGTCAGCCTGATGTCCAGTGGCCGGGATGAGCGCGACAGCGACGACCCGGAGCTGAAGCGCTATGCCGCCGCCCTGCTGCTGGCCATCGCCTACTCCGCCAGCCTTGGCGGTATCGCGACACTGATCGGCACTCCGCCGAATGCCCTGCTGGCGGGTTACCTGTCCAGTGACCAGGGCATCGAGATCGGCTTCGCCCAGTGGATGGTCGTCGGCCTGCCGGTGGCCATCGCGATGTGCACCATCACCTGGTGGTGGTTGACTCGCACGCCCTTCTCCTTCGCATCCGAGACTTCGGACAGTGGCGAGATGATAAAGCGTGAGCTCAAGGCACTGGGTGTCATGAGCAGCGCCGAGAAACGTGTCGGCATCGCCTTCCTGGTAGCCGCCCTGCTGTGGATGTTCCGCCCGCTGATCAATCAGAGCGGCCTTGAGTGGCTGTCGGATACCGGCATCGCCATGGCCATCGGCGTCGGGCTGTTCGCGATTCCCTCCGGCACCTCACGCGGTCGCCGCCTGCTGGTGTGGGAAGACGCGCGTGACCTGCCCTGGGGCGTATTGCTGCTGTTCGGGGGTGGACTGGCACTGGCGGGCGTCATCAAGAGCTCGGGTCTGGCGGAGTGGATCGCCGGACAGCTGTCGATGTTCAGCGTGCTGCCGCTCATCGGGCTCGTGGGCATCGTGGTACTGGTGATCATCTTCCTGACCGAGGTCACGTCCAATACCGCGACGGCCGCCGCCTTCCTGCCCCTGCTGGGCGCGCTTGCGCTGTCGCTGGACATCGACCCGCTGCTGATCACCGTGCCGGCGGCCATCGCGGCCAGCTGCGCCTTCATGATGCCGGTGGCCACGCCACCCAATGCCATCGTGTTCGCCACCGGGCACCTCAAGATCCAGACCATGATGCGCGCCGGCTTCTTCCTGAACCTGGCAGGCACCGTGGTGGTCACGCTGCTGGCCTATGGCCTGATCGTGGCACTGTGGAGCTGATTCCCTGACAGCGTGACGTGACCCATCACTCGCGCCGCAAGGGGGATTCCCCGAAACGACAACGCCGGACTCCCATGGAGTCCGGCGTTGTCGTTCATGCCAGGCAGATTCTGCAACATCTCATCATGACACCTGCTGTCATGTTCAGAAGAAGCCGAGGAAGCCCTTGATGATCAGCGAGTTGGCGATATCGATCAGGAAGCCACCCACCACCGGCACGATGATGAAGGCCAGACGCGACGGCCCGTGGTGCTGCGTGACCGCCTGCATGTTGGCGATCGCCGTCGGCGTGGCGCCCATGCCGAAACCACAGTTACCCGCGACCAGCACCGCAGCGTCGTAGTTCTTGCCCATCAGGCGGAAGGTGACCTGGGTGGTGTAGAGGAACACCAGCGCGACCTGTGCCAGCAGGATGGCCAGAATCGGCAGTGCCAGATTGGCCAGATCCCAGAGCTTGAGCGTCATCAGTGCCAGTGCCAGGAAGATGGACAGACTGATGTTGCCCAGCACATCCACGGCATGGGTATTGAGGTGCTTGTCGCCGAAGGCGCGCACCACGTTGCCGATGACGATACAGCTGAACAGCACCCACACGAAGGTCGGCAGCGAGAAGGCCGTATCCGCCGTGAGTGCCTGCAGCTGCTGACCGCTGACGACCCCGAGCAGCAACATGAAGAGCGTTTTCAGAGCATTGGCGGTATTCAGCGGGTGCTGGACTTCCGTCTCGTCATACTCGGAATCGCTGACCTGGGCATTGATGTCCTGTCCTTCACGCTTCATGCGATTGATCAGGAAACGTGCCGTCGGCCCACCGATCAGCGACCCGAACACCAGCCCGAAGGTGGCACAGGCCATCGCGACTTCCATCGCGCCATTGATGCCATATTCGTCGGCGAAGACGTTGGCCCAGGCAGCCCCTGTACCGTGACCACCGGACATGGTGATGGAACCGCCGAGCAGCCCCAGTACCGGGTCGAGGCCAAACAGGCTGGCAACACCGACACCCAGCAGGTTCTGCAGGATGAGCAGGCCGATGACCAGCACGAGGAACAGGATCAGCTTGCTGCCGCCGGCACGAATCATGCGGACGTCCGCCGACAGGCCGACCGAGCCGAAGAACAGCAACATGAAGGGGGTCTGGAGACCGGCGAAGAACTGGAACTCGTAGCCCAGGCCACGCAGGCCGGTAACGATGAGGGTGGCGATGAGACCGCCGACCACAGGTTCGGGGATGTTGAACTCGCGCAGCACGCGTACGCGCTCGACAATCAGATGACCGACGACGAGGACAAGCGCCGCCAGCAGCAGGGTAGTGATAGCATCAAGTTGAATCATGCGATACCGATGAGTAGTTGTGGGTTGTTCTAGCGGACCTCCTGAACGAGAGGTGCACCGGCGAATCCCGACCGACGAGGGGATGGGGACACATCCATTGTCTCGTCACTCAGGGGGGTTGCCCTTGCACCGCTTGGAATTGTTGTGCTCTCGAATCCGTTGTACCACCAGATCGTTATCATTTACGCGGATGCAGCGATGATACGCAGGGATGGCACCGGTGCAAGTCCGGATATTGACTCGTCAGACAACTTCCGACAAAAGTCTATATCCGCTCGCCATGCCAAGGCCGGGGTTATCAGCTACTGACATTGCGCTCATCCCTTGCCATGACTGGGCTGGGGAGTGATCGGCCTTCAGAAACGACGAAGCCCTCGCCGCAAGGGGCGAGGGCTTCGTGGACCGTCACTGCAAGCAGGATTTCCGCCTTTCGTGGACGCTCGTGTCGCTCATTGCCGTCAGACGGCGACGGTACCCGCCTCTTCGGCACGTTCCGCTTCACTGCGTGCACTGCTTTCCAGGCCGCGATTGACCGCCGACAGCACCGCCTTGAGTGACGCGCTCACGGTGTCACCATCCTCGGCCATGCCGCAGACGCGCTTGCCATCGAGATTGAGCATCACGAAGGCCACCGCTACGGCATCACTGCCTTCCCCGAGCGCATGCTCGCCGTAGTCCACCACGCTGACGGTGGCACCGGTGTGGCGCTGCCAGGCATCCATGAAGGCGGAGATGGCACCGTTGCCTTCACCGGCCAGGGCAATCTGCTCACCCTTCTCGTCAATCAGTGTCGCGGTGAGCTGCTCGGCCCCCTCACGATCCAGTCGATAGCCCTTGAGACTCAGCGGTGCCTCGCGCTTGAAGCTGGCATCGAGAATCGCGCGGATCTGGTTGCTGGACAGCTCACCACTGACCTGCTCGCTGGCCTTCTGCACGTGCGGGGCGAGCTCGAGGCTCATCCAGCGCGGCAGGCTGATGCCGTGATCGCGTTCGAGCAGGAAGGCCATGCCGCCCTTGCCGGACTGGCTGTTGACGCGAATCACCGCCTGGAAGTCGCGACCCAGATCCTGCGGGTCGATGGGCAGATAGGCGACCTGCCACGGCTCGTCCGCCTGCTGCTTCTTGAGGCACTTGCGAATCGCGTCCTGATGGCTGCCGGAGAAGGCGGTGTAGACCAGCTCCCCGACCCACGGGTGACGCGGGTGAACCGGCAGGTTGGTGCACTCGGTGTAGACCTGGATGATCTCGTCCGGATTGGAGAGATCCAGCTCCGGGTCAATGCCCTGGCTGTAGAGATTCATCGCCAGGGTGATCAGGTCCATGTTGCCGGTGCGCTCACCATTGCCCAGCAAGGTCCCTTCGATGCGGTCCGCCCCGGCCAGCAGGCCGAGCTCGGCAGCGGCAGCGGCACCGCCCCGGTCGTTGTGGGTATGCAGCGAGATGATCGCGCAGTCACGACGGCTCAAGTGCTTGATGAAGTACTCGACCTGATCCGCGAAGTGATTGGGCGGGCCCACTTCCACCGTGGCCGGCAGGTTGAGGATGCAGCGATTGTCCGGTGTCGGCTGCCAGACATCCATCACCGCTTCACAGACCTCGACGGCGTAATCCATCTCGGTGGAAGTGAAGCTCTCCGGCGAGTACTGGAACACCCAGTGGGTGTCCGGGTAACGCGCAGCGTAGTCCTTGACCAGCTGCGCACCTTCGACGGCGATGGCCTTGATGCCCTCACGATCCATCTCGAACACCCGCTCGCGCTGAACGGTGGAGGTGGAGTTGTAGACGTGCACCACGGCATCGCGCGCCCCGACCAGTGACTCGAAGGTACGGGCGATCAAGTGCTCACGCGCCTGCACCAGCACCTGGATGCTGACACCTTCAGGCACCTGGTCTTCCTCGATCAACCAGCGCACGAAGTCGAAATCGAGCTGACTGGCGGACGGGAAACCGACTTCGATCTCCTTGAGGCCGATCTTGACCAGCAGCTTCCACATCAGCTTCTTCTGCTCGACCGTCATCGGCTCAAGCAGCGCCTGGTTGCCATCGCGCAGGTCGACACTGGCCCATAGCGGCGCCTGGGTCACGGTACGCGACGGCCATTGGCGGTCGGTCAGCGCGACAGGCGTGACGGGGCGATATTTGGTGTGGTCGAAGGCAGCACTTGGCGTGGATGCAGCAGTCATGGTCGTGTCCTTGGCGTGGTGGGCGTGGAAAGCAACGTTCGACATCCGGATGCGGATTCGATGGCACCTTTCCCGCTCAACAGTGTCCCAATCGGGGCGCCTGAGTAAATGTGAGATGACGAGGGCATCAAGGCCCTCGCATCCGAAAGCTTGCCGCCAGCGCGACAGGCAAGCAAGTCGGAGGTAGAGAACATGGCCGCTACCTGCGACAGGACGTGGCTCCGGATCACGGTTGCCAGCGCGGAAGGAGAGATCGCGGGATCACCGTCGAATGCCTCTCAGCGGCCTCGCATCGATCAGAAGCGAGCCGGGTTCCGCAGGAAGCGGGCTGGACAGGGTGGCCAGTCCGCCTGCTCGCACGACCCTGATGGTCGAACATCTGAATCGCTGAACAGTGATTACAGTATATGCTTCATATCGGGGCGCATGATTGCGAAAAACCCACTAAACCGCCATCTTGAAAGCATTTTATTTCATAATTCACACCTTCACCGCCAATGGATTGCGAAAAATGAGCCAGAACATTTCTCTCCCGACACTGGACCGCTTCGATCGACGGATTCTTGACGAACTCCAGCAGTCGGGACGCATCAGCAATCAGGAGCTCGCCGAGCGCATTGGCCTGTCACCGTCACCTTGCCTGCGCCGGGTACGTGCCCTGGAAGAAAGCGGCATGATCACGGGGTATCGGGCACAGGTCGATGCCCGCAAGCTGGGCCTGAGCCTGATGGCGCTGCTGCATATCTCGATGGACCGCCATACCCCGGAGCGCTTCGCCAACTTCGAGGAAACCATCGCGGCGCTGCCCCAGGTGATGGAGTGCCTGCTGATCACCGGTCAGGAAGCCGACTACCAGCTCAAGGTGGTCGTCAATGACATGGATGACTATCACGACCTGCTGCTCAAGCAGATCACCCGTATCGAGGGCGTCACCGGCGTGCATTCAAGCTTCGTGCTGCGTCAGGTGATCGACCATCAGCGCGTGCCGACGATGTGATGACGCCATGAAGGCCAGTTGACCAAACGACGACGCCCCGCCGAATCTCGGCGGGGCGTCGTCGTTTCAAGGCGGAAGGTTCATCAGGCGGAAGGTTCAGGCTGACGGCCTCGCTAGCCGGTCACTCCGGCGGGCCAGCTCTGGTGAGCGCCCGCTGCTCGCGATGAAGCTCACCGCTCGCCCTCCAGCACCCCGCGACGGATCTGGTCTTCCTCGATGGATTCGAACAGCGCCTTGAAATTGCCTTCACCGAAACCGTCATTGCCCTTGCGCTGGATGATCTCGAAGAAGATCGGCCCGATCACCGTCTCGGTGAAGATCTGCAACAGGATTCCTTCACCCGGTGCGCCATCCACCAGCAGGCTCAAGGCCTTGAGATCCTCGACGTTCTCTTCATGGTTGGGCACCCGTGCATCGACCTTTTCATAATAGGGTTCGGGTGTGGTCAGGAACTTGACGCCATTGGCCTTGAGCGCCTTGACGGTGGCATAGATGTCATCCGTCGCCATCGCCAGATGCTGGATGCCTTCCCCGTTGTAATCCCGGATGAATTCCGCGATCTGGGAGTTGTCATCGGCGGACTCGTTGATGGGAATGTGCATCTTGCCGCAGGGCGCTGTCATGGCCCGCGAGAAGAGCCCGGTCATCTTGCCCTCGATATCGAAATAACGGATCTCGCGGAAGTTGGCGATACGAGCATAGAAGTCCGCCCACACATCCATCTGGCCGCGTCCGACATTGTGCGTCAGATGATCCAGCGTATGCAGGCCGACGCTGTTGGCATTCTCCATCGCCCCCTCGATGGCGACGAAGTCGGTGTCGTAGATCGAGCGTTCCCGGTGATGGTCCACGAAATACAGCACCGAGCCGCCAATCCCTTGCACCGCCGGGATGCCCACCTCGCCCGGCCCGACCGGATGCTCGACGCTGCGCGCACCGTGCGCCAGCGCGTAGCGATGCGCCTGCTCGGCATCTGCCACGCGCCAGGCCATCGCACAGGCACTCGGGCCATGAATCGCCGCGAAGCGTGCCGCGGGGCTGTTCGGCTCGGCGTTGAGCACCACATTGATGCCATGCTGCTGGAACAGGAACACCTGCTTGGAGCGATGGCGACGGGTCTCGGTAAATCCGAGCTGATTGAACAACTTGCGCAGGGCATCGATGCCGGCCGCATCCGGGGCCGTGAACTCGACGAACTCGAAGCCGTCCGTGCCGATGGGATTGTGCTGTTCGATACGCGCCGGTGCGTTCATGAGGTACTCCTGAGTCAGGCTGCCGACAAGGCAGGCAAGGTAGAGAAAGGCGGGCGACATCCTTCATGACAGGCGAACGCGCCGCACATCACCTGTGATGTCCCGATTCCGTTATCGGGAATCTATGCCTTGCCTGCCGCCCTGCCCATGCACCTTGCGCCCTCATTGGTGCCGTATCCTGCCTCCCCCCACGCCAGACATGTAACGAAACTCTGCCATAGTGCTGACGGCCATCTCGACACTGCTCACCCGGGGCGCTCTCACTGCCGCGAGCGCCTGACACTGCGTCATGCTTTCTTTACACCTATCGGCGCGTCACGCCTGCGACTGCCACATGCCCGTCTTGCGTTAGCCGCTAGAGCCAGGCGCCACTGCCCAGCTGCCAGGCGACGGCCAGCAGAATGGCCGCGATGAAGGCTTCGATGACCTGCCAGGCACGCGGACTGGTCAGGCGGGGTGCCAGCCAGCCAGCACAGGCCACCAGCCCGAAGAACCAGACCATCGAGGCCAGGCTGGCTCCGGCGATGAAGCCCGCCGGCGAGCTCTGTTGTGCCCCGATGGCGCCCAGCATCACCAGGGTATCCAGATAGACCTGCGGATTGAGCAAGGTCACCGCCAGCGTCGCCATCAGCACCTTGCCAAGGCTCGCCTTGAGCGCCGTACTCGCCGTGAGCTGCCCACCACTGCGCATGCGCCCCAGCGCCTTGACCGCTTGCCAGAGCAGGAAGGCGACACCTCCCCAACGCGCGATGCTCATCAACATGGGGGATTGCTGCATCAAGGCCCCCAGCCCCAAGACCCCCGCCACGATCAGCAGCCAATCACACAGCGCACAGAGCCCCGCGACCCACCATTGATGTTCGCGCTTGAGCCCCTGACCCAGCACGAAGGCATTCTGGGCGCCGATGGCGATGATCAGCCCGGCCCCGACACCTGCTCCATTGAACACTGACCACCACATGACACTGCCCTTCCCTTGCTTGACTCTCTGATTCAGCGCGTTGCGCCCCTGTCTGCCTTCGGCGCGCTTCCGGACTTCCCGGCGCTGCAGCCGCAGGCAGAGTACGCTAGGATGAATACATCATGGAAATTGATTCAGGGAATGGCTCATAAGGATTTCTGATGCTGGACTACAAACTGCTGGAGGCGCTGGCCGCCGTCATCGACCAGGCAGGTTTCGAGCGCGGGGCACGCGCGCTGGGCCTGACACAATCAGCGGTCTCGCAGCGCATCAAGCTGCTGGAGGCCCGTCTGGGTCAGCCGGTACTGGTGCGCACGCCACGCCTGGGACCGACTCCACTGGGGCGGCGTCTGCTCAACCATGTGCAGCAGGTGCGCCTGCTGGAGCATGACCTGCTGGATCAGATCCCCGCTCTCGGTGACAGCGAGCAGCGCCTGCGCATCGCCATCAATGCCGACTCGCTGGCCACCTGGTGGCCACAGGTCACCGGTGCCTTCTGTCAGACGCACGAGCTGCTGCTGGACATGCTGGTGGAAGATCAGGAGGTCGCCCTCAAGCGCATGCGCGATGGCGAGGTGGCGGGCTGCATCTGCTCGACCCCACGCCCGGTCCAGGGGGCTCGCTCACACCCGCTGGGCAGCATGCGGTATCGCGCATTGGCCAGCCCGGATTTCGTGCGCCGCCACATCGCCGGAGAGGATGGCGTCATCCCGTCACGTCTGCCTGCCGAGATACTGCGCAGCATGCCCGCCATCGTCTATGGCCGGGATGACCGTCTGCAGCATCGGCTGCTGGCCGAGATGGGCTTCGACGAGCCTTTCCCGCATCACCTCTGTCCCTCCTCAGAAGGCTTCGTTCACCTGGCCTTGAGTGGCATGGGCTATGGGATGATTCCCGAGCAGCAGGCGCGCCACCTGCTGGACAGCGGTGAACTGGTCGATATCGCGCCGGACCACGCGCTGGACATCCCGCTCTACTGGCATCACTGGCGCCATGGCGGCAGCACCCTCGAACAGCTCACTGATCACCTGCTGCGTCACTGCAGCGCCATGCTGCTGCCCATACCGGAGCAGCAACCGCCACGCCCGGGGACCCTGTGATCCTGTGAGCTCATGACCCTGTCCGCATCACGCCAGCCCCTCGCACTCAGCTCGTCTGCTGCTCACGCACCAGCTGAGCGAGAAAGCGATCACAGGCCGCCAGCTGGCGGATGTCGATGTACTCATTGGCCTGATGGGCCACGCTGATGGAGCCGGGCCCGCAGACCACCGTCGGCCAGCCTTCGCGCTGGAACTGGCCCGCTTCGGTGGCATAGGTCACCGCCTGACTGGCACGCGCCTCCCCCAGCAGACGCTGACAGAGATGGATCGCCGGATCACGTTCGCCCTGCCCCAGCGCCGGCACCGTCTCCACCGTGCGCTCACTGTGGATCGCCACCTCGGGCGCCCGCTCGCGATAGGGCACGAGCAGACGCTCCGCGTAGGCATCGATCTCCGCCAGCATCGCCTCGACATCCTCGCCCGGCAGATGGCGCAACTCCCAATCGAAGATGCACTGCCCTGCGGTGATGTTGACGGCCGTGCCGCCTTCGATGCGCCCGACATGCAGGCTGGCATGCGGCACCTCGAAACGCTCGTCGAGATGCCCACAATCGATGCGCGCCTGCATGCGGTCCTCGATGAAGGTGACCATGCGTGCCGCCAGATGAATCGCGCTGACCCCCAGATTGACCTGACTGGAATGCGACGGCTTGCCGGTCACCGTGGTGCGGATGACCGTGATGCCCTTGTGGGCATCGACGACGCTCATCAGGGTCGGCTCCCCCACCAGCACCGCCGCCGGGCGCGGCAGGCGATCACGCAGACGCGCGATCATGCGCGGCGCGCCGAGACAGCCGATTTCTTCATCATACGAGAAGGCGAAAATCACAGGCCTTTCAAGCTTGCCATCACGCGCTGCACTTACCAGCGCCGGCACCGCCGCCATGCAGCAGGCGATGAAGCCCTTCATGTCGGATGAGCCCCGCCCATACAGGCGGCCATCGGCCTCGCGCAGCGTGAAGGGATCACTGTCCCAGGCCTGCCCCTCCACCGGCACCACATCGGTATGCCCGGACAGCACCACACCGCCCTCCACGTCAGGGCCGATCACCGCGAGCAGATTGGCCTTGTCACCGCCATCATCATGAATGATCTCGGCGCTGACACCGGCCACTTCCAGAGCATCACGCAGGCAATGGATCAACGCCAGATTCGAGTCACGTGACACGGTCGCGAAATGGATCAGATGCGCCAGCCATTCACGGCTGTTCGGCCAATCGGAGAAGTCGGCGTGCTGAGGCATCAGGCTGGCGGTATCGACGGCGCTGGTGGCGGAAGCGTGCATGGGGGCATTCCTGTTCGGGGACATCTGAGCGGAGAGCACCATGCGCAACGCGCTGGCCTCATGTGCTCACCGGTATAGCGCAGCGCACCTTTGACAACAAGCGCCAGGCCACGCCAGGCACCGGGCCAGGAGTGCCGCGATCAGCCACAGGCCGCAAGCGCCTTGCGACGCGGGGGATAGAGCACCAGCGCGATCCCGAACAGGAAGATGCTGCACGAGAGCCACTGTGCCAGCGACAACTGCTCATCAAAGATGGCGTAACCACTGAGCAACGCGAACACCGAGACCAGCAAGGTCATGGGGGCCAGTTGACTCATCGGATACTTGAGCAGCATCCGGTTCCAGACCCAGTAACCAAAGAGGGTCGTCGGATAGGCCTGGAACAGCACCGAGACCCAGGCATCCATCCCCCACTGTTGATAGGTGGCACTCAGCACCCCCCAGCCATTCATCGCGACGCTCAGCGCTATCAGCGGTAGCGGTGCAAACAGCATGCCCCAGAGGTTGAAGGCGAAAGGTGCGCGCGTGCCGGAGCTGCGCAGAATCACGCCAGCCAGGGGCCAGCAGATCGCCGCCAGCAGAATGAAGGCAAGTCCCGCCAGGGTCACGTTGCCGTTGGTGGTGAAGACGGAGACCACCAGCCCCACCAGCGAGACCAGAATGCCTGCCGCCATGCGCGGCGAGATGATCTCCCGGTAGAGCAGCACGCCGACCAGCACCGTGGTCAGCACATCGGTCTGCAACAGGACCGCCGCCATGCCAGAGGACAGTCCGAAGGTGATCGAGCATGAGGCCATGCCCCAGATACCGGTACCGAACACCAGCCCGTAGGCCATCAGGTAGCGCCACGGCACCTGCGGCTTGCGGATGAAGAAGATGAGCGGAAAGGTGGCACACGCGAAGCGCGCCGCGGCGATCAGCAAGGGATCCATGTCGCTGACCCCCAGCTTGATCATCGAGAAGTTGAAGCCCCAGATTGCCATCACGCTGGTGATGAGCAATAGATCGCGTCCCTGCATGGCGTGTCTCCTGATCGAGGTTCCCTTGACGACGGGCAATGACCGCCGCTGTCCGCGACCGTGGAACATCACGGTAATGACGTGCGGCATACGAGGGCCAGTCTCGCTTGCCGCACCATGGCCGTACAGATACAGTTTCTGGACATTCCACCAGTACAGTTCACTCATGGCACGCTATCGACAGCTGGCAGAGAAGTGCATTCAGGATATTCAGGCCGGCAGACTCAGCACCGGGGATCGCATGCTGTCGCTGCGCCAGTTTGCTCGCCAGCACGGCATCAGCGTGTCGACGGCGGTCAGCTGTTATGCGGAGCTGGAATCGCAGGGCTGGCTGATGGCTCGCCCACAATCGGGGTTTTTCATCGCCGAGCCTTCACGTGTCATGCCCGCGCCCACCTGGCAGTCCTTCGAAAGCCGAGTCATCACGCCCGCCACGCATCGCCATCGCACGCAGAGGCGGTGCGGGCCGCTGGGCACTGCGCATCTGGCGCTGGACAGGGCGACCCGGCAGGCACTGGATCGCAGCCTGCGCCGCGCCATGAAGCGGGCCGTGCATACCCTCACCCAGTATCCCGCCGCGCAAGGCGAACCCGCACTGTTGAGCGCCCTGGCGAGCCATTTCACCCAGGCCGGCTTTGTGCTGGGCAGTGAGGAGCTGGTCATCACTCACGGCTGCATGGATGCGGTCAGGACGGCGCTTGAGGTCTGCACGCAACCCGGCGACACGGTGGCAGTCAGCTCACCGTGCTACAACGGCCTGCTGGATCTGCTCTCGCAGCTGTCCCTCGACGTGATCGAGATTCCCTCGAGTGCACAAGGCATCGATCTCGATCAGTTCGAACAGCATCTCGCCAACGGTCAGCTGCAGGCCGGGCTGTTCTGCACCACTCACATGAATCCCCAGGGCATCACCCTCACTCCCGCGCAGAAACAGCGCCTGGCCAGGCTTGCCAATCACTACCGCGTGCCGGTGATCGAGGATGATGTCTATCTCGAGCTCACCCATCGCGAAGCGCCGCCACTGCCAACGGCCTGCCACGACGAAGGTGGCTTCGTCATCTGGTGTGGTTCGGTCTCCAAGACCCTGTCACCGAGCTACCGACTGGGCTGGTGTCGGCCCGGTCGATTCCTTCCGCCGTATCTCAAGCGCGCGCTGGGCGTGCCGACGCTGGTACAGTGCGCCGTCGCGGACTTCATCGATTCCGGCGCCTATGCCAGCCACCTGAAACGTGTCCGTCACCAGCTCAGCCAGCACAAGGCCCACTACCTCAACTATCTGAGTCAGCATCTGCCCGAGGGCAGTCGCGTGACGCAACCACAAGGTGGCCTGGTGCTGTGGATCGAGGTGCCCGGCCTCGATGCCAGGGCCCTCGGCAAGGCCGCCGAGCAGGCACAGCTTGATATCCGGATCGGCCCCTGGTTTACCGAATCTGCGCGCTATCGCAATTGTCTGCGTCTCAATATCGGCCTTGCACCGGATGAGCGGATCGAGCAGGAACTCGCCCGCCTGATGACGTTGATCGCGAATCACTGCAAACGCTGAAGGTTGTCGTGCTCACATGCGCCTGTCAGACAATGCAGACGACGCTGCCACGCCCCGGTCAACAGGGCGTGGCAGCGTCGTCTGTAGCGAAAGCCTCCTGTCACGAAGGGTCTCTCATGCCCGATATCAGGCAGCGCGCCCGTTGCGCACCATGGCATGGGGGTCGATGACGAATTTCTTGGCAGCGCCACCGTCGAAGTCCGCGTAGCCTTGCGGCGCTTCTTCCAGACTGATGACCTGCACGTTGACCGCATCCGCGATGTTGACGCGCCCGAACAGGATCGCCTGCATCAGCGGGCGGTGATACTTCATCACCGGGCACTGCCCCGTGTGCAACGAGTGAGACTTGGCCCAGCCCAGTCCGAAGCGCATGGAGAGCGCACCGACCTTGGCGGCCTCATCCTCGGCGCCCGGGTCTTCGGTGACATAGAGCCCGGGAATGCCGATCTGGCCGCCGGCACGCGTCAGCGCCATTGCCGAGTTGAGTACCGTCGCCGGCTGCTCACGCCCATGATCACATCCACAGCCATGCGCCTCGAAGCCGACGCAATCGACGAAGCAATCCACTTCGCGCTCGCCGAGAATCGCCTCGACCTTGTCCTCCATCGAGCCTTCCTGACGCAGGTCGATGGTCTCGCAGCCGAAGCTCTCGGCCTGCTGCAAACGCTCGGGAATCATGTCGCCCACGATGACGCAGGCCGCCCCCAGCAGCTGGGCAGACACCGCCGCCGCCAGCCCCACCGGCCCGGCACCCGCGATGTAGACCGTGGCGCCCGGCCCGACCCCTGCAGTCACGCAGCCATGGAAGCCTGTCGGGAAGATGTCGGAGAGCAGCGTCAGGTCACGGATCTTCTCCATCGCCTGATCGGCATCCGGGAACTTGAGCAGGTTGAAGTCGGCATAGGGCACCATGACGTAATCCGTCTGACCGCCAGTCCAGCCGCCCATGTCGACATAGCCATAGGCTGCACCGGGACGCGCCGGATTGACGTTCAGACAGATCCCCGTCTTGCCTTCCTTGCAGTTGCGGCAGCGCCCGCAGGCGATGTTGAACGGGACCGAGACGATGTCGCCGACCTTGATGAATTCCACGTCGCGGCCAGCCTCGACGACCAGTCCGGTGATCTCGTGGCCCAGCACCAGGCCCTGGGGTGCCGTGGTCCGGCCACGCACCATGTGCTGATCGCTACCACAGATATTGGTCGAGACGACCTTGAGAATGACGCCGTGTTCACACTTGCGATTTCCCAGCGCCAGGGTCGGATAGTCCAGTGACTCGACACTCACCTTCCCCGCTCCCTGGTAGACGACTCCGCGATTGGCATTGGCTGACATGACGTGCTCCTGCTGGCATGGGATTTGGTGCATGGACGGCGTCAGACAGGCACGCTGACGACATCTCCCGTCACTTGCCGATACGCCGACCACCTGCCCCCTGTCGGTGGCGTCCGACCTGAAGGGCCCCTGCAGACTAGGCCACTTGCCACGGGTGAGCTGTCCAGATGAGGCATCGACATGCCCATGCGAGACATGCCACGACCAAAGTGGCAGTGCGCATGATTGAGGTCGTCGCGCCTGGCCGACAGGATGCGTCGATGCATCGCCACACTTGAAGCCAGTGACACTGCCCCCACGTCAATCAGCAGAGCACGATGGGTAACCCATTTCGCCATGGCAATCGCTCGCGCCAGCCCTCGCTCCGTGAGCGGCGTCTCGCTGCGAGCCATTGGCCTGATTCATTCCAAGGAGAGACCATGACCATGACATCCAACGCCCTGCGCACCGCCTGCATGACCGTCGCCATCGCCGGAACCGCCTTCATTGCGGGCTGTGGCAACACCAGCGTGATCGAGAAGCAGGACACGCGTTACGAGGTCAGCGCCGTCGATGAGGACCGTGACGATGCCATCGCTCAGGTCAAGGAACGCGCTCTGGAAGTCTGCGAGGAGCAGGATCGCGACAAGTACGACGTGCTTGATTCCCGTGTCTTCGGCCCGCAGGACAGCATGTCCAAGGCAGCCGAAGGCAACGATCAGCTGGAAGGCGGCACCATCAATGAAGATACCGAGATGGCCGCCGCCACCCACGAAGGTGAAGGCTACAAGGTCGCCTGGACCATCCGCTGCCGCTGAGGCGCCTTCCCGTCAGCCAGCCCGAGCTGACAGCAAGGCCATGTGCATGAATGCAAGAGCGCATGAGCACAAGAGCGCATGAACGCAAGAAAGCCGCCCCTGAGGGCGGCTTTCTTGCGTTCATGCATCACGAAACCCCGGAGACGAACGGCCGTTCGGAACGCGCAACCTCGGGTTGCCGCCCACGACGGGATATTGCAGCGCCGCATTAGACGACTCTTGACTATGCTGAGACGAAAGCGCTCGCCAGTTCGGCGCCTGCCATCCCCCCAGGACAGCGCAGCACGCGGGAGCGGAGGCGAAGCTTTTGCGTACCAGACAGCCGTGACACCCGAGCATTGCCATGCGAGACGCTCGACTACCCAACGCCCGGGGCGGTCGATCACTGCCATTTGCCATGACGAATCCATCAGGACTCTACGCGCCCAGCGCCGTCAAGGAGGCTTTTCCATGAGTATCGAACAACGCCTGGCCCCCGTTGCACTACCCGAAAACCGTCAACGACAGATCGTCGAGCGCCTGCTCTCTGGCTCCGGGGTCAGTCTGAATGGCCCTGACCCCTGGGATATCTGCGTCCGCCATCCGGATCTGTTCCGGCGGGTGCTGAATCAGGGTAGTCTGGGGCTGGGTGAGGCTTACATGGAAGGCTGGTGGGATTGCGAACGGATCGACGAGATGATCCATCGCCTGCTCAAGCATGGGCTGGGGGAGCGAGCCCACACCTTTGGTGAGCGCATCGCCTACCGCCTCCAGGCGGGAGTCATCAATCTGCAGAGCCGTCGTCGTGCCGAGGTGGTGGGCAAGGTGCATTACGACTTCGGCAATGACCTCTTCACCCGCATGCTGGACCCGACCCTGTGCTACAGCTGCGGATACTGGAAAGGACTGCCGATCGCGCCGGAGAACCTGGAGCAGGCCCAGCAGGCCAAGCTGGATCTCGCCTGTCGCAAGCTCGGGCTGACACCCGGCATGCGCGTGCTGGACATCGGCTGTGGCTGGGGAAGCTTCGCCGCCTACGCCGCGCGCCACTATGGCGTGGAAGTCGTCGGCATCACCATTTCCGCCGAGCAGGCGGCGCTGGCGCGGGAACATTGCCATGGCCTGCCAGTGAAGATCCTGCTCAAGGATTACCGTGACGAGCAATTCCGTCACGAGGTCGGCACCTTCGATGCCATCGTGTCCATCGGCATGTTCGAGCACGTCGGCCACAAGAACTACGCGACCTACTTCACCCGTGTCGCGCAGCTGCTGCGCCCCGGCGGACGCTTCGTGCTGCACACCATCGGCTCCAACCTGAGCGACATCTCCGCGGACCCCTGGGTCAATCGCTACATCTTCCCCAACGGCGTGCTGCCCAGTGCCAGTCAACTGATCCAGGCCAGCGAGCATCACCTGATCATGGAGGACTGGCAGAATTTCGGTGCCGACTACGACCCGACGCTGATGGCATGGCGTGCCAACCTCGATGCCAGATGGCATGAACTGGCCGACACCTACACGACGCGGGACAAGCGCATGTTCGAGTATTATCTGGGTGCCTGTGCCGGGGCCTTCCGCGCCCGCCAGCTTCAGCTCTGGCAGGTGGTCTTCACCCACGGCAATCCGGGGCGTTACGACGCACCACGCTGATCCGCTTGCGCCCTCCGTGCGCCTGGCACTCTCCAGCCGTGCCAGGCGTCCGGCAAGGCGACTCACCAGGGGACGACTCGCCCCTTGGTGACCCATGACTCATGACTCACGATGCGTCGCCGGTGACCGGGAGCGCGTCCCTCTGGCACCTGTCCGTGATGCCGGGGCATTGCCTGCCGACTCGGCCTGCGAGCGGGAGATGCTGTGCCTGGCATTGCGCTCCAGCGCCTGAAGCATGCCGGCCAGCTGATCCAGCGATTCATCCTCGAAGCCGACATATAGCTCCTCGCGAACTCGCGCGATGCGCTCACCCAATTGCACAAGGCATTCATGGCCCGCCTCGGTGAACCACAGGCAGCGAGCACGACGATCCGTGGCGTGGGGTTCGCGACGAATCAGCTGCTGACACTCGAGCTGATTGAGCGTGCGCGTCAACGACGGCATCTCGATTCCCAGCTCGCTGGCCAGCATCTGCTGGGTACAGCCCTCGCCAAGCTTCTCCAGATGCACCATCACCGTCCAGCGGGCTTCCGTCATCCCCAATGGCTCGACCGCGGTCGTGATCGAGGTACGCCACAGGCGGTGGACACGCCCGAGCAGGCCTCCCAGAGAGGGCTTGATGGTCTCGTGAAGGGGTTGAGCATCATCACAGGCTTTCATCGCCTGCAGCGCCACTTCGTCGTCAGTGCCTTGTTGCATGATGATTCTCCGTCTCCACGCCGCGGGGCTCACCCCCTGGATGAGCCCCGCGATGCCAACGTCAATTTAGCTTGCTAATGAATGGCGGAATCATACGCTTTATTAGCGGGCAAATCAAAACACGCGTGACGGGACGCGCTCGGCAGCATCCTGCCACTCCCCTTTCCGATGGCGCGCTGGCCTGTTTGCATGTCTGAGCGCGTGCGTGAGCGCCCGCGTGATTCTCGCGCGGCTAGTCCGCCTCCGAGCCGATCCCGTGGCGCTTGAGCTTGTTGGCAATGGTGGTGTGCGAGACACCAAGACGCTTGGCCAGCAGTCGGCTGGAAGGGAACTCCGGATAAAGACGCGCCAGCACGCGCCGCTCCACCTCGTCGTGGATATCGCCGAGGCTGCCTGCCAGATCGATGCTGTCCAGACCTTCATCGCGCACCTCGCCAATCAGGCGCAGATGCTGCGCCTCGATCACCTCGCCCTCGCACAGCGAGACCGCCTGGAACAGCACGTTTTCCAGCTGGCGCACGTTGCCGGGCCAGTGATAGCCGCGCAGGCGTGCCATCGCCTCCGGTGAGAGAGTGCGAACACGCGCTCCGATCTGGCGCACGGCACGTTCGAGAAAGTGATGTGCCAGCTCCTCCAGTCCATCCAGGCATTCCCTGAGTGGCGGAATCTGCACGCACAGCACATTGAGACGATGGAAGAGGTCGTGGCGGAAGCGCCCTTCGCTGCTCAGCGCCGGCAGGTCCTGCTGGGTCGCGCAGATGACGCGCACATCCAGAAAGGTCTCTTCATCGCTGCCGACACGCCTGAAGCCACCATCCTGCAGAAAGCGCAGCAGCTTGACCTGCATGCGCGGGCTCATCTCGCCGACCTCATCGAGGAAGATGGTGCCACCACTGGTCAGCTCCAGCAGACCCAGCTTGCCTTCCGGCCGTGCCCCCTCGAAGGCGCCCGGGGCGTAACCGAACAGCTCCGTCTCGGCCATTGACTCAGGCAGGCCCGCACAGTTGAGTGCCATGAACGGTGCCTGCCCGCGCGGACTGGCCAGATGGCAGGCGCGCGCCAGCAATTCCTTGCCGGTGCCGGTCTCGCCCTCGATCAACAGCGGGGCATCCAGCGGCGCCATGCGCCTGGCCTCCTTGACCACGGCGGACAGCTGACGGCTTGCCTGGAAGATGGCCTCGAACCCCCGCACCTCGGTACGCTGGATCTGATAGATACGCGAGCCCAGACGGTCCGCACGATGCAGGGTGACCACGGCCCCCGCCAGCGAGGCCACGTCCTCGTTCTCGGTATGCAGCGGCGCGATGTCGGCCAGGAAGGTTTCCTCTCCGACACGCAGGCGCAGGCCGTTGACGCGGGCGTTGTTGCGCCGGATCAGCTCCGGCAGGTCGACATCCTGGATGTGACGCGTCAGTGCCAGCCCCGGCACCTCATCGATGCGGACGCCCAAGAGCTTGCCGGCCGCACGATTGGCCGCCACCACACGTCCCTCCATGTCGATGGACATCACCGGATCAGACAGCGATGACAGCAGTGCATTGAGCTCCAGATGACGCCGCTCGGTGGGCATCAGGCTGACCCGGGTGACCTTGAAGACCCCGGGAATTTCCTCCAGTGCTGGCTTCAGGGTGGAGAGCTGCATGCGCAGCATGTTGGGAACATGCAGATAGATGGAATTGTTGGCCTCCCCACCGACCTCACCACGCAACACGTTGAGGCCGTAATCGGCAAAGGGGGCCAGGATGTCGCGCAGAATCCCGATCCGGTTCTGACAGGTCAGTTTGAGGCGCATGGCATTCTCGGCATTGTCGTTGGCATATCGCCGCTGTCAGGGTGGCTCTGACGGCACGGCTCTGAGGGTCAGGCGCTTGAGGATCACAAGCGCGGAGGGGAAACGCTGATGACCCGAGGACATCATTCGAGCTACCGCAGGGCAATGCGGCACATCGATGACGTTAACGTAAGCGTTATCAAAAACCTCGTAAAGCATTCCTTACAATAGACGGTATTGCCGGCACGCAAAACTGCCCGAATGGCACTGATCGAGGCCATCAGCCGCACAGGTGTCAGGATTATGTGACAAGAGACGGGGCATCGCACCGCTATCTGCCGCGCAAAAGCAGGCCGTGGCACTGGTCAAGGCTGTCCGACAAGGCCTAGCGTAGTCATCGACATGCAGGGACTGACATGTCCGCCATGATGACAATACGGCAGCCTGCCCACGCAGCGCCGCCATACCGTTCGGGAGGTTGCATGAACGCACCGCAGGGTCGTGACTGGCCACAGGCATCCCAGGTATCTGCGCCCGGCTCGCAGGCTCAGGCCAAGGGCACCCGCTACGTGGCGCATGAACCGGATAGCCGGGGCAGGATCCATTACAGCGATCAGGAGCACGCCACCTGGCAGACGCTGATGACGCGCCAGCTGGCGCTGGTCGAGGGACGCGTCTGCCGCGAGTACCTGCAAGGGCTTGAACATCTTGACCTGCCCCGGGATCGCATCCCCCAGCTGGACGAGATCGACCGGGTGCTCGAGGCCGCCACCGGCTGGCGAACCGCACGAGTACCGGCCTTGATCCCCTTCACCCGCTTCTTCGAACTGCTCGCCGAGCGGCGCTTCCCGGTTGCCACCTTCATTCGCCGTCCCGAAGAACTCGATTACCTGCAGGAACCGGACATCTTCCACGAGATCTTCGGTCACTGCCCGATGCTTACCCACCCCGCCTTTGCGGAATTCACCGCCACCTACGGTCGACTCGGTCTCGCCGCCAGCAAGGAAGAGCGCGTCTACCTGGCACGCCTCTACTGGATGACGGTGGAATTCGGCATGCTGCGCGAGGTTCAACCCGATGGCAGTCGTGCGCTGCGCCTCTACGGCGGCGGCATCATTTCCTCGCCACGCGAGACCTGCTATGCACTGGGCGAGCTCGAAGACAGTCTCGAGCGCCCCGAGCACCTGCCCTTCGATGCCATCGAGGCACTGCGCACTCCATATCGCATCGACATCCTGCAGCCGCTCTACTATGTCCTGGAATCGCTGGACGATCTGCATGAACTCGCCAGTCGCGACATCATGGCGCTGGTGCACGAGGCCATGGCGCTCGGTCTCAAGACGCCGCGCTTCGCACCACGCTGATCGCACCGGCGCCTTGCGCTTCTTTTCACCCGCCCCACCCTCTTTCCTCAAGCCGGAGATAGTGACATGACCGAACTCGCCAGACAGTCCTGTGAAGCCTGCAGTTTCGATGCCCCCAAGGTCAGTGACAGCGACATCGAGACGCTCAAGACCGCCATTCCCGAGTGGCAGTTGCTCAATCGCGATGGCATCATGCAATTGGAGCGATGCTTCACGTTCCGCAACTTCAAGCAGGCACTGGCATTCACCAATCGCGTAGGCGAGATTGCCGAGGACGTCGGGCATCACCCGGCACTTCTCACCGAGTGGGGCAAGGTCACCGTGACCTGGTGGTCCCACGAGATGAAGGGTCTGCACAAGAACGATTTCATCATGGCCGCCAGAACCGACGAGGTAGCGAAATAAGATGTTCGAGCAGATTGCGCGTGTACCCGGGGATGCCATCCTCGGCCTGATCGAAGCCTTCAACAAGGACACCAACCCGCAGAAGGTCGACCTCGGCGTGGGTGTCTATCGCGATGCCAACGGCAATACGCCGGTCATGCGTGCGGTCAAGCAGGCCGAGGACCGCCTGGTCGAGAGCGAAGTCACCAAGACCTACATCGGCTCTCACGGTGACCCGCGCTTCGGCAAGGTCGTGCTGCCGATGGTGCTGGGCGCCGAGTCGCCGGTGCTGGCTGCCAACCGTGCCAGCGCCACTCAGGCGCCCGGCGGTACCGGTGCCCTGCGTCTGGCGGCAGACTTCATCGCCAGCAACCTCAAGGGCCGTGATATCTGGCTGTCCACTCCGACCTGGCCGAATCACCTGGGCATCTTCGATGCCGCAGGCGTGACGCGTCACAGCTACCCGTATGTCGACGAGAACAATCGCCTCGACTTCGACGGCATGCTGGCGACCCTCAAGACGATTCCGGAAGGCGACGTAGTGCTGCTGCACGCCTGCTGCCACAACCCGACCGGGTTCGACCTGAGTCGCGAGCAGTGGGACCAGGTGCTGGAAGTCGTCCAGTCACGCAAGCTGCTGCCGCTGATCGACTTCGCCTATCAGGGCTTCGGTGATGGTCTGGAAGAAGATGCCTACGGCGTGCGCCTGCTGGCCGAGAATGTCGATGAGGCCATCATCACCAGCTCCTGCTCCAAGAACTTCGGCATCTACTGCGAACGTACCGGCTGCCTGATCCTGATCGCCAAGGACGAGGACAGCATGCTGGACGTGCGCTCCCAGGCCGCGATCACCGCGCGTGAGAACTACTCCAATCCGCCGGCACATGGCGGTGCGGTAGTCATCGACATTCTCGAGGACGAGACGCTGCGCGCGGAGTGGAAGAGCGAGCTGACCGAGATGCGCGAGCGCATCAATGGCTTGCGTCGTGAGTTCGTCGAGGCGCTCAAGCCGTATGGCCTGGATGAGCAGTTCGCCTTCATCGCCGAGCAGCGCGGCATGTTCTCCTACACCGGCCTGACACCGGAGCAGGTCGATCGCCTGCGTGACGAGTTCGGCATCTACATGGTGCGCTCCGGACGCGCCAACGTGGCCGGCTTCTCCAGCGAGAATCTGCCCTACGTCGCCAAGGCCATCGCGACCGTCGTCAAGGGCTGAGCCTGACCGAACGCTTCGTGAAAGATGAAAAACCCGCCGATTGGCGGGTTTTTCATTGCTGGGGGCGAGACATTGTCAGGCGCCCTCAGTCGGCAGCCTTCGCTGTCACCGCGAACGTCATTCCTCGCGCTCGACAGGCAGCGTCGCGAGACTCGCCGCCACCGCCTCTTCCAGCAGGCTGACCAGCAAGGCCTGCACCTCATGCAGCGATTCATCGTCCTGCGTTGCCTGCCACTGCCACTTGAGCGCCAGATAGCGCTCGCTGCGCATCGAGAGCGGCATGCCGATCAGGTCGCCTCCGGCGTCCTCGAGTACCTGATGCGCCGACAGGGCATCGATGATGGTGGCAGCACTGCCTGAGCGCGCCAGACGCCCGGCGCTGGCAGGCGTGGCCACCTCCACCAGACTCGCCGGCGTCACGCGCTCTCGCTTGAGAAGTCCACGGACCAGCCGCCCCTGACTGCTGATTTCCGGCAGCTCCACGAACGGCCGCTCATTGAGGCGTTCCACCGTCAGCGGCTTGTCGAGCAGTGGCCAGCGTGAAGGCCACAGCAATATCAGTGGCAGCTTGAGCGCAGTCTGGCCTGCACCGTCGCGCTGCTCGTCGGCAGCCTCGACGGGAGGCTGTGCCGCCGCTGTCGTGTCGTCCAGAGAGGACAGCAGATCATCCTGGCGAGTGATACCGACCTCCGACAATGCGGCATCGTCTCCCAGCTCCGGCATGCCTGAGGAGATGCCCTGCGCCGCAGGGATGCCGGCGCCCTCCTCGGCGCCCTCCACCAGCACGGTCTCCTCACGGGCCCGGGCGCGCAGACTCTGCTTGAGTTCGCGCGCGCGTGCGGCCGCTGTCCTGGCACGCTTGCCGCCCTGAGGCTCCTCCGGCGCTTCCAGCGTGACGGCCATGTGTATCCGCCCCTCGGCCAGCGCCGCGGCATGCGTCGAGGCTTCCATCACCTCAAGGCTCGGCAGCCAATCACTCAGCGACTCGCTGGCCGCGATGCGCTCAAGCCATCCGGTGCTGAAGGCTTCCAGAGACGGCGTCACTGCCAGTACCAGGCGCGGGCGCTTGCCACTGCCCGGCCCGAAGGCCAGTCGCCTGAGCTCGGACTGCGCGGTGAACATCCGGGCCAGTGACGGGGTCAGGCGTTCGGCTTCCGGCGTGGGCACCAGCCGGCCACCTTCACGCAGGAACAACGAATAGCCCAGCGTCTGCTCAAGCTGTGCCAAGCCCCGCGAGACCACCGGCACGCTGATGCCCAGCTGCGCCGCGCCACCCTTCATCGATCCGCACTCGATCACCGCCCACAGCATTTCCAGCTGACGCAGCCGTATGCCGGGTTCACGTGTGCCTGTGTCTGACTGCGCCATGGTGTTGCTCCTTGAAGGGGTTCGTCCGCGATGCTCCGAGAGTCAGCAGTGGGCGCCGGCTCATTTAGCCTTACGCTAATCATGCTGACGCCAAATGTCACGCTTCACCTGCCTTCAAGACGTCATGCCCCTGAAACGACACTCCCCCCGCTGATGAATCAGCGAGGGGAGTGAGGGACAAGGCATCGATGCGCCAGTCATTCGTTCAGACCGGCCACTCGTTCAGGCCGGTCATTCCTTCAGACCGGCAATGGGCGAGCCATCACGAGAGTGCCAGTACGCCTTCTGCTTCAAACAGCACGCCCTTGGGCAGCTCCTTGACGCCGACGGCAGCACGCGCCGGATACGGCTGGCTGAAGTACTGCTCCATCAAGGTGTTGACCACGCCGAAATTGCTGAGATCGGTCAGGAACAGGTTGACCTTGACCAGCTGATCCAGGCTACCGCCTGCCGCTTCACACACCGCCTTGAGATTGCGGAACACCTGATCGGCCTGAGCCTCGAATCCGCCCTCCACCACGTCCATGGTGGCCGGGTCCAGCGGGATCTGGCCGGACAGGAACACCAGGTTGCCGGTACGCACCGCCTGGGAATAGGGACCGATGGCGGCAGGTGCGGCGTCAGTGGAGATGATCTGCTTAGTCATGCGGGCTTCCTTGTATCGAGTGATGAAAGAGAGGTCTTGAAGCGTATGGGAGACGCGTCACCAGACAGCGTGCTCAGCGACTCCCTGATGACACGAGACGAGAAACGGGAGCGATCCGGGCCCGCCGACACCGGCAGACCCTGACGACGGCACATGACATTCAGGCAGCGTAACGACCGAGGTTCAGCCCGTTCGGGTCGATGCCGGGCGTACGCCCGCCGACCAGGTCCGCCAGCAGGCTGGCGCTGCCACAGCTCATGGTCCAGCCGAGCGTGCCGTGTCCGGTGTTCAGCCACAGGTTGTCATACTTGGTGCCACCGATGATCGGCGTGGAATCCGGGGTCATCGGACGCAGGCCGGCCCAGAATTCCGCCTTGGCATAGTCGCCCGCTTCCGGGAAGACATCACGCACCACCATGTTGATGGTCGCACGGCGCTTCTCGAGCAGGGACAGGTCGAAGGACGCAAGCTCCGCCGTACCGCCCACGCGGATGCGATCATCGAAGCGCGTCAGCGCGACCTTGAAGGTCTCGTCCATCACCGTGGACTGCGGCGCGGCATCGGCATTGATGATCGGCACGGTCAGGCTGTAGCCCTTGACCGGGTAGATCGGCAGATCCAGATCCAGATCACGTGCCAGGAAGGGCGAGTAGCTGCCCAGGCACATCACATAGCTGTCGGCGCTCATCTCGCCGCGGTCGGTGATCACCTTCTCGATCCGGCTACCAGTACGCTGGATGCGCTGGATCGTGGTATTGAAGACGAACGTGACGCCCAGGGTGTCACGGCAGTAATCCGCCAGCCGGTTGGTGAACAGATGGCAATCACCGGTCTGATCGTCCGGCAGGTGAAGCCCGGCGATGAACTTGCCCGGCACGCGCGCCAGGGCCGGCTCGACGGCGGCGCAGGCCTCGGCATCCAGCAGCTGGTGACGCACACCACATCCGGCCAGTACCTTCATGTCCTTCTGCACGGCCTCGACCTGGGCCTCGTTGCGGAACAGCTGCAGCAGGCCCTTCTGACGGTCCTCGTAGCGCAGCCCTGTCTCTTCACGCAGCGAATTGATGCACAGACGACTGTATTCCGCGACGCGAACCATGCGCTCCTTGTTCACGGCATAACGGTCCGCATTGCAGTTGGCGAACATCTTGACCATGAACTTGGCCATCTGGGGGTCCATGCGCGGCTGGATCTTGAGAGGCGCGTGCTCCTGGAACATCCACTTGACGGCTTTCTGCGGAATGCCCGGAGCCGCCCAGGGAGAGGAAAAACCGAAGGACACCTGGCCGGCATTGCCGTAGCTGGTTTCCATCGCCGGGCTGGCCTGACGATCCACGACCGTGACCTCATGGCCCTGACGCGCCAGATAGTAGGCACTGGTCACGCCGACGACACCGCTTCCGAGCACAAGAATCTTCATGTTGTTCTACTCCGTGACTGCAACCGCGCTCGGCGGTGGAAGAAAGGGGGTTCCGTGCGCCGCGCACGAAACGTATCGCTTGATCCAGCCCCGAGCAGCAGCGCCGCCTTCAGTGGCTTGACCTCAATTACCCCAGTATAAGAGCGAAATCCGTCACGAATATTCTGTTATTGGCCTCCAATACAGATGATTGATAGCTAATTTTGCCAACCTGCCAGCAATTACGCACAAAAAAGCGGCCATTTTTAGAATGGCCGCTTTTGCGCTACGTCAAGGACTCGTCCTGGCAGTCTCACCCTCTCGAACACACCCTCATCGGCATCACGCGGTGGCGCTCTCGACAGGCCCTCGGGAGAGCTTGCCCAGCCCGCCAATCGCCTGACGATAGAGACGCCAGGCCACGATACCGGCCAGCAGATTGCCGATGGCCGCCCCGATCGCGACGCCGCGCAGACCATCGAGCTCAGCGCCCAGCCAGACGGCTGGCAGGAAGCACACGAAGAGACGCAGGAAGGACAGCAGCGTGGCCCGTAGCGGCCAACCCAGCGCATTGGCGGCCGAGACCACCAGCATGCAGATTCCCAGGAAGGCATAGCTTGGCAGCATCCAGGGGATCAGCAGGACCAGCGCCGCGCCGACCTCCTCATTGCCGACCAGCAACCGGGACAAGGGGACGGCGAGGAGCGCTACCACCACGCCCAGCACCAGCTGCCAGATGATCACGATCCTGGCGACCAGATTCATCAGTCGGCGCACTTCCTGCCAGCGACCTGCGCCGTAGCACCGCCCCAACCAGGGGGGCAATGACATGGTGAGCGCCAGCACCACGATCAAGGAAAAGGTCTCGAGCCGGCAGGCGATCCCCCAGGCGGCCACCTGGGTCTGACCCAGCGTCGCCACGATGGCCGTGACCAGCATGGCGGACACGGCCGGCATCATCTGAGAAAGGATGGCCGGTGCCGCGATCCCCGTCAGCTGACGCCAGGAGTCCCGCCATTCCTGAACCAACCCCTGCACCGCGATCCACTCTTCCTGCAACAGCTTGAAGGTCGTCACCATCAGGCCGATCACGAAGGCGATCAGCGTCGCCCAGGCAGCCCCCGCCAATCCGAACCCCGGCACGGGGCCGAGACCGAAGATCAGCAGAGGGTCCAGCGCCAGATTGAGCAGACTGGTCACCAGCATCATCACGCCGGGCAGCCGCGTGTTGCCGTGGGCACGAAACAGGCTGTAGAGCACATAGGCCATGGCGCCCACCCAGCTGGCCACCAGCCAGGGGCCCCAGTACGGCTCGATCAGCGAGAGCTCCTGGTCATTGGCGCCCAGCAGATGGAAGGCCGGCGCACGTATCAGCCATAGTCCTACCATCAACAGTGCCAGCAATCCGCCGGAGACCAGCACCACCACACTGCCGAGCCGCCGGGCACGAGCGTCCTCCCCTGCCCCCAGCGTGCGTGACACGATGGCGGCAATGGCGATGCCCATGCCGACCTGGAACCCGATGATCAGGAAGGTCAGCGGGAAGGTGAAGGACTGAGCCGCCAGTGGCGCCGTTCCCAGGCGCGACACGAAGGCGGCATCCACCAGATTGAAGCCCAGCAATCCCATGATGCCGATGGTCATCGGCAGTGTGGAACGCCAGAGACGGGACATCAGCTCGCCGGTACTCGGACAGGATGAAGGCGAGGATGTCGAAGAAGTACGAGTTGAAGACATGCAATCACTCCCAGGATGCCAGGCATCGCTGGTCTGAAGAAGAGAACGAGGGCGCTTGAGCTACGCGACGACAGCGCTTGAACGTTGATTCTAGGGATTCCTCCGTCAGGCAGATACCGCCAGCCAGACATGTCTTTGATGCAGTAACGGCAACACGAAGGCGAGAAAATCCGTTGATGCGTAGTATTAGCGGAAACATTGGGCGTGCTAAGCTTCGCCTGTTGACGATGCTGACCCGCTGGGCGACCGGTCTGTCCCTACCGATTGTCCTGCCATCTGCGGGCGGCGTCCCTGTCTGCTGAAGCGCGCCGCAACCCTGAAGAGCAGGACGGCTGCGTGAGCCTTTTCCTGTTGCATCACGAGAGGTCATACCGTGGATAAAGCATCCCGCTTGTTGCTGTTTCTGGATGTCGTGGAAGCACAGAGCTTCTCCAAGGCAGCCGATCATCGTCAGGTCAACCGCTCGGTGGTTTCCAAGCAGATCAGTCGTCTGGAAGAAGAGTTGCAGATTCGTCTCTTCAACCGCTCGACCCGCTCGCTGGCCCTGACCGATGCCGGCCGCGAGATCCATCAGCATGCCTTGCGGCTGCGCGAAGTGCTGGAAGACACCGATGATGTCGCGGGCGCCTACCAGGACGGGCCACGAGGGGTGCTCAAGATCACCAGCCCCAGCCACTTCGGTCGCACCTACGTGGCTCAGGCGGTGCGCCTCTACATGGAGCGCTATCCGGATACCCAGGTGGAAGTCCGTCTGGAAGACCACCTGACCGACCTGATCGGTGGCGGCTATGATCTCGCCATCCGCATGTCGGAACTGGAAGACTCCAACTTGATCGCGCGCCCCCTGGCCGCGCATCGCCATCTGATCTGTGCGTCGCCTGCCTTCATCGAACGCCACGGCATGCCGAAGACCCCCGCGGACCTCTCGGGGCTGCCGGCGGCCGTCTATTCACGCGATGGCTTCATTCTCGACCGCCTGCGGGTGTGCAGTGAAAGTGGCGTCGAGGAAAAGGTGGCGCTGGATTCTCGCCTCAAGGTCAATGATGCCGACGTGCTGATCGGAGCCATCAAGTCCGGTGCCTGCTATGGCATGATCTCCGCCATCAACATCAAGGATGAGGTACTGAATGGCGAGCTGGTCCCGCTGCTTACCGACGTGCCGATGAAGCCGCTGCCATCCATCCATCTGGTCTACCCGCATCGCCAGTATCTTCCCCAGAAGACGCGTCGCTTCAGTGATTGCCTGCAGGAAGTCGTCGGGACTCCGCCGGTGTGGGAGCAGCGCATTCCGGGCTTCGAGAACATGTACGGCTACGGCAAGACCTGCAGCTGAGCGCGTCACTTGCCTGTCTGGCGCCCGCTTCTGCTGCATGAAGCACCGAAGAAAAAACGAAAACGCCCGTCATGCAGTCGCATGACGGGCGTTTTCGTTTCCTGTGCCAGACAGGGCTTGCACCCGTCAGCTCAGGCGGCCCCGGGACAGGGGCGAATGCAGGGCTTGTTGCCAAGCCACTGCTTGAGCTCCGGCAGGCGCTTGGGCCGCGCGTAACGGAAGCCCTGCACCAGATGGCAACCCATCTCCACCAGCAGGCGTTCCTGCTCCACCGTCTCGACGCCCTCGGCCAGCACTTCCATGCCGAGGCTATCGGCCAACGAGATGGCATGCGAGACGATGGCGCGGTCACGCGCATCATGATCCAGGCTGCGGACGAACTGCTGGTCCACCTTGAGGCGACAGGCGCGTAGATCCCGGACATAGAGCAGCGAGGCAAAGCCGGTCCCGAAGTCATCGATGGCAAGCCTGACGCCTCGGTCGATCAGACCGGTCAAGCGCTCGACGACGCGATCCAGATCCGGCACCCGTGAGGACTCGGTGATTTCCAGCTCCAGCCGCTCGGGGGCGAAGTCGTGCAAGGCGAGCGCCTGTGAGACTCGCTCGGGAAAGCCGGGGTCACGAAATTCCTGGGCCGAGACGTTGATCGCCACCGACAGCGGCTTGCCGTCCGGGGTCACCAGATCCCGCGTCGCCTTGAGAGCAGCATCCATGACACGAGCCCCGACGGTACCGATCAAGCCGTACTGCTCCGCCAGCGGAATGAAGCGCCCAGGCCCGATGGTCCCGAGCTCCGGATGGTCCCAGCGCACCAGCACCTCCACGCCGACCGCCTGACCACTGGCCAGATCGAACTGGGGCTGGAAGGCAAGATCGAGCTCTTCGAGATGCTCGCGCAGGTCACTGGTCAGCCGGTAATCGTTGAGGTGACGCATGTGGGCACCGGGCGAGAAGACATGCCAGGCCCCGCAGACATCGATATCGTCCTGCTCGCCATGCAGCATGGCCAGTTCAGCCAGGTGCAGCAGCCGATGCGCGCGACGCGCGTGCTGAGGCGCCAGGCTGATGCCCACCCGCGCGGTGACGGGCAAGGACTTGCCATCCAGGCGCATCAGCGTGACCAGCTGCTCGCACAGCTCGCTGGCCCGCGCGATCAGGGCGACTTCATCGCCGGTGAAGAACAGCGCGAAGGCATTGCCCAGAGGGCGACAGACCAGTGCATCGCGGTATTGCAACGACATCGCTTCCGCCACGCGCTCCAGCAGCGGGTCGATACGCTCCGCGCCATGCGCCGAGTTGATGATCTCCAGATGGGTCAGCGAGAGATAGATGATGCCGCCATCGACCGCCTCACCGGACAGCAGCTCGTCCACCTGGGCATTGAAGCGATCACGCGACAGCAGGTTGATCGGCTGCAGTCGACGCAGCGCGATCAGCACCTTGTCGTCCAGTCCGGCAGCGCGCGCTTCGGCCAGACCCGAGAACGGCGCCTTGAGGCGCACGCGGCGCTCACTGACTGGTTCAAGCCGCGGACGCGCCTCACCGAACAGCTCCTTCCAGCCACAGGTATAGGCGACGAGTCGTTCTTCATCGAACACCGCCATTCGCCAGGGAAGATTGGCCTGCTGCACCAGCAGCCAGTGGCCCAGCTCCCCGTCGATCCCCATCATCCACATCCCCGGCTGGCCGCTGAGCCCACAGGGCTCCGGCAGATGCGACAGGGTTCTCGGCAGTTCAGGCTGGTGTTCTGCCTGACGGGCACGGGGTGAGCTCCAGGCGAGCTGGCCGAAGCGGTCGAAGATCCACAGCGGCTCTTCGATGGAGGATAACAACTTGATCAGAATATCGAGAGGCACGCTCACCCCACTGCAGTCACAATGAATAAGGGTCTTGCTATCCCGCCCGCTGACGGTGCAACCGTTACCGCCATCGAGCCCACCTCCGGTCCTTCACATGCCATGTCTCACTTCAACGGCATGTCCTGCACTTTCACCATTACTGCAATCTTTCGCTAATACACTGAGTCTATGTCAGGGCATGGGGCAGGTACCAAGGCTATTTTCTCGCCCCATCAACGCTTGCGATGTCTCGACGCTTTTCCTGAGCCAATGCGGTACGCGCCTCCCGGCCATCCAGAATGTCCTGCTGGCCTCAAAGTGTCCTGGTGGGCATCAAAGTGTCCTGGTGGCCTCAAAGCGTCCTGGTGGCATCAACACCGCGGGAAGAGTAGGATAGGCGCCCGTTTCGCCCGGACCGGATCCCGGGCGCCGAATCCATCGGTCAAAGAAATTCTCCGTCATGACTCTCAACGTCCCGAATTCCGCTGTATCCGCTCCTGCCTCCTCTGCAGAGCGCCCCCGCGCCGTCGTCATCTACTCCGGTGGCATGGACTCCTACACCGTCCTGCACCAGGCGCTGAAGGAAGGCTTCGAGGTACACGCCCTCTCCTTCCATTACGGCCAGCGCCACTCGCGTGAGCTCGACGTCGCACGCCAGGTCTGCGAGTCACTGGGCGTCGCCCACGAAGTCGTCGACATTCGCGCCATCCATGGACTGATCGACAACTCCGCGCTGACCAACAGTGACCAGACGATGCCCAAGGCCGACTACGACGAGGACTCCATGACCTCGACCGTGGTGCCCAATCGCAACATGATCCTGCTGTCCCTGGCGATCGCCAAGGCCGTCAATATCGAGGCTGACGTGTGCTTCTATGGTGCCCACGGCGGGGATCACGTGCTCTACCCGGATTGCCGTCCGGAATTCGTCGAGAAGATAAATGCCGTCGCCGCGATCGCCAATTTCTCGCCGGTGGAGATTCGCGCGCCCTTCCTGCACGCCAGCAAGGACGAGATTCTGGCCGCCGGCATCGCCATGCAGCTCGATTACGCCCAGACCTGGACCTGCTATGAAGGCCGTGAACTGGCCTGTGGGGAATGCGGCAGCTGCCGCGAGCGCCTCGCTGCCTTCGCCGCCCATGGGCTGAGCGATCCGCTCGGGTATGACACGGCCGATTCGGCCAAGGGCGCAGGCACTCTCTGATGTATACGGTAAAGGAAGCGTTCTACACCCTGCAGGGCGAAGGTGCTCGCGCAGGGCGCGCCAGCGTGTTCTGCCGCTTTGCGGGCTGCAATCTGTGGAGTGGTCGTGAGCAGGATCGCGACACCTCGGTCTGTCGCTTCTGCGACACCGATTTCGTCGGCACCAATGGCCAGAATGGCGGCAAGTTCCGCACCGCAAGCGAGCTGGCGGACTTCCTGGCCAGCCTGTGGCCGGAACACTCCGGCATCGCCACGCCCTATGTGGTCTTCACCGGCGGTGAGCCACTGTTGCAGCTCGACCGCGAACTGGTGGACGCGATGCACGCCCGCGGCTTCGAGATCGCGGTGGAGACCAACGGCACCGTCGCGCCGCCCGCCGGCATCGACTGGCTATGCGTCAGCCCCAAGGGTGCCAGCGAGCTGGTCCTCACCGGCGGCGATGAGCTCAAGCTCGTCTACCCGCAGCCGGAGGCGCTGCCGGAGCGCTTCGTCAGTCTGGACTTCGCACACTTCTATCTGCAGCCACTGGATACCGCCGCCCTGGATGCCCTGCCCGCGCCAGCCGCCGCTCGCGAGCATTATCGCGAGGTACTGGCGACGGATACGCCGATGAACCAGTGCGTCAGTTACTGCATGGCCAATCCCCAGTGGCAGCTATCGCTGCAGACTCACAAGATCAGTGGTATCGATTGATGACGGCAATGACTTCCAAGACCCTGTTCGTCAGGGCCCTCACCGCGGTGGATGCCTCGGTGTGGAGCAATACTCGCGGCCTGCATGGCATCAGTCAGCATCTGGACCTGGAGCTGGACGGCGCCGTCGGCCATGACGGCATGCTGTTCGACTTCGGCGACGTCAAGCCGTGGGCCAAGCGCATGATCGACCAGGACGCCGATCACACCTTGATCGTGCCCAGTCAGGCCGACGGCGTGAGCGTCACGGACTGCCCGGAAGGACTGTGTCTGCGCTTCACCCAGCCCTATGCCATGGAAGTGCGCGGCCCGCGCCAGGCCTTCTGCCTGCTGCCGGTGGCCGAGGTCACCACCGTGGTGCTGGCCAACCACTTCGAGAAGCTGCTGACGCGCCGCCTGCCGCCGCGCGTCGAGGCGCTGCGCGTGCGCCTGCGCGATGAGTGCATCGAGGGTGCCGCCTACACCTACAGTCATGGCTTGCGTCATCACAGCGGCAACTGTCAGCGTATCGCGCATGGTCACCGCTCCCCGCTGGTCATCGAACGCAATGGGCTGCGGGACACGGCGCTGGAAGCCGAGTGGGCCGAGAAGCTCAATGACCGCTACCTGGCCGAAGAAGGCGATCTGATCGACCGTCCCGGCCGTGAGCTGGTATTCAGCTATGAGGCACCGCAGGGCAGATTCCGCATTCGCCTGCCGCGCAAGCAGGTCTGGTTGCTGCCGACACCGACCACCATCGAGTGGATCGCCGACTGGCTGGCGCGCCAGATCGCTCTCGACAGCGGCGACAGCATTCGCGTCGAAGCCTATGAAGGGATCAACAAGGGCGCCATCGCGCGGCACACGCCAGAGACCGCCCGCCAGCCGCTGGTGCTGCCTGAGCATGAGGAAATGCCCGCCACATCATGACGCAGACCGCCCACCACCTCGCGGCCACTCCCGCATCCGGCTGCCGCGCCGGCTGCGGGGGGTGCTGCATCGCGCCTTCCATCTCGAGCCCGATTCCCAGCATGCCCAATGGCAAGCCGGCAGGCGTGCGCTGCGTGCAATTGGATGACGAGAATCTGTGCAAGCTGTTCGGAACGCCACAACGACCGGCCGTGTGTGGCAACTTCGACTTCGATATCGAGCTGTGTGGCAATTCAAGCGAAGAGGCCCTGCGCCTGATCGGCGAGTGGGAGCGCCTGACGTGAGAGACGCCCCCTGAGGGATAGATCTCAGCTCACTCGCCGAAGAAATTGAAGGGCCTGGCGGCACCCTCGCTGCGACAGGCCAGCAAGGCGGCATTCAGCTGACGGGAATCCGCCAGCGGCAACGCAGTCGCCCTCCCCTCCTGCCCCTGCTGCTCCAGCGGCGCGATCAACTCGAGTCGTGAGTCCTCGCGCCAGCTGGAAGGCGCAAGTTCGGCTCGTCCCTTGGCACGGTTATAGCTGCGCCAGCCTTCCGTCGTGTGAAAGATGCCCTTCACCCGCCAGTCGCGCGGCAGTCCATCCAGCCACCGGGTCAGCTGATCAAGATCGAACACCTCGCCCGCCACGATTCGCCATCCCAGACTGGCATGCTCAAGCCCTTCGGCCTGCTCGATCACCGGTGCGCCGGGCAATGGCATCACGCCTGAGGCTGACGTCTTTTCACTGGTGGAAGTCTCCTGCGCCAGACGCGCCCTATCCCGCGCAGCGCGATGGGCAGCCGGCATGCTGATCTCGGGCTGGTTCTCACGATCTTCGCTGACGTGATGGGCGTCGCTGGCGTGCAAGCCGCCCTGGCGATGGGATTCACGCCCTGCTGGCAGCAGCCAATCGATCAGCGCGACCTCCTGACCGTCCATGCGTGCCTGGGCCGGCTGACTTTCGCCGTCGGCTCTGCCCAGCTCACCCACCCAGCGCTTGCGCGGCCACATCCCTTCCAGAAACTCATGCGCGGCCGCCAGCTGCTCATCAGTCGCCAGATCCCGCTTGCTGAGCACCACGCCCCCCGCCAGCGTCAGCTGATCCTGGAAGGTGCCGTGTTCACGCGTGCGGGTATCGTCCAGTGCACGCGGGTCCAGCAGGGTGATGACCTCCTCGAGCTCAAGCGCGGAGGCCAGCCCTTCACTGCGCAGTACATCGATCAACCCTGCGGGATGTCCCAGCCCCGAGGGCTCGATGATCAGACGATCAGGACGGGTCTGATGGATCAGGCTGACCAGTCCCGCCTGCAGCACGAAGGCCAGCTGACAGCACAGGCACCCGCCGGGCAGCCCCTTGACGCTGACATCCTCGCGTCCGGCAAACAGCGCCTGATCGATCCCTACCTGCCCGAATTCATTGACCAGGATCGCCCAATGCTCATCCGCCGGCTTGGCCGCGACCAGTGCCTGGATGAAGCTGCTCTTGCCGGTTCCCAGAAAGCCGGTGATCAGATGCACCGGTATCCGCGTGTGGCGTGCTAAATCCGTCGAGGCGTCGCCGGTATCGGCGCCGCGTGAAGCCAGAGACATGCTGAATTCTCCGCAGGATGAAGGCGTGCAAAAGGTTATAGAGTAACAAAATAAACCCGGCGACGACGTCTCGTGAAGCGAATCCTGCCTTGCGACATGACGCAATCCGGCAATCGGCAAGCCGCCGCCAAGGGGACATACGCAAAACCCCTCGCCACCAGAGGTGACGAGGGGTTTCAGGCTTGCCTTGCGCCCTGACTGACGTGCGTGATCAGGCAGCGCGGGTCAGGATACGACGCGCCACGTCCGGCGTGATGTCACCGTGCTCGCCGATGGCAGTGAAGCCATGACGTGCCAGGTTGTCGACCAGCTGGTCGATGCTGTCGGCACCGATGCCGGCTTCGCTCAACGATACCGGCGCGCCCATGCGGGTGAAGAATTCACGCGTCTTGTCGATGGCAGCGCGGGCGACGCTTTCGTCATCACCGTCCAGTCCCCAGACACGACGACCATACTGCGCCAGCTTGGCACGCTTGGCCTCGAACATTTCTTCCCACAGTGCCGGCATCACGATGGTCAGGGTGCGGCCATGATCGACACCGTGCAGTGCGGTGATCTCGTGACCGATCATGTGCGTGGCCCAGTCCTGCGGCACACCACGCCCGATCAGCCCGTTGAGGCCCAGGTTGGCGGCCCACATGATGTTGGCGCGCACGGCCAGGTCATCCGGCTGGCTCAGTACCTTGGGGCCTTCCTCGATCAAGGTCAGCAACAGACCCTCGGAGAAGCGATCCTGGACCGGCGCGTTGACCGGGTAGGTCAAATACTGCTCGCTGACGTGCACGAAGGCATCGACGACACCGTTGACGCTCTGGCGCTCCGGCAGGGTCAGGGTGGTGGCCGGGTCCAGCACCGCGAAGCGCGGGTAGGCCAGTTCGCTGAACATCGGCAGCTTGTCGTGGGTCTCGTAATTGGTGACCACGGCATTGCCGTTGGACTCGGAGCCAGTGGCCGGCAGGGTCAGCACCACTCCCAGCGGCAATGCCGTCTCGGGATGCTTGCCTTCGGCGAGAATCTCCCACGGATCACCAGCGTGACAGGCGGCCAGCGCGAGGAACTTGCTGCCATCGGCGACGCTGCCTCCCCCGACTGCCAGCAGATAATCGACCTTCTCGCGCTTGATGACCTCCAGCGCTTCCAGCAGGGTGTGATAGCTCGGATTCGGCTCGATGCCGCCGAAGCTCCACCACTGATGGCCCTCCAGTGCCGCTTCCACCTGATCCATCACGCCGTTCTTCTTGATGGAGCCACCCCCATAGGTGACCAGCACGCGGGCATCGGCGGGAATCTCGTCACGCACCTTGGCGATCTGACCGGCACCGAAGTGCACGCGGGTCGGGTTCTGATAGGTAAAGTCCTGCATGATGCTCTCCTCGCAGAGTCAGGGGCGGCACGGCGGCAATGCAGAACGCCGCCATGATCAGGCGCCACCTGACACAGGGTGTCGCGTGAGGGCCTGGTGACACGAAAACGAAATGAAGACGTCACCACCCCACGAATGTTGCGCACATTCTAGAGCAGCATCTACGACGAAAGTAGAGCACAGTGCGCACGTCTTTGGTTCGTGTGAATCACCAATCGCGTCGCGACGTGACAGCTTCTCACAAACGCGAAAGGCTCGCCGTGGCGAGCCTTTCGTGATTGCCTGAGCACCGCGCGTACGCGAGGCGTCAGGTGTTCGGGGCTTCAGTGCTGCCGTCTCAGGTTACAGACGTACCAGCATCTTGCCCTTGTTGGCGCCTGTGAACAGCTTGAGGAAGGCGTCCGGCGTCTGTTCCAGTCCCTCTTCCACCGTCTCTTCGTAGTCGATATCGCCCTTGGCGACCTGCGGCCCCACTTCCTCGAGGAAGCGGCTGTAGTTGTCCCAGTGGTCAAAGACGATGAAGCCCTGCATGCGCGCCCGGCGAATCAGGATCATCGAGATATTGGAGGGGCCCGCCGCCACCTCGGTATCGTTGTAGCTGGAGATCATGCCGCAGACGGCGATGCGTGCACCGACGTTCAGGTTGTTGAGCGCCGCCACCAGGCAGTCACCACCGACGTTCTCGTAGTAGACATCGAAACCGTCCGGGCAGGCCTCCTTGAGCGCTTTCGTCAGCTGCTCTGCGTCCTTGCCCTTGTAGCTGACCGCCTTGACGCCGCGCGCCTCCAGCCAATCCAGTTTCTCCTGGCTGCCGGCGATGCCGACGACAGTCCCGCCCTTGGCTTTGGCCAGCTGCACGGCGAGCGAGCCGACCGCACCGGAGGCCGCGCTGACCAGCACGTTGTCGCCCTCTTTCATCTCGGCGATGATGTTCAGACCGGTCCAGGCTGTCATGCCCGGCATGCCCAGCACGCCCAGGTAGGCCTGCTCCGGCACGTCGATGCTCGGCAGCGGCTCGACCTGGTCGCCAGACAGCTGCGCGATATCACGCCAGCCGCCCATGTGACGCACCTTGTCGCCGGTCTTGAAGCGAGAGTCGCGTGACTCGATCACCTCACCGACTGCCGCACCCTGCAGCGGCTCATTGAGCTCGAAGGGGTCAATATAGGTCTTGGCGCCACTCATGCGGCCACGCATGTAGGGATCGACGGACAACCAGCGGTTGCGAATGCGCACTTCCCCTTCGCCAAGCTCGCTCAGCGCCTCTTCACGCAAGGTGAACAGGTCGCGTTCCGGAGTGCCTTTCGGATAGTCGGTGATCGTGTAATAGCGTGTCTGCATGAAATGCTCCTTGCGAATGATCTGGTCAAACGTCACGTGATCAGAATCGTCATCAGGCAGGTGGCCCGAGGCCTTGACCGTGTGACGACAGGTCGCCGCAATCGTTCCCCGGCGACGAAGTTCCACCAGATTACTCGCGCTCCCGATATCACACCAATGACAGAAACTGAATTCCGGTATGCATGAGACTGATATCATGCGTGGTTGAAAATACGCACCTTCATCCCCGTCCGGGGCCTCTTCACCACCGGAAACTTCCCGCCATGCATCTGGCTGAACTCGCTCGCCATGACCTCAACACGCTGGTTGCGCTGCATGCGTTGCTGGAAACGCGCAGCGTGTCTCGGGCCGCGGAGCGCCTCAACCTGAGTCAACCTGCCGTTTCACGTACCCTGGCTCGGCTGCGCGAGGCCTTTGACGATCCCCTGTTCGTACGTGCGCAACGCGGCCTGCGCCCCACGGCACGTGCCGAGGCGCTCAGACAGCCTCTCGCGCGCCTGCTCCAGGAGCTGGGCGCACTGCTGGCACCCCCCGAATTCTCGCCAGCCGACAGCCAACGCCGCTTCCAGCTGGCCACCACCGACTATGGCATGCACGCCTTCGTGGCACCGCAGATAGCGCCGCTGCATGACCAGGCACCCGGCATCCGACTGGACATCCAGGCCTATGGTGGCAATGTCGAACAACAGCTGGAGGAAGGGGGGCCGGAGCTTGCGATGTGCGTGCCCACCGCCAAGGTGCCGGCCGGCGTGCATGGGCGCGAGATCGGGGATGACCAGTTCGTCTGCGTGATGCGCAAGGACCACCCGCTGGCAGCGAAGGAGACATTGAGTCTGGAGGACTTCGTCGCCGCCAGCCATCAATTGATCAGCATGGGCGGTGATGAGCGTGGTGCGGTGGATCTCAAGCTGGCGGAGCTGGGCTTGAGTCGGCAGGTCGTCATGCGCCAGCCCCACTTCCTGGCCGCCTTCAGTGTCACCTGCCATAGCGATCTGCTGCTATGCGTTCCGGGCTGCCTGGCCATCAGCATGCTGGATCAGCTACCGCTGGTGCTGCGCCCGCTGCCCATCGCCATCAAACGCTTCTCCTACTGGCTGGTGTGGCACGAACGCCTGCATCATGACGCCGGGCATCGCTGGCTGCGTCAATCTCTCTCGACAGGCATTCAAGCCCGCCACCGCGAACTCTCCCATCGGCTGCGTCAACGCCTCACGCCGTGACACTGTCGTGACAGCGGGGATGTGCGCAGGATTGACTCGACACTGCACCAGAAATTGCCCCGACACTGAACCAAAAAAAGACCGCCACCCCATTGGGTGGCGGTCTCTGGTGGCAGAGGTCAGGACGTGATTCTGAAGGGAAGCGATGCCTCGAGTGAGACGTGACGATACTCACGTCCGTTGCTCCGTGCTCACTTGCGCTCGATATCGGCACTCTCGCGCAAGGATTCCTGCAGCCCCTCGACGGCTGACTGGGCCTGCAGGCGCATCGCCAGACGCGACAGGAACTGATCCATGTCACCCGGCTCGGCCTCTCCTACATCGGTCAACGCGATCAGGGCGATGCCGCCCTTGAGGGCTGCCTTGCCATACACCGGCTGGTCTGCCTCGGGATGCGGCAGCGCGAAGGCCTGCTTGACCAGATTCTCAGGCAGCTGGGAATCTCCCTGACGGCTGACGTCGTCTGCGTCGCGCCAGTCGATCCCTTCCAGCGACTTGCCTTCACGCAGCGCCTCGATGCGCGTCTGTGCCAATGCCTCAAGCGCCTTGGCGGTCTTGTCCGCCTTGGCTTCACGCTGCACCTGCTGCTTGACCTCGTCGAGGGCCAGCGTGGTGGCCGGACGCTGCTCGAGCACGCGCAGCACCAGACGGCGACTGTCGTCGAGTTCGATCACATCGCTGTTGTAGCCTTCCTTGAGCACTTCGTCATCGAAGGCAGCCGCCATCACGCCCGGCTCGGACAGCAGTTCGTCGTCATTCTCCTGTGCCACCCAGTCGGTCTTCTCCAGCGGAAGATCCAGATCCTCGGCAACGCTGGCCAGATCATCCGCCGCGAAGCTTTCATCCTTGAGCTGCTGCGCCTTCTCATTGAAGGTGTCACGCGAGGCTGACTTGCGCGCCTGGGTGAGCAGTTCATCACGCATTTCGTCGAACGGCGCGATATCGAGCCCGGTCACCTTGATCAGGTGCAGGCTGTCGCCGGTATCGACGATGTCCGAGACCTGCCCTTCATCCAGCGCGAAGGCAGCGTCATCGAAGTCTTCGCCGAAGATACCGCGGGTGATCACGCCCAGCTCACCGCCATCCTCGGCCGTGGAGCTGTCTTCGGAGACCTCGGCCGCCACCTTGGCGAAGTCTTCGCCGTTGGCGAGTGCGTCACGTGCGCCTTCGAGCTTGGCACGCGCAGCCGCCACATCATCGCCCTTCTCGACCATGATGTGCGCGATCTCGCGCGGTGCATCGGCACGCTTGGCGGCATATTCGGCCTTGAGCGTGTCCTCACTGATCTCGCCGCCGTCGGCCAGCTCATTCTGATCCAGCAGCACATAGGCCAGCTTGACCTGAGCCGGACGCCGATAGTTGTCCTGATGGCTGTCATACCAGGCGGTCAGCTCATCCTCGTTCAGGGTGACCGGCGACTCGAGGTCGGCCTGACTCAGGGTGGCGTAACGGAAACTGCGCGTCTGACGCTGAAGCTGGCTGAGCTTCTCTTCTTCGCCCGGCAGCACGAAGGCACTGGCGGCAAAGCCATCGGTCAGCTGCTGACGCAGGGTGTCGCTGCGCAACTGCTCGCGGAAGGACGTCGGCGAGTAGCCGGCGCTGGCCAGACGATTGCGGAAGACGTCGGCGTCAAAGCGGCCCTGGTCATCCTGGAATTCCGGGAAGCTGACGATCAGTTGATCGAGCTGTTGTTCTGAGAGGTGCAATCCACCCTCTTCGGCGTACTGGTCCAGCAGACGGGAATCGATCATCTGGGTGATGATCTGATTGCGTGCCTCACGCTCCTGTTCGGGAGCGACCTGTCCGGAACGGATGGCACGTTGCACTTCGGTCTCAACTGACTGACGGCTGATCTTGTCGCCATTGACGCTGGCGATCTCATCACTGCTGCCAGTGAAGGCACCAATGATCGACTCAACGCCGAAGAAGGCAAAGGTGACGACGATAAAGCCAACGATCGTCTTGGCCACCCAGCCATGCGACCGGTCTCGAATTCGTTGCAGCATGCGGGCCTCGAGCTACAGGGAAGGAAATGGCCTCTAGGGCCGCGAATCAGTGACTGTTGATTATACGCATGACGCCGACAGATGCAGGTGCCTTTGGTAGCGTCAGAAGCAGGGTCACCGCAGATTGCCCATGATATCAGTCACAAAAAAAGCGCATCGCCAGGCGATGCGCTTCGATTTCCTGGTGCCGACCTGACAGACAACGACGTCCTGACAGGGCGGCACCACGTCACCGGGTACCTGCAAGAGCAGGCAGACCTCAGTTGACGGCGTCTTTCAGTGCCTTGCCAGCCTTGAAGCTCGGCACCTTGGCAGCACTGATTTCGATCGGATCGCCAGTCTGCGGGTTACGGCCAGTACGAGCAGCGCGCTCCTTGACAGTAAAGGTGCCGAACCCGACCAGTGCCACGGTCTCACCTTTCTTCAGGCTATCAGTGACGGTGTCGACCATCGCATCGAGTGCACGGCTAGCTGCTGCTTTCGGAATATCGGCAGATGCAGCAATGGCTTCGATCAGCTCGGATTTATTCACTCTTCACCCCTTGAATTTGCAAAAAAATTACCAGAAATCAGCGCGAAAATTACGGGTGCTAAACGCGATCGCGACGAAGCGGAGTTTATAGCAACGCCCTCAAACGACTGTCAAGCAACCTCACGCGCAAAACCGCACCACGCCGCCGTTTCGACAACGGCATGGCCAGAAATATCCATCAATGTGTACTGATGACTGACTGACGACCACTGGCATCGTCCTGTCGAGATTCATCCGGCTCACTTGAAGACTTTTCCGCCAGAGCCACCTCAAGAACTTCATCGATCCAACGCACGGGGCGAATGTCCAATGCATCCTTGATGGTGTCCGGGACCTCCTTGAGATCACGGCGATTCTCTTCGGGAATCAATACGAGCTTTATACCACCGCGTCGCGCTGCCAGCAATTTCTCCTTGAGGCCGCCGATCGGCATGACTTCGCCGCGCAGGTTGACCTCACCGGTCATCGCCACATCACAGCGCACGGGGCGCCCACAGTAAGCGGACACCATCGCGGTGACCATGGCAGCCCCCGCACTGGGGCCGTCCTTCGGCGTGGCACCTTCCGGCACGTGAATGTGCAGGTCTTCCTTCTCGAAGCGTTCAGCCTCGATACCGAAGGACTCGGCGCGTGCGCGCACGACGGTATGCGCTGCACTGACCGACTCCTTCATCACGTCGCCCAGCGAGCCTGTCTTGCTGACACGGCCCTTGCCGGGCGTGACCACCGACTCGATGGTCAGCAGCTCACCGCCGACGGACGTCCAGGCCAGACCCGTCACGCGCCCGATCTGGTCCTCGGCATCCGCGAGACCGAAGCTGTACTTGCGGACACCCGCGTAATGCTCGACCTGCTCGGCCTCGAGGTGCATGGAAGACAGCGCACCTTCCTTGGCCTCGGCGACCACGCGCTCGCGCACGATCTTGCGGCAGACCTTGGCGATCTGGCGTTCCAGCTCACGCACACCGGCTTCACGCGAATAGTAACGAATCAGCTCGAGCACGGAGGCTTCACTGAAGGTCAGCTCGCCCGGCTTCAGGCCATTGGCCTTGAGCTGCTTGGGGGCCAGGTAGCGCATCGCGATGGCCAGCTTCTCGTCTTCGGTGTACCCCGGCAGACGGATGATCTCCATGCGATCACGCAGCGGCCCCGGAATGTTCATCGAGTTCGAGGTACAGATGAACAGGGTCTCGGACAGATCGTAATCCAGTTCGAGGTAGTGATCGGCGAACTTGTCGTTCTGCTCCGGGTCCAGCACCTCAAGCAGCGCCGAGGCCGGATCACCACGGTGATCCATGCCCAGCTTGTCGATCTCGTCGAGCAGCACCAGCGGATTCTTGACGCCGGTCTTGGTCATGCGCTGGATGATCTTGCCCGGCAAGGCGCCGATGTAGGTGCGACGGTGGCCACGGATCTCGGATTCATCCCGCACGCCACCCAGCGCCATGCGAGTGTACTGGCGATTGGTGGCGCGAGCGATGGACTTGCCCAGCGACGTCTTGCCGACACCCGGCGGTCCTACCAGACACAGCACCGGCCCCTTGAGCTTCTTGACGCGCTTCTGCACGGCGAGATACTCGAGGATGCGTTCCTTGACCTCGTCGAGACCGTAGTGGTCCTCATCGAGCACCCTGGCGGCGTGATCAATGTCGTGACGCACGCGGGTGCGCTTCTTCCACGGCACGTCGCACAGCCAGTCCAGGTAGGTGCGCACCACGGTCGCCTCGGCGGACGTCGGGCCCATCATCTTGAGCTTGTTGAGCTCCTGATTGGCCTTTTCCTCGGCGTCCTTGGGCATGCCGGCGTCCTTGATGCGACGCTCATACTGCTCGACCTCATTGGGCACGTCATCCAGCTCACCCATCTCCTTCTGGATGGCCTTCATCTGCTCATTGAGATAGTACTCGCGCTGCGACTTCTCCATCTGCTCCTTGACGCGGGTACGAATGCGCTTCTCGACCTGCAGCAGGTCGATCTCGGCTTCGATCAGCGTCATCAGGTGCTCGATGCGGTCGCGCACCTTGTCCATCTCGAGCAGCGCCTGCTTGTCATCGATGCCCAGTGACAGGTGGGCACTGATGGTATCCACCAGGCGACTCGGGTCCTCGATGCCCTGCAGGCTGCCCAGCACTTCATTGGGCACCTTCTTGGACAGCTTGACGTACTGCTCGAACTGGTTGAGCAGAACGCGTACCAGGGTCTCCTGCTCGCGCTCGGACAGCGGCTGGCTGTCACGCAGCACGACATCGGCGATGCTGTGACCGTCGTCATGCAGACGAATCGCCTGGATATCGGCGCGTGAGCTGCCCTCGATGAGCACCTTGACGGTACCATCGGGAAGCTTGAGCAACTGCATGATGTCGGCGACGGTCCCGATCGCGAAGAGATCCTCGGCAGTCGGGTCGTCCTGGCTGGCTTCACGCTGTGCCGCAAGCAGGATCTTCTTGTCGCCTTCCATGGCCACTTCGAGGGCCTGGATCGACTTTTCCCGGCCGACGAACAGCGGAATCACCATCTGGGGATAGACCACCACATCCCGCAGCGGCAGCAGCGGAAGTGTCAGGGTCTGATCATCGTTCTGCTCCATGGCAGACGTTCCTCGGTATTCTGTGGGTGGGCCGCCTCACACGGCTCTCTGATACAGAGACCATGGGGGCAAGGTCATGATTTTGCAATGATCCTGAGACGCATGGGCGGTAACTCAACGCTGAATGAAGCCGCACGCGAGTCATGAGGAACATTGCCAGAGAGGCGAGTGACGAAGGCAAACGCAACGGGGGGCCTTGCGGCCCCCCGTTGGTGCGACTCAGGCCTGGACGCTTCAGCCGTCCTTGCCGGCCACCTTGCCCTGACTCTTCTCTTCGCTCTGGGAGTAGATCAGCAGCGGCTTGCTGTCGCCGGCAATCACTGACTCATCCACTACCACCTTGCTGACATTCTCTTCCGAGGGAATGTCATACATGGTATCGAGCAGCACGCCCTCGAGAATCGAGCGCAGACCACGTGCGCCGGTACGACGCTCGATGGCCTTGCGAGCCACGGCACGCAGTGCGTCTTCACGCAGGTCCAGCTCGACATCTTCCATCTCGAACAGGCGCGAGTACTGCTTGACCAGCGAGTTCTTCGGCTCGGTCAGGATCTGTACCAGCGCGTCCTCGTCCAGCTCGGTCAATGTCGCGATGACCGGCAGACGCCCGACGAACTCGGGGATGAGACCGAACTTGACCAGATCACTCGGCTCGACATCCGCCAGTACGCGACCAACCGTCTTCTCGTCCTGCTTGCTCTTGACCTCGGCATTGAAGCCGATGCCACCCTTCTCGGCGCGCTCACGGATCACCTTGTCCAGACCGGCGAATGCACCGCCGACGATGAACAGGATGTTGGCCGTGTTGACCTGCAGGAACTCCTGCTGAGGATGCTTGCGCCCGCCCTGCGGCGGCACCGAGGCAGTGGTGCCCTCGATCAGCTTCAGCAGTGCCTGCTGCACACCTTCACCCGAGACATCACGGGTGATGGAAGGGTTGTCAGACTTGCGGGAGATCTTGTCGATCTCATCGATGTAGACAATGCCGCGTTCGGCCTTCTCGACATCGTAATCGCACTTCTGCAACAGCTTCTGGATGATGTTCTCGACATCCTCACCGACGTAACCCGCTTCGGTCAGGGTGGTCGCATCCGCGATGGTGAAGGGAACGTTCAACAGGCGTGCCAGCGTCTCGGCCAGCAGCGTCTTGCCGCTACCGGTCGGGCCGATGAGCAGAATGTTGGACTTGCCCAGTTCCACTTCGTCCGCTGCCTTCTGACCGGCACGCAGACGCTTGTAGTGGTTGTACACCGCGACGGACAACACGCGCTTGGCGCGGTCCTGACCGATCACGTAGTCGTCGAGAGTCGAGCGAATCTCACGCGGCGCCGGCAGGCGATCATCATCACCTTCGGCGTCGGCTTCGAGGACCTCTTCGCGAATGATGTCATTGCACAGATCGACACATTCGTCGCAGATGTAGACGGAAGGTCCCGCGATCAGCTTGCGCACTTCATTCTGATTCTTGCCACAGAAGGAGCAGTACAGCAGTTTGCCGTTCTCGTCCTTGCCTTTGCCGTCAGCCATTCGCGTACCTCTCAATGGCGGTGACTCCCCGGGGAGTCACCGGAAATGCATGTTTACCGACGTCAGGTCAGCCGTGTGCGTGGATCATTCCACGTCCGGACGGCGTTCCAGCACGGCGTCGATCAGGCCGTACTCCATCGCCTGATTGGCGGCCATGAAGTTGTCACGGTCCGTATCGTTGGCGATGGTGTCGAAGTCCTGACCCGTATGATGCGCGAGAATGCGGTTCAGCTTCTCGCGAATGGTCAGGATTTCCTTGGTGTGGATCTCGATGTCCGTTGCCTGGCCCTGGTAGCCACCCAGCGGCTGGTGAATCATCACACGAGAATTGGGCAGCGCGTAACGCTTGTCAGCGGCACCGCCTGCCAGCAACAGTGCCCCCATGCTGGCCGCCTGGCCGATGCATACGGTGGACACGTCGGGCTTGATGAACTGCATGGTGTCGTAGATCGCCATCCCTGCAGTCACGGAGCCACCCGGCGAGTTGATGTACAGATGGATGTCCTTGTCCGGGTTTTCAGACTCGAGGAACAACAGCTGAGCCACGACCAGATTGGCCATGTAATCCTCAACCGGGCCCACAAGGAAGATCACCCGTTCCTTCAGCAGGCGGGAATAGATGTCATAGGCCCGTTCGCCGCGAGCATTCTGCTCGACAACCATCGGAACCAGACCGCCTGCATTCTTGATGTCGAAGTCGTTCATGGGGGCTTCCTTCATCCGATGACATTGATATCCATTGAGCATGCCACTTTACCCTGCCCACTGACCAGAGACCCGGCCGTAGCCGGGTCCTGGAATCACATGCAGAAAGTCAGCACGCTAGGTCAGCAGACAGGTATCAGGCCTGCTCTTCTGCTTCTGCCGCTTCTTCTTCGGCTTCTTCCTGCTGCTGTGCTGCCTGCAGGGCTTCCTGGTAGGACATGGTAACGTCCTTAACCTGAGCCTGTGTCAGCAGCTTGTCAACGGCCTTCTCTTCGAGCAGGACGGACTTGAGCTGGTTGCGAGCCTGTTCGTTGGAACCATAGTACTCGGTGACCTGAGCCGGATCCTGATACTGCTGGGCCATTTCTTCAACGCGAGCGTTGAGCTCTTCGTCGCTGACGTCCATCTCGTTGCTGCTGACGACTTCGCTGAGCAGCAGGCCAGTCTTGACGCGCTGGACGGCCTGGTCCTGGAACAGCTCACCCGGCAGCTGGGAGACGTCGAAGTCTTCGCCCAGACCGAACTGCTGTGCTGCCTGACGCTTCAGGCCGTCGATTTCCTGATCCGCCAGTGCCTGCGGAACGAGGATGTCATTGGCCTTGGTCAGCTCAGCCAGCACCTGCTGCTTGACGCGATTCTCGATCGCATTCTTCAGCTCGCGCTGCATGTTCTTCTTCACTTCCACCTTGAAGCTTTCGACATCGGCAGCTTCCAGGCCGAACTGGGCGATGAACTCTTCGTTCACTTCCGGCAGTTCCTGAGCCTTGACGGCGTGGACCTTGACCTTGAAGGTCGCTTCCTGACCGGCGAGGTGCTCGGCCTGGTAGTCAGCCGGGAAGGAAACCTTGATTTCCTTGTCGTCGCCAGCAGAAGCACCGACCAGCTGCTCTTCGAAGCCCGGGATGAAGCTGTTGGAACCCAGCACCAGCTCGTGGCCTTCAGCGCTGCCGCCTTCGAAGGCTTCTTCACCGAGGAAGCCTTCGAAATCGATCTTGACCTGGTCGCCGTCAGCGGCTGCGCGCTCGACGTCGGTCCAGGAGGCATTCTGCTTGCGCAGGGTCTCGATCATCTCTTCGACGTCGGCGTCGGTCACTTCGGCCTGCGGACGCTCGATTTCAGCGCCTTCGATCGGCTTCAGTTCGATTTCCGGGTAGATTTCCAGAGTCGCGACGAACTCCAGATCCTTGCCGGCTTCATCGACGGTGGCATCGATCTTCGGCCAGCCAGCCGGGTTCAGTTCGTTTTCGGTGACGGCGGTCACGTAATGCTGGCGCATGATCTCGCCAACGATCTCGTTGCGCACGTCCTTGCCGTAACGCTGTTGCACCACTGCCATCGGCACGTGGCCCTTGCGGAAGCCGTTCAGACGAACGGTCTTGGCGGTTTCCAGAAGACGGGCGTTGACGGCCTGGTCGACTTCAGAAGCCGGCACCGTGATGGTGACCTTGCGCTCGATCGGAGAAGTCGTTGCGACAGAAGCTTGCATGAAAGTTCCTCTACCCACTGGTGGCGTTCGAATCATAAAGGCGAAGATTGTAGAAACCCCGCCACGCGCTGGCAAGCGCGGATATGACCTGCCATATGGTGCCTTGGTCCAAGATATTCAAGGAGCCAGGCCTTTTTCTGCTCCGTCCTCCCGCCTGACAGGCGCATGGAGCGCCCGTCAACCCGGTCAGATCGCAGACGAAGCAGTGCGAAAAAACACGAAAAAAGGGGGAGAAAGCCATTGGCCTTCTCCCCCTTTTGCGGCATGCCGCCCGCCCAAGCGGGACAGGCAGCATCCTGATATTCATCGAGACGTGGGGTGGATGATGGGGTTCGAACCCACGACCACCGGAGTCACAATCCGGGGCTCTACCACTGAGCTACACCCACCACTTCTGGAGGTTGGACAGAAAGCCTGCCGTCTCCATCTCGTTGATACTGCTCAAGCTGACATGCAATGGGGTGGATGATGGGGTTCGAACCCACGACCACCGGAGTCACAATCCGGGGCTCTACCACTGAGCTACACCCACCACTGCATGAACACCTTCACATCGTCTGGTCGCCATCATCAGGCTCAATGAAGAGCAATCCGATTCCCATCATGACAACAATCGCTATCGTGATGGCACGCCCAGCAGGACTCGAACCTGCAACCTACGGCTTAGAAGGCCGTTGCTCTATCCGGTTGAGCTATAGGCGCAGAAACTGATGCTGCGAGTCAACCTCCGGACAAAGCCTTGAATGCGTGTCTCGAAAGACCGAAGTCTTGCGAGGTGCTGCATTCAAATGGTCGGGATAGAGGGATTCGAACCCCCGACATCCTGCTCCCAAAGCAGGCGCGCTACCAGACTGCGCTATATCCCGAAACCGTCTTCAACCGACCGTCGAACCCCGTCGATGCGAGGCGTATTCTACCGAACTTTCGTCTGCGGTCAAGCCCTTACGTGAATTCTTTCCAAAAGAATCGTTTCCCTTCCTGCTGTCACGCCACTGTCATGTCAGCATCCAGTGATACACGCGGGGTGCGCTACCACCGCCATACGGGCACCTCACTCTCGCCCCTACCCTGGCACCGGGCGAGATCAGTGACGACTCACTTCCACTGAGCGGCATCCGTGGCCCGACCATCGGGTCTGAGCTTCTCCTTCTCCTTCTCCTTCTCCTTCTCCTCGAAGCTGATCACGTCGATCGTCCTTTCTACCTCTACCTCTACCTCTACCTCTTTCTATTTCTCTTCCCCGATCAGGCATCTCACGAACGCCTCGTCTGACGGATCCCTGGAAAACTGACAGAAAGGTCTGACAGAGAGAACTGGCTGAGAGAACCGACAGCTGTGGTCTCACGACGTCGAGTTCCAGACTCGTGGGCAATCAGCACCGCTGCCTGCCCACGAGACGCCTCCAAAAGAGGCGATACTTGCACCTGCTTTCGACCAAGGTCGTCATTCGGCGTTGACTGCCAGACAGGGCATGCGAAAATTGTCCCCGGTTTCTCCCCTCCTGCATTTTTGCCTATGAGAAGGAATGATCGCTGATGGCAGCACAACTGATTGATGGCAAGGCCATTGCCGAACGCGTACGCCAACAGGTCGGCCGCCAGGTCGAAGCGCGCCGCGATGCCGGTGAACGAATCCCGGGGCTTGCCGTCGTGCTGGTCGGCGAAGACGCGGCATCCGAGGTCTATGTCCGCAACAAGCACCGCGCTTGCGAGAAGGCAGGCATCCTCTCCACCCAGCACCGTCTGCCTGCTGACACGACCCAACAGGAACTTGAGGCACTGGTCGACTCGCTGAATGACGATGCCAGCATTGATGGCATCCTGGTCCAGCTGCCGCTGCCGGAGCACCTCGACTCACGCCCGATCCTCGAACGGATCCGCACCGACAAGGATGTGGACGGCTTCCATCCCTACAACCTCGGTCGTCTGGCACAGCGCCTGCCGGTGATGCGTCCCTGCACGCCCAAGGGCATCATGACGCTGCTGTCCGAGAGCGGCCTGCAGGTGCGCGGCATGGACGCCACCATCGTCGGCGCGTCCAACATCGTCGGCCGCCCGATGGCGCTGGAGCTGATGCTGGCTGGCTGCACCACCACCGTCTGCCACCGCTTCACCAAGGACCTTGAGAGCAAGGTCCGCCAGGCGGACCTGGTCGTGGTCGGCGTGGGCAAGCCGGGCCTGGTCAAGGGGGAATGGATCAAGGACGGCGCCATCGTCATCGATGTGGGCATCAATCGCCTCGAGGACGGTTCGCTGGTCGGCGATGTGGAATTCGCGCCAGCCGCGGAGCGCGCCGGCTGGATCACGCCGGTCCCCGGCGGGGTAGGCCCGATGACCGTGGCCTCGCTGCTGGAGAACACCCTGTTCGCCGCCGAGCTGCACGACACGCGCCTCACCGCCGAGTAACCCCCTCGCCCTTCTCTCTAGCTCGTGATGGAGGCCCGACATGAACGGGCCTTCATCGCGTCTGACTCAGGATCGCATCATGACCCTCAAGACTCTTGGCATCATCGGCGCCATGGCCGAGGAAGTGGCCATTCTCGCCGAGCGCCTGGAAGACAGCACCACCAGCACCCACGCCGGCTCCACCTTCCACGTCGGCCAGCTGCACGGAATGAAGATCGTGCTGCTGCAATCCGGTATCGGCAAGGTGAATGCCGCCGTCGGTGCCTGCCAGATGATCGAGCGCTACCAGCCGGATGCCATCATCAATACCGGCTCGGCCGGTGGTTTCGCGTCTGATCTCGAGATCGGCGATGTGGTCATCTCCAGCGAAGTGCGCCATCACGATGTCGATGCCGTGGTCTTCGGCTATGAGCACGGACAGGTGCCGCAGATGCCGGCGGCCTACCCGTCAGCCCCTGAGCTGGTCAAGGTCGCGCGCGAGTGCGTCGAGGCCCAGGGAGAGATCAAGGCGCGTGAAGGCCTGATCTGCACCGGCGACATCTTCATGTCCGACCCGGAACTGGTCGCGCTGACCCGCTCACGCTTCCCGAGCATGCTGGCCGCCGAGATGGAAGCCGCCGCCATCGCCCAGACCTGCTACCTCTACGACATGCCGTTCGTGGTCATCCGTGCGCTGTCCGACATCGCCGGCAAGGACAACAACAGCCAGTCCTTCGAGGAATTCCTGCACGTGGCCGCACGCCAGTCCTCGCGCATGGTCGATGCCATGGTCAAGCGACTCGCCAGCTGATCGCAGACGGTTCGAAAGCGGTGCTGGTCGACAGCGCACAAAAAACCGCCGCCCCTCATGGGACGGCGGTTTTTTCATGCTGACATCGCATCACGCCATTGACATCAGCCTTCCAGCACCCAGGTCGTCCCCTCACGGGAGTCCTTGAGGATGATGCCCTGTGCGGCCAGCTCGTCACGGATGCGATCCGCCCCCGCGAAATCCTTGGCCTTCTTGGCGGCGGCACGCGCCTCGATCTGCGCCTGGATCTCGTCTTCAGACAACGCCAGTGCCGCAGTATCGCCCTTGAGGAAGACTGCCGGGTCCTGCCCGAACAGGCCCAGCAGACCGCCCAGCGAGATCAGCTCAAAGGCCAGCGCCGGCGCCTGCTGCGGTGCTTCCTTCTTGGCACGGTTCAGCTCGCGTGCCAGCTCGAACAGCACCGACAGCGCACCCGCCGTATTGAAGTCGTCATCCATGGCGGCCACGAAGCGTGCCCGCCAATCGCCTGACACCTCGCCTTGCTCGGGCGTGACAGTCTCGAGCGCATTGTAGAAGCGCTCCAGCGAGCGACGCGCCTCATCCAGCGAGTTGGCTTCATAGCTGATCGCGCTGCGATAGTGGCTGGCCACCAGCAGGTAACGCACCACTTCCGGGTTGTGCTGCTCCAGCACGTCACGAATGGTGAAGAAGTTGCCCAGCGACTTGGACATCTTGTCCTGACCGACACGCACCGCGCCGGCATGCATCCACACATTGGCGTACTGCTGGCCCGTGGCGGCCTCGGACTGGGCGATCTCGTTCTCGTGATGGGGGAAGGTCAGGTCCGGCCCGCCGCCGTGGATATCGAAGGTGTTGCCCAGGCAGCAGGTCGACATCGCGGAGCACTCGATGTGCCAGCCAGGACGCCCCTCCCCCCAGGGCGACGGCCAGCTGGCCTCGCCCGGCTTGGCAGCCTTCCACAGCACGAAGTCGAGCGGATCTTCCTTGGCTTCCTCGACCTCCACGCGCGCACCGGACTGCATGTCGTCCAGCTGACGGTTGTTGAGCTTGCCGTAGCCCTCGAAACGACGCACACGGTAGTAGACATCACCGTTGCTGGCCGCATAGGCATAGCCCTTGTCGATCAGCGTCTCGGTCATCGCGATGATGTCAGCGATGTGCGCGGTGGCACGCGGCTCGAGGTCAGGACGCAGAATCCCCAGGCGCCCTTCATCTTCATGCATCGCCTGGATCATGCGCTCGGTGAGCGCATCGAAGGCCTCGCCATTCTCGTCGGCGCGCTTGAGGATCTTGTCGTCGATGTCGGTGATGTTGCGCACGTAGGTGACGTCATACCCGCGCGCACGCAGGTAGCGCGTGATGACATCGAAGGCCACCATCACACGCGCATGCCCGATGTGACAGAGGTCATAGACCGTCACGCCACAGACGTACATGCGCACCTTGTTGCCTTCCAGTGGCACGAAAGGTGCCTTGGTCCGGCTCAGGGTACTGTAGATGGACAGTGTGCTCGCGGCATCTTCGAGTGGAATCATTCAGTCATCGCCCTTGGCTACTTTGCTGACAGAAAGCTGTCAGCCTTTCAAAATGGAACGGCCCGCAGGCCGGTCATGCAACTTCGTCACAGAAGGTACAGGATCAGACTGCGGGCCGTGAAGCAGGTCACGAAAGCGTGACGACAGGGCTCCCGCGGGAGCCCGCCGACCATCACCCCTTCTTCTGTGCCTTGGCCCAACCGTCCTTCAGGCTGACGGTGCGGTTGAAGACCAGCGCGCCATCGACGCAGTCATGACGATCCGCCACGAAGTAGCCGATACGCTCGAACTGGTAGCGCGTTTCCGGCGCGGCATCGCGCAGACTCGGCTCACCGAAGCCCTTGACGATGCTCAGCGACTGCGGATTGAGGTGCTCAAGGAAATCGACATCCTTGTCACGGTCCGGCTCGGCTTCCAGGAACAGATTCTCGTACTGACGCACCTCGACCGGCACTGCATGCTCGGCGCTGACCCAATGGATGACACCCTTGACCTTGCGGCCTTCCGGGTTCTTGCCGAGGGTATCGAGGTCGACACTGCACCGCAGCTCGACGATCTCGCCGGCGTCATCCTTGATCACTTCATCACAGCGGATGACGTAACCGTTGCGCAGACGCACTTCCTTCTCGGGCGCGAGACGGAAGAACTTCTTCGGCGCGTCTTCCATGAAGTCATCCGCGTCGATCCACAGCTCACGGGTCAACGGAATCTGACGCGTGCCCATGTCATCACGCGCCGGATGGCCGGGGACCTCGAACACTTCCTCATGGCCTTCCGGGAGGTTGGTCAGCACCACCTTGAGCGGGTTGAGCACGCACATGGCACGCAGCGCGTTGTCTTCCAGGTCCGAGCGAATGGCGTGGTGCAGCATGCCGATCTCGACCATGCCGCCGTCAGCACGGCTCACGCCGATCATGTCGCAGAACTTGCGGATGGAAGCCGCGGTATAGCCACGACGACGCATGCCGGAGATGGTCGGCATGCGCGGATCATCCCAGCCATCGACCACGCCTTCATCCACCAGCAGCTTCAGCTTGCGCTTGGAAGTGACGGTGTAATCCAGGTTCAGACGCGCGAACTCGATCTGACGCGGCGTGCTCGGCACCGGCAGATTGGCGAGGAACCACTCGTACAGCGGGCGGTGGTCTTCAAACTCCAGCGTACAGATGGAGTGCGTCACGCCTTCCAGTGCATCGGATTGACCGTGGGTGAAATCATAGGACGGATAGATCTTCCACTTGTCGCCGGTCTGATGGTGGCTGGCATGACGGATGCGGTAGAGGATCGGGTCGCGCAGATTGATGTTGGGCGCGGCCATGTCGATGCGCGCACGCAGCACCTTCTCGCTCTCGCCGAACTCGCCCTTCTTCATGCGCTCGAGGAGATCAAGATTCTCCTCGGGGCTACGCTCACGATACGGGCTGGGACGTCCCGGCTCCTTGAGCGTGCCACGGTATTCACGGATCTCGTCCGGCGAGAGGTCATCGACATAGGCCTTGCCTTCGCGCACCAGGTGCTGAGCCCAGGCATAGAGCTGATCAAAATAATCGGAGGCGAAGCGCACCTTGCCGGCCCACTCGAAGCCCAACCACTCGACGTCTTCCTTGATGGCGTCGATATAGGCCTGCTCTTCCTTGGCCGGGTTGGTGTCATCGAAGCGCAGGTGACAGTCGCCACCCAGCTGTTGCGCCAGACCGAAGTTCAGACAGATCGACTTGGCGTGCCCGATGTGCAGGAAGCCGTTGGGCTCCGGCGGGAAACGCGTGACAACCTTTTCGGCGCGGCCGGCGTCGAGTTCTTCGCGGATCTGGTTCAACACGAAGTTCGGGGCGCTCTGGGTCTCGGTACTCATGAAGTTTCGCTGCACCTCTGTGTGGTTCTTGGGCGTCGTGTTCCGGGACGTCACGGGGACTGGCACTGGGTAGCAGGCGATCGTGACGCGCGCTGGCGTGCGTCTCCGGGGCCTGCCGCCCCCTCAGGCTTTCGTCTCAGGATACAAAGCCGCTATTATAGCGCGACGCCCGCAGGCGATGCCATGAGGCCCCGCCTGCCTGACACTTGAGCAAGACAGATGACCGGGAAATTCGCATGATCGTTCTTCACACCAACTACGGCGACATCACCCTCGAACTCAACCACGAGAAGGCCCCGAAGACTGCGGCCAACTTCGAGCAATACGTGCGTGAAGGCCACTACAGCAACGTCCTTTTCCACCGCGTCATCCCGGGTTTCATGGTTCAGGGCGGTGGCTTTGACACCGACTTCAACCAGAAGCCGACCAACGGCGTGATCGAGAACGAAGCCGACAATGGCCTCAAGAACGACCGCGGCACCGTGGCCATGGCACGTACCATGGATCCTCACTCCGCCAGCGCCCAGTTCTTCATCAACGTCAATGACAACGACTTCCTGAACTTCACCAGCAAGACCAGCCAGGGCTGGGGTTACTGCGTGTTCGGCAAGGTCGTCGAAGGCATGGACGTGGTCGAGAAGATCGAGGCGGTCAAGACCACGCGTCGCGACGGCCACGCCGACGTGCCGGCAGAAGACGTGATCATCACCAGCGCCGAAATCACCGAATAAGCGATTTCCGCTGATCGCGCCTCACCGCGTACCTGCCGCCCGGCCTTGCCTCGTGATATCGAGCGTCAGGCCGGGCGGTTTGCGTTGCTCTCTCACTCGGCCTCTTCCGTCGCCTGCTGCGCATGACGACACCCGCCCCGACCCGTGGACCTGACCATGACTGCCACCACTCTGTTCATCTCCGACCTGCACCTGCAGCCCGAGACTCCCGAGATCGCCCTGGGCTTTCTTGACTACATGGCGCGCCTGGCGACCTGCGAACCTGCGGTGGATCGCCTCTACCTGCTGGGGGATATCTTCGAGGTATGGGTCGGCGATGATTATCGCGACGACTTCACCCAGCGCATGAGCGAGGCCATGCAGCGCGTCTCGGCCCGCGGCACCAGGCTCTACTTCATGCACGGCAATCGCGACTTCCTCATCGGCGAGACCTTCGCGGCCGAGGCCGGCGTGACCCTGCTGCCCGACCCGAGCGTGATCGAGCTCGACGGCGAGCGCGTGCTGCTGATGCATGGCGACAGCATGTGTACCCGCGATGAGGCTTACATGAAGTTTCGTGCCATGACGCGCGACCCTCAGTGGCAGGCACAGATTCTGGCCATGCCGCTGGAGCAACGACTGGCGCTGGCCCAGTCACTGCGCATGCAGTCCGGCGAGACCAATAGCGAGAAGGATGAGGCGATCATGGACGTCACGCCCGAGGAAGTGGTTCGCGAGATGCGCGAGCACGGCGTGCGCACCCTGATCCACGGCCACACCCATCGCCCGGCGGTACATGAACTCGAGATCGATGGCGAAGCGGCGCGCCGCATCGTGCTGGGCGACTGGCGCCCCGATACCGCCTTCGACATCATTGCCTGCGGCCAGGGGCCGACCCTGCGGGAATTCGCATTGCCACTGTGTGATGCGATCACCCACGGCTGATCGCTCGCAACGCCCATGAAAAGCCCCCGTTGCCTTGAGTGGCAACGGGGGCTTTTCCTTGTCCAGCCTCGGCTTGCGAAGCGACTGGCGCCGTTCAGAGTCTGCTCAGCCCGGAGCGCCGGGCGTGCGCGTCAGGCCGGCGAGGACGCCTTGCGACGCGCACGCCCTTCCACCGCCTCCACCAGCTGATGCCACCCCAGTACCGCGGGTGCATCCGTTGCCGGCAGCTCATCCAGCAGTGCCTTGAGGCGCTCGCAGCGCTCGGCATCCTGCGCATCGACCAGCCTCAACCAGGCAGCGAGTCCCATTGCTTCATGATGCGGATTTTCCTGCTCGATGGAGTAGGCCAGGCCCTGCTCGATCAAGGAACGCACCTTCTCGCTCGGCAGACCTTGAGCGGCACGCAACGCGGCCACCAGGTAGCTGACCTCTGCCAGATAGAAGGAGTTGCGCTCCTGAGCCACCAGCAGCACCTTCTCCATGTACTCTTCGGCCGCCGAATGCTCACCCAGCGCCATCACGGCATCCATGTACCAGAGATTGGGCCGCTGATGCCGCTCACGCCCGGTCAGCTCGGCGAACTCGTTGATGCTGGACTGCAGCATCGCGAGCCCGTCGCGGTCGCCGTTCATCGCCCGCGCCCAGCCAAGCACGCCATGCGCCGCCATGTGCCAGAGGTGCAGATCCGCTGAGCGGGTCAGCTCCAGCGCCCGCTCGGCACGCTGGGTGGCCAGATGGGTATGCCCCAGCTGACGATAGAGCGAGGTGGAGAACATCAACGCCATGGCCAACGAGCCCGGCTGACCGATGGCCTCCGCCATGCGGATGGCCGCCTCGGCCTGCTGCTCGGCCTGCACGTAATCAAAGCGCAGGCAGGACGTCCAGCTCTGCAGACATGCCGCTGCCACCTGAGGGTGATCACTGAACGGCAACCATTCGAGCACCATGGGATTGTGGACCGGATCGATCTCATCGAGATGCTCACCTGCCACGCGTACGCGACCGGCCCAGAATTCGCAGTGTGCCCGCGCATAGTCGGCCAGACGACGATAACGCCCATCCGACAGCTCTTCCGCCAGATCACTCAGGCCCGAGGCCAGCGCGAAGGCATCCGCATGCGCATGGCGCTCACTGCAACCGACCCACAGTCCCCACTTCACGATGAAGGCCTGCTCGAGATCCGGCTCATCATCTTCCAGCAGCGCCGGACTGTTGAGCAGATTGCGCGCCTGCACGAAGCTCTCGTGCGCGATGCGGGAACCATGCCCTTCCAGCGCGAAGCCGGCCTGGCCGCGCACGGTCAGCAGGCTCACCTCGCGCTCCTCCTGCCCTTCGACATGCTTGAGACACGCCAGACCACTGTCGGCCATCTTGAGCGCGGTACGGTTGGCGCTGATCTTGAGCGCCTCACGTGCCGACAGCTCGAAATAGCGCGCAGCACGACTGAAGTTCTGTGACTTGCGCAGATGGACGGCGAAATAGCCGGGGTGACGGCTGATCCAGGCAGGATGCTTGTCCTCGATGAGGGCCACGACCTGCAGGTGAATGCGGCGACGCACATCACGCGGGCAGGACAGATAGGCCGCTTCCTGGATCAGCTGGTGGGTGAACTGATAGTCGAATTCACTATCGTTGCCACAGGCCTCGATGATCTCCAGGCGCTGCATGCTCTCGATGGAACGCTTGAGGCGCCCTTCCTCGAATTCGCAGCTCTGGCGCAGGAAGCTCAGCTTGAAGACACGTCCCAGCACGGCGGCGGCGTGGGCCACATCGCGGCCTTCTTCCAGCTGGTCGATACGGCTGGACAGCAGGCCGATCAAGCCCTTGGGCAGCTCGTCGAGCTGCACCGGACGCCCCTCACGGCGATCCATGTCGAGACGACGACAGATCTCCTGCAGGTAGAGCGGCACACCATCGCAGCGCTCGATGAGCTGGCTGCGCATGCGCGGGCTGAGATGCAGACGATAGCGACGCGACAGATGCGACAGCAGACGCGAGACCTGCATCGGGTCCAGGCGACCCAGCGAGATATGCTGGTCCCAGTTGAGCTTGACGGCAAGGCTGTCGCGGCCGTTATGGCTGGCCGCCAGCATGAAGCCGATGTTGATGGGCAGGCGCGCCTGCAGTCCCGCCAGCACCTTGAGCGACGGTTCATCGAGCCACTGCAGGTCGTCGATCATCATCACCAGCGGGCGCAGGCTTGCCGATTTCTCGATCACCAGATGCAGCACACGCACCACACGCTCGACCGTCTCGCTGCTCTGGATCAGGGATTCATCTTCCGAGGCCTCCTCCGCGGTCCCCAGCACCGCATGGAAGGAGCGACGCACGTCCTCGTCGAGAGCCTGCAAGGCCTCGGAGGATTCAAATACCTGTTCGACGCCATCACGATCCACATGACCATCGAGGCGCCAGCGCATCAGGGTGCGCACCACGCTGTAGGGTTCCAGCTGCGAGAGGCGAGTCGTCGGCATCCAGCACAGGCCCACGTCCTGACTCTGTTCGAGCTGCCGGAAGTTGACCATCAGGGCCGACTTGCCCATGCCGGAGTTGCCGCTGACCAGCACGCTCTGACGCAGCCCGATACTGGCACGCGCCAGCGCATCGCGCAGACGGCGCAGCTCGCCTTCACGTCCGATCAGTGTCGGCAGTGACGCCTCACGATGCCCCACGCCGCTGCTCAGGACCAACGCGCGCAGACGCACCCGTCCGTCCGCTGCCAACAGGCGTGACGTGAGACGTGGCTGCAGATCCAGTGCGGGAGGCATGTGCTGACTGGCCTCCTGGGAAATCACCAGCTCGCTGCCTTCGGCCGCCGTCATCAATTCCAGGGAATACTGGGTCACCTGGCCAAGCGGGTCGGCCAGCTGACGCTCCGGCAGATAGATGACCTGCCCGGAGTGGAGACCCGCCGACAGCGAGAAGACCGGCGGCTTGCCTTCGCCATCCCAGATCCGCTCGATCTCATCCGGCATCGCCTTGCTGCAGTGCTCATAAAGCGCCACGAGCTCTGCCAGCTGGTGGGCCGGGCCATGCGTGCCGAAGCACGCCAGGCCGACGCCACCCGTGGCACCCGGCAGCCAGAAACCGCCCAAGTGGTGACATTGCTGCTCCAGCCAGCGCAGCAGCTCGATCTGCAGGGTCAGACTGGCGCGGGCCCAGACGCGATCGCGATGACTGTCCTTGACGCTGAGGCGAATCGCCATGACCGACAGCTGACGATGGTCGATCTCGTCTTCACGCAGCGGCGCGCTGTCCAGCGACAGCGTGCGAGAAATGGCGCCCTGCGGCGTGAGCGCGCCCATCTGCTCGCTCTTGCCATCGGACCAGTAACGGGCCAGCTGCAGGAATCCCGGATCAGGCTGCTGACCGGAGAGTGCCAGCTGTTGCAGGAAGGCATTGAACTGCTCATGCGCCGCAGCCGACTGACCATCTTCCGCGAGCTGACGTACCAGGCGTTCATGGAAGGGGCCATATCCGGAGAAGCGGCTCACCAGGGTCCGCAGTACGTCGTCCGGGACCGGCTCATCGGTCGCCAGTACTCGCTCGGCATACTGGATGACGCGCTGACGCCATTCGCCGCGCACCTTGATCATCCAGCGCTGGAATTCCGGGCACTGGGTCAGGGCAAGCTCTTCGACGAGATCGCCCCGGTAGAGTCCCAGCACCTCGTTGAGCGTCGCCACCGAGGGCGGCGCCAGCAACAGGCCGTTGAGCTCGTCGAGATCCAGCTCCCAGTAATCCGGAATCGACAGCGCGATCGTCTGACGTGAGACCGTCAGAAGATTGTCGGCCTCCTCCCCCAGGCTCTGACGCAGGCAATGCAGGGCATGGCGCAGGTTGGTGCGGCCCGAGGACAGCCCCTGATCCGGCCATAGCAGCTCTGCTAGCCCCGCCCGCGAGACGGCCTGATCATGCAGCAGAAGATGCAGCAACAGTGCCTTGACCTTGTCGTAGCTGAACTGCGTCAGCGTGTCATCGCCCAGGGTCAGCTGGAAATGTCCCAGCAGCGCCAATTGAGCTTGACCAGATGTTTCCTGCGTCATGTGTCATCCATTTCAAAGTCGCGAACGAAACGCCAGCCCAGCCATGGCGCCGGAGGTCCCCTGTTCTTGAGCCTTGCCTTGTGTCTGTACTGCCTCAACTCACCTGGCTTGAGGCGTTTTCCACCCGATTCGTGACGGGGATGCCGCTGTGGAAACGGAAGCTGACATCAGGACGTTCGATCAGCTCCTTCTCCACCGCACGCAGTACCGCAAGACGGGATTCCAATGGTTCCTTGCTGTAACGCTCGGCCAACATGAGGTAATCCTCATAATGGCGTCCCTCAGACTTAACCAAAGTGCGATAGAACTTTGCAAGCTCGGGCTCAAGATACGGGATCAGACGCGCGAATCGCTCGCAGGACCGCGCTTCGATCAATGCCCCGATCAGCAGGATATCCACCAGCCGCTGAGGGTCTTCCTTGCGCACCTGCTGACGCAGTCCTTCTGCATATCGGGAAGCCTTGATATGACGATAGACGATTCCACGCCTTTCCATCAGTCCTACCACCTGCTCGAAGTGCAGAAGCTCCTCTCGAGCCAGCTGTGACATCTTGCTCAGCAGCAAGGGGTGGTCCACATAGCGGTACATCAGACTCATCGCGGTGGAGGCCGCCTTCTTCTCGCACTGCGCGTGGTCGATCAGCAACAGCTCAGGATTGTCGAGCGCCGCCTCTACCCAGGCGTGCGGTGTGCGGCAACCGAGAAAGGCCAGCAGGGAGTCCGGCAGCAGTACATCGGTATCCTCGTTGCTCGGCCCCTGCGGCGCCTTGATGACGCGTGAAAGCTCATGGGCCATCCGAGCGTCATGCTCATCCGTCGCGAAACGCTCGCGGTCAGTCATCAGGGTCATGCCATCGTCCATCATGTCAGTCTTTTCTCTTGCCAGCGTCATCCTGCGTTGCATCAGGAGGATGACCTGCCGGACTCACTTCATTATTGGCCCGCTTTGCCGCTTCCACCATGATTTCATCGTTTATTCGCGAAAAAAGCTGTTCCGGCTCAAGTTCTTCGCCGTCACTGCACGGCGTGATGCCATAGGCAGAGAGGTCACGGATCCTGGTGCGTCCCACCCGCAGGAGCTCCACCGCACGTGACAGCGCCGACTGATCCTCACGAAAACGAATCCGGTGGCGCGTCAACTGTTCCGCCAGCGCCGCCTCGTCATGCACGTACAGCCAGCGCCCGGCGACGTCACTGCGCAGCGCATCCAGCTCGCGCATGCGCTGCGTGCGCTGCTCACTGTCATACCCGAACCAGTCGAGGATCTCCTGGTCATGGCGCTGGCATCCACGACAGACGTTGTCACCCACCGTGGTGGAACACACCCCGACGCAGGGAGAAAGAATACGGCTCATGCTGCCCTCGGCTTGCGGCGAAATTTCAGGAAAAAGGATAACAGCATCATACCGTGCGCCTGCTGAGCTCGACAGCGGTGCCCGGAGACCGCAAGGCTCGAGTCACCTCGACGCGACATCGGGCGATGCGAGCCGCGCCATGCCTGAAGCGCGACAAAGAAATGCAATATCAAGCTGTTAAGGTCGAAATGGCGCCCTGGATGACGACCAAAGTCTCAGCCCCCGCACGGGGGTGCTCCTTAACATTGTCGACAAAGTTGAGTAGACTCGCGTTCGCCCCGTAGCGCCTGATTCGCTCGCAATAAGACGCTTGAATTACCCGCAAGAAGCCTCGGGATGTCTCTGCCGGTTCGCGTGACGACTGGCACACGCATCTCGACACGATTACAGATGAGGGTCTCCCACGTGCTTGAAGCCTACCGTCAACAGGTTGAAGAACGCGCCCAGCAGGGCATCCCGGCGAAGCCGCTGAATGCAGAGCAGACCGCTGATCTGGTCGAACTGCTCAAGAATCCGCAGGCCGGTGAAGAAGAGTTCATCCTCGACCTGTTCACCAATCGCATCCCGCCGGGCGTCGATGAAGCCGCTTACGTCAAGGCTGGCTTCCTGACCGCCATCGTGCGTGGCGAAGCTTCTTCACCGCTGATCGACAAGACCCACGCCACCAAGCTGCTCGGCACCATGCAGGGCGGCTACAACATCGCCACGCTGGTCGAGCTGCTGGACGACGAGTCCATGGCCAAGGAAGCCGGCGAACAGCTCAAGCACACCCTGCTGATGTTCGATGCCTTCCACGATGTCGCCGAGCGCGCCAAGGCCGGCAACACCGTCGCGCAATCCGTGCTGCAGTCCTGGGCGGACGCCGAATGGTTCCTGTCAAAGCCCGCCCTGGCGGACAAGATCACCCTGACCGTCTTCAAGGTGCCGGGCGAGACCAACACCGACGACCTGTCCCCGGCGCCTGACGCCTGGTCACGTCCGGACATCCCGCTGCACGCCAACGCGATGCTCAAGAACCCGCGTGATGGCATCATCCCGCAGGAAGAAGGCGTCATCGGCCCGCTGGCCCAGATCGAGGAAGTGAAGGCCAAGGGCTTCCCGGTCGCCTACGTCGGCGACGTGGTCGGTACCGGCTCCTCACGCAAGTCCGCCACCAACTCCGTGCTGTGGTTCTTCGGTGACGACATCCCGAACGTGCCCAACAAGCGCGCTGGCGGCTTCGTGTTCGGCAACAAGATCGCGCCGATCTTCTTCAACACCATGGAAGATGCCGGTGCCCTACCGGTGGAAATGGACGTCGAGAAGATGGCCATGGGCGATGTCATCGACATCTACCCGTACGAAGGCAAGGTCTGCCGTCACGACACCGACGAAGTCATCTCCACCTTCGAACTCAAGACGCAGGTCCTGCTGGACGAAGTGCGTGCTGGCGGCCGTATCCCGCTGATCATCGGTCGCGGTCTGACCGACAAGGCACGTACCGAGCTGGGACTGGACGCCTCTGACGTCTTCCGTCTGCCGGAGCAGCCGAAGGATACCGGCAAGGGCTTCACCCTCGCGCAGAAGATGGTCGGCAAGGCCTGCAACATGGAAGGCGTGCGTCCGGGCATGTACTGCGAGCCGAAGATGACCACCGTCGGCTCCCAGGACACCACCGGCCCGATGACTCGCGACGAGTTGAAGGATCTGGCATGTCTGGGCTTCCAGGCCGACCTGGTGATGCAGTCCTTCTGCCACACCGCCGCCTACCCGAAGCCGGTCGATGTCGAGACTCACCACACCCTGCCGGACTTCATCATGAACCGCGGCGGCGTGTCGCTGCGCCCGGGTGACGGCATCATCCACTCGTGGCTGAACCGCATGCTGCTGCCGGACACCGTCGGTACCGGTGGTGACTCCCACACCCGCTTCCCGATGGGCATCTCCTTCCCGGCAGGCTCTGGCCTGGTGGCCTTCGCTGCCGCGACTGGCGTGATGCCGCTGGACATGCCGGAATCCGTGCTGGTGCGCTTCAAGGGCAAGCGTCGCCCGGGCATCACCCTGCGTGACCTGGTCCACGCCATCCCGCTGTACGCCATCAAGCAGGGCCTGCTGACCGTCGACAAGTCCAACAAGAAGAACGCCTTCTCCGGCCGCATTCTGGAAATCGAAGGTCTGGAAGATCTCACCGCAGAGCAGGCCTTCGAGCTGTCTGACGCCTCTGCCGAGCGCTCCGCCGCGGGCTGCACCATCACGCTGTCCGACGAGAGCGTCACCGAGTACCTGACGTCCAACATCACCCTGCTCAAGTGGATGATCGCCAACGGTTACGGCGATGCCCGTACCATCGAGCGTCGTATCGCCGGCATGGAAGAGTGGCTGGCCAACCCGAGCCAGATGCGTGCCGACAAGGACGCGGAATACGCCGAGATCATCGAGATCGACCTCGACGAGATCGATCAGCCGGTGCTGTGTGCCCCGAACGACCCGGACGATGCGCGTCTGCTGTCCGACGTGGCCGGCCAGAAGATCGACGAGGTCTTCATCGGCTCGTGCATGACCAACATCGGTCACTTCCGTGCCGCCGGTAAGCTGCTCGAGAAGCAGCCGGCCGGTAGCCTGAAGACCAAGCTGTGGCTGGCACCGCCGACCAAGATGGACCAGCACCAGCTGACCGCCGAAGGCTATTACGGCATCTACGGCCGTGCCGGCGCGCGCATGGAAATGCCGGGCTGCTCGCTGTGCATGGGTAACCAGGCACGTGTGGCTGCCAAGTCCACCGTGGTGTCCACCTCCACGCGCAACTTCCCGAACCGTCTGGGCGACGGCGCCAACGTCTTCCTGGCGTCTGCCGAACTGGCCGCCATCGCCGCGGTCATCGGTCGTCTGCCGAGCGTCGAGGAGTATCAGGGCTACATGGGCGAATTCGATGCCATGGCCGGCGAGATCTATCGCTACCTGAACTTCCATGAGATCGAAGAGTTCCAGAATGCCGCCTCCAACGTGATTCCGGTCACTCAGGAAGCCTGATCAGGCGAGGCGCCGGGCTCCAATGTCCGGCGCCTCTCTGGACCGCAGCCGTCACTGGTCACGCCAGAGCTGCCAGCGAGACAACGAAACGGGCCGCCCCATCAGGGACGGCCCGTTTTTTCATGCCTGGCGTTTCGCCCGCCGCCCGAGACGGCCTGACGACCTGCTCGGCCTAGAACTTGTAACCGACAGAGGCCGTGAAGGCATCTACCTGATAGTCGCTGTCGAAGTCATAACGCTCGTATTCGGCACGGATCAGGAACGGATCGAGATTGACCTGGGCACCGGCACCATAGACCGGGTCGAAGCCGTCATTGTCCTTCAGGTCGACACTGGAATCGCCCAGATTGCCATCGACATCGGTTTCCCACTTGGCCATGCCCGCCTTGGCGAACAGCGAGAAGTACTGGCCGATCGGCAGGATACCCACCACGTTGACGCCGTAGGCCTTGGACTTGAGATCGGTATTGCCGAAGTCATTGCCCTTGAGCTGAACGGTCCCGAGGTCCGTATAGAAGGCTTCGGTGGCGAAGTACGGGTTGTACTGATAGCCCACGAAGGCCTTGTAGACGTTGTCGTCATCATCCACGTCGAAGTCATCGCTGCCGGAGTCGATGAAATCGCCGGCCTCATCGGAATCATCGTTCTTCAGGCTGGAAAAACCGGTACCGGCACCGATATAGAGCCCTTCGGTGGCATTGCCTGCCGCCTGGGCGTGACCACTGAGCGCCAGAGCGAGAGCGGCGAAGGAAACGGTGGCCAACGGGGCGGCCAGAAGACGTGACTTGCTCATGTGTTGCTCCTTGATCCAATGGGCGGCACAGGCGGATGCCTGCCAGAGGCAGTCTGGTTCAACGTCGCCTGCCATGGGTGCAGGAGCATCGTGGTAGATATCGAACGGTGTTTCAAGAGTGGCGTTTTCACTACTTCCCACGTCGCCAGTCAGCAACATGCCCTCGTGACCCTCCCGTCCCTCGCTTGCACGCGCCCGAGGCCCGCTTAGCCCTTCGCACAGGTGCAATGCCTTGGCGTATCGGGCATTCTCGACGTTGTGGCATTGCAGCAATCGCCAGCGCTCCGTCCCCAAGCGACCCTCACCGGGCCGCCCAGCACAAGGAATCCGACATGACGCACTCCATCTCCACCCCCGATCTCTGCGATGAGTTCCCTGATGTGCAAGTCCTCGAGCCCCTGTTCATCAACTACGGCGGCGTCGAGTCCTTTGGCGGCGAAGTCGTGACCATCAAGTGCTTCGAGGACAACTCGCTGGTCAAGGCGGCGGTCGCGGAACCCGGTGCAGGGCGCGTGCTGGTCGTCGATGCCGGTGGCTCGATGCGCTGCGCCATGCTGGGCGACATGCTCGCCGAGCAGGCCGCCAAGAGCGGTTGGGCCGGCGTGATCATGTATGGCTGCATCCGTGATGTCGACGAGATCCACGCCACCCAGCTCGGCGTGCAGGCACTGGGCTGCTACCCGCGTCCCAGCATCAAGCGTGGCGAAGGCCAGCGCGATATCCCGGTCACCTTTGCCGGTGTCACCATCGTGCCGGGCGACTTCCTCTATGCCGACAACAACGGCATCGTCACCTCGAAGGAAGCGCTGATTCGCACCCAGCCGACGCCCTGACCGGTTCCCGACCACCGGTCGAACCGTTCAAGCCCCCAATGAAAACGCCCCCGCAACCGTTCTGGCTGCGGGGGCGTTTTCCTGTCAGTCGTGTCTGTCTCAGCGCACGCTGACCGGCTCACCTGATGCGGTGTCCTGGCGCTCGGCGACCGCATCATCGGCACGCGCAAAGCGATCCACCACGGCGGCGCAGGCCGCGTCACCGGTGATGTTGAGCGCGGTACGCGTCATGTCGAAGATACGATCCAGCGCGAACAGCAGCGGCAGGCCCTCGATGGGAATGCCGGCCGCCAGCAGCACGGCAACCACCAGGAACGACGGCCCCGGCACGCCAGCCTGACCGATGGCACCCAGGGTTGCGGTGAACACGATGGCGGCGTAGGCGGAGAAGCCGAGATCGACGTTGAAGACCTGGGCGAAGAACATCGCCACCAGCCCGTAATAGATGGCGTTGCCGCTCATGTTGATGGTCGCGCCCAGCGGCAGCACGAAGGCCGTCGTGGCGTTCTTCAGGCCCAGCTCCTTCTCGCAGACTTCCATGTTGACCGGCAGGGTCGCCATGGAGGACGCCGTGGACAGCGCGACGGCCTGCGGCTTCTTCATCACCGACAGGAAGCGACCCAGCGGCACGTCAGAGCCGAACTTGACCACCAGCGGGTAGAACACGAAGCCATAGATGAGGATGGCGCCCATGTAGACGAGGAACAGCTTCATCACCAGGGTCAGCACATCGAAGCCGAAGGTGCCGACGGCGTCCGCCATCAGACCGAAGACGCCGATCGGCGCGATCAGCATCACCACGTTGATCATCCACACGAAGGCCTCGATGACGGTATTCAGGCCTTCGATCAGCGGCTTGCCACGCTCGCCGGTCTTGGACAGGCCAATGCCGAGAAACAGGCAGAACACCAGAATCTGCAGGATGTTGGCATCGGTGAGTGCGCCGAAGATATTGGTCGGCACCATGCCCAGAATGGTATCCATCACGCCCGGCACGCTGCCCTTGTCGGCGTAGGCGTTGGAGAACATGCCCTTGGCGCTTTCCAGATCCACCCCACTGCCCGGCTGGAACACATGCCCCATCACCAGCGCCAGCATCACCGCCACGGCTGAGGTGAGCATGAAGAAGGCGAAGGTGGAGAGACCGATCTTGCCGGCAGAAGGGCTATCGCCCAGATTGGCGGCTCCCGACACGATGGAGACCGCGATCAGCGGTACCACCAGCATCTTGATCAGGTGAATGAAGAGCTCACCGAGTGGCGCGAACATCGCGGCGCTCTCGCCCATGTAAGCGCCTACACCAGCGCCCAGTATCATGGCGATGACTACCTGGACGCCGATGTTCTTCCATAAAGACTGTTTCACGTTACGACTACCTTGGATTGTGTCTGAAAGGTCGGTTGTTGCGTGCCACCGCATTGCTGGCTACCGGTGAGGCCTGCCGTCATGGTCACCATGGATGCATGGTCATCATGGATTCATAGCCACCATGGATATTGTGGTCAGCGGGGTGGCTGGGATTATAAATGACTGCCTTTTCCACACGAGGCAGGATGATCATCATTTAGTCGCGGATTCGAGATCATTTTGTTGCTATTTGTTACGAACTGACATGCTTCTGCCGGTTTCTACACCATTGGTCTAGTGTCGCGAGCTGACCATCCATTCAGTTTTCGGGCGAGAAAATGAAAAGCGCCCACCGCACATGATGTGCAGTGGGCGCTAGATCAGCCGGCGACTGGCGCCAGCATCTGGTAGTACGCCAGCCTAGGGCCTCTCACGGGATCAGATACCGAGGCTGGGCATCACATCCGCTCGCGAGCGGGATCAGGCCAGTTCCTTGTCCGCCAGCATGAACCAGGTTTCCAGCACGGAATCCGGGTTGAGGGAGACGCTGTCGATGCCCTCTTCCATCAGCCACTTGGCCAGCTCCGGATGATCCGACGGCCCCTGGCCGCAGATACCCACGTACTTGCCCTGCGCCTTGCAGGCACGGATCGCCATCGACATCAGCTGCTTGACCGCCGGATTACGCTCATCAAAGAGGTGAGCGACGATGCCGGAGTCGCGATCCAGTCCCAGGGTCAGCTGGGTCAGATCGTTGGAGCCGATGGAGAAGCCATCGAAGTGCTCCAGGAACTGATCCGCCAGCAGCGCGTTGGTCGGCAGCTCGCACATCATGATGACGCGCAGACCGTTCTCGCCACGCACCAGGCCATTCTCGCCCAGCAGCTTGATGACCTGTTCCGCCTCGCCGGTAGTCCGCACGAAGGGCACCATGATCTCGACGTTGGTCAGCCCCATCTCGTCACGCACACGCTTGAGCGCACGGCATTCGAGATCGAAGCAGTCGCGGAAGGTGTCGGACACGTAGCGCGAGGCGCCACGGAAGCCCAGCATCGGGTTCTCTTCACCCGGCTCGTACATCTTGCCGCCGATCAGGTTCTCGTACTCGTTGGACTTGAAGTCCGACATGCGCACGATGACCTTCTGCGGGTGGAAGGCGGCCGCCAGGGTGGAGATGCCCTCGACCAGCTTGTCGACATAGAAGTCGACCGGACTTGCGTAGCCGGCGGTACGCGCATCGATGGTCTGCTGCAGGTCGATGGGCAGGGTGGCGTAGTCAAGCAGCGCCTTGGGGTGCACGCCGATCATGCGGTTGATGATGAACTCGAGACGCGCCAGGCCCACACCGGCATTCGGCAGACGCGAGAAGCTGAAGGCGCGGTCCGGGTTGCCGACGTTCATCATGATCTTGAACGGAATCTCCGGCATCTCGTTGACGCTGGTGACGGTGCGGTCGAAGTTGAGGATGCCGTCATAGACATGCCCGGTATCGCCTTCGGCGCAGGAGACCGTCACTTCACGGCCTTCGGCGAGCACCGAGGTGGCGTCGCCACAGCCGACGACGGCTGGAATGCCCAGCTCACGCGCGATGATCGCCGCGTGGCAGGTACGGCCGCCACGGTTGGTGACGATGGCGGAGGCGCGCTTCATGACCGGCTCCCAGTCCGGGTCGGTCATGTCGGTGACCAGCACGTCGCCGACCTGCACCTTGTCCATCTGCTCCGGGTTGTCGATCACGCGTACCGCGCCCTGGCCGATACGCTGGCCGATGGCACGCCCGGTCACCAGGGTCCGGCCCTTCTCGCGCAGCTGGAAGCGCTCGAGGTTGCCGCCCTCTTCCTGGCTGACGACCGTTTCCGGACGCGCCTGGACGATGTAGAGCTTGCCGTCATCGCCGTCACGCGCCCATTCGATGTCCATCGGACGCTGGTAGTGCTTCTCGATGATCATGGCCTGGCGCGCCAGGGCCTCGACATCGGCGTCGCTGATGCAGAATCGATGACGCTCCGGCACCGGCACGTCGACGGTCGCCACGGAACGCCCGGCGCTGGTGTCGTCGGTGTAGACCATCTTGATCAGCTTGGAGCCCAGGTTGCGGCGCAGCACCGCCGGGCGGCCGGCGGCCAGCGTGGTCTTGTGGACGTAGAACTCGTCAGGGTTGACCGCGCCCTGTACCACGGTCTCGCCCAGGCCCCAGGAGCCGGTGACGAAGACGGCGTCGCGATAGCCGGATTCAGTGTCCAGGGTGAACATCACGCCGGAAGCGGCCGTCTCGGAGCGCACCATCTTCTGCACGCCGGCAGACAGCGCGACCAGCGAGTGATCAAAACCCTTGTGCACGCGGTAGGAGATGGCGCGGTCGTTGAACAGTGACGCGAACACCTCGTGCACCGCACGCTTGATGTTGTCGAAACCTTCGATGTTGAGGAAGGTTTCCTGCTGACCGGCGAAGGAGGCGTCCGGCAGGTCTTCCGCGGTGGCGGAGGAGCGCACGGCGACCTTCAGGTTCGGGTGTCTGGCCTGCAGCTCGGCATAGGCACGTTCCATCTCGGCCTCGAAGGCCGGCGGCAGCGGCGTATCGATGATCCACTGACGAATCTCGGCACCGACGCGCGCCAGTTCGACCACGTCATCCACATCGAGAGCATCGAGGGCGGCATTGATACGCTTGTCGAGGCCTTCGTGAGCCAGAAACTCGCGATAGGCAAAGGAGGTAGTCGCAAAGCCGCCGGGCACGGTGACACCGGCATCGGCCAGATTGGAGATCATCTCACCGAGCGAGGCGTTCTTGCCGCCAACGCGATCAACATCGTTCATGCCGAGCTGATCGAAATCGACGACGTATTCGGATGTGGCTTGCTGTGACAAGGGAACCCCCTGGTACCAATGGATGGAAACGAATGACCGATGGAGGACGTTGAACCGCCTTCCGTTCAGCAATGACGCCACCCTAACAAGCTCTCTCTAGTATTAGCCATTGGTCTAACCGGCTAGTCAGTGGAGGAGGACTACAACCCTGAGACTGTTTCAGGCGTTCTGTCGCCATCGTCGCCGAACATGTCGACAAGCCAGAAACGGCCGCTACAGGAATGTAGTCATGGGCCGCTTTGCCGGAGAACGGGAACACGAGATTTCCCATATCGCGCCACTGGCCATCCACCGGATATTGCAAGCACGACAGTGAACGCCGACACTTGGGACTTCACGAGACGACACCCTGCGCCGGGTTGTGTCTTCGATTCGTTCTTCACGAGTGCCCGTCATGACCCGAACCGCCTTCTTCATTTCCGATGGAACCGGTATCACCGCCGAGACACTGGGACGCAGTCTGCTGGCCCAGTTCGAGAACACCGACATCCGCATGGTGACCAAGCCCTACATCGACTCCTCCGAGAAGGCCACGGCACTGGTCAAGGCCATCGAGAGCGCCCACGCCACGGACGGTGAGCGCCCCATCATCATCGACACCATCGTCGATCAGGACATCCGTGACATCATCTCGGAATCCTCCGGTTTCAAGGTCGATATCTTCTCCACCTTCCTCAAGCCACTGGAAGAGGAGCTGGATACCCACTCGTCCTACAGCGTCGGCAAGACCCACTCCATCGGTCAGGATGATGTCTACATGAACCGCATCGATTCGGTGCATTTTGCCCTCGACAACGATGATGGAGCGCGCACCCACCAGTACGACAAGGCCGACGTCATCCTCATCGGCGTCTCACGCTGCGGCAAGACCCCGACCTCGCTGTATCTGGCCTTGCAGTTCGGCATCCGCGCGGCCAACTACCCGCTGACCGAGGATGATCTCGACGAATCCGGCACCCTCAAGATGCCGGCGTCACTGGCGCAATATCGCCACAAGCTGTTCGGACTGACCATCGACCCGCGCCGCCTGGCTGCCATCCGTACCGAGCGTCGCCCCAACAGTCGCTACTGCTCGATCGACCAGTGTCTGCAGGAAGTCGAGCAGACCGAGGCGCTGTTCCGCCGCTCCAAGGTGCCCTACATCGATACCACGCGCTTCTCGATCGAAGAGATCTCGACGCGCATGATCGCCGAGACCGGCCTGGCACGCCGCTTCTCACCGCGCTGATACCCGGCGCTACGTTACGCCCCCAACAACATACATCGACCACAACAGCCCCCCTACTCACGCAGGAAGTCTCCCCATGTTCCACACCAACCACTACTTCGACGGCCAGGTGGCCTCCATCGCCTTCCAGAGCGCAGATCTGCCTGCCACGGTCGGCGTAATGGCCATCGGCGAATTCGTGTTTTCCACCAGCCAACGCGAATACATGACGCTGATCAGCGGCGACATGCAGGTACTGCTGCCGGGCGCGGAAGAGTGGTACCAGCTTGCCGCAGGGGAAAGCTTCATCGTCGAAGCCAACCAGAGCTTCGAGGTGCGCACCACGGTCGAGTCCGCCTATCTGTGCAAGTACGAAGACGCCTAAGGCACTGGGAATAAGCCGCCTAAGGCACTTGAAAACAGCCGCCTGAGGCACTGGGCAACAGCCGCCCAAGGCACTGAAAGCCAGACATGAAGAAGCCGCCGTGCCTTCGAGCACGGCGGCTTCTTTCGTCTCGATCTCTGTCTCTCGATACCGTGCTCAGGCGCGTCGCCTGAGCACGGAACGCAGCGCCAGATAACTGATACCGCCCATCAGCAGATAGCTTGTCGCCACCCCGGCAAAGATACCGACCACACCGTGAAGCGTCCCCCCCAGCCAGGCCAATGGCACCAGCAGGGCGAACAGTCGCACCAGCGAGAGTGTCATCGCACGGCGTGGCTCGTGCAGCGCATTGAGGCTGGAGTTAGCGAGGATGATCACGCCCTGGGCGCCGAGTGCGGCGGGAATCAGCCACAGGTAGGTGACCACCAGCTGCGCGACTTCCGGGCTTTCAGCGAAGCGCGCCGCGATCCACTCACCGCCAAGCCCCAGCCCCAGCCAGACCGCCAGCTGCCAGACGAGAATGAAGCCGAGTATGCCGTGGATGGCTCGCCATACCCGCCGGTGCTGCCCGGCACCATCGTTCTGGCTGATGAAGGGTGACAGCGTCATCGAGAGTGCCAGCACCAGAATCAGCGCCAGTGACTCGATGCGTGAACCGATGCCATAGGCCGCGACGGCGGCATGACCATGCTGACTGACGATCCGCGTGACCAGCGCCGTGGCGATCGGCGTCATCACGCTGGTCATGGCCGCAGGCAGGCCGATGGCCCCCACTTCTCGCCATGAGGTGATCAGACGTGTCAGCGACAGCTGATGCAGATCCAGCCGCGCGCGCAGCAATGGCAATGCCAGCAAGCCCAGCGTCATCGCCAGCCACGACAGCACCGTGGCCAACGCCGCCCCCGCCACGCCCATGCCCTGCCAATCTCCGATGCCGAAGATCAGCAGCGGGTCGAGCAGCGCATTGAGCCCCCCTGCCGCCGCCATCACCAGCGAGGGCACCAGGGTATTGCCCTCGGCGCGCAGCACGCTGCCCAGCACGCGTGGCAGCAACACGAAGGGCGCCCCGAAGTACCATACCTGCATGTAGTCCTGAATGTGCGGCATCAGGGTGTCATCGGCCCCCAGCAACCCGAACAGCGGCCCGATGCTGACAAGCCCCGCCACGATCATCACGACGCCCAGCAGCAACCCCAGCAGACTGGCATCCGTGGCCCGCGCCTTGACCGTCTCGAACTCGCCACGCCCGAGCCTGCGCCCCACCACGGCGGTGGTGCCGATGGACAGACCGATGGCGATGCTGATGACGGCAAAGGTCACCGGAAAGGTGAAGGTGACCGCCGCCAGCTCCGCGGTGCCCAGCTGGGCGATGAACCAGGCATCCACCAGGTTGAACAGCATCATGGTGACGATGCCGCCGATCACCGGCCCCGTCATGCGGGCAAGCGTCGAGGCGATCGGATCACGCAGCAGATCACGCCGACCACGCGGGGACGGGTTTCTGGCAGAGGAAGAGGACGTGGGGTTGGCAGGCTCAGGCATGCAGGCTCCGGACAGTAAACGGCCCCGTCAGGCGAGCTGCCTGCGGGGCCATCGGGGGCTATCGATCGTACGATCTGTCGTGCAATCCGTCGTGCAGGACGGGCACAGTGTAAGACATCCGCGCGGCGAGAGCAGTTCCCTTGCGGATCAGGGGCTGCAAGCCGGACTAGTTGCCCTGCATGAAGGGCGAGATGACTTCGCCTCCCGACTCACGCCAGGCCGCGAAGCCGCCCCCGAGATGGGCGACCGGCCCGAATCCCATGTCCTTGAGCGACTTGGTGGCCAGCGCCGAGCGCAGTCCACCGGCGCAGAACAGCACATAACGTCCCTCACGGGCGAAATCGGCACGGTGATAGGGCGAGGCCGGGTCGACCCAGAACTCCAGCATGCCGCGTGGCGCATGGATGGCCCCGGGAATGCGGCCTTCCCGCTCCAGCTCACGCACATCGCGGATATCCACCAGGATCAGGGGTGTACCGCCTACGCGAGACTCCTCCAGCGCCTGACGCAGCGCCTCAGGCGATAGAGTGTCGATCTCCTTCTCGGCCGCTGCCACCAGCTCACTGACCGGTCGAATCATGGGGTCCTCCTTGCAGATGATATCGTCCTGATGATGCATGCCACTCACCGCCTGCGTGACACCTCACACATCCGCCTCGCCGCAACGATAGAAACGCTGGATGCTCGAGAAATCGAGACGTCCCGCACCCTGGGCGGCATGCTGGGCGAACAGGTTACGCGCCTGGGAGCCCATTGGCACTGCCGATTTCGAGCCCAGCGCCATTTCCCAGGCAAGGCCGAGATCCTTGGCCATCAGGTCCACCAGGAAGCCGCCCTGATAGTCGTTGGACGCAGGTGCCGCCTCCATCACCCCGGGCCAGGGGTTGTAGACGTTGAGCGCCCAGTTGCCGCCGGAGGACTGCTTCATCACCTCCGAGAGCACGGCCGGGTCCAGTCCGTTCTTGACCCCCAGCGCCAGCGCCTCGGCGGTGCCGCTCATCAGGATGCCCAGCAGCATGTTGTTGCAGATCTTGGCGACCTGACCGCTGCCGGCCGGGCCGGCATGGAACAGATTCTTGCCCATCACTTCCAGCAGCGGCACGGCACGCGCATAGCCGTCGGCCTCACCACCGACGATGAAGCTCAGGGTGCCGGCACGTGCGCCACCGACCCCGCCCGACACCGGGGCGTCCATGAAGGTGATGCCACGCTCGGCGGCATGGCGAGCGACCAGCCGGGCATCATCCGGCGCGATGGTCGAGGCGTCGATCACCAGTACCGAAGCGTCGAGTGTCGCCAAGAGGCCACCCTCGCCGTCTTCCTTGTCACCCAGATAGAGCTTTCGCACGTGCTGCCCCGCCGGCAGCATGCTGATGACGACGTCAACGCCCTCTGTCGCCTGGCGTGGCGACTCGGCGCGTGAGGCACCCGCCTCGACCAGCTGGCTCATGGCCGACTCGACCAGATCAAAGACCTTCACCTCATGGCCGGCCTTGACCAGATTGAGGGCCATGGGGCCGCCCATGTTGCCGAGCCCGATGAAACCGATGGATGTCATGGCAATGCTTCCTCGTGAACAGGTTCTTGTTGTCATTGGCGTCCGGCGGCATGTCCGCACCTGCCGCCCGTGCTGAAAAGCGCGCTTATAGATCCATCAGCGGATGCTCGTCCTCTTCCCACAGCGGCGCGAAGAAGCCGTCGATGTATTCCTCGGAGACCTGGGCGATCGAGGCATAGGCCCACTGCGGCTGCCTGTCCTTGTCGATCAGCAGGGCGCGCACCCCTTCAGCAAGCTCGGTGCCCATGCAGCAGCGCACCGACAGGGTCAGCTCGTCGCGGAAGGCTTCCGCCAGCGAGGAGTGGCGATGGCGTGCCAGCATGCGAAATACCAGATGCGGGGAACTGGGGCAGCCGGCTTCCAGACGCTCGCGATTGGCGTTCAGCCATGCATTGCAGTCACTGCGCGCCTGGGGATCATCGAGGATCCGCTGACAGGCCTTCAGCACTTCGCGCCCGGCGACCAGCTGCTGGAGATGGTCGTAGAGCGGCATGACCTGTCCCGGCGGCGCCAGCTCACGGCGCTCGAACTCGCTCAGCACCTGGCTCAGATGACGCGACGGATGACGCCCGAATTCCCCCTCGCACAGCGCCTGCTTGAGCGCCTCGCGCTGCGCGTCGGGAATCAGGCGTGTGGCAAGCCCGAGATCCAGCGCATCGCGGGCATTCAACTGCGCGCCGGTCACTCCCAGATACTCGCCGATGCCACGCGGCAGGCGATTGAGCAGCCAGCTGGCCCCGACATCCGGGTACAGGCCGATGCTGACCTCCGGCATCGCCAGCCGTGAGCTTTCGGTGACCACGCGCTCGCAACCGCCGGCGAACAGCCCCATGCCGCCGCCCATCACGATGCCGCCGCCCCACACCAGCAGCGGCTTGGGGAAGGTATGCAGCCGGTGATCGAGCCGGTATTCCGCGGTGAAGTAGCGGGTGGCGAAGAAATCCTCCAGCGCCTCGAGGGGGTCTGCGCCTTCGCTGGCAGGCGCCGTGGTCATCGCCTGATAGAGCGCCACGATATCGCCACCGGCACACAACGCACGCTCGCCGCCACCTTCCAGCCACACCATGGCGATGCTGCCGTCCAGCTCCCAGGCATCCAGCTGGGCCTCGATGCGCTCGATCATGGCCAGCGACAGCGCATTCAGCGAGCGCGGCGCATTCAGGCGCATGATGCCCAGCTGCTTGCCGTCGCGGGCGCGACGCGTCTCGAACACCACGGGCGCCTCGACATCGGTCGCGGCCTTGGCAGTGACACCTTCTATCTGGCTCATGAGCGCCCTCCTCCCTTCACCTCTTTCTGATGCGAGACCCACTGTGGTGCACGCTTCTCCAGGAAGGCACTCACGCCCTCCTTCTGGTTGGGGTCATCGAACAGCTCGACGAACAGCTCGCGTTCCATGCGCAGGCCATCGCTCATGCCGCGATGGCGAGATGACATGATCAACGCCTTGCAGCGCGCCACCGCACTCGGGCTCTGGTTGGCGACGCTCTCGGCCATCGCCAGCGCACGCTCGAGGCTCTGGCCGGTCTCGACCACCTCTTCGGCCAGCCCGATGCGACCGGCGGTCTCGGCATCCACCTGCTCACCACACAGGATCATGCGCTTGGCCCAGCCCTCCCCGACCAGCCACGGCAGGTGCTGGGTGCCGCCCGCGCACGGCAGCAGACCGACCTTGGCCTCCGGCAGCGCCAGTTTCGCCTGACGCTCGACGATACGGATATCGCAGGCCAGCGCGCATTCAAGCCCACCGCCCATCGCGTAGCCGTTGACGGCGGCAATCGTCACGCCGGGGAAGTTGGCCAGCCGCTCGAAGGCCAGCCCGAAGCGGCGCGCCATGGTGGCGGCCACGCCCTTGTCACCATCGGCGAAGGTCTTCAGATCGGCCCCTGCGGAGAAGAACCTGTCGCCCTCACCGGTGATCACCACTGCACTGACGCTGCCATCGCCCTCCAGCTCGTCGAGCAACTGCTCCAGCTCGATCAAGGACGCCTCCGTCCAGGTGTTGGCCGGCGGATTGTTGATGGTGATACGGGCGATATGACGATCCTTCTCGAGAACGAGGCATGGCCCTTGATTGGATGACATCACGTAACTCCCTGAAAGATGGTAACCACTGACGAATTGAAGTGGAGGCGCCGTTACGCCAGCGACTCGATCATGCCCGGCGTCAGAAGACGGCGCGCGATGATCAGACGCATGATCTCGTTGGTGCCTTCCAGAATCTGGTGCACACGGGTGTCCCGCACCAGCCGCTCCAACGGGTACTCGCGGATATAACCGTAGCCGCCATGCAGCTGGAGTGCCTGATTGCAGACCTCGAAGCCCATGTCGGTGGCAAAGCGCTTGGCCATCGCACAGTGGGCGCTGGCCTCGCCGTCACCCTCATCGAGCTTGAAGGCCGCCAGTCGCACCAGGGTGCGTGCGGCGGTCAGTTCGGTGGCCATGTCGGCCAGCTTGAACTGCAGGGCCTGGAACTGCGCCAGCTCGCGCCCGAACTGCTTGCGCTCGCCGAGATAATCCCGCGACAGCTCCAGCGCCTTCTGGGCCGCGCCCAGCGAGCAGGTGGCGATGTTGATGCGTCCGCCATCCAGCGCCTTCATCGCGAAACGGAAGCCCTCGCCCTCCTCGCCCAGACGATTGCCCGCCGGGACCCGCACGCGATCGAAGCTCACCAATCGGGTCGGCTGGCTGTTCCAGCCCATCTTGTCTTCCTTCTTGCCGTAGCTGATGCCGTCGGCATCCGCTGGCACCACGAAGGCCGAGATACCCGCCGCGCCGCTGTCCGGCTCGCCGGTGCGCGCCATCACCACCAGCACGTCCGTCGCCCCGGCACCGGAGATGAACATCTTGGAGCCACTCAGGTAGTAATCATCGCCGTCACGCTCGGCGCGGGTGCGCAGACTGGCGGCATCACTGCCGCTGCCCGGCTCGGTCAGACAGTAGGAGCCGAGCTTGTCGCCCGCCACCATCGCCGGCACCCACTGCTCGCGGCACTCGTCACTGGCGAAGCTCGCGATCATCCAGCCGACCATGTTGTGGATGGTGATGTAGGCGGTGGTCGAGATGCAGCCGGTGGCCAGCTGCTCGAGAATGATGGAGCTGTCCAGACGCGGCAGGCCAAGACCGCCATGCTCCTCGGGGACATAGAGCCCCATGAAGCCAGCCTCGCCCGCCTTCTTCAGCGTCTCGATGGGGAAATGGGCCGTGGCGTCCCACTCGGCGGCATGCGGGGCAAGCTCGGCATCCGCGAAGGCACGCGCGCCCTCCTGCAGGGCACGCTGGTCATCGGTCAGCGAAAAGTTCATGCAGCTGCCTCCTGTTGTCCTTGTTCTTTATCTCCAGGCCCGCCGAGTCCTCGGCGGGCTTGTGAAGAGAGCCATCAGCGGTCTTGTGAAGAGAGCCATCAGCGCATCTGAATGGAGAAGTTGGGCTGATTGCCCTCGGCCGGCGCATCATCGAACCAGCGCGCCGTCACCGTCTTGGTCTCGGTATAGAAGCGCACCGCCTGCTTGCCATAGGCATGCAGATCGCCGAAGAAACTGCCGCGCCAACCGGTGAAGGAGAAGAACGGCAGCGGCACCGGAATCGGCACGTTGATACCGACCTGGCCCACCGCGATCTCATTCTGGAAGCGGCGTGCCGCCCCGCCGGAGCGCGTGAAGATGGAAGTGCCGTTGCCGTAGGGGTTGTTGTTGATCAGCTCGATGGCCTCAGACAGATCCGCCGCCTCCATGCAGCACAGCACCGGCCCGAAGATCTCCTCGCGATAGAGCACCATTTCCGGCGCCACCTTGGAAAACAGGCACGGCCCCAGCCAGTTGCCGTCGGGATAGCCCGCCACCGAGATGCCGCGACCGTCCAGCAGCAGCTCGGCCCCTTCCTCGACGCCCTGCCCGATCCAGCCCGTCACGCGCTCCAGTGCCTGCGGCGAGATCAGCGGTCCGTAGCTGGCGCCCTTGTCATTCCAGGCACCGGGGCGCACCTCGGCCAGCGCATCACGCACCCGCGCGATCAAGGCCTTCGAATCACCGACGAAGACCGCCACCGAGATCGCCATGCAGCGCTGACCCGCCGCACCGACACTGGCCCCGACCAGCGCATTCACCACCTGGTCCGCCGGAGCGTCCGGCATGATCACCATGTGGTTCTTGGCACCCGCGAAGCACTGGGCGCGCTTGAGGTTGTCAGTGGCGGTACGATAGATGTGCTGCCCCACCGGTACCGAACCGACGAAGCTCACGGTGCGCGGTGTCTCGTGGGCCAGCAGGTGATTGACCTGATCGCGCCCGCCCTGCACCACGGTCAGGATGCCCTCGGGCGCTCCCGCTTCCATGAACAGCTCCGCCAGACGCAGCGTGGTCAGCGGTACCTGCTCGGAAGGCTTGAGCACGAAGGCATTGCCGCAGGCGATGGACAGCGGGAACATCCAAAGCGGTATCATGGCGGGGAAATTGAACGGCGTGATCCCCAGGCAGACGCCCAGCGACTGGGTCACGGAGTAGCTGTCGATGCCGGTGGCGACGTTCTCCACCGTCTCGCCCATCAGCAGACTCGGAATGTTGGCGGCATGCTCGACCACCTCGATGCCGCGCCAGACATCGCCCTTGGCGTCCTCGAAGGTCTTGCCCAGCTCGTGGGAGATGATCTCGGCCAGCTCGTCATGGTGCTGCTTGAGCAGATGCTGATAGCTGAGCATCAGACGGGCACGGGTCGGCACCGGGGTGTTGCGCCAGCGCTGGAAGGCCTGCTCGGCATGCACCAGCGCCTCGTCCAGTTCGCTGAGCGGCGTCAGTGGAACACGCGCCACTTCAGCGTTGGTGGCCGGGTTGGTCACGCTCAGGTGCTGATCGGCGGCGCTTGCGACAAACTGGCCATTGATCAGCTGTGGCAATACCAGTGGTGCGCTGTCACCGGCGACGACGGCGCGCAGTCGTGACAGCAACTCAAGCGAGCCGTTTGCGGACGTGAGGGTAGTCGAAGACATGACGTGGCATTCCTGTGTCTGTTGTTATTGGGTGAAGGACGGCGTGTCAGCAGAGCCGGAGACGTCAGCCAGAGCCATCTTGCCGAAAGCGGCAAGCCGACATTGCGATCTGACTCAACCTAGCATCTGCTTGGTTGGCTGCAAATACTATTACCCTTTACGTTAACGTAAACAATGCTAGTCTGTAGAAAATTCACTGCCAGACGCCGCTGGCATCCACTGCGCAGAGGGGCATGCCATCTCCTCGGCGCACACAGCATTCGGAGCGGCAGTGCCCATGACGGATACGATGATTACCTCAACGCCTGACACCCAGAACCCGACAGCCTCCGAGAGTCCGGACGATGGCGTCGGCATGGAAGGCCTGCTGAGTGCCACCAGCACCAGCGACGCCATTCGCCCGACCCAACGCACCTGGAGCATCGGCGAGCTGGCACGTCATTTCGACGTGACCACACGCACCATCCGCTTCTATGAGCAGGAAGGCCTGCTGCATCCCCAGCGACGCGGCCAGACGCGCATCTATCACGACAAGGACCGCGTGCGCCTCAAGCTGACGCTGCGCGGCAAGCGGCTGGGATTCTCGCTGGCCGAGATTCGCGAGGTGGTGGATCTCTACGATGCCGCGGATGGCGGCGGCGAGAAGCAGCTCACGAGGCTGCTCGACATCCTGGCCGAGAAACGTGAAGGACTAGAGCGCCAGCTGCGCGACCTCACCGCCATGCAGCGCGAGCTGGACGATGTCGAGACGCGGGCGCGGGAAGCGCTGGCCCGCCTGACGACACACGGATGATGCGCGACCCCCGTCACTCTCTTCCAACACCTTTGAGAGCATCACGACAGCAAGATCGATAACGACAACAAGCACCATGACATTCACGCCGCCGCCTCCTGGCGGCGTGACCGCCCGCCGGGCGGCTCCCCCTGATACGCCTTGCCACACCAATAACAACCAGGGACACAGGACAACGCCATGTCACAGGACACCATTGCCACACGCCAGTCTCTCAGCTATCTAAGCACCCCCTCCGACACTCCCCTGATGGGGGAAACCATCGGTGACTGTCTCGATCGCATCACCGCGCGCTGGCCCGAGCGCGACGCTCTGATCAGCCGTCATCAGGGGCTGCGTTACACCTGGGCCGAGCTGCATGCAGAGGTCGAGCGCGTGGCGCGCGGCCTGCTGGCGATGGGAATCGAGCGCGGCGACAGGGTCGGCATCTGGGCGCCCAATCGTGCCGAGTGGACGCTCATCCAATACGCCACCGCCAAGATCGGCGCGGTGCTGGTCAATCTCAACCCGAGCTATCGCGGCCATGAGCTGGCCTATGCGCTCAAGCAGTCCGGCGCGGCGACGCTGATCTTCCAGGCACGCTTCAAGGCCTCGGACTACGTCGCGATCCTCGAGGAGCTGTTCCCTGAGGCCAGGGAGGCCCGCGGCCGTGATGGCATTCACAATGGCGCGCTGCCGGACCTCAGGCGTCTGGTCTGCTTCGAGGCCGAGGACGCCCTGCCCGGCATGCTCCACTGGCAGGATGTGCTGGGCGGCGCCGGAGAAGTCAGTCTCGAGACACTCCACGAGCTGCAGGCCAGCCTGACCTTCGATGACCCGATCAACATCCAGTACACCTCCGGCACCACCGGGGCCCCCAAGGGGGCCACGCTCTCGCATCACAACATTCTCAACAACGGCTTCTTCGTCGCCGAGCGCATGAATCTCACGGAGCACGACAAGCTGGTGATGCCGGTGCCGCTCTATCACTGCTTCGGCATGGTGATGGGCAATCTGGGCTGTCTGACACACGGGGCGACGATCATCTATCCCGAGGCGGGTTTCGATCCGCTGGCCACGCTGCAGGCGGTCAGCGAGGAAGGCGCCACCGCGATGTTCGGCGTACCGACGATGTTCATCGCCGAACTCGAGCACCCGCGCTTTGACGAGTTTGATCTCTCCAGCCTGCGCACCGGCACCATGGCGGGTTCCATCTGCCCCATCGAGGTGATGCGCCAGGTCATCGAGCGCATGCACATGCGCGAGGTCACCATCGCCTATGGCATGACCGAGACCAGCCCGGTGAGTCTGCAGACCACCCGCGAGGCACCGCTGGACAAGCGTGTCTCCACCGTCGGCACCCTGCATCCCCATCTGGAGATCAAGATCGTCGACCCCGAGACAGGCCAGGTGGTCCCGCGCGGCGAGAAGGGCGAGCTGTGCACACGCGGTTACAGCGTGATGCTCGGCTACTGGAACAACCCGGACGCCACCGCCAAGGCCATCGACAGTGGCCGCTGGATGCATACCGGTGATCTCGCCACCCTCGATGAGGACGGTTACGTGACCATCGTCGGGCGCATCAAGGACATGATCATCCGCGGTGGCGAGAACATCTATCCCCGCGAGATAGAGGACTTCCTCTACACCCATCCTGCCGTGTCGGACGTGCAGGTGATCGGCGTGCCCGATGAGCGCTATGGCGAGGAAGTGATGGCCTGGGTCAAGCTCAAGGAAGGCGAGCAGCTGGATGCCGAATGCCTCAAGGCGTTCTGCCAGGGCAGAATCGCCCACTTCAAGGTGCCGCGCCATATCAAGTTCGTCGAGGAATTCCCGATGACCGTCACCGGCAAGATCCAGAAATTCAAGATGCGCGAAACCGCCACGGCGGAGCTGGGTCTCAAGGCATGAGCGGACACCTCGGAGGGCCACGGAGAACACGCGCATGAGTCACGACACGCCGAGAGGCGATGACGCCTCCTCCGCTCGCCACCTGAGCACGGCCTGTGCCCAGGTGGCGCACTACGCGCCCCCTCGGCATCACGCGGCACTGGAGGAGGCACTCGAGGCATTGATCAAGGCGCATCCTGAGCCCGTCCTGCCGCCCACGGCGCTGGCAGGGCTGGATCAGCTGCATCTGGGAGGCGCGGCCGGCAGCCGCGAGTTGCTGGCGATGGCGGCTCTCGAGACCCCCGAGGGCATGCCACTCGCGATTCTCGAGCCCGGTGCCGGGCTCGGCGGACTGGCACGCATGCTGGTCAGTCAACATGCCAGCGTCGGGCATCACGTCACCACGCTGGATCTCTCGGAGAGCCTCTGCCAGCTGGCCATCGCGCTCAACCGTGCCACCGGCCTGCGCGAACGTATCCGAGTGCTGGAGGGCGACGCCTGCTATCCCGAGCTGCATCCCGCCCTGACGGGGCGACATGTCGACCGCATCCTGAGCCAGCACCTGCTGGTCCATCTGAGCGACAAGACCGACGTGTTGCGTCAGTGGCATGACTGCCTCAACGATGACGGCTATCTGGTGCTGCATGAGCCGGTGCTCAGCGTCCAGGCACAAGCCTTCCATGAGCGTCCGCAGCTGCCGGTGCCCTGGGCACTGACACCCCGCGCCGATCACCTGGCCAGCTGCGAGGAACTGCACGAGGCGATGGCCAACAGTGGTTTCGAGGTCGAGGCGCACGCCGAACTGACGCCTCAAGTGCTCGCCTGGCAGGCGCGGCGTCTGCGCACACCCTCCCCCGGCGCCCCCGGCCAGCCCCCACTCTCGCCCGTCCAGCGTGCCAGCCAGGCGCTGACACCGGAGCTGATCTTCGGGCCGCATTTCCCGACGATGCAGCACAATCTGGCCGAGGCGCTGGAGGCCGGCTGGCTGGAAGTGCACCTGTGGCGACTGCGCAAGCGCCGCCATCCATGACGGTGATGAGCCTGGAGGTTTCCCGCGCGAGACCAGTCCGATACCGGCGTGAAAAAAATTAGAAAACACCGCTCGTAAATGACTGGCATCCACTGTCATCAACCGTTATTCTTGCCAGTACAGTCCCGTTCGGGGGATAAGCCGTTCGTTATCCGTCGTCATGCAAGAGGGTCTTCCTCACCATGATGACCGCACTGGAGCATGTCTTTCATTTCCATGTGCCAGTGCACAGTTTCCCGATGCTCGCGCACCGTTTCTCCGGGAATCTGTTCATCAAGGCGCTGATCTGATCAATCCGCGCCGACTGCATCAAAGATTCCCTCACGGGAAAACCGAAAGGGCCTCCATCTGGAGGCCCTTTTTTTGTCTGCTCGCTTTGTCTGCTCGTGCTGTCAGCTCGATTCCTGCCGGTGCGAGCCATTGATCCGACACGCCGTCCGTCAGCTCATCGGCACGGCATGGCGCACTGGATCAGCGAGCCCTCACGCCTGCCAGGCGGCCAGTGCCGCGAGGTGATCCTGGCGCGCCTGGCCCGGCGTCACGGCCGCCAGCCGCACCCTGGTGCCCGGCACGCATTGGGCGAGCTGCGCGCAGGCCAGCGGCGTCAGTGCGCCAAGGCGCGGATAGCCGCCGATGGTCTGGCGATCATTGAGCAGGATGATCGGCTGGCCATCGGCGGGCACCTGTACCGCGCCCAGCGGAATGCCTTCGGAGACCATCCCGGCACCGTCACGCTCCAGACGCGGGCCGGTCAGACGCACGCCCATGCGATCGGCACGCCCGTCCACTGCCCAGTCGCGGTTGAAGGCGCGAAAGAGGCTGTCGCCGCTGAATTCGGCAATCTGGGCGCCTACCACCAGCGCCAGTTCGAGCGCCTCGCCCTCCTCGGGGGTCAGCGACTGCTGCCATGCCTGTGCCGACGCCGGCAATTCGCGCAGCGACAGCTCATTGCCGGCCGCCGTGAGCACATCGCCGCTGGCCAGTGCATGGCCTTCGCCATCCAGCCCGCCCAGACCATCACGCACGGTACAGGCCGCACTGCCCAGCACCGGGGCGACATCCAGCCCCCCCGGGAAGGCCAGATAGGCGCGCAGCCCGGCGACCGGACGCTCGAACTTGAGCACCTGCCCCGCCGTCACGGCGAAGGCCTGCCCGGGCAGCAACGCCTCACCATCCAGTGTCGCCGCCAGATCAGCGCCACACAGCGCCAGCGTGCCCGCCTGCCCGACCTTGAGGGTCAGGCCGCCGCCCATGGTGATCTCGAGTCCCGGCGCATCCGGGGCATTTCCCAGCAGCCAGTTGGCCCAGCCCAATGACACCCAGTCCGCCGCGCCGCCCTGGGTCACGCCCAGATGGCGGACACCCAGGCGTCCCGCATCCTGTACCAGTGCCAGGGCACCGCTGCGCTCGACGTCGAGTCTCACGCGCTTGTCGTTGTCGGCACTCATGCGCGCTCCTCCAGCGGGGTGACATCGCCGCCCAGGCGAACGAATTCCTCTCGGCTCACGGAAACGAAACGCACGCGATCACCGGGCATGAAGCGACTGGACGGCTCACCGGCCTCGTTGCGGCCGAACAGCGTGATGGGCGTGCGGCCCAGGATGTTCCAGCCACCGGGAGAGCGGGACGGGTAGATCGCGGCCTGACGGTCGGCGATACCGACGCTGCCGGGGGCGATCTTCTGGCGCGGCGTCTTGAGGCGCGGTGTGGTCAATGCCTCCTCCAGCACGCCCATGAAGGCGAAACCGGGGGCGAAGCCAAGCGCGAACACGCAGTAATCATGCGCGCCATGCCGCGCGATCAACGCCTCGACACTGATGCCGAGACGCGCGGCGATCGTCGCAAGCTCCGGACCGACACTGTCGTCGTACCAGACGGGCACCTCGTGCAGCTGGCCCTGCTGACCGCTCTGCGGAGCGAGGTTCTCGAGGGCCGCCTGGATACGGGCACGCACCTCGCCTTCTTCCAGTGCCGCCACGTCATAGTGCAGCAGCAAGGTGGTATAGGACGGCACCAGATCCACCAGCGCCGTGCCGAAGGCCTCACGCAAGGCCCCGTCAGCGGCCAGAATCCAGGCCATGTTGGATTCCTCGATGCGGTCGAACAGCCGGATGATCAGGCTGTCCATGCCGACGGTCTCGAGGCGCAGTTGCGGTGACGAGCCACGTTCGTGGCTATTCCCCCCAACCATCAGGCACCCGCCAGCGCATCGAAGGCGTCACGGATGGCACGCACCGCGGCCACGGACTCGGCGTTGTCACCGTGCACGCACAGGGTGTCGGCACTGAGCACCAGATCACCGCCGCTGCTGTCGGTGAGGGCTTCACCGCGCGCCAGCGTCACCGACTGGGCGATGATCACCTCGCTGTCGTGATGCACGGCGCCGGGCTCACGACGCGAGACCAGGTGACCGCGCGAGTCGTAGGCACGGTCGGCGAAGGCCTCGAACCACAGCGTGATGCCCATCTCGTCGGCCAGTGCCTGCATCGGTGCCGGATTGGCGGTCGCCATCACCATCAGCGGCAGGCTGGCGTCATAGCGCACCACGGCCTGCATGACGGCGCGCAGTAGCGTCGGGTCAGCGGCCATGTCGTTGTAGAGCGCACCATGCGGCTTCACGTACTGGACGCGAGTGCCTTCGGCGCGACAGATACCGTCGAGCGCGCCGATCTGATAGAGCAGCATGTCCTCGACTTCCGCAGGCGAGCAGGCCATGGAGCGGCGCCCGAAGCCCTGCAGATCCGGATAGGCGGGATGCGCGCCGATGCGCACGTCGTGCTTAACCGCCAGCCGCACGGTGCGGCGCATGATGGTGGGGTCAGAGGCGTGGAAGCCACAGGCGATGTTGGCGCAATCGACGTAGGGCATGACCTCGTCATCGAGGCCGATCTTCCAGTTGCCGAAGCTTTCGCCCATGTCGCAATTGAGCAGAGGGAGGGAGGGAGCGGAACGGGACATTGAGACACCTCGCAGGATGATCTTGTGTGTTGTTATCCCTCCACTCTAAGTAAGGCCATGCCTCGGTATCCAATCGTATTTTGTGATTCGTTATATCGATGAAATCTTTCATTACCAGAAGGTATGAAAGCCCAGTCAATCATCCGCTTGCCTGTCAGACCGCCACATGCTTCTGTCTGGGGCACCCCGGACAGCCACGAAAGGGCCGTCATCTCTCCGAATGCCGGCCTGACTCAGGCGACCGACGCGTCCTGTCTGGCGGAACCACCCACAACAACAGGAATTTTCCACATGGCCGTCAGTGATCCGTTCCACCTCGCGATTCAAGTGCGTGACATCGCCGAAGCCCGGCGCTTCTATGGCGAATTCCTCGGCTGTCCGGAGGGACGCTCCTCGGACAGCTGGGTCGATTTCGACCTCTACGGCCACCAGTTCGTCTGCCACCTGAACCCGGCACTGGCCGACCCTGACAACCCGCTCGCCCAGCACCGCAATCCGGTCGATGGGCATGGCGTCCCGGTGCCGCACTTCGGGGTGGTACTCGAGATGGAGGCCTGGCAGGCACTGGCGGATCGTCTCACTGCCGAAGGCGTGACATTCGAGATCGCACCTCATGTGCGCTTCAAGGGCGAGCCCGGTGAACAGGCCACGATGTTCTTCCTCGACCCCACCGGCAACGCGCTGGAGTTCAAGGCCTTCAAGGACCGCGAGAGCCAGCTGTTTCGCAAGTGAAGGTCCCGCGCCCCGTCTCGTGCGGGGCATGCCCGGTGATGAAAGCTGACGCCCTGCACGGCATGCGGCAAGATGGTCGGTCTCAACGATTCATCACGGGGCATCTGTCATGTTCGATTTCAAGGAACTCGAGGCCTTTGTCTGGGTCGTGCGGCTCGGCTCGTTCCGCAAGGGCGCGACCAAGCTGCACCTCACCCAGCCCTCCATCTCGGACCGCATCAACCGTCTTGAGGCCGCCGTCGGCGAATCGCTGCTCGAGCGTGCCACCCGCCCCATCCAGCCCACCCTGCGCGGTCGGGAATTCTTCGCGCATGCCGAACGCCTGTTGAGCGGGCGCGAGGAAGCCATGCGCCTGTTTCAGGAGGAAGGCGCCTTTTCCGGCACGCTGCGTCTGGGCGTCATCGAGACCATCGCCAACAGCTGGTTCCCGGCCTTCATGCGCCAGCTGGCCGAGCGCTACCCCAAGCTGACGCTGGAAATGACCGTCGACATCTCGCCCTTTCTGCATCAGCGCCTGGCCGACAATGACCTCGACATGCTGTTCGCGATGGACAGCGCCGCCATGGGCCCCTACGCGACCCAGACACCGCTGTGCACCTTCGAGATGGGCATGTTCGCCTCGCCGACCCTCGCCGAGCAGCTGGCCCAGGACGGCGAATGCTTCGCCAGAACCCCCTTCATCTCCTTCAGCAAGCAGGCCCGTCCCTATACGGAGCTTGTCAGCTACCTCGCCGAACAGGGCATCACCCAGCCCAAGGTGCACTGCACCAGCACCCTGATGACCATTCTGCGCATGAGCAGCGAAGGACTGGGCATCGGTGTCCTGCCGGTCGCCACCGTCGAGGACGTGATCAATCACGGCGAACTGGTGCGCCTGCCACTCGAGACCCCGCTGCCGCCGATGGTCTATGAGGCCATCTGGCGCAATGCCAATTACCCCGACTTCTGCGCCAGTGTCGCGCGCCTGGGTCGCCAGTGTGCCGAGACCTACTCGCAGCAACACGCGCATGCCGATCCCTGATCAGGCCGCCTGCCATGCGCTGAGTCAGGGTTGATCGCGCCCCGCCCTGCATCAGATCAGCGTCAGACCAAGGTCTAACAATATCGCCAAAGGCTTTCATGCGACGACACGATGAAAGATTTCATCGATACTGTGAATCAGAATTAACGATTGGACGGGATGGCCTGTCACTTGAAGAATGAAATCGTCTGCCGACAACATTCAATAATAATGAGGAACTAGACATGCGTAAGCCCAGCGACTCCCTCACCCGCAAATCTGCCACCTCCAGTACCCTCATCGGACTGGCAGCCGCCGGTGCCCTGGCCTTCAGTGGCTCGGCCCTCGCGGCACAGTGGAACCTCGCCACTCCGTATGGCGATGCCAGCTTCCACACCAAGAACACCAAGCAGTTCGCCGAGGAGGTCACCGCGGCCACCGATGGCGAGCTGAGCATCACCGTGCACAGCGGCGGTTCGCTGATCTCCCACGGCGAGATCAAGCCGTCCGTGCGTCGCGGCACCGTCCAGGCCGGCGAGATCTTCCTGTCGATCCTGTCCAACGAATCGCCGGTCTACGAGCTGGACACCCTGCCGGGCGTCGCCTCCAGCTACGAGGAAGCCTTCGCTCTGTGGCAGGCCTCCAAGCCGGACATCACCGCACTGTTCGCCAAGGAAGGCCTGATGCCGCTGTACGCGGTCGCCTGGCCGGCCCAGGGCATCTACACCGACTTCGACCTGACCGACGTCTCCCAGCTCAAGGGCCTGCGCATCCGCGCGCCCAACATCAACACCCAGCGCTTCGTCGAGAACGTCGGCGGCAAGCCCACCGAGACCGAAGAAGCCGACATCCCCACCGCCTTCAGCACCGGCCGTGTCGACGCGATGATCACCTCCAGCTCCACCGGCAAGTCCATGTCGGCCTGGGATTACGTCAAGCACTACAACGACGCCAAGCTGTGGCTGCCGAAGAACATCGTCTTCGTCAACAAGCGTGCCTTCGATCGCCTCGATGAGAGCACCCAGCAGGCCGTGCTGGACGCCGCCAAGGCCGCCGAGACCCGCGGCTGGGAAGCCAGCAAGGCCGATGCCGACGAGAGCGCCAAGGTGCTGACCGAGAATGGCTTCACCATCAGCGAGCCGGACGAGAAGCTGTCCGAAGACCTCAAGGCCGCGGGTGACAAGCTGTTCCAGGACTGGAAATCACGCGCCGGCGATGAAGGCCAGCAGCTGCTCGAGCGTTATCGCGCCGATCTCGATGCCTGAGCCCCGCCTGCCAGCGCCGGGCGTTCGTCCCATCAGCTGAACGCTCGGCACCTGGCCGGTATCGTCACCCCGCCACGCGATGATCACGTCGCTCCCCTGTCAGCCTCTGCCCGCTGGCAGACGCGACAGGGGTCTCCCCGACACGGCATCGCGTGGCCACCCTCACCTTCCCTGTGAGTGCATGTCATGACCTACTTCCTCGACAGACTCTATCGCCTCGGCGCGTGGGGTGCGGCAGCTTGCATGCTGCTGATCTGCACCCTGGTCAGCCTGCAGGTCTTCCTGCGCCTGATCGACGCCATCCTGGTGATGTTCGGTGCCGAACGTCTCGGTTTCGAGATCTCCGGCGTTTCGGAAATGGCCGCCTTCCTGCTGGTCGGCGCCACCTTCCTGAGCCTCGCCTATACCTTCACGCACCACGCGCACATCCGCGTGACGCTGGTCATCAATCGCCTGCCGCCCGCCGTGCGCGTGTGGGTCGAGAGCCTGGCGCTGCTGATCGCACTGAGCCTGAGCGTATTGATCACCCATGAACTGGTGCTGCTGGTCGGCGAGAGCCTCGAGTACCACGACATTTCCTCCGGCCTGCTGGCCCTGCCGCTGTGGATTCCGCAGAGCGTGCTGGTCGCCGGTACCGGCCTTCTGTGCCTGGCGATTCTCGAGACACTGATCGCCACGCTGCGCACCGCCTTCACCGCGCCTTCACGCTACGTGGCGCCCGAGCCCGAAGACGGAGCCGAATGACATGCTGACACTCATCCTCGTCACTCTGCTGGCCCTCGCCTTGCTGCTCGGCGGCGGCGTGTGGGTCGCCTTCTCGCTGATCGGCACCGGCTGGATCGTGCTGACCTTCTTCTCCAGCTTCGAGACCGGCCCGATCCTGGCCTCGGACTTCTGGGGTGCCAGCTACGGCTGGGACCTGACCGCCCTGCCGATGTTCGTGTGGATGGGCGAGATCCTGTTCCGCTCCGGACTCGCCGACAACATGTTCCGCGCGCTGGCACCGTGGCTCAATCGCCTGCCGGGCCGCCTGCTGCACTCCAACATCATCGGTAGCGGTCTGTTCGCCGCCGTGTGCGGCTCCTCCGCCGCCACCTGTGCCACCGTCGGCAAGATGACCCTGCCGGAGCTTGAGCGACGCGGCTACGACAGCAACCTGGCCATCGGTACCCTCGCCAGCGCCTCGACCCTCGGTCTGCTGATTCCGCCGTCGATCATGATGATCGTCTACGGCGTGGTCACCGAGCAGTCCATCTCGCGCCTGTTCATCGCCGGTGTCCTGCCGGGCATGCTGCTGCTGGCCCTGTTCATGGGCTATCTGGCGATCTGGTCGAAGGTCGTCGGCGAGCCGCAGGGTCGCGCCGGCCATGATGAGCCGCACATGAGTTTCATGGCCAAGCTGCGCAACAGCGCCCAGTTGATTCCGCTGCTGGCACTCATCGGCGGCATCCTCGGCAGCATCTACGGTGGCCTGGCGTCACCGACGGAAGCGGCGGCGGTCGGCGTGGTGCTGTCGCTGATCATCGCGCGACTCAATGGCCACATGAGCGCCGCCACCTTCAAGGAATCGCTGTTCGCGGCGCTGCGCACCTCATGCATGATCGCCTTCATCATCGCCGGTGCCTCCTTCCTGTCCTCCGCGATGAGCTTCACCCAGATTCCGATGCAGCTGGCCGAAGGCATCGCCACCCTGGGGCTGTCGCCGACCATGCTGCTGGTGGTGCTGACGCTGTTCCTGCTGATCCTGGGCTGCTTCCTGGATGGCATCTCGCTGATCCTGCTGGTGACCTCCATCATCATGCCGGTCATCGAAGCCGCCGGTTTCGACCTGATCTGGTTCGGTATCTACCTGATCATCGTGGTCGAGATGTCGCAGATCACCCCGCCGGTGGGTTTCAACCTGTTCGTGATCCAGAGCCTGACCGGCAAGGACATCATCACCATCACCAAGGCGACGCTGCCGTTCTTCCTGCTGATGATCTTCTCCATCGTGCTGATGCACGTCTTCCCGGAAATCGTGCTCTATCTGCCCCAAGCCATGAACGGCTGATCCGGCCCTCCACGTCTCCGACGCACTGTCACGGCAGACAGATCCCTTCCCGGGACGTCGTCCTCTTCCAGACCTCCCTTCGGGGAGGTCTTTTTCGTGGCTTCTCCTTCCCACGCCAAGTCGCTAGGCTTGTGACACGCAAGCGCTTCAGGCTGCCGCCCGTGCTTCACACTGACACGCCACCGCCGGACCTCACCGTGCCCGACTCCCTGACTTCTCCCGTCACCTCACCCATCGCCGACTGGCGCCGTCGAAAGCGCCATGGTGCCCTGTGGCTCTGGACCAGTGGCCTCGCGGTCCTGGCCGCCTGCCTGCTGGATATCAGCCAGGGCAGTGGCGAGCTGCCCCTGGCACGTCTGCTGCCCGCACTGTGGCAGAGCGAAGCGAACGATCCGCTCGCCCACGCCATCCTCTGGCAACTGCGCCTGCCCATCGCGCTGATGGCGGTGACCGTCGGCGCCTCCCTGGCCATGGCCGGTGCCCAGATGCAGACCCTGCTGCACAACCCGCTGGCCGACCCCTTCACGCTGGGAGTCTCGGCGGCGGCCAGCGTCGGTGCCGGGCTTGGCCTGATCCTGCATCTCGACCTCGTGCAGCTGGTGCTGCCCTCATGGCAGAGCCTCGCAGGCGCGGGGCTTGGGGTCACGCTGAATGCCTTCCTCTTCGCGCTGGGGGCCTCGCTGGTGCTGTGGAGCGCACAGCGCCTGCCCGGCGTCGGCGTACAGACTCTGGTACTGCTGGGCATCGCGCTGATGTTCTTCTTCAATGCCCTGCTGGGCGTGCTGCAGTTCGTCGCCTCGCCCGAGGCATTGCAGCAGCTGATCTTCTGGTCGATGGGCAGCCTCGAGCGCAGCAGCTGGTCACGCCTGGCCGTGTTGAGCCTGGTGATCGCGCTGTGTGCGGTGGTCTTTCATCGTCGACGCAGCGAGCTGACCGCCCTGAGCCTGGGGGAAGCCCAGGCCCGTGCGCTGGGCGTGGACGTGCGCCGCCTGCGTCTGAGCGGCCTGATGTGCACGGCGCTTCTGACCGCCACCGCCGTCTCGTTCGTCGGCAGCATCGGCTTCATCGGCCTGGTCGCGCCCCACATCGCCCGCCTGCTGGTAGGTGAACAGCAACAGCGCCTGCTGCCCCTCTCGGCGCTGATCGGCGCCCTGCTGCTGTCGCTGACCTCGATCCTCAGCCGTTCGCTCATCCCCGGCGTGCTGCTGCCACTGGGCATGATCACCGCGTTGATCGGTCTGCCCTTCTTCGTCAGCCTGACGCTCAAGCGCCGAGGACACGACGGATGAACCAGCGACATGACGCGCCCACCGCCGAATCCGACGCGCCAGCCCGCCTCGCGCAGTCTCGCGTCGAAGGCGCTCTCGATGACCAGGGGCTCGTGCTTCAGGATCTCAGCGTCCTGCGCGGGGGGCATCCGGTGCTGGACATGCCGGGCACGCTGCGCGCACACCGTGGCGAGCTGACCGCCCTGCTCGGCCCAAACGGTGCCGGAAAATCGACCCTGTTGCAGACGATCGCCGGGCTGCTGCCGGCCAGCGGCCAGCTGTGTCTCGACGGGCAGGCGCTGGCGTCCCTCACGCCACGCCAGCGCGCGGCACGTATCGGCTACCTGCCGCAGCTCAGTGAAGGCGGCGCGATGCTTGAGGTCTTCGAGTCGTTGCTGCTGGCGAGACGCCTGGCCGGCCATCTGGACGAGCAGGCCAATCTGCGCCACTGCGAGGCGCTGGTCAGCGCACTGGAGCTGGCCCCGCTGGCCTCCCGACGACTCGGGCAGCTTTCCGGCGGACAGCGCCAGCGTGTCGCCATCGCGCAGGCGCTGGTACGCGAGCCGGCGCTGCTGATGCTGGATGAACCCACCAGCGCCCTGGACCTGCACTTCCAGCTGGCGGTGCTCGACTGGCTTGGCCGCGAGGCCCGCGACCGTCAGCGCATCGTGATCGTCGCGCTGCATGACCTGAGCCTGGCCGCGCGGCATGCCGCCCAGCTCTGGCTGCTGGATCGCGGGCGTCTGGCGGCCAGCGGCCCGCCGCGCGAGGTACTGAGCGTCGAGCGACTGCGCGAGGTCTACGCCATCGAGGCACGGGTCGACTGGCCAGAGGATGGCAGCCCGCCCGCCATCGTGGCCCTTCGCGCACTCTAGGCCTGCCAGCTCTTCCCGTTCTTCCAGCCCTGCCGACTCATCCCGTCCCTTCTGGCGCTTTGCGTTCTGTCAGGCGCGTCGCGTTCGCAAGCGCTCTTGGTCAGCCGCCTCTTGCCTTCTAGCGAAGACAAAAAAAACCGCCCCCGACGCATGCGTCGGGGGCGGTTCTTCACGGGGCCATCAGCCCTCACGCAGACTCAGGACAGGTGAGAGGCCTGAGAGCCGGTGTCGATCATGCCGTGCTGCTGGCCGCCACCATGACCGCCGCCGTGGCCGCCATGACCATGATCGAACAGACCACAACCGCCGAGTGCCAGGGTGGCCGCGACCAGCGCGATCGGGAACAGATTCTTGATACGCATGAGACGTCTCCAATTCAAGGTTCGCTACACAAGACTCCCGTCAGCGAGTCTTCACTATGGCGTTCACTCTACTCACATCGGTGGCCAACGATAATCCTGCGCAACGCCTTTCCTTGATTGCTGCACACCGTGTACAACAATCGCGACGGGCCTGTCTGGGTTTTTCCGGCATCCGTCCAGATCAACGCGCCTTGAGCCCGCGCATATGCGCCGGAATCACCATGCGCTCGAACAACTCGAACAACAGCTCCGCGCAGATGGCCAGCAGCGCCGCCGGAATCGCGCCGTACAGCACCAGATCATAGTCGTTGAGCGAAAGTCCCGTGACAATGGGTTCGCCCAGCCCGCCCGCGCCGATGAAGGCCGCCAGGGTCGCGGTACCGATGTTGATGATGGCGGCGGTCTTGATCCCCGTCAGCAGATTGGGCGTCGCCAGCGGCAGGATGACGTGACGCAGCTGCTCACGGCGCGTCAGCCCCATCCCGCGCGCCACCTTGACCAGCAGCGGGTCCACCGTCAGCAGTGCGGTGATGGCCGCGCGGATGATCGGCAGCAGGGAGTAGACGAACAGCGCGATCACCGCCGGCACCACCCCGATCCCGAACAGCGGAATCATCAACGCCAGCAGCGCGATGGAGGGGATGGTCTGCAGCAGGCCGGTGACGTAGAGCACGACCCGCGAGACCTTCGGATTGCGGTAGACCAGCAGTGACAACGGCAGACCGACCAGACACGCCAGCAGCAGCGCGGACAGCGTCAACTGCAGATGCTCGATGAGATTGGTACCGAGCTTGTCCCACTTGGCGCCACTGACTTCGCGTTGCTCGGTGGTGATGCCCTGTTCCTGAATGAAGCGGCTGGCCACCTGGGCGAAGCTCTGCTCCTCGGTGGAGACCTCGGCATTCAGCGCCTGCATGCTGTCCTCATCGAGACTGCCCGCCAGCTGATCCAGCGCCGCGACAGCCTTCTCCGGCAAGGCGGCATTCACGAAGGGCACCGCCAGATACTCGGGGAAATAGCCCTGGTCGTCATCGAGCAGCACGAAGTCGAAGCGCTGGATGTCACCCTCAGTGGAGTAGGCATCGGTGGCGTCGATTTTGCTCTCGCGCAGCGCCTGATAGGCGATGCCGTGTTCGATGCCACGGGGCACCTGCGGCAGCGCGTAGGCATCCGCCAGCCCCGGCCAGCCATCCGAGCGCTTGATGAACTCATGCGACATCGCGATCGAGAGCTCCGGGTGATCCGCCAGATCACCGATCGTCCTGATGCCCAGCGACTCGGCCTGCTCACGCCGCATGCTCACGGCATAGGTATTGTTGAAGCCCAGTGGCTTGAGCACCCTGAGCCCCCGTTCACGACTCAGAGCATCGAGCTTGTCGAGCGGCGGCACGCTGTCCAGATTGAGGATGGCGTGCGCCAGGGTGCCGGTGTACTCGGGATAGACATCCAGCTCCCCCTCCGCCAGCCCCTGATAGGTGATGATGGTCTGCCCCAGCCCGAGGCGACGCTCGACCGTGAAGCCGGCATCCTCGAGTACCTGGGCGAAGATCTCGCCGAGCAGATGGCCTTCGCGATCCGCCTTGGAGCCCACCACGATGGGCTTGTCCTCGGGCCATGCCGCGGCTTCCTCTTCCGCGCTGGCAAGCGGGCTGCTCACCAGGGCCCCCAGACTCGCCAGCGCCAGGCCGGCGATCATCAGCGCGCCGGACAGCCCGCGGCGCGAACGTTGCAGGACGGGAGTCGTCATCAGCATCTTCATGCGCGTGCCTCCAGCAGTCGGGCCACGCGCTCATCCGCTGGCGCCCTGGCGATCGTCTCGGGACTGGCAGCCTGCAGCACCACGCCGGGTGCCATCACCACCATGTGGTCGGACAGACTCAGTGCCTCATTCATGTCATGGGTCACCATCACCACGCTGCGCGGCTCTTCCTGCTGCATGCGCTGGAACTGGGCATGCACCTCGATGCGTGTGATCGGGTCCACCGCAGAGAAGGCCTCATCGAGCAGCAGCAGCGGAGGCTCCAGCATCATCGCGCGACACAGGCCGACCCGCTGCGCCTGCCCGCCGGAAATCTCATGCGGATAACGCGTCAACAGCGCCAGATCCAGGTCCATCATCTGGAACAGCCGCGTGATGCGCGCCTTGACCCTGTCCGCCGTCCAACCTTCGCGGTCCGCCAGAATGGCGATGTTGTCGCGCACGCTGAGGTGCGGAAACAGGCCGATCTGCTGGACGGCGTAGCCGATGCGTCTGCGCATGGCAGGCAGATTGGCGTAGTCCACCCCCTTGCCGAAGACCTGTACCTCACCGCTGTCTGGGCGTATCAGCCCGTTGATCAGCTGCAGCAAGGTGGACTTCCCGCAGCCACTGGCACCGACCAGCGCGGTAATACGATCACGCGGCAGTTCGAGGTCGATGCCTTCGAACAATCGCTGACCCGAAAAGCCCTTGTGCAGATCGCGAAAGCGAACCGCCGGGGCGCGAGCATCACTCATCGAGAAGATCCTTCTTGCAGGTGAGAGGTGGGCAACGATGACGGCGCCTGCCCGTAGGTCAGGCCTTTTGCCTGCCATTCAGATTAACAGTGACACGCAGGTCAGGCGACTCTGGTCACGGCGTGAGTGCCGGCGTGAGTGCAGGCGTGAGTGCCGGCGCGATCCCAAGAGCCAGCACACGTCAGCTGACACTGCCTGCGACCTTGGTCAAAGCGCATGATGATAACCTTTACGTTAACGTCAACTTTACTCTAGAGTGATTCCAGAGCCACCTCAGGCGGGCTGTCACTGACGAATCTCCCACCGCCTGCACCGGCCATGCACACTGCCTCGCCTGTCGCGTGGCTGCACGCACAGTCAAGACGCTCGAAGCGCTTCTCATCTCATCGCTGCAAAGGATGCCCGCTCATGCACAGCCTCTATACGCCGCTGGATTTCGGACTCGACGAGACACACACCCTGCTGCGTGAGCAGATCAATGCCTTTGCCCGCGACGAGATCGCACCACGCGCCGCGGAGATCGACGCCAGCAATGCCTTCCCCGATGACCTGTGGCAGAAGTTCGGCGACATGGGCCTGCTGGGCATCACCGTCCCCGAGGAAGATGGCGGCAGTGGCATGGGCTATCTGGCGCACTGCATCGCCATGGAAGAGATCTCGCGGGCCAGTGCCTCGGTGGCGCTGTCCTATGGGGCCCACTCCAACCTGTGCGTCAACCAGATCAAGCTCAACGGCAGCGCGGAGCAGAAGGCGCGCTACCTGCCCAGGCTGATGAGCGGTGAGCATGTCGGTGCCCTGGCGATGTCAGAGCCCGGCGCAGGCTCGGACGTGGTCTCGATGAAGCTCAAGGCCGAGAAGCGAGGTGACCACTACGTGCTCAACGGCAACAAGATGTGGATCACCAATGGCCCGGATGCCCACACACTGGTCGTCTATGCCAAGACCGACCCGGACGCCGGCTCCAAGGGCATCACCGCCTTCATCATCGAACGCGACTTCCCCGGCTTCTCCACCGCGCAGAAGCTCGACAAGCTGGGCATGCGCGGCTCCAACACCTGCGAACTGGTCTTCCAGGACTGTCAGGTGCCGGCCGAGAACGTGCTCGGCGAGGTCAATCGCGGCGTGAAGGTCCTGATGCGTGGACTGGACTTCGAGCGCACCGTGCTCGCCGCCGGCCCCATCGGCATCATGCAGGCCTGCATGGACATCGTGGTGCCCTATCTGCATGAGCGCCGTCAGTTCGGCCAGGCGATCGGCGAGTTCCAGCTGGTACAGGGCAAGATTGCCGACATGTACACCACGCTGAATGCCTGCCGCGCCTATCTCTACGCCGTGGCCGGCGCCTGTGATCGCGGCCAGACCTCGCGCAAGGACGCCGCCGGCGTCATTCTCTATTGCGCCGAGAAGGCCACCCAGATGGCGCTGGATGCCATCCAGCTGCTGGGCGGCAATGGCTACATCAACGAGTACGCCACCGGCCGTCTGCTGCGCGATGCCAAGCTCTACGAGATCGGTGCCGGCACCAGCGAGATACGCCGCATGCTGATTGGCCGCGAGCTGTTCAATGAAAGCGCATGACGCCCCACACCATCCGTTTCCCTTCGCTGATGGAGCTGCCGCATGGCCATTCTGACCTCCCTGATCAATCCGCGTAGCGACCAGTTCCGTGCCAATCATGCCGCGATGCAGGCCGAGGTCGAGCGCCTGCACCAGCTGCTGGACGGCGTCGCCGCCGGTGGTGGCGACAAGGCCCGCGAACGCCACGAATCGCGCGGCAAGCTGTTCGTGCGGGAACGTATCGACCACCTCATCGATGAGGGATCACCCTTCCTGGAGCTGTCGGCGCTGGCGGCGCATGACGTCTATGACAGCCCGGTGCCCGGCGCGGGGCTGGTCACCGGCATCGGCCGCGTCAGCGGTGTGGAATGCGTCATCGTCGCCAACGATGCCACCGTCAAGGGCGGCACCTATTTTCCGCTGACGGTGAAGAAGCACCTGCGCGCCCAGGAAGTGGCCCGCAAGCATCGCCTGCCCTGCCTCTACCTGGTGGATTCCGGTGGCGCGCATCTGCCCCATCAGGACGAGGTCTTCCCGGACCGCGATCACTTCGGCCGCATCTTCTACAACCAGGCGACGCTCTCCGCCGAAGGCATTCCGCAGATCGCCGTGGTGATGGGCTCGTGCACCGCCGGTGGCGCCTACGTTCCGGCGATGGCCGATGAATCCATCATCGTGCGCGAGCAAGGCACCATCTTCCTCGCCGGCCCGCCGCTGGTGAAGGCGGCCACCGGCGAGGACATCAGCGCCGAGGCACTCGGTGGTGCCGAGGTGCACTGCAAGATCAGCGGCGTGGCCGATCACTTCGCCGACAATGACGCCCACGCCCTGCAACTGGCACGGCGAGCCGTCTCGCGCCTCAACTGGCAGCGCAAGGGGCAGCTCGCGCTGCGCGAATCCCGCCCGCCACGCCTGGACCCCAACGAGCTCTACGGCATCGTCGGCACGGACCTCAAGAAGCCCTATGACGTGCGCGAAGTGATCGGTCGGCTGGTGGATGATTCGGACTTCGATGAATTCAAGCGCTACTACGGCGAGACACTGGTGACCGGCTTCGCTCACCTGCACGGCCATCCGGTGGGCATCATCGCCAACAACGGCGTGCTGTTCTCGGAAAGTGCCGTCAAGGGCGCCCACTTCATCGAGCTGTGCGCCCAGCGCAAGATTCCGCTGATCTTCCTGCAGAACATCACCGGCTTCATGGTCGGCTCACGTTACGAGCACGAGGGCATCGCCAAGCACGGTGCCAAGCTGGTGACGGCGGTGGCCTGTGCCAGGGTCCCCAAGTTCACGGTGCTGATCGGCGGCAGTTTCGGCGCCGGCAATTACGGCATGTGTGGCCGCGCCTACGACCCCAACCTGCTGTTCATGTGGCCCAACGCACGCATCTCGGTGATGGGCGGCGAGCAGGCGGCCAACGTGCTGGCCCAGGTCAAGTATGAGCAGCATGCGCGGGAGGGCCGCGACTGGCCGCAACAGGCACAGGAGGACTTCAAGGCACCGGTGCGCGAACAATACGAGCATCAGGGCCACCCCTGCTATGCCAGCGCCAGACTCTGGGACGATGGCGTGATCGACCCGCTGCAGACCCGCGACATTCTCGGCCTGTCACTGGCCGCCGCGATGAATGCCGAGATAGAGGAGAGTCGCTTCGGTGTCTTCCGCATGTGATTCGCTCAACCAGAGAGACGCCCTGACAGCCGACTCATTGGATGAATGATGATCCATTGGCTAACTGATTGGACAAGGTGACGATGACTGAATTCTGCCGACTCGAGATCGACAAGCGCGGTGTCGCCACTCTGACCCTGGCGCGCCCCGAGGTGCACAACGCCTTCGATGACCGGTTGATCAAGGCGCTGAACGGCCATCTGACGCACCTGCACGCCCTGGCGAGTCAGGGCGAGGTACGCGTGATGGTGCTGGCCTCCGAAGGCAAGAGCTTCTCGGCCGGGGCCGACCTCAAGTGGATGCAGCGCATGGTCGAGTATTCGCGCGAGGATAACCTTGCCGATTCCCGGGAGCTTGCCCGCCTGATGCAGCTGCTCGATGAACTGCCCTGTCCCAGCGTGTGCCGCGTGCAGGGGGCCACCTTCGGCGGCGCCGTGGGTCTGGCGGCCTGCTGCGACATCGTGCTGGCGGCCGAACGCGCCCGCTTCTGTCTCTCCGAGGTGCGCATCGGCCTGGCACCGGCGGTGATCAGCCCCTACGTGCAGCGCGCCATCGGCATGCGCCAGATGCGCCGCTATGCACTAACCGCGGAAGTCATCGATGCCCACACCGCCCACCAGCTGGGGCTGGTGCACGACGTGTGCAGTGATGAATTGCTGGAGGCGCGCGTCGCCGACATGGTGAACACGCTGCTGGCGACCTCGCCCGAGGCCAGCCGCGCCACCAAGGCCCTGCTCGCCGAGGTGGCCGTCGCCGACGACGACACCCGGCGTCAGACACGCTGCTGTGAGGTGATCAGCCAGCTGAGGGTCAGTGAACAGGGGCAGGCTGGACTGGCGGCATTCTTCGCCGGGACTCGCCCGCCCTGGGCGCCATCCGACGACGACAGCGCATCATCATGACGCGCCCTTCATCGACTCGCGGACAACGTCCTGAGCCACCCTCGGTCTTCTGCTGAGACGCGCCTTGCGACCGCCCCCTTTTTCCACTTCGCCACGGGATCTTGCCATGAACGTCAATCGCGATACTGAACAGCGACTGCCCACCGGTTGCGGTGAGATCCGCAAGCTGCTGATCGCCAACCGAGGTGAGATAGCGGTCCGCGTGATGCGCACCGCTCGCGCCATGGGCATCCAGACCGTTGCGGTCTACTCCGATGCCGATGCCAATGCCCTGCACGTGCGGGAAGCCGACGAAGCCGTGCGCCTCGGCCCTGCCAGCGCCAGGGAGAGCTATCTGGATGTCGACAAGGTCATCGCGGCAGCCCGCCAATGTGGCGCCGATGCCGTGCACCCGGGCTATGGTTTCCTGTCCGAGAATGCCGGCTTCGTGCGCGCCCTGGCCGAGGCCGGACTGATCTTCGTCGGCCCGCCGGAAAGTGCCATCGCGGCCATGGGCGACAAGTCGGCCGCCAAGGCGCGCATGCAGGCCGCCAGCGTGCCGTTGGTGCCCGGCTATCACGGCGATGACCAGAGTGACGCGCTACTGCAGTCCGAAGCCGACCGCATGGGCTACCCGGTCTTGATCAAGGCCTGCGCCGGCGGTGGCGGCAAGGGCATGCGCGTGGTCGAGCAGGCACGGGAATTCCAGGCAGCGCTGGACAGCTGCCGACGCGAATCCCGCGCGGCCTTCGGCGACGAGCGCATGCTGATCGAGAAGTATCTGACCCAGCCGCGCCATGTCGAGGTGCAGGTGTTCTGTGACAGTCATGGCAGTGGCGTCTATCTGTTCGAGCGCGATTGCAGTGTCCAGCGTCGTCACCAGAAGGTGCTGGAAGAAGCCCCGGCGCCCGGCCTGACACCGGCACTGCGCCGCGAGATGGGCGAGGCCGCGGTACGCGCCGCACGGGAAATCGGCTACGTCGGCGCCGGTACCATCGAATTCCTCCTCGATGCCCCGCAGCCCGGCAGCGAAAGCCATGGCGCCTTCTACTTCATGGAGATGAATACTCGTCTGCAGGTCGAGCATCCCGTCACCGAGATGATCACCGGCGAGGACCTGGTCGAATGGCAACTGCGCATCGCGCGTGGCGAGCCACTGCCCCGCCAGCAGGATGAGCTTGAGCTCAAGGGCCACAGCTTCGAGGCGCGGCTCTATGCCGAGGACCCCGACAACGACTTCCTGCCTGCCACCGGTCTGCTGGAACGCTTTCGACTGGATCTCATCGGCGCCGGACTTGCCGGTGCCGAGGTCGAGAGCGCGCAACAGGCCTCCGGCTCGACGGCCCTCAAGGTGCGTCTGGACAGCGGCGTCGCCGAGGGCGATGACGTCTCGATGCATTACGACCCGATGCTGGCCAAGCTGATCACCTTCGGCCCAAGCCGTGAACAGGCACTCGATGCGTTGCTGCGTGCCCTGGCGGCGCTCGAGATCCGTGGTGTGACCACCAACCGTGCCTTCCTGACGCGACTGGCGGCGCATCCGGATTTCCGCGCCGCCCATCTGGATACCCGCTTCATCGAGCGTCACCACGCCAGTCTGTTTCCGACGCCTGAGCTGGACCCCGGCACGCTGGCGACGAGTGCCCTGCTGGCCCTGGCACGCCTCAATGACAGCGATGACGCGTCTGGCTCGTCCGCGCCGACCCAGCCTGTCAGCCCCTGGCAGCGCCGTGATGGCTGGCGCAATGGCACGCCCCACCAGGTGACGTTGGCGTTCTGCCTGCCCGGGGACGCCGAATGCGAGGAACACAGCGACAAGGTGGCCCAGGTCATCGCCCGCCGCCCGCGTGCCTCGGGCGGGCCCGCGAGCGTGAACGACGCCCCTGTGCCTGCCTCGGGCTGGCAGCTGGAAGTGAGCACCCACTCTCACGGGAAGCGCCAGACGACACGCCTTGATGGCCACCTGTCGCGTCTTGCCGGCAATGCCATCGCCGTGACGCTGGACGGGCACCGTCGTCGCTATCAGGCCAGTCACGCCCCGGCGCGTGGCGGCGAGCTGCTGGTGCTGACCTGCGCGCAGAGCAGCGACGCACTCCCGTCCGAGTCACGCCTGCTGTGGCGCCGCGCGGACGCCGTCGACCACGCGCAGCATGAGACCCAGGCGACCCTCAACGCCCCGATGAATGGCACCGTGGTCGCCCAGCTGGTCGAGGCCGGCGTCGCGGTGACGGCCGGCACGCCCTTGATGGTGATGGAGGCCATGAAGATGGAGCACACCATGAACGCGCCCACCGATGGTCAGGTCGCGCAGTTCCACTTCCGTGCCGGCGACAGCGTCACCCAGGGTGACGTGCTGCTGGAATTCACGGCTGACGACGCCAAGGAGTGAGTGAGCATGCACTTTCCTGACAGCGTACGTATCGTCGAGGTTGGCGCGCGTGATGGCCTGCAGAACGAGTCCGCCCATGTCGATACGACGACCAAGCTGGAACTGATCCGGCGCCTTGCCGACTCGGGCCTGCGCCATGTCGAAGCCGCCAGTTTCGTCTCCCCCCGCTGGGTACCCCAGATGGCGGACCATCGCGAGATCATGCTGGCACTGGCTGAGCATGACACCCGTGGAGTGGCCACTTACTCCGCCCTCACTCCCAATCTCAAGGGGCTGGAGGCGGCGCTTGAGTGTGGCGTGCGTGAGGTGGCGGTGTTCGGTGCGGCCAGCGAGTCCTTCTCGCAGCGCAACATCAACTGCTCGATCGCGGAATCTCTCCAGCGCTTCGCCCCCGTGATGGCGCGTGCAGCGGCAGCCGGCGTGCGTGTGCGCGGCTACGTGTCCTGCGTGCTGGGCTGCCCCTACGAGGGCGAGATCGCCCCTGAGCAGGTCGCGGCGGTCGCGCGTGAGCTGCGTGACATGGGCTGTCATGAAGTCTCGCTGGGGGACACCATCGGCACCGGCACCCCGCTCAAGGCCAAGCAGATGCTGGAACGCGTCAGCCGCGAGGTGCCGGTCGAACGCCTCGCCGCCCACTTCCACGACACCTATGGGCAAGCGCTTGCCAACCTCTACGCGGTGATGGAAGAAGGCATCGCGGTGATCGATAGCTCGGTGGCCGGACTGGGGGGCTGTCCCTATGCCAAGGGGGCCTCGGGCAATGTCGCCACCGAGGATGTGCTCTATCTGCTGCAGGGAATGGGCATCGACACTGGCGTGGATCTGGCACGCCTGGCCGCGACCGGCGACTGGATCAGCCGCAAGCTAGGGCGCCCCAATGGCTCACGCGTCGGCCAGGCTCTGATGGCGAACGGCTGATGGCGAGCGGGGAAGGTTGCCGTCGGAATTGCGACCAAGCGCCGCAGCAGTGGGCCATCTGCCCGCAATCGGTGTAGGCTTGCCGGCTTCCGCGCACCGCTTGAGCCCGATGCGCGCCTTTCCATCGCATGTCCTTGCCTTGAGCGCCGCGCACCCCGCAGGCGCACGACACAAGCGGGACAGACTTCAGGACACCGAGATGAGCGCCCTCCCCAACTGCCCGGCCTGCAATTCCGAATTCACCTACGACGACGGCATGCAGTTCGTCTGCCCGGAGTGTGCCCACGAGTGGTCCAAGGAGGCCGTCGTCGAGGACACCGGGCCGGTCTATCGTGATGCCAACGGCAACGAGCTGGTGGATGGCGACACCGTCACCGTGATCAAGGACCTGAAGATCAAGGGCACCTCCTCCGTGGTCAAGGTCGGGACCAAGGTCAAGAACATCCGCCTGATCGAAGGGGACCACGACATCGACTGCAAGGTGGATGGCGTCGGCCCGATGAAGCTCAAGTCCATGTTCGTGAAGAAGGCCTGAGCGGTTCGAGTGCCTCTGGCGACACCAGAGAAGCGTCATGGGCCATGAGCCATGAATGAAGAGCCATGAGCCATGAATAATGAAGCCCCGCCAGAGTCTGCTCTGGCGGGGCTTCATGCGCTGATGCTCAAGAACACCCGATCTCGCCGGGGGTCTGTGAGCACTCACTGCTTGGGAGTCGGCTTGTCCAGGGGCGTGACGTTGGAAATCTCGATCAGCCGTTGCCCACCCACCTTGAATTCGAAACGACCGCTGATCTGGACTTCGCGCCCGAGATAGGCACCGATGCGTTCGGGAGGATGCAGCTCGATACGCTGCTGCCCGGCGCCTTCCAGCCAGTAGCGCTCCGGCACCTGCTCACTGCGTATCCTGCCCTGCACGGCCACCTGCTCGCCCTGCCAGGCCTCCGAGTGCTCGAGCAGCGTGGTGACACTGGCAGGGCGCGGCGCACCCAGCTCGTCACAGCCGCTCGCCAGCGCCAGCAGCATCGCCACGCCCACCATCAGTCCGCGTTGCCTGTGATCCTTCATGTTCGTTCCTCATGTCGCTGCCCATTTCCCGTGATGGGCAGCGCTCCTGAAAATTCGGGGATGGCGTCTTTCAGGCAATCCTGTCGCGCAGGGGTTCCCGTCCCCTGACACGGCCAGACGACGGATCACCACTCGCGAGGGGGTAAATGCGAAGTTCCGAATACTTCAGTGCCAAGTGTGACAGCTGTTAGACGAAGCGATAAGTCGCCAAGGCGGACAGACCAACAGAATCAGCCAGTCTCATCAGGTCGTCGCGTCTGCCACGGGGCACTCGACCAGTAGCTGGCATGATGGCAATGTCTCGTCACGTCATGCTTTCGCATGCCCCGCTTGTCATCCTCACGATCAGGACACAGGTCAGGGTCGCCATGTCGAAGGCCGGCGCCACGTCGGAAACGACGTGGCAGACCCGGCAGGACGAGAGACCATGAAGGACATTCCCCACCCAGAACGCAAGAGACTTCACGATGATGACACGCAAAGTGGCCTATATCACCGGCGGTGCCCAGGGAATCGGACGCGGCATCAGTGACTACCTGCTCGCCCGTGGCTGGCGAGTCGCGGTGGTGGATATCGACGCCCGGGCGGGCGAGCAGTATCTGGCGAGTCACGCCGCGACCCACGGCGAGCCGGACAGCCTGCGCGTCGAGGCCGTGGATGTGCGCAATGAAGACGCCGTCGCCGCCAGCATCGCGGCCACCTGCCAGGCCTTCGGGCACCTGGACGCCGTGATCAACAACGCCGCGATCGCCGACCCCTTCCAGGGCAAGCTCGAGGAACTGTCCCTTGAGCGCTGGCATCAGGTACTGGATACCAGCCTGACCAGCAGCTTCCTGACCGCCAAGCACGCCGCGCACCATCTGCGCGAGACTGGCGGCAGCATCGTCAATCTGGCCTCCAGCCGCGCCCTGCAATCCGAGCCGGATACCGAAGCCTACGCCGCCAGCAAGGGCGGCATCGTCGCCCTCACCCACGCCATGGCGATGAGCCTCGGGCCGGAGATTCGCGTCAATGCGGTCAGTCCAGGCTGGATCGATGTAAGCCACCTGCAGAAGGACGGTGAGGCGGAGTCGCTGAGTGACGAAGACCACGCCCAGCATCCCGTCGGACGCGTCGGCCATGTCGATGACATCGCCGCGCTGGTGGCCTTCCTCATCTCGGAAAAGGCCGGCTTCATCACCGGCCAGAATCATGTCGTCGATGGCGGCATGACGCGCAAGATGGTTTACGTCGACTGATACGACAAGGCCGACTGAGACGACAACGCCTGACGCGATTGCACGTCAGGCGTTGTCAGTTCTTGAGCTGCGTCCGGGTTTCCCTGAACGCTCAACTGCGGACTTCTCGCGCGCGGGCCGTGGTCACACCGCGTGCGGTGCCAGCCACTGCTTGAGCTGACCGGCCTGCATCACGCCTGATTCGCGCGCCAGCTCCTTGCCCTGCTTCATCACCAGCAGCGTCGGAATGCTGCGGATGCCGAAACGACCGGCCAGCGCCTGCTGGGCTTCGGTGTCGATCTTGGCGAAACGCACACGGGTGCCCATCTGCGCGGCGACTTCATTGAAGATCGGCCCCATCATCTTGCACGGGCCACACCAGCTGGCCCAGAAGTCGATGACCACCGGCATTTCACTGCGCACTACCAGGGCCTCGAAGTTGTCGCTGGTCAGTTCCAGCGGCTCCTTGGGCAGTACGGCGGCGCTGCACTTGCCGCAGCTGGGGTTGTCATCCAGACGCGCGGTGGCCAAACGATTGAGAGCGAGACATTGCGGACAGGCCAGCACGAGGGATTCAGACATGATCGGACTCCAGAGAAATGGGGATGCGGCGCGCTGCGCTGACGACTCAGCGTCAGACACGTACCGATAGCGCAGATCATACGACTCGTGGGCCGATAAGCAATTGAGGCATCTTATCGCCCTGATTGGCTGGCTGTATCAGCCGCTCACGGGCTGACATCTGCCCCCTCGGGACCCTCCCTCATCAACGACACGGGCCCTGCCAGTCATGGCAGGGCCCGTGTCGTTCTGCCCCCGTGCGCTCCATACCGTCAGGTCACACGCTGGCCAGCCCGAACTTGATGCACAGCGTCACCAGCACCAGCAGGAAGAGAGTTTCCACCACCATCAGGATCACCGGCTTCCAGCCCACCACCGCCAGCTTCTGAAACGACGTCTTGACGCCCAGCGCGGCAATCGCCGCCACCAGACACCAGCGTGAGAGGTCGGTGAAGCCTTCCACGGCGACGCTCGGCACCCAGCCGAGACTGTTGATCAGCACCAGGGCCACGAAGGCGATCAGGAAGGTGGGGAACATCGGCACCTTGCCCCCCTCATCGCCATTGGCCTGACGTGCACTGCGAAACAGCAGCATGAAGACCATCACCGCCGGTACCAGCATCGCCACGCGCAGCAGCTTGACGAAGGTGGAGACATCGCCGGTGTGCTCGGAAATGATGTAGCCCGCCCCCACCACCTGGGCCACGTCGTGGATGGTGCCGCCGAGGAAGATGCCGGCCTCGGTATCCTCCAACCCCAGCAGTCTGACGATCAGCGGATAGGTGATCATCGCCACGGTCGAGAGGGTCGTCACCCCGACCACGGTCATGATGGTGTGACGCTCACTGGTCGCGTTGCGCGGCATCACTGCCGACAGCGCCAGTGCCGCCGAGGCACCGCAGATGGCCACCGAGCCACCGGTCAACAGCCCCATGTCACGGTCCAGCCCCATCACGCGCGCCAGCAGCGCGCCGAACACGATGGTGGCCACCACCCCGAGCACCACCGTGATCACCGGGCCAACACCGAGACTTGCGACCTGCTCCAGCGTGATGCGCACGCCCAATAGCGCCACGCCGAGGCGCAGTACCGTCTTGGAGGCGAACTCGATCCCCGCCCTGCAGGGTCCGTCCTCGGAGAGAAAGTGCAGCGACATGCCGAACAGCAAGGCATACAGCAGCGTCGGGCCGCCGTAGTGATCGGCGATGAAGGTGGTCGCCAGCGCGATGAGGATGCAGATCAGCAGACCCGGCATGATGATGCGCACGCGCCCTTCCAGATTCCGCAACAGACGGGCAGGCGGTGTCGATGTGTCGTGAAGTGATGAGCTGTCGTGATTGGCCACGCGAATATCCCATGAAAAGGCAAGCAGGATGGCAGGGCCTGAGCCCTGCCCTGGAAGATGACAGATGCCGGTGCCTGCTAGCTCGCCTGCGCCATCTCGCGCTGAGCCGCCTTGATCATGTCAGCGGCCTTCTCGGCGATCATGATGGTCGGGGCATTGGTGTTGCCCGAGACGATCACCGGCATGATCGAGGCATCGACCACCCGCAATCCGTGCAGGCCATGCACTCGCAGCGCGTCATCCACCACCGCCAGCGGGTCGTGGCCCATCTTGCAGGTCCCCGCCGGGTGGTAGATGGTCTGGCTGAACTGGCGCGCGGCCTCCAGCAACTCCTCGTCACTCTCGTACTGCACGCCGGGCACGTACTCTTCGCTGATCACGGCGGCCAGCGGTGCCGCCCGGGCGATACGCCGCGCCACCTTGATGGCGTCCACCACCACGCGGCGATCTTCCTCGGCACTGAGGTAGTTGGGCTGGATGGAGGGATAGACGCTGGCATCCGCGCTGGTGATGCGCACATGGCCGCGGCTGTGCGGACGCAACTGGCATACGGACGAGGTGAACGCCGAGAACGGGTGCACGCCATCGGCGGGCTTGTCGGCACTCAGCGGCTGCATGTGGAACTGGATATCCGGGCGTGTCAGCCCCTCGCGTGACTGGGTAAAGGCACACACCTGGCTGGCCGCCAGGGTCAGCGGGCCGGTGCGTGTGAAGAGGTACTGGGTGCCGACCGCCAGCTTCTTGATCGGGCTGCGCACTTCATCATTGAGGGTGCGGCACTGGGTCTTGAACACCAGCCGCACCTGCAGGTGGTCCTGCAGGTTTTCCCCGACCCCCGGCAGCGCATGCAGACATTCCACCCCGACACTGGCCAGATGCTCAGGGTCCCCGATGCCGGAGCACTGCAGGATCTGCGGACTGCCGATGGCGCCGCTGGACAGCACCACTTCGCGCTCCGCCCGCGCCGAGCAGACATTGCCCTTCACCTCGTACTCGACCCCGACCGCGCGCTTGCCTTCCAGCAATACCCGACGGCAGTGAGCATGCTTGACCAGCGTCAGATTGCTGCGCGTGAGCGCCGGACGCAGGAATGCCTTGGCCGTGCTGCAGCGCAGGCCCCGATACGTGGTCTGCTGGAAATAGCCCACCCCCTCCTGACGCTCGCCATTGACGTCCTGGTTGAGCGGAATCCCCGCCTCCACCGCTGCCTGGATGAAGCGCTCGGCGATCTCTCGCTTGAGGCGCAGATCCGAGACATGCAATGGGCCATCCGCCCCATGCCACTGGTTGGCCCCCCGCGCCTGGCACTCCGACTTGCGGAAATATGGCAGGACCGACTGATAGTCCCAACCTTGATTGCCCTCGGCGGCCCAGTCGTCGTAGTCCTCGCGCTGGCCACGAATGTACAGCAGGCCATTGAGCGAACTGGACCCCCCCAGCACCTTGCCGCGCGGCCATTGCAGCCGACGACCATTGATGCCGGCATCCGGGTCGGTCAGGTAGCACCAGTCGGTGGCGGGGTTGTGCATGGTCTTGAAATACCCGACCGGCACATGGATCCACGGATTCCAGTCCGAGCCACCCGCTTCCAGCAGCAGCACCTTGATGGAAGGGTCTTCGGTGAGACGATTGGCCAGTACGCAACCGGCGGAACCCGCCCCGATCACGATGTAGTCATAGAAGGCTTTGGCGTCTGCATTGGCGTAACGTGTTGTTTTCATTATTTTCTCAACCATATTGAGACATATTGTCTCGTAATCATGGTATCGAAAGCATGTTTCGTCAAATACGAAACAAAACGTCTCGTTTATTTTGCCAAAGCACAAGAACTGCCCTACATTGAGATTTGTCTCGCGCCGGTAAGGGATGTGAAACGCCCCCCGAAGCCGAAGCGGAACCGAAGCGGAACCGAACCGGGACCGAAGCGGAGCCGAAGCGGAACCGAAGCGGAACCCAGTCACACGCTCGCTTTCGTCACGTGTGAAAAGACACCACAAGAAAAAGACGCCAACAGGTGTCATGACGCCAGGGAACACCAGATTCCCACTGCGTTCAGCCCAGACTGCATCCCACCACAAAAGCAAACACAACACCGGGAGCACTACCATGCCATCGCCACTCAGCAAGTTGTCACGCCGTGACTTTCTCGACATCTCGGGCCGCTTCGGTCTGACCTCGACCCTGCTGGCCGCCACCGGCCTCGGCGCAGGTCTTACCGCGTCCACGCTGGCGCGCGCCGCCGATCAGGAGCAGCAGAAACGCTACAAGACTGCGCCCAAGTTCCAGCTGCGCTTCGGTGCCTCGGGCTTCAACGAGCGCAATCTCGATATCCAGAAGTCCGGCCAGCTGTTCTTCGCGCGGGATCTGGAAGAACGCACCAACGGCGCCATCCGCGTCGAATTCATGGGCAGCAACGAGGTCTGCAACCAGCTGGACTGCGTGGCCAAGACCCAGCAGGGCATCGTCGACATCTACTCGGCCTCCACCCAGAATTCCTCGGGCAGCGCGCCCTACCTGAACGTGCTCGACTTCGCCTATCTGTTCCCCACCGTCGCCTCGATGTTCCACTTCTTCTATCACAGGAAGAGCGAGCAGCTGCTGCGTGAACCCCTGCGCCAGCGCCACAACCTGCAGTTTTTGTTCACCCACTGTGACCTGCGCGGCATCATGCTCGGCCTCAAGTGGCAGGACAAACCGCTGGTCACCAGCATCGACCAGCTCAAGGGCACCAAGAACCGCGTCACCGGCACCCAGATGGGCCGGATCGCCATGGAGCAGCTGGGCCTGAATCCGGTGCCGGTCGCCTGGGAAGAGACCCTCGATGGCCTGCGTCAGGGCCTGCTGGATGGCGCCGAGACCTGGATGAGCGCCGTGGCCTACGCCGGCATGGCCCCGGTGGTCTCCCAGGCCGTCGACCTGCGCTTCTTCGCCGGCACAGAGCACACCGGCATGAGCCTGCCCAAGTTCGACAGTCTCGGCGCAGAACTGCAGGACCAGGTGATGGAGTCCGCCTACTGCGCACAGATCTTCACCCAGGGCATGAACGAGGCCGGGCGCTTCGAGATCGTCGGGGCCACCGAGCACCCCGCCCCCGGCACCGTCTTCGCCGAGAACAACGTGCGTGTGGCACCGCTGTCGGATGCCGAACGCTCACGTGCCGAACAGATGTGCTCGCCGGAATTCAATCCCGAGCCGTGGGAGCAATGGCGTGAGCGCCTCAACAAGTGGTCCGGCGGTCTCGACATCTATCAGGAAATCCATGCCGTCGCGCGTGAGATCTCCCGCGACACTGCCGCCGTCAACGTCAAGCCGCAGCGCTGGTGGAGGGGGTAATGGGCGATACCACCATCTTCAGCCAACCGACCAAGCACCCCGCCATCAAGAAGGCCGCGCCCTGGGCGCGTCCCTTCCTGTGGCTGGATGCCCATCTGGAACAGGTCGTCATCCTGATCGCCTATTCCGGCATGGCCGGCATCATCTTCGTCGAAGTCATCCGGCGCTTCTTCTTCGGCCTGCAGGCCCCCTGGAGCACCAGCATTCCGGTGCTGCTGTTCCTGTGGCTGACCTGGTTCGGCGCCTCGCTCAACGTCAAGAAGCGCACGCACCTGAGCCTCAACGAGATCCGCATGAAGCTGCCGCGCGGTGGCCAGTTCGCCTGCCTGATTCTGGATGCCGTGCTGTGGATCGGCTTCGGGCTGATGGTGATCTACTTCACCACCACCCAGGTGACGCTGGCCTATGACAACTACGCCATCGTGCCGGGCACCGACAACGTCATGCAGTGGTGGTTCTACCTCGCCACACCGCTGGCGTGGGTGATGATCATCTATCGCGTGCTGCAGAATCTCTACGCCGACTGGGCGCGCTATCGCCGCGGCGAGTCCTTCAACCTGCAACCGTCCATCATGGACTGAGGAGGTCATCATGACTGACAGCATCTGGATCTCCCTGATCACGGCGGGCGTGACGGCCTTCTTCCTGCTGGGAGTGCCCATCTTCCTCGTCATCGGCCTGTGGGTGGTCGGCACCAGTCTGGTGATCGACTTCACGCTGGCCAATGTCGGGGTCACCCTCTTCCAGGGCCTGAGCTTCTTCGGCCTGCTGGCACTGCCGCTGTTCATCCTCACGGGGGACCTGATCAACGCGGCGGGCATCGCCAAGCGACTCTCCGACTTCGCCTACTCGACCCTGAGCTGGATGCGCGGCGGCATGGGCATGTCGACCCTCGGCGCCTGTGGTCTGTTCGCGGCGATTTCCGGCTCCAACGCCGGCACCACCGCCACCATCGGCTCGATCATGCAGCCCGAGATGGTCAAGAACGGCTATGACGAACGCTTCGCGGCCGCCACGGCCGCCTCCGGCGGCACCGTGGGCATCATCATTCCGCCCAGCATCATCTTCATCGTCTACGGCTTCATGATGAATCTGTCGATCAGCGACCTGTTCATCGCCGGCATGGTGCCGGGCGCCCTGATGGTCATCGCGATGATGGTCGCCTGCTATCTGGTGGCCCGCCGAAATGGCTGGGGCCAGCTGCAACCCTTCAAGGCGGGTGTCAGCGCGAGGCTGGCACGCAAGGCCTATCTGGGCTTCGCGACCATCGGCGTGGTGGTCTACGGCATCTACTCGGGCAAGTTCTCTCCGACGGAAGCCGCCGCCATCACCGTAGGCTTCACCATGATCGCGGGACTGCTGATCACACGGGAAATCAGCCTGAAGAAGCTGCCGACCATCATGCTGCGCTCAGGCCAGATCGCCGGCATGCTGGCACCGCTGATCGCCATCTCGGTGGTCATGCAGCAGCTGCTGTCGGTACTGGGGGCCGGTCAGGCGCTCAGCGACATGCTCAGCGGTATCGACAACTACTATCTGACGCTTGGCACCTGCATGCTGATCATCCTGCTGGCCGGCATGATTCTGGAAAGCCTGCCGGTGACCATCATCCTGGCGCCGATTCTGGCCCCCATCGCCCAGCAGGCCGGCGTGGACCCGATCCACTTCTCGGTCATCTTCCTGGTCGGTGCGGCCATCGGCTTCGTCACGCCCCCCTTCGGGCTCAATCTGTATGTCGCCAGCAGCATCACCGGCATCTCCTACGTCAGACTGGTGAAGTACGTGATTCCCTACTTCATCGCCCTGATGGCCTGCTGGCTGGCCATCTGTCTGATTCCGTCTCTTTCCCTGTTCCTGGTAAACCTGTAACACTAGCCTCATCGACAGCCCCGCGAGGGGCTGTCTTCGTCTCATTGCCGCTGCGGACACCCCCGTTCCCGGTTGACGTGATGAATCGATGCACTGACGCCCTGCCAACCTGCACCTGACGGCCGACATGTCCCTTGAGACCTTCCGCGACACGCACCGACAGGCAGGATGAGGACACTAGATGAGCAAGGACACTCCCACGAATTCGACGCTCTTTCGCGCGCTGGGCCTGCTGGAAGAGGTCGTCACCGCTCAGCACCCCATCAGCGCCGCGGATCTCGAGAAGCGCTTCGAGATTCCCAAGCCCACCGTGCACCGTCTGCTCAAGCAGCTGGAGGAACAGCAGCTGATCAGCCGGGATCTGGATGGCCGTCACCTGTTGCCCGGCCAGCGCTTCCGGCGCATGTCGCTGGGTGCACTGGCCAATGAGGGCCTCAAGGCGCCGCGCCGCGTACTGCTGGAAAAGCTGGCCGGGAAGGTCGGCGAGACCTGCAACCTGACCCTGCTGGATGGCCACGAGGTGATGTACTACGACCGCGTGGAAACCAACTGGCCGGTGCGTATCCAGCTGGCCCCCGGCTCGCACCTGCCCTTGCACTGCACCGCGAGCGGCAAGCTGTTTCTGGCACTGATGCCGCTGCACCGTCGCCGCGCGCTGCTGCAGAGTCTCGCGCTCGAGGCCCATACACCCTGCACGCTGACCTCGCGGGCTACGCTGGAAGAGGCACTCGACACCGTGGTGCGCAATCAGCTGAGCACCGACGACGAGGAGTTCATCCAGGGCATGGTGGCGATTGCCGTGCCGGTCTTCGATGATGTCGGCCAGATCCAGGCCACCCTGGCGATCCACGCGCCACGCCTGCGCCACTCCATCGAGTCCTTGCTGGAATGGGCACCGCTGATGCGCCAGATCGCCACTGAGCTGGAAGGTACGCTATAGACCGTGGCTTCCCCGCTGCATCGCCCGAAAGACATCGCCCGACTGGCATAGCCCGAAAGAGATCACTCGACTGGCATCGCTCGACTGGCATCGCTCGAGTTGCATGACACTCAAACAGCTCGCCCCCGCAGACAGTCACTGTCCTGTGGGGGCGAGCTGTTTCATATGGTCTTGCTGCCTCCGCCTGTTTCCAAGGCGTCTCTTCCGGGGCGTCTCTCCCACTGGGCTCAGGGCGTCGGTACCACCACCACCGGAATGCTGGCGCGCTTGATCACCCCCTTGGTGACCTTGCCCGCGTAGGAGGCCACGAAGCCGCGCTTGTTGGTGGCCATGATGATCATGTCGCAGTCATGGCGCGTGGCGTAGCGGATGATCTCCGAGGCCGGATAGCCCTCCACCACATTCAACCCGGCGATCACCGGACGTGGATCGCCGTCGTCATAGGTGCTCCAGAAGTCCTCCATCATCTTTTCCAGGTTCTCCCTCGCCTGATCGAGCCGTTGCTGCATCAGGCCCTCCAGCGTCGGCTTGTGACGGATGTTGACCTTGAGGGTGTTCATCACGTCATCCGACAGCGCCTTCACCGCATGCAGCACATGCAGCTCGGCGCCCGTCGCGCCCGCCAACCATACCGAGCGCGCCAGTACCCGCTCACAGTCTCCGCGCAGGCCCACACAACACAGGATTCGTCTGACTGCCGGCATATCCACTCTCCTTGCCGTTGATGAGAGGCATCAGGTGCCGCTGGCCTTTCAGTAACCCATCACCCTGGGTAGCCACAGCGAGATCTCAGGCACATAGGCGATCAGGAAGATGGCCGCCACCGACCCTGCCGCAAAGGGCAATGCCTTGAGCGAAATCTCCTCGATGGAGGCCCCGCCTATCCCCGAGGCCACGAAGAGGTTCTCCCCCAGCGGTGGCGTCTGGAAGCCGATGGCCAGCGCACAGACCACCACGATGCCCACGTGCACCGGGTCCATCCCCAGCATGTACATGATCGGCAGCAGCACCGGGGTGAGAATCATGATCGCGGCCAGCGTCTCCATGAACATGCCGACGAACAGCAGGAAGACGATGATCATCGCCCAGATGAGATAGAGGTTGTCGGTCATCGCCAGCATGCCCTCGGCGATATGGGCCGGCACGCGTTGCTCGACCAGCAGCCGCCCGAACACCGTCGCCGTGAACAGGATCAGCAGCACGCGACCGGTGATCCAGGTAGTGGTTTCCAGAGTGCGCAGCGTCGGCTTCCACTTGAGTTCCTTGTGCAGGAAGATGCCGACGATCAGGGTGTAGACGATGGCGACGATGGCGGATTCGGTCGGCGTGAACAGGCCGCTGTAGATGCCGCCGAGGATGATGAAGGGCGCCAGCATCGACCAGATCCCCTTCCTCAAGGTGGCGCGGATATGTGTCCACGACCAGCTGTTGGTCAGCCCGCGATAGCCGCGTTTCTTCGAGATCACGTAGTTGATCATCAGCAGGAAGCCGGCGATCACCACGCCGGGCATGACACCCGCGATGAACAGCTTCGGGATGGAGAGTGTCTGGAAATCGCCATGCAGCGCCACCGCTTCGGGGGGTGGCTGCAGCCCCATGCCGGAAATCCCGAAGATCACCATCGGGATCGAGGGCGGAATCACCACGCCCAGTCCACCGGAAGACGCCGTGACCGCCGAGGCATATCCCCGGTCATAGCCGCGCTTGGCCATCGCCGGAATCATCAGCATGCCGACCGCCGCCGTGGTGGCAGGTCCGGAGCCGGAAATCGCGCCGAAGAACATGCAGGCAAACACCGTGGCGGCGGCAAGCCCCCCGGTCACCGGGCCGGCAAAGGCCTCGGCGATATCGACAAGACGCCGCGAGATGCCGGCGGCCTCCATCAGCGCCCCGGCCAGAATGAAGGCCGGCAATGCCATCAGCGGGAAGGCGCCCACCGAGGTAAAGGCGATCTGCACGAAGGCCATCGGGTTCTCGCCGATGCTCAGGTAGGTCGCCAGTGCCGCGACCCCCAGCGAGACGGTGATCGGTGCGCCAAGCACCAGCAACAGGAAGAAGACGCCAAACAGGATATAGATGATGGTGGAATCGATCATGGTGTCCCGCTCCCGCGCTGGTCGTCATCATTGACGGATGGGCCTGTCTGCTTCAGCTCCTGCATTGCCTGGGAATCCGGGTCCACGATGTCTTCCTTGCGCACGAACTTGAGATAGTTGGTCTGGAGAATGCGCACCGTCATGGCGGTAAAGGCCAGCGGCAGAATCAGATAGAAGTACTTCATCGGCACGCCCATCGTCTGCGACTTCCAGAACAGGTTCATCTTGTTGAACACGAAGTCGTAGCTGTAATAGATGAACACCGCATTGAAGGCGATCCAGATGATATCGGTGAGCACGCCACAGGCGGTTTCCACCCAGCGCGGCAGAAAACGGAACTGGAAGGTCACGCGGTTGTGCGCCGACATGCGGGTGGCATAGACCGCCCCGAGATAGGCAAACCACACGAAGGCATAGGTCGCCAGCTCGTCTCCCCAGGGAATCGAGTAGCTGAAAAGGTTACGCAGCATGATCTGCGCGAAGAGAATGATGACGAACACCACCAGCAGGCACTGGCAGAGATAATTCTCGAGATTGTCCAGACACTTCAGAAATATCCGCATGCAGATACGTCTCCTGACATCGATGGCATTCGCCACCCCTGTCTGGCGCCCTTCGCAGGACGACAGACAGGGGAGTGGCGGACGGGCCGTTGAAAGCCTCAGCAGCTCAGCGCGTCATCAGGGAGCGGTGGACGGATCACGCCCGAGTGTCTCGAGCACTTCCACCAGCTTGTCGCGCCCACCGATGCTGTCGTAGAAGTCCGGCCAGATGCTGGACGCCTTGGCGATCCATTCCTTTTCGTCATTGGCGGGCTGGGTGATGGTCATGCCGTGCTCTTCCACCAGTGATTTCTTGATGGAATCCTCGGTGGCCAGCAGGTAGTCGTAGCTGTGGGACGTCGCCTCTTCACCCGCCGCCAGCACCAGCGTCTGCTGCTCTTCGCTCAAGCTCTGGAAGGTGCCTTCGCCCATGATCAGCGGTTCCATCGAGAACACGTAACAGCTGTCGGTGACATGGTTCTGCACTTCGTAGAACTTCATGGCATCGATGGTGATGTAGGGATTGTCCTGGCCATCGACGACACCCTGCTGCAGGGCGGTGAAGGTCTCGGACCACGCCAGCGGGTTGGGATTGACGCCCCAGGACTGGTAGGAGGAGATCATGATCTCGTTCTTGGGCACGCGGATGACCATGCCGGCCAGGTCCTCGGGTGAGGCGACGGCCTGCTTGGAATTGGTCAGACGACGGCAGCCGGAATAGGCCCAGCCCAGAATGCGGATACCGGAATCGCGCAGGGTATTGTCACGCAGCTCATCGCCGATCTTGCCGTGGGTCAGCGCCTTGGCATCGTCAGGGCCGTGGATGACATACGGCAGGGTCAGCACGCCGACGCTCGGCGAGAAGGGCGTCAGGTTGTTGATCGCCACTACGGACAGATCCACCAGGCCCATGCTGGCGTTGTTGACGGTGTCCTGCTCGCTGCCCAGCTGGCCGTTGGGGAAGAGGTCAACCTTGATGTCACCGCCGGACTTCTCTTCCACCAGGCTTGCGAAGGTCTTGCCCAGCTCGTACTGGGTGCCACCGGCGGCGTCCCCCAGGGCCATCTTCCAGGTCGCGGCATTGGCGCCCCCAGCCATGGCCAGACTCGCGGCCATCACCGCGACGGCCAATGACGCCTTGAGCGCGCTGGCGCCAGAGAAGTCGCGGAGGTCTGCTGATTGGGTCTGTGTCGAGTCGATCATCTTGTCTGTCCCGTCGTTATTGTTGTTGCGGGCTCCTGACGGCTGCGTGTGACCGCGAGCGTGGCACTGCACCGGCACTCGTCAATGACGCCCTCTCTGCCTCCCACCTCCAGCAGTGTCGGTCTGTCATTCACGAGGTCCATCACACACTCATCTGCAGCCCTCAAGAGAGGGAGTGGGAAGTCGCGTCGTGCTGTCACTGTGCTTGCCACTTCACTTTCTTCCCCTGCGCCAGACCTCCATAGAACCAGTCCACTCCCATCGATGGGGCCAGTCTCGCCAGGCGCTTGCCCTGCCCCGCGCCGTCTGCCTCAATGAGGGCATTCCCGACGCATGACGAGGCGATCAAGCTCACCGCTCGCCCTGGACATGACGGGACAGGCAGGTATGAAAAATGCATGAAAAACGGGGACTTCCACGAAGATCCCCGCGACAACAACAGAGAAGATGCATGAGCCACCCGCTGTTTCACCTCGATGCCTCGCGCAAGGAAAGTCTGCAGTTCCAGATACGCGAGCAGATCTCGCAAGCCATTCTCGAGGGCCATCTGCCCCGCGATGAGGCACTGCCCTCCAGCCGCAAGCTGGCCCGCGAGCTGAATGTCGCGCGCAATACCGTAATGCTGGCCTATGACCAGCTGCTGGATGACGGCTTCCTGATCGCGCGCCAGCGCAGCGGCTATTTCATCAACCCCGACATTCTCAAGGGCCGCGCCGACACGCCGGTACGCCTCAATGACATCGATGCCGACAGCCTCGACTGGGATGAGCGCCTGGCCATCAAGCCCTCCGTGCAACGTGCCATCGAGAAACCCGGCGACTGGCACCAGTACGACTACCCCTTCCTGTATGGCCAGCTGGACCCGGAATTCTTCCCCACCCAGCACTGGCGGGAATGCAGCCGGGACTCGATGAGCGTGCCGTCGATCCGCAGCTGGTCGGTGGACCACATCAATCATGATGACCCGTTGCTGGTCGAGCAGATTCACCAGCGGCTGTTGCCACGCCGGGGAGTCTGGGCAAGCCCGGAGGAGATCCTGATCACGGTGGGGGCGCAGCAGGCGCTGTGGATCAGCTGCATGCTGCTGCTCAAGCAGGGCCAGCGGTTCGCGATGGAAAACCCGGGCTACGTCGACATGTACAACATCGCGCGTACCTTCACGGACGACATCCAGCTGCTGCCCATCGACGGCAAGGGCCTGCAGCCGGTGGAATCGCTCAAGGACTGCCGGCTGGTGTTCGTCTCGCCCAGTCACCAGTCACCCACCGGCGTGACCTTGCCGCTGGAGCGCCGCCGCCAGCTGCTGGACATGGCCGAGACGGGCAATTTCCTGATCATCGAGGACGACTACGAGAGCGAGAGCAACTACGCCGACAACCCGACGCCAGCGCTCAAGAGCCTCGATCGCCACAAGCGGGTCATCTATGTCGGCAGCCTCTCCAAGACCCTCGCCCCCGGCCTGCGTCTGGGCTACATGGTCGCGCACCCCACGCTGATTCGTGAGGCGCGTGCACTGCGCCGCCTGATGCTGCGCCATCCGCCGACCAACAATCAGCGCGCGGTGGGCCTCTTCATCGCGCGGGGCTATCACGACAGCCTGCTCAACCAGATGCATCAGGTGATGCAGCGCCGCTTCCTGGTGATGCGCGACGCCATCCTGCGTCACCTGCCGATGATGAGCACGCCCTCCACCTATGGCGGTTCCTGCTTCTGGATGCACGGGCCGGCCAGCCTGGATGCCCATCGACTGGCCGCCCTCGCCCGCCAGCAGAGCATTCTGATCGAGGTGGGCGATCTGCACTTCTTCTGCGATCGCGATCGTCATCGCCACTACTTCCGCCTCGGCTTCTCGGCGATTCCGGAATCGCGTATCGAAGCCGGCATCATGAAACTGGCCGAGCTGGTGCCACTGGCGATGCAGGCACCCGAAAGGGTCACTGACATGAGCGCCTGATTCTCGACAGGCACTAATGGCAAACTATTACCCTATAGCTAAAAAAGAGGCTCCCTGACTGGCCAACAAGACGTGGCAATCAGGGAGCCTCTTGTCCTTCAGGCAACCTCACTTGCAGGCTACTGCGCCTCGTCCTTCATCGCATACCAGCGATACAGGCAACGCTGGCCGGTGCGACGGAACGGCGCGAACAGCGGCGATTCGACCTTGTTGAGCACATTGGGATACGGCAGACGTGACTGGAAGATCGGCAGCACCAGATCCGCCGCGTCCCTGGCGATCCACTGGGCGAGACGCTTGCCCGCCTGGGCGGAGTACATCACGCCGTTGCCGCCATAGCCCATGGCGTAATAGACGCTCTGCTTCGGGTCCGGCTGATGGATGCGCGGCATCATGTCGTGACTGACATCCACCCAGCCCCACCAGGAGTAATCGACCTCGATGCCGGTCAGCGCCGGGAACTTGCGATGCATGTCGGCGATCAGCAGCTGCTCGTATTGCGCCTTGGGCGCGTCACGGCCTGACACGGCACTGCGGCTACCGATCTGCAGGCGGTTGTCCGGCAGCAGGCGGTAGTAATGGCGCAGCACGCGAGTGTCGGTGAGCACCTGGTGGGTATGAAAGCGTGTCGCCTCGATTTCCTGCGCCGTCAGCGGGCGCGTCACCAGCGAGTTGGAGAGCACCGGCATCAGGCGCTTGTCGAGCTCCGGATGCAGCTTGCCGGAGGTGTAACCGCCGGTGGCCATGCCCACCGAACGCGCCTTGACCACGCCACCCGGCGTTCTCAGATAGTGCACGCCATCGCGGATCTCCCAGCTCTCCACCGGACTTGCCGGGTGTACCTTCACCCCCAGACGTCGCGCCTTGCGCAGATAGCCGAAGGCCAACTTGCCCGGGTGCACGCCGATGCCTTCCGGCTCGTGCATCGCACCGCAGGCCTCTTCATCCCCGACCCACTCGTTGCGCACCGTGGCACCATCGATGATGCGGGCATCGTAGTGGAAGGTCTCGCGCAACAGGCGCGCCTCCTTCTCCAGCCCCGGCATCATGCGCTCGCGGTGGGCGATATACAGATGACCGCCCGGCTGCGGATCGCAGTCGATGTCCTTGATCAGCTCCTTGAAATTCTCCATGCCCTCGACGCACTCACGGTGCAGGCCGTGGGCGGCCTCGAGCCCGTAGCGCTCGATCCACTGCGAGCGCTTGAGGCGGCCTGTGGCGCACTGCGCCTGACCGCCATTGCGGGTCGAGCAGCCCCAGCTAACCCGATTGGCCTCCAGCACGGTGGCCTTGATGCCGTACTTCTCGGCCAGCACGATGGCGGCGGTCAGCCCTGTGAAGCCGGAGCCGACGATCACCACATCGGCGTCGATATCGCCCATCACCGGGCCATCGTCTGCCGGCGGCTCACCGGCGGTGGCGACCCAGTAGGTCGGCGCGTAGTCACGCCCTTCGCCGGGGGTGGCGCTCACCAGCGGGTCGTAGGCCGGGTCATACGGCCGCGAGGCCTGAGTGGCCGGGCGCAGCTCTGATTCGTTGCCCATGTCCGACGGCCGGGCGCCGTGCTGCACGATAGTTTCCATCTCGAACACCTCCTCTCACCCGCAGGGCGCGCACGCCATGAACTGACGCCATGACGTGCTGCCCCTGGGGCAAAGACAGCTTCAGAAACCTCTTCCCTGATCGGTGCACCGCTGGCGCTCAGACGTTGACGGGCGGACGGTTCTTGCGGAAGGCATTCTTGATCGCGATCTTGCCGTCACGCAGCGTGAAGGCGTCGATCATGCGCGCTTCGCTGCGCGCGCCATCGGCAGTGGTGCCGGTGTAGGTGCTGATGACGAAGCCACGCTCGCCATCGGCGAAGATTTCCGCGTCGATCCACTGGGCATCCGGCGCGTTCTGCCAGGCAGCGGAGAGGCCCGCGCGCACTGCGTCCTGACCGGCGAAGGTCTTGCCTTCGAGTTCCGGCCCGGCGATGGCGAGGAATTCGCAGTCATCGGTCATCATCGACAGGCAGTCGTCGATGTCGTGACGGTTGAGGGCATCGCAGAAGGCACTCAGCAGTTCGATGGTGGCTTGGTGGGTCATGGGTCGGGCTCCGCAGTCTTGTTGTTGGGCTTGTTGGTCGAGCGTGTCGTTTGAGCAAGGGCATCAGCGATCGCTGCGCCATGCCCCGAGACTACGCCCCTGCCATCATTGCCCTTTAGCACCAGTTGGCGGCCAGCGATTGGGCCAGTTGGCGCCATTGCGGCGTGCCTGGTGCCAACTGGACCCATCGTCCCCCCAAGCCCGCACGAGACAGCGGGGTCAACTCGCCAGAGCGGTGGCGATCTCGACTCCCGGCGGCGTGAAGGCCTGAGCCGACATGAAGCTCTCGCGGCCCAGCAGAATGTCACTGAGCAGACGCGTGGCAGCCGGCGCCAGCACCAGGCCGTTACGGTAGTGGCCCGCATTCACGTAGAGGCCGTGAAGCCCCGGTACCGCGCCTATGAAGGGCGTGCCATCCGGCGTGCCCGGACGCAGGCCAGCCCAGTGATGCTCCGGTTCAAGCTCACCCAGCGCAGGCAGAATGCTCGCGGCGCTGGCATGCAGTGATTCGCGCGCCTGCGCGGTGGTGCTCTTGTCGAAGTCCTGATGCTCCAGCGTCGAGCCGATCAGAATCCGCCCATCGGCGCGCGGAATCACGTAGCGGCCATCGCACAGCACCACCCGCGACAATAGTGGCTCGTCCACACTGCAAAGCCCCGCCGCCACCGGATTGAACACCATCATCTGGCCCTTCACCGGGCGCACCGGCAGCAGTACACCGGCCGCGGCCAATAGCCTGCCGCTCCAGGCGCCGCCACACACCACGACGTTGTCTGCGCTGACGGTCTCATCAACCAGCCGTGCGCCCGTGACGTGGTGATCCGCGCCGATCATCAGCTCCTGCACCTCGCAGCCTTCGCGCACCTCGACACGCACATGCGCCAGCAGACGCGCACGCAGCGCCTGTCCGAGACGCGGATTGCGGATGCTGCCCAGCGTCGGCATCCACAGCGCCTGCTGATGGCCCGCCGCCAGATGCGGCTCACGCGCGTAGAGCGCCTCCCGCCCGATCACCTCCAACGGCTTGTGCTGAGTGCGCGCCCAGTCCAGCGCCAGTGCCTCATCCTCCACCCGCAGGTAGATCAAGCCCTTCTGGCGGTATTCGGGGTCGATGCCGGTGGCCTCCTTGAGCGCCTCGGCAAGCCTGGGGTATTCGCCTTCTGACCAGCGTGACAGCGACGAGATGGCACTCGAGTAGCGCCACGGATACAGCGGCGAGACGATGCCGCCCCCGGCCCACGACGCCTCGCGCCCGCACTGGCCGCGCTCCAGCAGCGTGACCGTCTGGCCGGCCTCGGCCAGCTGCCACGCCATCATCATGCCCATCACGCCGCCACCAATGATCAGGGTATCGCTCATCTGCCTTGCTCCTGCGGGGGAATGAATAATCACAAATCTCATATTTCGATACGATTTGCATTATTTTTAGAAACAAAGCTATATTCAAGCCATTGCCGCTGCCCGGTTTCCTGCGTCTTCGCGACAGGTCTGCCGACCTCCCCGATACAGGTCTGCCTGGCAGCCACCGACAAGAATGACGAGGGAGACACCCCGTGAGCGACGCCAGCTTGACGCCTTCCAGCAGTGATGAAAGCTCTGTCAGTGATAGAAACCCTGCCAGCGATGCAAACCCTGCCACCTCTGCCGAGCAGCCCCTGCCCGCCGGCCAGTTGCAGCCCACTGAGCTGCGCGGCGTGCGCGAACTGTTCGGCATCGACAGTGATCTCAAGGTGCCGGTCTTTCTGGAGCGCGACGCTCACGTGCCGGAAATTGATGACGCCTATCGCTTCAATCCCGATGTCACCCTCGCCATCCTCGCCGGCTTCACCAACAACCGCCGCGTGATGGTTCAGGGCCTGCATGGCACCGGCAAATCGACCCATATCGAGCAGATCGCCGCGCGCCTCAACTGGCCGTGCCTGCGCGTCAATCTCGATGGCCATGTCAGCCGGCTGGATCTGGTCGGCAAGGACGCCATCGTGATTCGCGACGGCGTGCAGGTCACCGAATTCCAGGAAGGCATCGTGCCCTGGTCACTGACTCGCCCCATCGCGCTGATCTTCGATGAGTACGATGCCGGCCGTCCGGACGTGATGTTCGTCATCCAGCGCATTCTGGAGCGTGACGGCCACTTCACGCTGCTGGACCAGAACCGCGTGATTCGCCCGCACCCGCAGTTCCGGCTGTTCGCCACCGCCAATACCGTGGGGCTGGGCAATCAGGATGGGCTCTATCACGGCACCCAGCTGCTCAACCATGCGCAGATCGATCGCTGGAACATCGTCGCCAAGCTGGATTACCTGCCACGGGATGAGGAAGTGAAGATCGTGCTGGCCCGCGTGCCCGCCAAGGACAACGAACGTGGCCAGGCGCTGATTCGCGCGATGGTCGCGGTGGCGGACCTCACCCGCAAGGGCTTCGCCAATGGCGATCTGTCGAGCCTGATGTCGCCGCGTACCGTGATCACATGGGCGGAGAACTGCGAGATCTTCCGCAATCCGGCGCTGGCCTTCCGCCTCTCCTACCTCAACAAATGCGATGAGCATGAGCGCCCGCTGGTCGCCGAGTTCTATCAGCGCTGCTTCGCCAGGGAGCTTGAGGAATCCGCGGCGCTGATGGAGAGCGATCTGATGAATGAACAGGACATCGACAAGGGAGCCCGGGCATGAGTTCGGCCCAGCAGGTACGCCGTCGTCAGCAGTATCTCGAGGAGCTTGCGGCGGCAAGTCTCGGGGCACTCAGCGGTCAGGCCGGCTGGGCCTATCGGGGGCGGCGCCTGAGTCGGCATGCTCAGGCGCTGCCACTGCGCACGCCGCATCTGCGCCTTGAGGAAGATGACTGCACGCTCGACAACTATCGCGCGGTCAGCGATGCCATCGCGTTGCGCCTGCTCCACACCAACGAGGCGCTGCATCTGGCGGCGCGTCCGGCGCTGCCGGAAACCCGCCTGATCTATGACCTGCTGGAGCAGCTGCGCGTCGAGGCGCTGGTCGATCCTGACATGCCCGGCGTGAAGGAGAATCTGGCGCGGCGCTTCACCGACTGGTGCCTGGCCTTCTATCACGCGGGCCTGACCGAGACGAGCAGCGGCATCCTCATCTACAGCGTCATCCAGTCGTGCTGGTCGCGCCTGATGGCCTGTGCGGTGATCCACGAGACGGAGGATTACATCGAGACGACGCGCGCCTCCTTCTATCAGGCACTGGGCGCTGACATGGCGGGGCTGAGACGCACGCGTTTCGATCAGGCGGCCTATCAGCAGCATGCGCTGAGCATCAGCCTGTGGCTGGAGCAGGAGCTGGCCGAATCGCTGGAGGAGCAGGACGGCGAGGAGGAGGACGACTCCGATGCCAGACAACGCTTCGCGCTGTTTCTGGAAAACGAGGATGAGGAAGCGAGTCTGCTCGAGGAGCAGGCGGCATCGCCGCTGCCGAGTCATCGGCGTGGCGCGCCGGAGGAATTGCTGCCCTATCAGGTGTTCACCACGGCCTATGACCGCGAGCTGGAACCGGCCAGACGCATGCGCGCGGCCCTGCTCGATGAGTATCGTCAGGCGCTGGATACGCGTCTGGCGGAACAGAAGATCAACGTGCGGCGCCTGGCACGTCAGCTGGCGCGGCATTTCAGCTCGCCACAGCGTGAGGGATGGCACTTCGGGGAGGAGGAAGGAATCATCGATGGGCGGCGGCTGAGTCAGGTGATTTCCTCGCCGGCCGAGCGGCGGGTCTTCCAGCGCGAGCGCTGGGTGCCCGAGGCCAGTGCGCAGATCAGTTTCCTGATCGACTGCTCCGGCTCGATGAAGGTACATGGCGAAGCGGTGGCAATGCTGATCGAGATACTCACCCGCGCGCTGGACATGGCCGGTGTGCCCACCGAGGTGCTCGGCTTCACCACTGGCGCCTGGAATGGCGGCCGCGCCCTCAAGGACTGGCGACGCGCCGGCAAGCCCGCACGACCGGGCCGCCTGAATGAAGTGCAGTATCTGATCTTCAAGCCCGCCTCGCTGGCGTGGCGCCGTGCGCGCCGCCACTTCGGCGCTCTGCTCAAGGCCGATCTCTACCGCGAAGGTGTGGATGGCGAAGCCGTGCAATGGGCCTGCTCACGTCTCGCCGACCATGCCTCTGCGGGGCCAACCGGAGCCCCTGCCAAAGAAGGCGCGCGCCGTCTGCTGGTCGTCATCTCCGATGGCAGCCCCTGTGACAGCGCCACCAACACCGCCAATGACGAACAGTACCTCGACAGCCACCTCAAGCAGGTTGTCGCGCAACAGACCCGCTCCGGCCGCCAGGCCATCCTCGGCCTCGGCGTCGGGCTGGACCTCAGCGCCTACTACCCCAATCAGCTGATCATCGATCTTGAGCGCACCCTCGACAACGCCCTCGCCGATGAGATTGTTCATCACATGGCGCTGGCGTGTCGACATCAGGGGAAGAAAAAGTAGCAATGGAAATTCACTAATAACAACTTTGGCACTAGATTTTTAGCTTATAGCTAGCCAAAAATCTAGTATTGCCCCCTAACACAAAAACATTTACTGCTGCTTGCCAAATCACTGCATTGCTAATGTTAGTTTATCACTCCGCTTTTTATTCTTCTCCATAGCTTTAAAATTACTAAAATCTTCCAATATTTTTATATAACATTCATATGTACACAAAACCTCATCTACCACTCTATCTTCTATAGCCAGCCTATTATTTGAGTCATATAAGTCCCAAACACTCTTACCGTCGTCGAATTTCCTCTCCGGAAGATATTTCTGTAGAATACTCTTTTTTGTTTTTGGATACATAAACCTATTAGCATTATTGAAAACTCCAATAGATAATTGAGATATATCAATTACTCTGAGAGAATTTTGAAAATAAAACGCCTCTGCATTAGAAATTAAGCTGTGTTTCTTAAACAACTCGAAAAGAATAGGTACATCAGATGACGAAATGCCTATACCACATAACACAGGCGACACTTTTCCTTGATGGGCACTATAGACAACATCATAAGAGCTTCTAATTAAGCCATATATAGACTCTAAGAGCTCTTTTTCAGACTCATGATCCCATAACCATAGAGATTCTACTTTACCGCTATCAATCTTACTATTATGAACAAAGTCTTTCTGTGGGTTTGCAACTAAAAAGCTACCACCCAATAACCTATGATCATCATGCCAAGGGTTATAGCAAAATCCTTTCTTATTTCGACCCTCTGAGGGCACATAGAACTCAAGATCAAAAAATATAACCCGACATTTATGTAGCTTGATCCTAAAATTACTCATAGCATTCCTTATAACAAAATTATCATCTTCCATGAAAGCTTCAAAGTTACATAGATTGAATGCAAAGTCAATCCTAGGTCAACAGGAGGGATAACCAAATAATACAATCAAGCATGACCACAACGGCCCAGCGTAAATATCGATCACACTAAACTGACTCCTACAACCTTTAAACGCGCTAAAGCAAAAATGCAGGGGAAAATTACCCACTAATAAAGTAATTGAAAACAATATTCTCATTACAATTATTTTGGAATAAACGTATAACTGCACGAATAATAGAAACATCGACGCATTCAACTAATAAAGTTATCACTTACTAGTTCCACTTATAAGCTAGCTTATGAATTCACTACTAGACTCAAATTCAGCACCGCTCACCTCAACAAACTAGTCAACATATCCAACCGCTATCAATATATCACACTGCATATATTAGATATGCGAAAATTTATTTTTCATCTATAATGAATTTATCCCAACAACAATCTTGCAATAACAAACATAGTACTATGTTCGCTAAAACTAATTGATAAATTCGGAATTATTATAATGACACTTTCAGAAGAATCATATAAAGAGAAATGCAGAGAAATTGTTTTTTATTCTTTTGGAACCGTATTTATACTTAAGAACAAAAAGAAGAAATACTCAAGAATAACTACTACCATACTGTTACTAGGGATAATTGTTCCTATATTAAGCTACTCATTACTATTAATATCAGATACTGATTCACTACAGATAACTGAGGAGCTGAAGATTTTATTCTACATTCTAGGTGTAATCCAAGTTGTGATTTCAGTAATTTCACTAGCATACAAATGGGAGGACAAAAAAACACACGCTGATAAAGCCATTGAAAAAAACTTAGAATTCCATAACAAAGCTAAAGATCTTCAGGACTCTAACTTAACTGCGACCAAACAAGAAATAACAAGATTATGGGATGATTATAACCATCAAGAAAAACTAGATATTGGAGTAATTTCAGTATCGCGCAAAGAAGAAAGAGCAGCGATGAGCCATACTTTATATAACCTTGGCTTAAACTGTGCAAAGTGCGATAAAACACCAATAAGGTCATCACTACCTTATTTCGGATATAAGTGTGATTGTTGTGGACAAAATTTAAAGGAGAGATTATGAGCAACGAAAAGTTATTAAAAGCCCTCGAAGCTTATAACAAGCTTAGCAGAATTGAGCAGAGGTTGTTTTTGATAGAAATAAGAAAACGAAGCTCAAAACACACAAAACCAGCTTCATCGGGCATAGCCTTTCAACATAAAATAAGAAAAAGTGAAACGCATCATGGGACTATGTCATATAGTGGGGTCGATCCCAAAGGAGCTACTATCAATTTTGGGCCTAGACCCAAAAGAACAAATGATAACGAAGATGACATTCAAGACTAACCAAGTGTAATTTTATATTTTACTCTGGGCAGGCTTTCGCCTGCCCTATACGCCGTGAGCGGCTAACAGAAGGAAAAGAAGGAAAAATCAGTCTTGCGGGGTGCGCTGCTGTGCCTGGACGACAGTCACCGCAATGACATTGAGGATGTCGGCGGTGGAGCAGCCGCGCGAGAGGTCGTTGGCGGGTTTGGCGAGGCCCTGGAGCAGCGGGCCGATGGCTTCAGCACCGCCGATGCGTTCGGCAAGCTTGTAGCCGATGTTGCCGGCTTCCAGATTGGGGAATACCAGCACGTTGGAGGTGCCCTTGACGCGGGAGGTAGGCAGCTTGCGCTCGGCGATTTCCGCCACGATGGCGGCGTCGAGCTGCACGTCTTCATCGATGGCGATCTCCGGGCGTTGCTCCCGCACGAGATGCGCGGCCTGCACCACCTTGTCCACCGAGGCGTGATGCGCGCTGCCATTGGTGGAGAACGACAGCATCGCCACCCGCGGGTCTTCCCCGAGCAGAGCCTGGGCGCTGTCGGCGGCGGCCAGCGCGATCTGCGAAAGCTCTTCCGCGTCGGGGTCGATCACCAGCCCGCAGTCCGAGAAGATCATGCCGCCCTTCAGGTTGTGGAACGGCTTGCACAGCATCATCAGAAAGAAGCTGGAGACCAGCTTGCTGCCCGGCGCCAGGCCCAGTAACTGGATGGCGCTACGCACCACATCGGCGGTGGTATTCACCGCCCCCGCCACCGAGCCATCCGCCAGCCCTTCGCGCACCAGCATGTTGGCGAATGTCAGCGGATCACGAATCTTCTCGGCGGCCTGCTCCGCCGTCATGCCCTTGGCCGCGCGATGGGCGTGCAGCGCCTCGGCAAGCCTGGCGGTGTGCTCGGAGATGGCGGGGTCGATCAGCTCACAGCTTCCCAGCGAGCCATCCTCGAGCCCGGCTTCTCTGGCGGTGGCGGCGATGACGGTCGGGTCGCCCACCAGCATCACCTGCGCCAGGCCCTGCTCCGCCGCGCTCATCGCCGCCTGCACCACCCGCATGTCCTGCCCTTCGCAGAGCACGATACGACGCGGGTCTGCCTTGGCCCGCGCCAGAATGTTGTTGAGTGCCTTCATGTCTGTCTCCTCGCTGCCCTTGCAGGCAGCCGACACATCCAAAAAGCCCCGGACATCAGAAATGGCCGGGGCAAGGGAGAGGTTCCGTCTAGCTTGCGTGTTGCGCCATGTTCGCTTGCGCGCCTGTCCACTCAGGCGCGCAAGGGCCGGGCGTTACACGTAATCCTGATACTTCTCGAGCAGACGCACCGGCTTCTTGAGGGCGTCGCGGCGGAACGGGTCGCCCAGTTCGCGCGTACACATCACCTCGATGACGCAGGTCTTGCCTTCGTTCATCTGCATGTCGATGGCCTTCTTGAGCGCCGGGCCCACGTCTTCCAGACGGTCGACGGTGATGCCTTCGGCCCCCATGGAGCGTGCGATCTCGGCGAAGCTCTGGTTGTCCAGCTCACCGGCGACGAAGCGACGGTTGTAGAACTCGACCTGGTTCTTCTTCTCGGCGCCCCACTGACGGTTGTGGAAGACGACGGCGGTGACCGGAATGTCGTGACGCACGGCGGTCATGATTTCCATCAGGCTCATGCCCCAGGCGCCGTCACCGGCGTAGGCGATGGCCGGACGTTCCGGCGCGGCGGTCTTGGCACCCATGATGGTCGGCAGAGCGTAGCCGCAGTTGCCGAAGCTCATCGGGGCGAAGAAGCTGCGTGGCTTGTCGAAGCGCAGATAGCTGTGGGCCACGGAATTGATGTTGCCGATGTCGGTGGAGACCATGACATCTTCCGGCATGGCCTTTTCCAGCTCGCGCAGGACCTGACGCGGGTGCAGGTATTCTCCGCCGGAGAACGGCTTCTCGTCCTTGGCCTCGTCGATGGCGTCGAGGCTGAAGGCGTCCTTCTCGTGGGTCCACTCGTCAAGCTCGGCTTCCCAGGCGGCCTTCTCTTCGCGGATGGTGCTGAGGCGCGAATCCTTGGTGGCATCGCACTCGAGATTGCGACCGGACAGGCGCTCGGTCAGGGCGATGGCCGCTTCACGCGCGTCACCGCAGATGCCGACGGAGATCTTCTTCACCAGCCCCAGCATCTTGTGGTCGGCGTCGATCTGGATGATCTTCGCGTCCTTCGGCCAGTAGTCCATGCCGTGCTGCGGCAGGGTACCGAACGGCCCGAGACGCGTGCCCAGCGCGATGACGACATCGGCCTGGGAGATCAGCTTCATGCCCGCCTTGGAGCCCTGATAGCCGAGCGGACCACACCACAGCGGGTGGCTGGCCGGGAAGGAATCGTTGTGCTGGTAGCTGTTGACCACCGGCGCGCCGAGACGCTCTGCCAGTGCCTTGCACTCCTCGACGCCATCCGCCATCACCACACCGCCACCGGAAACGATGACCGGGAACCTGGCGCTGGCCAGCAGCTCGGCTGCCTCATCCAGACTCTTGCTGCCACCCGGGCCACGGTCCACGCGTGCCGGCTTGGGAATCTCGCACTCGATCTCGCCGTAGAAGTAGTCACGCGGAATGTTGAGCTGGGTCGGGCCCATCTCGGACATGGCGCGATCAAAGCAGCGGCCGGTGTATTCCGCCATGCGCGACGGGTGGGTGACGTGGCCCTGGTACTTGGTGAATTCCTGGAACATCGGCAGCTGCTTGCATTCCTGGAAGCCGCCCAGGCCGATGCCGGTGGTGCCGGCTTCCGGGGTGACGATGACCACCGGGCTGTGCGCCCAGTAAGCGGCCGCGATGCCGGTGACGCAGTTGGAGATGCCCGGGCCGTTCTGGCCGATGACCATACCATGACGGCCGGAGACACGCGCATAGCCGTCGGCCATGTGAGCGGCGCCCTGCTCATGCACCACCGGGATCAGGCGGATGCCGGCCGGCGCGAAGATGTCCATTGCATCCATGAAGGCGGAACCCATGATGCCGAACATGTCGGTGACGCCATTGGCGACCATGGTTTCCACGAAAGCCTCGGAGGGCGTCATCTTCTGCTTGCCCTGCACGACCTTGCGGTTGTCTGCGCTGTCTTGAGTGCTCATGGCGTCTCCAACTATCAATTTTATGTTTATTGGTACATTTAGTTCCGATTAACGAAACATGTGACCAAAATTAGCCCTCACCATGGCGCTCGTCAAGCTAGATTTCATAAAATGATAGAAAACGTGTCTTTTTTAGAAACTTCTTCCGTCCTATGGAGTACTGTTAAAGTAGGCACAGCAACGCAAGGCACTGACGGGCCGAGCGTTTCGGCGCCACACTGCCCAGCGCACGGATTGAAGGAGGGAATAGCCCATGAACAGTGCCACCCAGCCCCAGGCAAGCCTGCCGCGTGCCAGCAAGGACACTGACAAGGACACCGGCAAGGAAGGCAGCAGGATAGAAGGCGATACGCCCGCCCAGCGTCTACTGGCGCTGCTGGAGGTGATCGCCGCCAAGGATCAGTTCTTCACGCTGCAAGGACTGGTGGAAGAGACCGGCCTGCCCAAACCGACGCTGCATCGCATGCTCCAGCAGCTGGAAGGCAGCGGCATGCTGCAGCGCGAGGCGGACAACCGCCATTACAGCAAGGGCAGCCGGCTGCGCCGTCTGGCGGAGAACCTGCTGCTCAACGATACCGTGCAGGGCGCGCGCCACGGCGTGCTCAGCCGGCTGATGGAAGAAGTCGGCGAGAGCTGCAACATCACCGCGCTGTCCGGCAGCGAAGTGCTGTATCTGGACCGCGTCGAGACCCAGGCCCCGCTGCGCTTCTATCTGCACCCCGGTTCCCGCGTGCCGGTGCATTGCTCCGCCAGCGGCAAGCTGTTTCTGGCCCAGATGCCGCCCGCCCAGCGCCGCCGCCTGCTGACCGGCACGCCGCTGAACGCGATGACGCGCAACACCCTGACCGACATCGAGTCCGTCGAGGCCGAGATCGAGCAGGTCCGCCAGCAGGGCTTCGCGCTGGATGACGAGGAATTTCTGCCCGGTCTGGTGTGCATCGCGGTGCTGGCGCCCAATCCCGATGGGCCCTCCAACATCGGCGTGGCGATCCAGGCGCCGGTGATGCGTCAGTCGCGTGAGGACATGCTCAAGCATCTGCCGGCACTCGAGCGCGCCGCCCGCGATATCGCCGCCATCCAGCGCGGTGCGATACCGGCCTCCTGAGGCCAGTGGGCTGGGGCTGGGGCAGAAGCTGGGCTGGAGCTCGGCAGAAGCGGGACAGCGACAGACACAAGGTCGTGCTTCCCGTGATGCGCGTGAGGGGCTAGCCTAGCGGACTGCCTTCCACACGCCACGTCGAGAACACCATGTCCGCCAGCGATGCCTTGCGTCTTGTCCTGCTTTCCACCCTGTGGGGCATGTCTTTCATCTTCATGCGCGTGGCCGCGCCGGAATTCGGCCCGACCACATTGATTCTGCTGCGCATGGGCATCGGCGCGCTGGTGCTGGCCCCGCTGCTGCTGGGCGCGGGCCGCCTGAAGATGCTGTGGGAACACAAGGGCCCGCTTGCGGTGCTGGGCCTGACCAGTCAGGCACTGCCCTTCTGCCTGCTGGCGCTGGCCACCACCCAGCTGGAGGCCGGCTTCACCTCGCTGATCAACGCCACCACGCCACTGTTCACCGCGCTGCTGGGCATGGCGCTGTTCGCCACGCCGATCCAGAAGCAACAGTATCTGGGACTGGCCGTGGCCTTCAGCGGGGTCTATGTGCTGTCGAGTGACCGCCTCGATTTCCAGCTCGGCGGCGATGGCTGGTTCATCCTCGCCGCCCTGGGGGCGACCTTCTGCTATGGCTTCGCCTCCAATTTCTCGCGCCAGCGTCTGAGTCACCTGCCCTCACCGGTGCTGGCCGCGGGCAGCTCGCTGATGTCGTCCCTGCTGTTGCTGATTCCGGGCCTGTGGATGTGGCCGACAACCAGCGTCAGCCTGGAGGCCTGGGGCAGCGCCATCGCGCTGGCGGTACTCAGCACCAGCCTCGCCTTCCTGATCTTCTTCCGCCTGCTGGCCAGCGCCGGCGCCACCGCGACCACTTCCGTCACCTTCCTGGTACCGGTCAGCGCCTTGCTGTGGGGCAACATGCTGCTCGATGAGGTGATCGATGCGCGCATCCTCACCGGCATGGGCATCACCCTGCTGGGCACCGCCATCGCCACGCGTCTGATTCGCCTGCCGACTCGCCAGAAAGTCGCCTGACGGCTGCCGCGCAATGCCAGAAGGCCCGCCCCTGAACGTGAGGTTCATGGGCGGGCCTTTTGGTTTATGGGGCTTTGGTTTTAGAGCTTTTTGGGGCTGGAGAGCTCAGACACTAGTCATTCGGGTCAACCGGCTCAGCCGGTCAATCGAATCAGCCCGCCGCTTCCTCGGCGGCATCCGCCAGCGCTTCAAAGACACGCGCCACGGCTTCCGCGCCCGGGTCGTTGTGGCCGACCAGATGGGAGGAAGGCACGTAAGCGGAGCGTCCGGCGCGTGCCTTGGTCATCTCCGCGGTGGCATCCGCTCCCTGGCGGGCGGCGCGTGCCATCGCGGCCCAATCGATGCGCTCGCCCTGCACCGACGCCTGCTGCTCACCCTGCACCGACGCCTGCAGTGCGTCCAACGCCGGCAACAGCGCATCCAGCAGGCTGCGGTCCCCGCGCACGGCGCCGCCGTAATGCTGCATCCGCCCCACGCCGTGATCGAGCGCCTCATGCCAGCGCTGCCCCAGCGAGGCAGGTGCACGGGCGTCTGCCTCGCTGGCTTGCGTCTTCCACCGCGTCGCCGCCGCGGTGAACAGGGTCGAGAGCAGCACGCCACTGGAACCGCCCATGCCGTAGGCCAGCTGCTTGCCGATGGAGGTCATCAGCTCGCCACTGTCACCACAGGCCAGCTCACAGTCCTCCAGCGCTTCCAACACGGCACGGGCACCGCCGGCAAAGGTGGTGCCGGTATCCCCGTCCCCGCTGATGGCATCGAGACGATCGAGATCCACCTCACTGGCCAGCAGGACTTCCAGCACAGCACGCAGCCGCTGCTCGACCTGAGGGTCGCCCGGCAGCGCTACCCTCGCCCGGCCTTCCCGGGCAGCACGCGCCTGGCAATCGGCCTTGGCTCGGGCGCGCTCGGCAAGAGTGGAGGCGTCTTGAACAGCGCGCCCCCCCTCCTGACGAGGCGTGAAATGCGCCAGCGGCACCACCCGCTGAACACCGGGCCAGGCACGCGGCGCACAGCGGGCGTCCAGTGCCTCTTCCAGCAAGCCGTCCAGTGGCAACAGCGTCAGCGAGAAGCCGTGCATGTCCAGTGAGGTCATCAGCGGCTGGGGTCCCACCACGGCGTGAATGCCCAGCGCCTGCAGCGACGGATGCGCCAGCGCCTCGTCGAGCAGCACCGCGCGCTCCAATGCCGAGCAGCCACCCAGATCATTGATCATCAGCAGATGGCCGGTGGCGGGCAGGTCACCCCCGGCCTCCTTGCGCGAGTGCCCCTGTATCAGCGCCGCCACTACCTGATCCATCAGGGCATGCACGTCGCAGTCTCCAGCGTGGCTGGCGAACTCCAGCGTGGTGGCGCCCGGCTCGCCATGAATGCCGAGCCCCAGCTCCGGCGCGCGTGGCTCACGCGGCTTGCCGGGATGACGCCCGACATCGAGTGCCATGCCCAGGGTCGAGCAGCTGTCCGCCACCCGGCGCGCCACGGCGGTGACCTCCTCGAGATCCGCGCCGCCTGCCGCCAGTGCCCCGGCGATCTTGTGGACCAGCAAGGTGCCAGCCAGCCCGCGCGGCTGCGGGTTGTCAGGCAGCGCCACATCATCGGCGACGATGACCATCTCGACCTTGAGTCCTTCCTGACGTGCCCGTTCGGCCGCCAGACCGAAATTGAGGCGGTCTCCGGTGTAGTTCTTGACGATCAACAGGGTGCCCGCGTCACCGGTCACCTCTCTGAGCGCCGCGAGCACCGCCTCCACCGTCGGTGAGGCGAACAGCTCGCCACATACCGCCGCGGTGAGCATGCCGGCCCCGACGAAGCCGGCATGCGCGGGCTCATGCCCGGAACCCCCGCCGGAAATCAGCGCGACCTGATCGCGCTGCCAGTCATCGCGCACCACCAGGCGCATGCCGCTGTCCGGCGCGGACAGACGCAGGCCGCTGCCATCGGGGTGCTGCAACTGGGCACTGCCGGAAAGCGCCGCGCCGATGATATCGCCCGACTGATGGAAGAACTGATTGACGCACTGTCGGCCTGTCTCGTTGTGACTCATCCTTCACTCCTTGAGGACCCTCGCCCTGCTGGTGACATGACGCCTGTCATCTCTCTGCCAGTGTCAGTCAACCATTGCCCATGCGGGATTGCCATCCGACATGACGATCAGTCCCGAGGCAGACAGAGATGACAGGACGATACCGAGCTGACAGAAGCTCCGAGATGTCAGAAGCTCCGAGATGTCAGAAGTTCTGAGAGGCAGTGATAGCACAAGCAGATGGCAATGCGGCGTCAGCCTGCCATCCGCGCTGTCACTCGTCGATGACCGGGCGGGTGGCGGGGTCACGCGCAGGCGTGAGGGGGATGGCGCTGTCTGCACGTGTCGCGGCGGAGGCCTGGGCCAGGGTGTCCAGCGGCGAGGCGACGGGGATCTCGGGAGGCAGCCGTGGGGAGGTGCCGGCGGCGTGACGCGCTCTGGAGGAAGAGTCCTGCAAAGCGCTGATGCGGGGCGCCTCGCCATGCCGCGAGGGGGCATGCAGATGGTAGCCGTGCTTGCCGCTGCGCTTGACGCGATACATCGCCTGATCGGCATATTCCAGTGCGGTCGCGAAGTTGCCGTTGGCGTCTCGGCCGAAGCAGACCCCGATGCTCAGGCCGATGCTGGCCTGTCCCGTGCTGATCTCGAGGGGCTGGCCGAAGCGTGCCAGCCAGCGCCGCACGATCATCTCGATACGCGCCGGTGTCATGCGCGGCAGCTGGAACAGGAACTCATCCCCGCCGAAGCGCGCGGCCAGGTGGTGATGGACGCCCAGATGATGCAGCTCTTCATTGAGACCGTGGGCGAGCAATACCAGCACTTCATCGCCAGCACGATGTCCCAGCGCATCATTGACCTGCTTGAAGCCATCCACGTCGATGAACAGCAGCGCACTGTCGTCCGCCAGCTGGCGCTTGAACCAGCCATTGATGGCCTGGCGATTGGAAAGTCCCGTCAGTGCATCGGTGCTGGCCAGGGCATTGAGACGAGTCTCGTAATCCTTCTCGTGGCTGATGTCGGTATGGGTGCCCAGCAGCCGCAGCGCCTTGCCATTCGCGTCACGTTCGACGACTCGCCCCCTGTCCGCGACCCAGGTGATGCTGCCGTCTCGGGCCAGCATGCGATGCACCACCTGATAGACTTCGGTGCGCCCGGCGAGATGGTCCTCGAGATTGGCGAGCACCTCGTCGCGGTCTTCCGGGTGGAGGTGATCTCGCCAGACATCGAAGTGAGCGTTCAACTCGCCGGGCTGATAACCCAGCATGCGCCCCCAGCGATAGTTGAAGATGGTGAGCTTGCCGGTGGGAACTTCCAGCTGCCAGAGACGCAGGCCCGTGCCGTCGAGGGTCGACGACAACTTCTCCTCCAGACTCGCGACACGGCGCTCCAGACGTGCCTTGTCGCGCTCCATCTGCTGGATCGTGGCCTCAAGCGACTGCTCACGTAGACTCTTGCGTGTCATTCCCTCGTCCCCGGTTGACTCCCTGTCCCGCTACCCGTCACCCACCCGGATAGCCTCGCGGGGGAATCACACTCCCGATCCCCCGCGTGATGGCCTAGGCGACATCCCGATGTCGCACCACCTCGGCCTTTGCTGCCTGCATGCCGGTCTGCATGCCCTGTCCACACGCCTGGTCCACACGCCCTGTTCACATGCCCTGTTCACATGCCCTGTCTGCGCAGGGGGTGCAGGGGCGACGTGTCGCCCCGGTCGCTCGGGGATCAGAGGGCCAGTTCGCCACCCTTGTCCACGGCGCGCTGGAAGGCGGCGCGCGCCCGGATGCGCGCCAGCCAGTCCTGGATGTTCGGATGATTCTTGAGCCCCTGACGCGTATCGAGCGCCTGGATCGGGAAGCTCATCTGGATATCGGCACCGGTCAGGGCGTCACCGGCAAGCCAGGGGCGACGTTCGAGGCAGGTATCCATGTAGGTGAGGTGCGCCTTGATTTCCGGGCTGATGAACTTGTCATTGACTCCCTTGGCCAGCAGGCGGGCGACCGGGCGGATCAACCACGGCACCGGAGGCTTGTCGAGACGCGAGAACACCAGCCTGATCATCAGCGGCAACATGGCGGAGCCTTCGGCGAAGTGCAGCCAGAAACGGTAATCGCGCTCGGCCTGAGTCCCGGGGGCAGGTCTGAGGTGGGCACTCTCCCCACTGCCCTGCGAGCCATAGACATCGATGAGGTATTCGATGATGGCGCCGGACTCCGCGACCACGACAGGCGCTCCCGTGTCACCGGACAGCGTGGTGTCGGTGATCACCGGCGCCTTGCCCAGCGGGTGGATGTCCTTGAGTGCCCGGGGCGCACGCATGCTCCCGGCGTCACGGGCATGGATTTCCAGGCGGTATTCCAGATTCAGCTCTTCCAACAGCCACAGAATGCGCTGCGAGCGTGAGTTTTCCAGATGGTGCACCGTGATCATGTCGTCTCCCTGAATCGTGCTTCCTGAACGCAGGCTTCGATGCCGAGTTCGACGAGGATACCCGCCGGGTACCCATCACGTCGGCTCAGCGTTCGAAGATCGTGTCGCCCAGATCATCGATGGTGCGTTTCGCCTTGAGCACGGTCAGCTCCACGGCGCCGTCTTCTCCCGGCACGGTGTCGGAGCGCTCGAAGCGATGCTCCAGCGTCTCGCCCCCTTCCAATGGCTTGCGAATCACGCCGGAGACCCGGTACTGCCCTTCGTGCTTCTGCGGCATGGCGACGATGAGGTAACCATTGTATTCGACGGCCTCCGGTTCCTTGACCGGCGCAGGCTCGCCTGCGGAAAACAGTTTCTTGAGCATTCCCAGCATGTTGAAGGATCCTTCGGTGGCCGGCCTCTAGTGTCACCGGCATTCACCTGGAAAAAGTGAAAGAAATGAGAGTTTATGATGAGACCCTCAGCATGCCACGCCCCCGTGCCGGGGGAAATGCGACCTTCCCACCAGACACTAAGCCGCATGCCATCCGGGGCACGCGTACGGGCGTCGCGCTGGCCGCTTGCATGGCGCGGCTTGCATATCGCGACTTGCATGGCACGACTTGCATGGCACAGATGGCAGAACGCCGGCCCCGTCAGCAGTCCGGGGACTGCCACCAGGGCCGGCGTCTTGATGACCCGACAGACATCGTCATCGGGTCAGATGGGCAGGCGATCTCTCAGCATGCGCATCCGGTGATGCCTTACTCGATGCCACGTCCCTTGCTGGCCGCGATACGCAGGCGCAGGGAGTTCAGCTTGATGAAGCCGGCAGCGTCCTTCTGGTCGTAGGCGCCTGCATCGTCCTCGAAGGTCGCGATGGAGGCGTCGAACAGTGAATCCTCGGACTGACGACCCACGACGATGACGTTGCCCTTGTAGAGCTTGAGACGCACGACGCCGTTGACGACCTTCTGGGACTCATCGATGGCCGCCTGCAGCATGCGACGCTCCGGGCTCCACCAGTAGCCGTTGTACACCAGCTCAGCGTACTTGGGCATCATCTCGTCCTTCAGGTGAGCCGCTTCGCGGTCCAGGGTGATGGATTCGATGGCACGGTGAGCACGCATCATGATGGTGCCGCCCGGTGTTTCGTAGCAGCCACGGGACTTCATGCCGACATAACGGTTCTCGACGATGTCGAGACGGCCGATGCCGTTGGCGCCGCCGACCTTGTTCAGGTACTCGAGCACTTCGTGAGCGGCCATTTCCTTGCCATCGATGGCAGTGATGTCGCCCTTGGTGTAGGTCAGGTCGATGTAGGTCGCCTCGTTCGGCGCCTGCTCCGGGCTGACGCTCCAGCGCCACATCTCTTCTTCGCACTCGGTCCACGGGTCTTCCAGCACGCCACCTTCATAGGAGATGTGCAGAAGGTTCGCGTCCATGGAGTACGGCGACTTCTTCTTGTTCTTGGCGTAGTCGACTTCGATACCGTGCTGCTCACAGTATTCCATCAACTTCTCGCGGGAGTTCAGATCCCACTCACGCCACGGCGCGATGACCTGGATGCCCGGCTTCAGCGCGTAGGCGCCCAGCTCGAAACGCACCTGGTCGTTGCCCTTGCCGGTCGCACCGTGGGAGATGGCGTCAGCGCCGGTCTCGTTGGCGATCTCGACCAGGCGACGCGCGATCAGCGGACGTGCGATGGAGGTGCCCAGCAGGTACTCGCCTTCGTAGATGGCGTTGGCACGGAACATCGGGAAGACGTAATCGCGGACGAAGGTCTCGCGCAGATCCTCGATGTAGATCTCCTTCACGCCGAGGGCTTCCGCCTTGGCACGCGCCGGCTCGACTTCCTCGCCCTGACCGAGGTCAGCGGTGAAGGTCACGACTTCACAGTTGTAGGTTTCCTGCAGCCACTTGACGATGACTGAAGTGTCCAGGCCGCCGGAGTAGGCGAGAACGACCTTTTGCACGTCGGACATGCTTGACTCCTGAGTTGATGCTTGTAGTTCCCGCGATGCCACCGCCCGAGGACGGGGACGCAGGTGGGGATGGATCGTACGGTCGCGAGGAAGGCCTGCCCAGCAGGTGGCCGCCCGTTGCCACTCGAATCACGATGTGGGGCCGATTATAGCGAGGCTGGCACCTCACCGATACTGCTGACAGGCGCTGTCATGGGCAGAACGGGACCTGGCGCCCCCCTGCCGGGGCCGCCCTGACGCCTGCGCCGCGACGTGTCCGTATCGCCCTGCTACAATTGCTCTCCTTGAGCGCCGGCGAGACGCACGGCGCAGCACGAGACGCAATGACGGGATTGGAGATCTTGATGACCCAGGCGAGCGAGCGCACGCTGATGGCACAACGCTTCCGTGGCTTCCTGCCAGTGGTGGTGGACCTCGAGACAGGTGGATTCAATGCCGCCGGAGATGCACTGCTCGAGATCGCTGCCGTCACGCTGACCATGGATGACGACGGCAACATGGTGCCGGATGCCACCTACGCCTTTCACGTGGCGCCCTTTGAAGGGGCCAATATCGAGCAGTCGGCACTGGACTTCACCGGGATCGATCTGGACAACCCGGTACGCAAGCAGGTGGCCGTGGCCGAGAATCAGGCACTGGGCGAAATCTTCAGCCCGATACGCAAGGCCATCAAGGCACATGGCTGCACACGTGCGGTGCTGGTCGGTCACAACGCGGCCTTCGATCAGGGCTTCCTGAACGCGGCGGTGGAGCGTTGCGGTATCAAGCGCAACCCGTTCCACCCGTTCTCGTGCTTCGATACCGCCTCGCTTGCGGGCCTGGTCTACGGCCAGACGGTACTGGCCCGCGCCTGCCGCGCCGCCGGCATCGAGTTCGACAACGCTTCCGCCCACTCGGCGCGCTATGACACCGAGCGCACCGCGGAGCTGTTCTGCGCGATGGTCAATCGCTTCAAGGACCTGGGCGGCTGGGATCTGGCGATGAAGGAACAGGGCATGAACGACGAGGTGCCCGCCTCGCTCGAGACGCCTGCCACCTGACAGCCAGGGGCTTGCCCGGCCCGGCCGTGCATGACAGCCCTGCCAAAGCGCCACACGAAAACGCCCCCGCAGCCAGGCTGCGGGGGCGTTTTGTCTGACAGGCTCCGCTCAGATCAGAACATGCCTGACCCGAGGAGACCGATCACTCGGCAGCCGCTTCCTGAGCGGCCTGCTTGATCATCGGTTCCAGCTCGCCGTTCTGGTACATCTCGACCACGATGTCGCAGCCGCCGACCAGCTCGCCGTTGATCCACAGCTGCGGGAAGGTCGGCCAGTTGGCGTACTTCGGCAGCTCCGCACGGATGTCCGGGTTGTCCAGGATGTTGACGAAGGCGAAACGCTCGCCGCACGCCATCACGGCCTGGACGGTCTGGGCGGAGAAACCGCACTGCGGCAGCTGCGGCGTGCCCTTCATGTACAGCAGGATGGGGTTCTCGCCAATCTGCTTCTCGATCGATTCGATGGTGGTGCTCATGTGCAATCCTCGGACGGTGGGCGCAAGGCCCGTGAGTGTCATTCCCTCATTCTACTGAGGGTGAGCCACGAATTCAGCCCCCGATATTGCCCCAGGGCGAGATTGGTGTCTGCAGGGCAGGCCGGCGATGTCGCTGTCGGCAGGCTGACCGGCGTACGCGCGGGGCGAGGCAAGGGCTCTCGATGCCTCGCGAGACGCCTCGGCGTTGCGCCCGCCCGCTCAGCTGGCTAGGATGGCTCTTTTGACAGGCAGCGCCAATCGGGCGCCGTGATCGTCGGCGACTTCCTTCCCTCCGACGCATGGCGCCCTTTTCGATGGTGCTGCCCGAGACCCTGACAGGAGCCCGCTCGATGGCCACCCGGCACTTTCTGACTCTGCTTGACCTTTCTCCGGAAGAACTCGATTACCTGATTCAGCGCGCCATCACCATCAAGGATGGCTTGAAGAAGGAAGGTCCGGTCTACACGCCGTTCGCCAACCGTACCCTGGCGATGATCTTCGAGAAGTCCTCCACGCGCACCCGTGTGTCCTTCGAGACGGCGATGGCCCAGTTCGGCGGCCATGCCCTGTTCCTGTCGCCGCGCGATACCCAGCTGGGCCGTGGCGAGCCGATCGGTGACACCGCGCGCGTGCTCTCCGAGATGGTGGATGGCGTGATGATCCGCACCTTCGCGCACTCCGATATCGAAGCCTTCGCCGATGCCTCCAGCGTGCCGGTCATCAATGCACTCACCGATGACTACCATCCGTGCCAGCTGCTGGCTGACGTGATGACCTGGACCGAGTGCCGTGGCTCCGTGAAGGGCAAGACAGCGGTCTGGATCGGCGATGGCAACAACATGTGCCATTCCTGGATCAACGCCGCACGCCAGTTCGACTTCATCCTGCGCATCTGCTGCCCGGAAGGCTACGAGCCGGACAGTGAGATCGTCGCGGCAGCCGGTCAGCGCGTCAGCATCCACCGCGACCCGCAGGAAGCCGTCCAGGGCGCGGATCTGGTGACCACCGATGTCTGGGCCTCCATGGGCCAGGAAGAGGAGCAGCTCAAGCGCGAAGCCGACTTCGCCGGCTACCAGGTCGATGAAGCCATGCTCGACAAGGCCGCCGATGACGTCATCTTCCTGCACTGCCTGCCGGCACACCGCGGCGAAGAGATCAGCATGGGGCTGCTGGATGACCCGCGCGCCGTCGTCTGGCAGGAAGCCGGCAACCGTCTGCACGCCCAGAAGGCATTGCTCGAATTCCTGATGCTGGGTCGTCAGGACTGAATCAGCCCTGCCTGTCGCCGCCTGCATCCATGCCGGCGGCGACATCGTATGCACAGACAGGCGGGCGCGTGAGCTCAGCGCCCGCCCCTGATGCCCTCGCCGGCTGTTCCACTCGCTGCCCTTCTCGTTTTCTGGACCGACCCGCCATCATGCAACCGCTCCTGCAGATTGATTCTCTGGAATGTCGCTACGACACCACCGTGGTGACCCGTGACATCAATTTCTCTCTCAACAAGGGGGATATCGCCTGCCTGCTCGGCCCGTCCGGCTGCGGCAAGACGACCCTGCTGCGCGCGATCGCCGGCTTTGAACCGGTGGCGGTCGGTGAGATTCGCCTCGAGGGAGAAGTGCTCTCCAGCGCCACCCAGCTGACGGCGCCGGAAGAGCGGCACGTCGGCATGGTCTTTCAGGATTACGCCCTGTTTCCGCACCTGAGCGTGGCGGACAACGTGGGGTTTGGCGTACGCCGCATGCCGAAGGCCGAGCGCAATGCCAAGGTAGCGGAACTGCTGACGCTGGTCGGTCTGGGGCATCTGGGCGAGCGTTTTCCGCATGAACTCTCGGGCGGACAGCAGCAGCGCGTGGCCCTGGCACGCGCGCTGGCGCCGGAGCCACGCATCCTGCTGCTCGACGAGCCGTTCTCGAATCTGGACGTGGAGCTGCGCCGCCAGCTGAGCCAGGAGGTGCGCCGAATTCTCAAGCACCTCGGCATCAGCGCGGTACTGGTCACCCATGATCAGAACGAAGCCTTCGCGATGGCGGACCAGATCGGCGTCATCCATGCCGGGCACCTGCAGCAATGGGATACGCCGTTCAATCTGTATCACGAGCCGGCCACGCGCTTCGTCGCCAACTTCATCGGTCAGGGCTACTTCATCCCCGGCACGCTGGCGGACAACGAAAGCGTCTCCACCGAACTCGGGGTGATCCGCGGCAACCGTGCCTATCCGTATGACGCCGGGACACCGGTGGACGTGCTGCTGCGTCCGGATGATCTGGTGCTGGCTGAAGGAGAGGCGGAAACCAGTGATCTCAAGGCGCGCGTGCTCAGCGCGACCTTCGCCGGTACCAGCACCCTGTATCGCCTGGCCTTGCCGTCAGGTCGTGAGGTCGAGGCGGCCTTCAACAGCCACCATGACTATCACCCCGGGGAAGACGTCAGTCTGCGCATTCAGGCCGATCACCTGATCCTGTTCGAACGACTGGAAGACAGCGACGCGGGAATGTGAATGCTTGACCGCCATTCGCCGTGGCACTGACACGGCGAATGGCTCGGGCGAGCGCTGCTGATGCCTGCGTTACCGAAGGCGGCCGACGGCGGGGGTGGCCCTGTGAAGGGCAAGAGGCAATGAACCAAAAAAAAGCGGCCACCCCGAAGGATGGCCGCTTTTTCAATATTCTGGTGGAGCCTAGCGGGATCGAACCGCTGACCTCAACACTGCCAGTGTTGCGCTC